>JAFYHN010000092.1 GCA_017539165.1 Eubacterium sp.
ATTCCAGAGCGCTATTAATTCAACTCAGGCAGGAAGAACAGTAACTTTGAATCCTTCAAACGCTAATGAAGGAAACTTAATCTATATCAATAAAGCTCTTACAGTTAATGGAAGTTCTATTGAAGGTCTTATAGTACGAATTGAATCTAGTGTAAGCAGCGATGTTACATTAAAGAACTTCAAGAAAGCTAAAATTGAAATTGTAGCTCCAACACCAGCTGTTCAGAATCCTTACATTAACAGATTCTCAAGATCAGCTTATAACATTGCAGATATTGAGACAGAAAATGAATCCGGCGAAATCCAGAAAATTGAAAAATTTGGTGACGGTGTTCTTCCTCTCAGGCTTGAAGGCTGTGAAATTGATGAATTAAGAACAGAAAAGCCAATTACACTTTATCTTGAAACAGGAGACGAAAAATCTTCTATAGAAGAATTAAAGATCCTGGAAGGTGCAGAAAGCTTTACTTTCATAGAAAAAGATGATGATGTTGCAGCTGCAGATAAATCATCGGTAGAAAAATTATTTATAGAAAAATCGGAAGTAGAACATGGAGATCAGGAAATTAATCTTATTGGCGGTACTTTTGGCGATGTTGATTTTGCAGACGATTTCACTTCTGAAGATAAACTGAGATTTAAGTACGATGCCGAGTTTGAACAGTTTGAAGACAAAGAATTTATGGAGGAAGACTTCATAGAAGAAAAAGACATTGCCCTTGCCGATTACGATGTTACTAATGGTTCTGGCATTTATAAGTTTACTATGACACGTGCAGAGTTTGAGCGTTTGAATGGTTATCTGGGAGTTGTTTTCCTGAACGATACACATAAAGCAGCCATTCAAAACTATACTATGGATATTTTTGAGACCTGGATGTCTGCATCTTATGAACAGCCAATGTATGATATGGCTATAATGGGTTCTTTCAAGGTATTTGAAGTTGAACAAGCAGGTCTTAAACCTATCTATGGTCGCAACGATTCATATCTTGACTATTCTGGAGCCTTTTTTGGTGATTCTTGGCACGGATACATTACAAAACAATATCTTACAGAATACATGCACTACAGTAAGGATGCTGTTGTTGTAAATGTAGGCAATGAGTCTGTAGACCTCTATGTAAACGCATACGCTATTACAAAGAAGGATCTTTCAATTCACGTTGGTGTTCAAATTAATGGTGAATCAGGTATCTGCGAAGGTGGTTCAAAGCTTACAAAGCTTGATCTTACAGGCTATAAACCTTATTTGATTGTTAATACAGGTATTCATGAAGAAGGTCTTAACCCAATTTATAGACTTCTTTATGGAACAGAAAACCCTAATGATGTAACTTTTGATACAGATGAAAATCCTATTTTCTCTGAAGCTGCAGCTCCAGTAGGCTTCCTTAATACCTGGCTTAATAAGCGTACTATTTACTTCCCTTGTACTTCAGATCAGAAGAGTGATTTAGGAGATCCAGATTATCATATCTTCCCTATGACACAGACAACAGATGAATATCCTAATGTTGCATCTGTAGAAATACCTCAGTATGAAATCGCTCGAGACAGAATTACTGTACGCTACTATGATCCAACTGCAACAACATTCCTTTATGAGAATACAGATGAAGTAAAACTGAACTTAAACCCATTTTCTTCAGCTTTTGAATATTACTATGATTCTGAATTCAAATATAAGTTGCTTATTGGTACTGGATCACAGCAGGAAAATTTTGACTGGGATTTTGATCCAAGTTCTATCCCTGGTTATAGTTCTACAACTACATCAACAACTTCAGACAAAGGAAGCACAGAAAACGGAAAAGGTCATTCTTCAATTGTTCTTTATGCACGTCCAAAGAGATCCCTTACTATTTGGACAAGTCATATAGTTCCTGATACAAATCCTACTGTTTACGAAATGGGAATTAATATTGGCGAAAATATTAATACTATAACCTTCCCTAATATGAAGACAAACCTGAGGTATCTCTTCTATAAATCATATAATCCTGCTACAAAAGAATTCAGTGACAGAATCTATAGTCCTACAGAAATA
>JAFYHN010000093.1 GCA_017539165.1 Eubacterium sp.
GAACACCCGGAGCATGTGCTGAATTCTTATGATATATATATAACTTTCTGGCGGATGAAACCAGGACACGGAACCAGATATTCGGATTATTGCAAACTAACCGGTAGCGATGAAGGATTTGTAAAATACAATATATGAACTATTATATGAGTTCTGTGTGATGATAAATCGCAAAATAATTGACAAAGAAAAACTAAAAAATCGGGCTTTGGGAAGGCATTCCCAAGGCCCTTTTTCATGATAAGCAACACCCTGATATCAAAGTGTTGCTTAAGCCACAGATCAGACCAACATTACTGATTGTTCGTGTTCTTTTCGCCTGTGATAATGGAGCCATCACAGATGTACCACCAAGGAGGACAAAATGATGAAAAGCATAAAAGAATTGAAATTAACAGATCTTGAGACAGTATCCGGAGGCTGTATGGGCACTACAAGTCGAGACAGCAAATTTCTTTTTAATGTCGGTCTCATGGACGAAACTTACAGTCCCGATGGGCTTTTTTGGGGCTGGTTATCGAAATCTAAAAATGTAGACGATGCTTGGGCAAGAGCCGGAATAGTATGCTGCACATGTCCTGCTGCAGACAACGAATATTATCTGAACGGAAAAAGGATCACGAGAAAAGAGGCATTTTATTATGTTGCCAATAAGTGTGGAGTAATAATTGATTATGCCGATTATTGTCTTGGCAGTGAAGTGGAATTATGAGAGAATTCGCAAAATTACCAACAAAGCATAGTGTATAATTGAATCTGACAGAGTGCTCGCTTTGTCAGATTTATTTTAATTGAATTGATTACTATTTTTATTCGTGCATTAGATGCTATAACTTGTTGCTAACAATCCTTCAAGCCCTTGAAAACACTTCGATTTACACTAGTCAAGTTTCCCTCAAGCTTTCCCTTGTGTTATGTCGTTTTATATGATTACTCTATGTTGATAAGGGAAAGAACAAGGGAAAGATTATCTGATAACATGAAATAATACCAAATAGTAATCGGACTGTTGAAATGCTCTTTTATACTAAACGATTTTTATGAATTATATATCCCCATGTTTGCGACCTGATCAATCTTGTTCTGAAAGCATTAGATTTACCCGTTTCTCTATTATCTCAATGACATCATCCAGAGACTTTTGTCCACTATAATATGCTGGCATCTCCTCATTCATTATTACTATTATTCCAGAATCCATATCAGGAACTATAACGGCATCGGAAATCTGATCAATATAGTAATCAACTATATCTCTTTGTAGAGGAATATATGATGAAGCATAAGGATTCCGTCTTGAATTCTTTATATCAACATACTTCTCAAAAGCAATCTTTTGAGCACTTTTAAGAACCGGATCATAATAGGTGTTCACTTGGTTTTGAAAATCAGGAGACATAAACATCATTGCAAACTCCCATGCACCATCTTGCAGAGGACAGCACGTTGTAATTCCAATACCTCTGCCTTTAATTACTTCAGCATGCCCATCCGAAGAAGGAAGACCGATTATTGAGTAATTCATATATACATCACCGTACAAGTAAACAAAACCACTAAAATTCATTCCATCTACAAGTTGAATTTTCTTCTTAGGCGTCCAGTATGTTTCATCATTAGGCATGTTATCTGGAATCGAAGCAATAAACTCATTTGTTGCTCTGAAACTGGCATTTTCGAGTTTGATTTTTCCTTCTGTATCATAAGAAAGACTATCGGAGTTTTCCATAAGCAGTTTCATTAAGGCCAGATTGTTTTTATAGAGAATGCTGGTTCCAGAATTTTTTTCGCTTATCAAGTTGTTGTATTGATCAAAAGTTATGCCTGATGATCCAGATTCAATATAAGAATTATTTACTGTAAGAGCAACAGCTGAAAAGTTATAATCCAGTCGATAATGCTTTCCATCACGCCCATTGGGTTTTGTTACAAACTCCATATAGTCACCGTTATTTAAGCTTTTCTCAGAGTTTATACGCTTAGTAAGATCAATAAGATAATCAGGATTATTCAACTGTGCCGAATCAGATCCATACATCACAATATCAGGACCTTCACCGGCTCTTATATCAGACTTAAGAAGATCAATAGCACTAGTATCCGAAGCTACTATCTTAGCAAGATCATATTCCCACCCTTCTTCATAAAAAATGCCATTTGAAACATCATAGTACTTACTGTCAGTTTCGATAAAATACTTATCTGAGTTTTTATTAAAAGCATTAACAGCACCAAATTCATGAGGCAGCAGACTCTTTATATATGCAAATTTGAGTATCTTTTTTCCTGCGTTGGGGTTTTTATCCGCTTTGTTTAAGACTATTAGATGTGTTGTTGACATTCCTCCTGTTGGTCCCTGGTCTTCAGCAAAAAGAACAACTCTTTCATCCGTAACCCAAACAAGGTCCAAATTCTCGGTCTGACCATTTATATATGTATCTTTAAAAGATAACACCGTCTTTCTTTCCCATGTCTCGGTATCTATTTTTTCAATGGATTTGTAGTTTCTCGTGAACTCAAAAACACCGCAATCAGGAATAAAAGAAGTTGACCAGCTTGCGCTACTATCTAATTCAATAGAGTGAAGCGTAAGTGAATCAATATCTAATGTGCAATACAACACTTTTCTAACACCATTCTTATCAACATCGGCTGTAAAAGAAACACCGTTTTTGAATTTTACAAGATTGGAAATATACGTAATACTTGCATCGTTTCCAAAATCAGGAGTATATGTCACCACATTCTTTCCGTTACTAATGCAGATTTTATATTTTGATTGATCAAAGTCACTTGCAGACATAAGATAAACAATTTTGTCATCTACGCCAACCATTGCAAGAACACTAGAAAACATAAGTCCATCATCAGGGAGTTCAATTGAAAAGGGATTCCTAAGTGTGCTACCGTCAAAATCTATTTCATATCCTTTACTGACAAGTGATTCCTTCTGCTTATCATAGTGTTGAATAACTGCATAATACTTATCATTAAGTTTATATAATGTTTCAGGTGCGTAAAATTCTTCGTCACCAAAATAATCAGACAATTTTACCTGTCCGAGCATTGTCCCTTCATAAGAGTAACGCCTTATGATGACGTCATTATTGGAGTTTTTTATATAAGCTTGAAAAACTACTAAAACTGAATCCTCATCGGCCACATAACTTCTGCTAAAAAGATCATACAAATCCTTATTTAGCTCCTGCTTAATGTCTTCCGGAGTGATGACTATTTCTGTATCATTCCACCACGGATCACTAACTGAGACTTCTTTGACATTTTTAGATGTATTGACAAAAGAGCAGCTCGTAAAAAGCAAAATAGATGCCATGCTTAATCCAAGTGCTTTGCGGCTCATTTTTGCAGGCTTCTTAATGCTAATTATTCGCTTTCTCATCATCTCATATCCGCTTCTCATTCCGGTTGATACTGAAAAACCATATACCACATCAGATTGCTGTTGAAGTAATTCTAACAATGTTCTTGCATAATCTTTGGATGAACCAGCACCATGTATTTTCATGACTTCTTCATCACATGCCAGTTCGCAGTCACGTCCTGAAAGGAAAAATGCAGTCCAGATAATTGGGTTATACCAGTTTATAAAGAGAATAAGATATCTGATAAGCACCCATAAATAATCACAATGCTTAAAATGGCATGCTTCATGGCAGATTGTAAATTCGCTTATCTTTTCAGAATTGTTATCAATATAAATCTTATTGAACAACAAAAACGGTGCTTCTTTATGTCTGATACTGTATATTCTAAGTCCGCTTTGAGGATCTCTTCCGATATATTTTCTATTTCGCCTGCAATATGATATGAAAACAATGTTGTATGTTATCAGAAACACTATAAGAGCGGCTGAAACAGAAAACGAGACCTGTTTCATAATAGAATCAATGTTGATATTATTCTTTGGCTTGTTATCAGATATCACAGTGTTCTGAACCGGAATCTGATTGTATCCATATATGATTTCCGGATCATCATGCTCTTCGTGAACAACAGCCTGATTTCCGTTATCAGCTTGATTTACATGTTCTTCTTCAATAAAAACAGTAGGAGATATATCGTTTTCTTCTATATTGGATGCTGTTTCTGTTCTTGAAGAAAACAACCTGTCGATTGTTTCTATCACCGGGATATCGATCTTAATGAAAGGTATTAAAACCATATAGATCGGAATAACAATCCAGAACGCATACTGATGCTTTCTGAGAACTTTTCCGTTCGACAGAGCTCGTACGATTATTATGCCGATAGTTAATATCGAAATGCCGATAATGTAACGTAACATGTTAATCCTCTTCGATAATCCTGCGAAGTTCCTCTAACTGCTCTTTAGTAAGTTTATCTGAACACTTCAGATTTGAGATCAGTAATCCGACATTACCGCCATATACTTTATCCAAAAAGGAAGTCGTCTCTTCAAGTTCAGCTTCCGTCCTGTCTATTGCAGCACTGAACCACTTGGTACGGCCTTCCTGTACAAAAGCAACTATACCTTTTTCGACCATACGGTTAAGCAAAGTTATAATAGTCTGCTTGGACCAACCGGTCTTGGCATACAGGGCTCTTGTTAATTCCATTAAAGTCATGGACTTATTTTTCCAAAGACAATTTACTATCTTCCATTCTGAATCTGTTAAACGCATTAATAATCTTTCCTCCGGCATGGTCTACTGCTGTTTACCAATATACTACTTTGGTCGACAGCAGTCAACCAAGTTAATCTGTATTTCCCAGAATCCTTCTTACCATCATCTTACTGATGGTTTCTTTTTCTTAGCCGGCATTTCTTTTGACTTCTCTGTCCTTTGTTCTATTCTCTTAGCCCTGTCATTCCTTACTTTTTCGATAGCCTTTTTCGGATTCAGGAACTCTTTGAAGGCTTCAACAAGACCTTTGACTTCTATGAAGTCTGTGAACTGCTGAACCTTTTTCTTTAGATAAGCTATCTCGCCTTTAAGATCGGTGATCTTTGCCTTTAACGACCTTGCATCAAACTCATATTGGTGATAAAGCCTTTCGAGCGTGTCCGCAAGTCGATATCTGGCAATAAGTCTGTCGTATAATCTGCGTGGCATCTTTACCATCGGTTCTTTTCCGAACATGGCGGGGACAGGTGTTACCTTTGATTCGATCTCCTGCAGTTCCGCATCTGACGGTTTCATCGATTCGGCGATGCTGTCGATCTCTTCCTGCTTTGATCTGATCCTCAGCTCCGCATCTTCGATTTGCTTCTTTATCAGCTTTAAGGTTTCTTCCTGCTCGTCAATTACCACGTAATTGCTTACGATCTGCGAATCGGTTGAATTTATCTGTGAAATCGCTTCTTCCTTCTCGGAGTTCAGTATCTTGAGTTCGGCTTCCGCTTCTTCTTTTTCACGCATTGCTGCTTTGTATTCAGGTATGGTGTAATTGTCCCGGACTATTCCGAGAACTTCCGTTTCTATCCCTCTGGCTTTACATAATTCCGCTATATGATCTCTTTCCCGTTTTTGCCAGTGCATCGTTTCGGTGTCGTTCTTGCCTATTGCAGGAGCGATTCCCATCTCCTGTAATCCCTTAGATAAGCTGTTCCTTGTGGAAAGTCCTGTCTTATATCCGTGTGCTACGGGTATATAGTCCAGGTGCAGGTGAGGGGTAGCCTCATCCATATGGAGTACTGCATTGAACAGTATCAGGTTTGGATTCCTCTCCTGAAACGTTCTTGCATATTCGTCCAATACTTCTTTAGCTAGCCTTGCCGCTTCCGTGATGTTGCCGTTCTCATCGAGAATACCCGTATCGTCTCTTTTACCGATCTGAACTACGTTCTCATAAAAGACTTTCTCGTTATTCTTAGACTGCTTTACTTTTGAAAGATAGTTTCCTATCTTCCTGTCGTTCCTTTTTTGCTTAGCGTTATAATCAGCCACCGCCTTTCCGAATATTTCTTCGTAGGCTTTCTCGATTGGGATCTGAACATAGATCACATTCATAGATGTTCTGGATGAATCTACGTTCTTGGCTATGAATTCTCTGTTGTTATGGTTTATACTGCCTTTACCTTTTACGAATGATATGGTTTTTGCCATCGGATCTACCTCCTTTCTTTAAGTGATATTTAGCTTGACTCTTGAAGCTGCCTTGTTACTTCTGACAGAAGTAACGCCTTATGAGTTTTGACACTGCGTATCAAAACTCAAGGCGCCCCTTCGGGGGATTACTCGGAATAGAGGTCTATTCCTCGTACCACGTTCTGGTCCCTAAGGTCTCGTCCTTCGTTCAGACGAAGGAAAGCTTCCAACGTGTCGCCACGTATGAGAAGCTTTCTCCCGACCTTAAGGACCGGCAGCTTTTTCCATTCGATTAGCTTACGGAGAGTGTTTCTACCTATCCCCGTAAACTCCGCTGCCTCGTCGATCGAATACGCTATCCTTATGTTCTGCATCTGAGCACTCTCCTTTCTGTTGCATTATGCAACTTTTGATATTGCATAATATAAAGCCTCAACTTAAATATGTCAAGCATTATGCAATTTTGTAATATTTCTAAAAGTTGCATATTGCATTTTGTTTTCCCTTGTGATAGAGTAAACACATGAACCTTTGAGGAGGCATTTCGTATGAGTAATAAAGAGCTTAGAAAGCTAATCGGTAGTAGAGCCAAACAAAGGAGATTGGAATTAGGTCTTAATCAGCAGTATGTAGCTGACAAGATGGATGTAAACAAATCCACGATCCAGAGATATGAAGCGGGAGCCATAGACAATACCAAGAAACTCGTTCTTGAAGGTCTGGCAGAAACGCTTCATGTTTCAGTCGAGTGGTTGAAGGGAGAAACGGAAGAATACACATCAGACATTACGGACGAGAAGGATCTTAAGATAAAGGACATTTTCGGAAGACTTACCTGTATCGAACAGGAAGATCTCAAAGATGAAGAATATAACTTTTCTAAAGATCTTCTAATCTTTATGTTAAGCGAATACGAATCGTTCTTAGATTCGTTCCGCTCAGGATGTGAGAAGTACAAGGGTAATCAGAGAGGAAAGAACATTGCAAAGGCAACGGGCTTCGGTTCCGTTGAAGAATATAACGAAGTAATGTTCCTCAGAGAGATAACCCACACGATAAACGCCTTCAACGACTTAGAGGTAATACTCAGAAATTACTCGAAGGATTCAAATGAAGCATACATGCAGCTGAAGAGACTGATGTTCCAGCAGGAAGAATAGTAAAGCAATCGGATTTATCGTATAGTATCAAATTAGCATTTCAACAGTTCCGATTGCCGGATTAAAGAAAGGAATTAATTAAAATGGCAAAAGGATCTGTAAGAAAACTAGGTAAGAAGTGGTATTACCGCTTCTACGTAGAGGATGCCTCCGGCAGGCTTATCCAGAAAGAATATGTCGGAACCGAAAGTAAGAGCGAGACTGAGAAGCTTCTTCGTCAGGCTATGGAAGATTATGAGGCAAAAAGATTCATAGCTGATGCGAAGAATCTTGATCTCGCGGCGCTCCTTGACATTTGGGCAGAAGAAGAACTTAAGACAGGATCACTGAGTAATGGTACAGCTAAGACGTATCTATTCTGTATTAAGCGATTAAAACTCCATCCCATTAGCAAAAGAAAGCTCAAGACAATTACTGCAGAACATCTGCAGTCTTTCCTTGATCTTGTCGCTTTTGGCGGCAAAGAAGGTGATTTTGATGCCGGTAACGGATATGGAAGAAGTTATCTTTGGATATTCTCGGCTATTCTGAAACATGTATTCAGATTTGCGGTATTTCCTAAGAAGTATATCGCTTACAATCCTATGGAGTATGTAGTTATTCATACTAAGAAGGATAATTCAGATTTGTTTGTATCCGAAACGGACATAGACGAAAGCACAACTCCGATTACACCGGAGATGTTCAAGATGCTTGTCGCTTATCTTAGTGAGCATCACCCTGATGCAGTTCTTCCGGTACAGATTTCGTATTACACGGGATTAAGGCTTGGAGAAGTCTCAGGCTTAACTTGGCAGGATATAAATTTTGAAGAACAGTATCTTATTGTTCGAAGAAGTGTTTCCCGTAATACTATCAGACACAAGACTGAGATAGGAACCACTAAGAGAGCTAAAGTGAGAACTGTATACTTCGGAGAAAACCTGAAGAAGATTCTTTGGGAAGCAAAGAAGCAACAGGCACTTATTCAAAAGGCCTATGGTGAATTGTACCAGAGGAACTATTATAAAGAGGTTCGTGAGAAGAATCGCATTTATTTCGAGTGCTATTCATTTGACGGAACGCAAGAGATCTCAGGGGAATACAAGCCCTTGGATTTAGTGTGTAGGTGTAGAGACGGAAGGTTGTTGACACCGAAGTCTATCGAACAGGCTTGCAAGTATGTTGCAAAGAATGTGCCTATGTTTGAGGGCTTTCACTTTCATGTATTACGTCACACCTTTACTACTAATCTTCTTAAGAATGGAGTATCTCCTAAGGATGTTCAGGAAATGCTTGGACATAACAGGTTAAGTACTACGATAAACACATACGCTCATGGTAGCTGCGAATCCAAGAAATCTTCTGCCAAACTGCTTGATTGGCTAGCAGGATGATGTTTTTCCCTTATAGAAACATCTATAAATACAGATTTATGCGACAATCTTTCCCTTACAAAATGATTGTAAGGGAAAGAATAAGGGAAAACCCGGTCAAAACAAGCAGGAAAACGTATAAAGTCCTTATAAAATAAGGATTTCTCAGAAAGATAACGATTTAAGAACTATTTAAGAGTTCCTTAAAGGCATTTAAGGGTTGAAAGAATATCCTCTATGCTATAAGGAGGTCGCAAGACATGAAAAACATTATTGAAACCAAGAAACTTTGTAAGACATTTTCCAACGGCGGCATTCA
>JAFYHN010000094.1 GCA_017539165.1 Eubacterium sp.
CTTGCAAAAATGTTACAAAGAAAGGGGATAATAGGAGGACCAATTAATCCTTTTTCATTCGGTTTTGCTTTAGCATAAGCCTAAAAAGAAAAATCGGTTGCGAAAACTACGTTTCGCAACCGGCTTTGTCTACAGTCTGATATGACAGTTGAAATCACTGATTTCAACTGTCATATTTTTTCATGTTGAAGGATAGAGGCAAATGACATATACTACTCAAGTATAAAAAGAAATGAAGAGGAAAAAGATTTGAGTATATTAAATGTAGAACACCTGACTCATGGTTTTGGAGACAGGGCAATATTTGAAGATGTATCATTCAGACTTCTGGCGGGAGAGCATATAGGTCTGATCGGAGCGAATGGTGAAGGAAAGTCGACTTTCATGAACATAATAACTGGGACGCTCCAGCCGGATGAAGGAAAGATTGAATGGGCAAAGAATGTCAAAGTCGGATATCTGGATCAGCATGCTGTTCTAAAAGAAGGGATGACTATAAAAGATGTCCTTGCAAGTGCATTTGATCCATTATATGAGATGGAAGCTCGTATGAATGAGCTCTATGAGAAAATGGGCGATGCAACTGAAGAGGAAATGACATCTTATATGGAAGAAACAGGTACTATTCAGGATCTGCTCACAAACCATGATTTCTATATGATAGATGCAAAGGTGGAAGAAGTGGCAAGAGCTCTTGGGCTTCTAGACCTCGGACTGGATAGGGATGTAACAGAATTATCTGGCGGGCAGAGAACCAAAATCCTTCTCGGAAAGCTTCTGCTTGAGAAGCCGGACATCCTTCTTTTGGATGAGCCAACGAACTATCTTGATGCGGAACATATTGCCTGGCTTAAGAGATACCTTCAGGATTATGAAAATGCATTCATACTCATATCTCATGACATACCGTTCTTAAACAGTGTAATAAATATCATCTATCACATGGATGGTCAGTATCACAGTCTGGATAGATATGTTGGTGATTACGACAAGTTCCAGGAAGTCTATGAGATGAAGAAGGCTCAGCGAGAGGCTGCATACAATCGTCAGCAACAGGAAATCGCAGAGCTGAAAGACTTTGTAGCACGTAACAAGGCAAGGGTTGCTACAAGAAATATGGCCATGTCACGTCAGAAGAAACTGGATAACATGGAAATCATTGAGAAGATATATGACAAACCAAAGCCGGAGTTCCATTTCAAAGTAGCTAAAACTCCGAGCAAGATACTCTTTGAGACAAAGGACCTTATAATAGGATATGATGAACCGCTATCATCTTCACTTTCGATATCAATGGAGCGAGGCTCGCGAATAGTCCTTACTGGAGCAAATGGAATCGGTAAATCAACACTCCTAAAAAGTATTCTGGGAATTATACCGGCACTTCAGGGTACAGTGGAATTAGGTGAGAATCTTGAGGTGGGATATTTCGAGCAGGAAATGCCTTCAGATATCGAGACTACTTGTCTTCAGGAAATCTGGAATGAATTTCCGGGATTTACTCAGTACGAAGTGCGTTCGGCACTTGCTAAGTGCGGACTTACAACGAAGCATATCGAAAGTAAATGCAAAGTGCTCTCCGGAGGTGAACAGGCAAAAGTAAGACTCTGTAAACTCATAAACAGAGAGTCAAATCTTCTTGTGCTCGACGAGCCAACAAACCATCTTGATGTCGATGCAAAAGAAGAACTGGCAAGAGCACTTAAAGAATACAAGGGAAGTATTCTGATGGTATGTCACGAACCGGAATTCTATGAAGATATAGCTACAGAAGTCTGGGATTGTACGAAATGGACGACCAAAATTTAAAAATTTTTGTGCGACAGTATATATGTAAGACATCGCTTGCGCTCATGGCGGGATCTCCCGAACGGCCGCTCAGCATGGCTTCGCTTGCTAAGCTCTCACTTCGTCTTCGACTTGTGAATCGCTAAGCACCGCGACCCTTATGGTCTTACATATATACTGTCGCACTATATTAGTGAAAAGCTGATTGTAAAAGCTATTGCTTATCAAAGTATTCTTTTCCTCTGTCAGGTCTAAAATATGTTCTGATATATCCATCAGTTGATACTACTACGAAATCGTTTGTTTTTTCGAGATAGTAGCAGTCATCTCCGTCTTCTTTTTCGGTCTTGTGAAGGGAATTTGGATTCGTAATTACAGCTGATGCGGCTGCTTCGTATTCCTGTGCTGTGCTGAATCCCATTTCACGCCCGTGCTTCTCAAAGTGCTGATTGAGAAGATTCTCATTTCTAAAATGATAAGTCTTTACGGTATCGGCGGTTTTAGTACTAACTTTCTTAACAGCAGACCAGCTCGAATAGTATTTAACTCCCTTTACAGTTTTATAAGATCGGATCTTAATAAAATATTTAGTGGATTCTTTCAGCTTGTAAATAGTAGTAGATTCATCTTTTGTATAATAAGCTTTTGATCCTTCAAATGTACTCGAATCTGAGTAGCATATCTGGTATCCGGATACTTCATTTGCTATCTTTTTCCAAGCAAGTGAAATACTGTTAGTACCAGGACTCACACTGGTTATTGTAGGCTTCTTAGGATGGATGTAGAAATAAACTGTCTTAGTTCCTTTATAACTTCCCTTTAAAGTAATCTTAACAGAATATTTGCCAACCTTAGTTCTTCCGGCGGAATACTTTAATGTGTATGATTTTGAAGAGAGCTTCTTACCATTGTATTTTACCGTGACTTTTGGCTTTATCGCCTTTCCAGTATAAGAGTAGGATGTTTTGTTTAAAGTAACATTGATCTTTCCTGCAGCCTCTGATTGAAAACTGCCAAATGTCATGGCAAGAATAAACAGAATTAGTAGCAGATTGATAAATCGAAAAAATTTATTTCCATAATGAAAGGGTTTAAGGATATTCATAGCATTCTCCTTTCGGTGTGAATCTACAACTATAACATTGTAGATATTTTATCATATAGCAACATAGTTGGATATACAAAATAATAACCAATAGATAACCAATGATTGACATTTGAAATTCTATGGGTTATCATATGCTTTATAAGGAAGGTGAAGGATCATGGAACTAAAGGATGTTATGAAAGAACTAGAGTCAATGCCTAAAGAAACTCTAGTGTTTAAAGTAATAAAAGGAAAGAAACAACCATATCTTCAATGGAGTGAAAATGGCAAGACGAAGAGTAAGTATGTTAAACAATCTGATAGAGAACAGGTATTTAAGCGGTTTGAAAGAAAAAATGAACTAAAGACAATATATAATGACTTGGTCGATAAGTTACTGGAAGATTATCATGGGGAGTATTATGTTTCAGATGTAGAAAAACCGTATGGAGTAAACTACAACGTTAGCGAACAATTAATATCTCAGAAAGATAGTGTTGGTATTTACTCTGTGGAACGTAACTATATTAATTCTAAAAAGTATCATGATATATTTTCAAGTTTACCACTTAGTCATGAGGTGCAGGAAAGATTATATATAGAAGCTGGAAGACTGCTCGAATATGTTGATGGTAAAAATTCAGAACACATGATAGCTATAAGTTCTAGAACGGGAAAACTGATAGTAGATAATTTGAACAGGGAAGGATGTTGTGATCATACAAGCTTTACTGCTGATGAATATAAAAAAATTCAGGAATGTGAAGATAGTATTATTGTACTTCATAATCATTCTTCGAATGGAAGACCATCTGCACGAGATATTATTTCCTATGCTAATGATGAAAAGGTGAGGCTATCGTTAATATTATGTCATACAGGTATAGTATATGCATTGTGTAATGCCAATAAAAATATAGAACAGATTTACGAGGATATACTTGAACGAGAAAAAGAAAGATGGAATGATATTACAATAGCAAAGATATATGCTACTAATGACTTGTATAGATTGAATGACAAACTAGGTAAGAATCAAAAATTATTTGAAATGAGGAGGTTCTGAGAATATGGAAAAAGAATACCTTATAATGGATGATACGGAAAATACTTTTGGCGCTTGTGTGAGCCCCGAAATTGATGAAGAAAGTGAAAAAATCATTTCGGACATAATTAAGAAATATAACCTGGAAGAAGATAATTGAATACATATGTTTTAGTGGCACTGTCCCCCATTTGATGTTAGAATGGGGATAGTGCTCTTTTATTGTGTACTGACAGGGATGATGCTAATTAGATACTGCTTCTACATTATTATTAGGAGAGGAAGTGTTCGAGTCATGAAGAATATAATTAAGAAAATATCAATCATCTTATGCATATGTTTTCTGATCAACTTAGCATTTGGAAGTTTTGAATCTTATGCGGCCAAGTCTAAGAAGATAAAACTTTCCAAAACCAGTGTTTCGGTTGTTTCCGGAAAGACAGTAAAAGTTAATGTAAAGGGTTCTTACAAGAAGATTAAAGTTACTGCTTCTCAGAAGGGCTATGTCAAAGCTACTGTTAAGGGTAATAAGATTACTATAAAAGGTGTCAAGGCTGGAACGGTTAAGCTCACTGTAAGAGGATATAATAAGAGTGGAAAACTCGTGGCCAGTGGAAGAATCAAAGTTGTAGTTAAAAAGAAGAAAACTAAGCCAACTTCTACTACGAGCAAAGGGCCTTCTGCAGAAACTCAAAAATATAATGCCGGAGAATATTCTATTAAGAATGTACATTCAGGTGAAGCTACTTTCTATGATCTTAAAGGTGGTGGAAATGCAAACCTCGATGACTTTTCATCGACATATCTTACGGCGACGATGAATAAAGAAGATTATCTGAATGGTCTTGCGGGCGCATATATAGAAGTAACTGATAAAGACGGTGATGTTGTGAAGGTTCTTATCACAGATCAGCTTCCTGAAGGTAAGAAAGGTGATATTGATCTGACCAGAGCGGCATTTAAAAAGATTGAGCCAGAGATTACAGGAAGAATGAAGATAAAGTGGAAGATCATTCCACTTCCAACAGATGAACCGGTATCGTTCCTTTGGAAACCGACAAGTTCTCAGTGGTGGGCAGAGATTCAGGTAAGAAATGGAAGATATCCTATTAAGACTGTTGAATATCTAGATAAATCTACTAATAAGTATGTAAAGCTGGAAAGAATGGACTACAACTACTTTAAGGCCCCTAATGGAATGGGAGGAACTGGTCCGTTCACTTTCAGAGTAACTGATTTTTATGGACATACAATAGTAGAAAAGAATATTCCGCTTAGTAACAGTGGAAAACCTATCAAAGGAAAAGCAAACTTTCCTTATTAAATATGGACACTATAAATTTTACATAAACATTTTTAAGGAGGTAACAAGTAATGAATTATTCTATTGATGGAGGAAATCTTCCGGTAGTAATAATCAATCTGGATGCAGGGGAAAAGGTGGTAACCGAAGGGGGCGCAATGTCCTGGATGTCACCTAACATGAAGATGGAAACTGTTGGAGGCGGACTGGGAAAAATGTTCAGTCGTGCTGTATCCGGCGAGACTATGTTTCAGAATATCTACACAGCTGAGGGTGGAGCTGGAATGATAGCATGCGCTTCAAGCTTCCCAGGTTCTATTAGAGCTTTCGAAATCACACCGGGAAATACTATGATCTTACAGAAAACTGCATTTCTTGCATCTGTTGGAAATATAGATCTTTCAATACATTTCAAGAAGAAACTCGGAGCAGGCTTTTTCGGTGGAGAAGGATTCATCATGCAGAAAGTATCCGGACAGGGTATCGTTTTTGCAGAGTTTGATGGCCATGTAGTTGAGTATGATCTTCAGCCGGGTCAGCAGCTTGTTCTTGATACAGGGCATCTTGCGGCTATGACAGAAACTTGCCAGATGGATATTCAGACTGTAAAGGGACTTAAGAACATTGCATTTGGTGGAGAGGGTCTTTTCAACACTGTTGTAACAGGTCCGGGACATGTATGGGTACAGTCAATGCCTGCAGCAAGTCTTGCGGGAGCTATCTCACCTTATATCGTAACGGGTAGTTAATTCTTTCTAGGACATATAATTATAAAAAAATAAATCTCTTGCAATTTGTTTTGATATATGTTATTTTGTACCTCTGTGATGCTATTTAAATCCTTGCTTCTGACATGTGTTCAGAAGCCAATAAGTCCATAAGGAGGTGCAAAGAATGAATAAGTATGAGATCGCGTTAGTTCTTAGCTCTAAGATTGATGATGATGCAAGAACTGCAACTCTTGACAGATTAAAGCATCGTGTTGAGAGATCAGGCAGTACTATCACTGATATCGATGAGAAGGGTAAGCAGAGACTTGCATACGAGATTCAGGATATGGTAGAGGGATACTATTACTTCTTACATTTCGAAGGTCCAGATAGTGCTCCATCATATATCGAGTCTCATCTTCGTATTTACGAGAATGTCATCAGATTTCTTATTGTAAGACAGGACGCTTAGTTTATAAGTCATAGGAGGAGTCCTGATGAATAAGGTTATATTAATGGGTCGCCTTACCAGAGACCCAGATATCAGATATTCAAATTCACAAACAGGTGAGCAGATGGCTATTGCCAGATATACAGTAGCTGTAGATAGAAGATTCGCCAGAAGAAATGCAGGAGATAATCAGCAGAATGCAGATTTCATTTCATGTGTTGCATTTGGCAGACAGGGAGAATTCGCAGAGAAGTATCTGAAACAGGGTACAAAGATCGCCCTTACAGGTCGTATACAGACAGGTTCTTATACGAACAAGGACGGACAGCGCGTATATACAACAGAGGTAGTAGTTGAGGAACAGGAGTTTGCTGAGAGCAAGGGAGCAGGCGGACAGTCACAGGGTGGTTATGAACCACAGTCAGCACCAGCACCTGAAGATGCAAGCGCTGAAGGCTTCATGAATATTCCTGAGGGAATAGAAAACGATCTGCCTTTTAAGTAAGATTTTTACACTGTTTTATGTCGTGAGTTTGGATTCTTGTGAGAATTCAAGGAGGATAAAGCAATGCCGTTTAATAAAGAAGCAGGTGCAGCACCTATGAGAAGAAGACCTATGCATAGAAGAAGAAAGGTCTGCGCATTCTGTGCTGATAAGAATCAGGTTATCGACTACAAGGATGTTAATCTTCTTAAGAAGTATGTATCTGAAAGAGGAAAGATCCTTCCTCGTCGTATAACAGGTAACTGTGCTAAGCATCAGAGAGAGCTTACAGTAGCTATCAAGAGAGCTAGACAGGTTGCACTTATTTCATATGTAAATGAGTAAATAATGTAAGTGGTTCAGGGTTAGATAACCTTGGACCACTTTTTTAGTTTGCGCGCCATGGGCGCGCTCTAATGGGTGTAAGTCCCGAACACGCCCAGATAGTGGGAAGTGTATAGCCGAACAGCAAGGGTGTCCATCGTGAGGTGGAATCTGAAGGAAGCTGTAAGCAAATCTCTGGTC
>JAFYHN010000095.1 GCA_017539165.1 Eubacterium sp.
CTCACCTCCACGTGTTCTGTAGTGTGTCAGTCTTATAAGAAGATAATAACAGAAGGAAAATAGATTAGATAGCGAAAGAAAAGAGGGTTTCATGACCCCATCGGTGTCTTTCGCGGAAAGACGGGTTATAAATATGAAAAAAAGAATTTTTAGTTTTATTCTCAGTTTAATACTTGTTTTGGGATTAATTGGTCCTGCTGGTAGTGTTGGTGCCGCAAGCAAAAAGAACACAACAATCACACTTCAAAATAAGTCAGTTAATGTTACTTTTTCAATTGATAAGAAGGAAAGAATAACAGCAGCCAAGGCACTGAGCAAAGCTCTTGGTGCTTCTATCAGGAATGGTAGATCTTTCTATATCCGTGTAAATGGAAAGAGATATAAGGCGCTTAATAAGAAGGGGACTATCTGGATTTCAGGAGTAAAGCTTAAAGATTTTGTTGCAGAGAAGTGTAAGAATACTGATCAGACAAAGATTACTTTAAAAGCTAATTTTCTTAATATATTCAAAATAGCTGCTCTTTCTGGAAAGACAGCATCTTTCAAGTATACTATGACTGTTGGTAAAGCTACTATTAAGAATGTTAAGATTGTAAGAAGTAAGAAGTTTGTATTTATAGGTAATGGAAAGAAATATACTGCTTCTATAAGAAAGGGCAAGATTATTCTTTTAGGAGAGCATTCAAAAGATGCATTTGTTAAGAATATGAAGAATGCTGGAGTTATAAAGAAGGTAACAGTTAAATAGTTATATTATTATGAATTATATAATGCTATCGGATTTTGAGGGTCTCCTCATTTCCGATAGCTCTTTATTATGTAATAGGAAAATACGTTCCCTATTACATAAAAAACGCTCCGCTAAGGATGCGTCTCGGTGCGATAGGAAGATAGTTGCCAGCAGCAACAAGCGCCTCGATCGGAGAGTGTCTCAAGCGACACTCTTTTTATATTAGCTTTATAAAGTATTTGTAATTCTATGTTCCGGTGACCCAAGTCGTTGACAATTTATTTTTGCACTTGTATAATTACCATGGTTTTTTATGTTTTCTTATATTAATTAACCGATAAGGTGTTCTGGGACACGAAATAGTAGCTGAATAAACCTGAGCAGGATGACAGCGGACTGACAGTATGGAGGAATTGTGGTGTCTACTAAAAAGAAATTGTTTTATGGAATAATGGGTATACTGACTGTAATTAAGATATGGATGGGATGCGGTCTGAGACCTTATGGCATTTCAAATAGTGATTATGATGATATGCTCTTTATTCGTCAGGCTCACAGTATTGCGAGGGGAGAATGGTTAGGTGAGTTTAGTAAGTTTACCCTGCTGAAACGCCCTATGTTCGGTATTTTTTTAGCATGTGTCAAGAAGCTTCATCTCTCTTATAGGATGACTGTCCAATGTATGTATGTCTTGGCAGTTATACTGTTTGTTTGTGTTATTTCCAAATGTATCAAGTCATATTTGGGAAGAGGTGCTATTTATGTATTTCTGCTTTTCACACCTGCGATGTTTAATTTCAGTTATGTGCAGAGAGTATACCGTATGGCTGTGGTACCTGCAGCAGTTCTTTATGTGATCACTGGTTTTATAGCACTTTTTATTTATGCACATGCAGAGTCAGGGCACTATAAGAAGATTGCTGCATGGTCGGTCTATACCGGATTTAATCTTTTCTTTTTTTGGAATATGAGAGAGGATTCCGTGTGGATTTTACCTTTTTGTATCGTTGCAACGATTATCGCAGGTTCTATTGCGTTTTATCGTCTGCGAAAGAAGATGGATTCTAGGAAAGAATTTTTGTTCAAAGCAGTTTGTTTATGTGTGCCGTTTCTGCTCATGATGGCAGGGAATACAGTGATAAAGAGCTTGAATTATAAATACTATGGTGTTTATACCGACAGTGAGATGAATAATTCGGAATTTGCCTCTCTTATGAGTACCATTTATTCAGTCAAATCGGATGAAAGTTATGAGTATGTCAATGTAGACAAAAATACTTTTTACCGCATTATGGAGACTAGTCCTACGATGACGACTTTAAAACCATACATTGATGACATGTATAAAAGTGGTTGGACAAAGGATAATGGACAGATTCCGGGCGGATATATATCCTATGCTTTTCGAGATGTTTTAAAAAAGGCAGGATATTATGAAGGGGATGCAAAAGCAAAAGAGGAAATCTGCAAAAAAATGAATGCAGAAATCAAAGAAGCTATTGCCGATGGCAGACTTGAGGCAGAAGGAGGACTATATTCAGTATCTTATCTGCTTGGAAAAAAGGGCGCTAACCTTCCTTTGTTTTTTGAAAAATACGGTGAGAGCCTTAAATGGGTGATCACGGGCAAGAAGATGAATGCTCATCAGCGTAAAAGTTCAGGTTCTCCAGAGTTATTAAGGGAAATGGAAATAGTCACTGGAGATATTTTGATCTATCCTGATATGGATATAAATGGGAAAGGAGAAAAAGAAGATCCGATAGTAGGACATGGAACTACTGCTTTAAACCTGGTATTGAAAGTGATTGCTCTGTATCAGAAAACTGGATGGCTGATGTTCGCGCTGGCGGCAATCAGTTTTGTACTGTTATTTTTTAAATCGTTTGACAAGAAGCAGGAAGCGAAAGATAAAGAGATCATTATAAAGGCATTGGTTGTGCAGACTGGTATTCTTCTTAGTGCGTTGCTCCTGATAGGCGGAGTAACTTACCGTTATGCGGAGGCAAGGAATTCAGAGGGCAGGAACCTTTATATGGCGGGAGCCTATCCACTGTATCAGATATGGGTTGTAGGAACCATTGTTCTGGCAGTCATCTATGTGTTGATGCCTGTCATAAAAAAGAATAGAGAAAAGAAGAGTTAGGTATCAATGTCTGCTGATTATGACAATTAATGTCTTAATCAGCAGACATTAATTATATTAGAAATGTCATTTAATTCTGTGAAATCGTTTACACTTGCTATTACCTCAGGGTAAGATGTAAGCTCAGTATTTTTGCTGTCTCCTGTAACTGAGATGATATGTTTTATACCAGCTGATGCAGCAGCTCTTACACCACTGGTACTGTCTTCGAATACAAGTATGTTGTTTGCTGGCATTTCCAGTTTGTCCATGGCTGCAAGGTATAGATCTGGATGAGGTTTGAGGGGGATATTTCCAGCCCCTATCACGATGTCTTCCCATTTGAACCATCTGTCGAGGTTGTAGCGTTCGAAGTATAAGTTCATATTTTCCAGATTAGCAGTTGTTGCTATAGTACGCTTTACTCTTGCGAGCATAAGATAGTTTAAGAAGCTTTCTAATCCGGGCGCAAGCTGAACATCTGCTTTTACAAGCATATTTCTATAGATTCTTTCTTTTTCTTCTGAGAATTGAACAATCATGTTGTCTGTCAGTTCATAACCAAGGAAATGCTCTAATATTTCTTTAGCTGTTTTACCTTTGATGTACTGTTCTGTATCTTTATCGCTTACAGGTTTAAGAGCTAATTCTTCTATGTAAAGCTGCCAGGCTTTATCGTGATATATTCCATCAAATATACATGTCCCGTTGAAGTCAAATATGACAGCGATATCCTTGTTCATTTCGTACATAAAATACTCTCCAAATTGTTCAAAAAGAATGGTAAAAATATAGTTTATTTTATATAGCATTTGATGATACGTCAAGGTCGTAAATTATTGCAAAAATCAAATAGACATGACTATTACGGGTTGTTATAATGACATTATATTGCGAAAAAGGGGAAGGAATATGGCTGATTGGGTAGTGGTTGTAGATGATGATTCGACTAATCTGAAGATGGCCGGACATATTCTTAGTAAATATGATAAAAAGGTGACTGCACTTACATCCGGGCAGGCACTTCTTGATTATATAGGCGGGAATATTCCTGATATCATTTTAATGGATATCAATATGCCTGATATGGATGGATTTGAAACACTAAGTAAACTTCGAGAACTAGAGAGAGAGCTGGATATAGAAGAGATTCCTGTTATATTTCTTACGGCTGATGAAGACAAGAATACCGAGAGTCGAGGATTTGAAGAAGGCGTATCAGACTTTATCAGGAAACCTTTTGATCCGGAAGTTCTTGTGAGAAGAATCGATAATATAATCGGAAAGCAGGAGAGACTTCTGCATTTTCAGGAAGAAGCTACTCGTGATCAGCTTACCGGACTGCTGAATAAATCTGCTGTAAATGAAAGACTTGAGCAGGTATGCCGCAAAACTCCGGGTTATTTTCTTATTATAGATCTGGACTGCTTTAAGCTCGTTAATGATCTCTATGGTCATGATAATGGAGACAAGCTGCTTCTTTCATTTGCCAAGACTATAAAAGCAACGCTTTCACCAGACAGTATAATAGGTCGAATTGGTGGAGATGAATTTGTTGCATTTTCATCTGATATCGGTTCTGAAAATGATATCAAAAGAATTACTGTGAATCTTAATATGGGTCTTGTTGAAAAGGCTAAAAGACTTTTGGGAAGAGATATGCAGATTCCGCTCGGAGCGTCCATAGGAGCTATGTATGTATCTGGCGTGGGAACTTCGTATGAGGATATCTTCAATGCTGCTGATAAGGCTTTATATAAAGTAAAGATGCATGGTAAGCATGGGTATTCAATCTATAGCTTTGATGAAGAAGATGATTTTGAAGAATCTCAAATGATGAATCTCAAGACGATCAGCATGATCCTGGCTGAAAGAAATATCCCTGATACTGCACTTCAGCTGGATAAGAATGCATTTATCAATGTATACAGATTCGTTATGAGATACATAATCAGATATCATAAGAATGCCTGCAAGATTCTCTTCACTCTTCATACTATGGAGGATCAGGATGAAGATGATTTTAATGAGATCTGTGATATTTTCTGTGCGCATATAAAGACTCATCTGAGAAAAAGCGATCTTGTTCTGCAATATAGGAAGGATCAGATATTTGTCTTCCTTACTGATATAAAAGAATCGGCTATCGAGCAGGTGGTTGGTGGAATAATGCGTTCCTGGGATGAAGAAAATGGAAAAGTATTATCAGTTACGTATGAAAGTGAATTCATGCAGGGTGATAATCTGGTTCGGGGAGATGAGGATCAGCCGTGGATAGCGGTTGTAGATGATGATGTAACAAATCTGAAGATGGCCGGTCATGTATTAAGCAAAAACAACATGAAAGTAACGGCACTGAAATCAGGTAGAGCACTTATAGATTTCCTGAAAAACAACCGACCGAATCTTATTCTTCTGGATGTTAAGATGCCGGAAATGGATGGATTCGAGACCATGCTTGAGCTAAGAGCTATGGAAGAAGAAGTCGCAGAGATTCCGGTTATATTCCTTACAGCAAATGATGATGAAGAATCTGAAAAGAAGGGACTTGCAATCGGAGCTATAGATTTTATCAGGAAACCATTTGTTCCGGAAGTTCTCATCATGCGTGTAAAGCATATCATCGATATGGTAAAACTTCAGAGGAATTTGGCCGAAGAAGTTGAAAAGAAGACCAAGGAAAACGAACATTTGTTCTTGCATGTGGTTAAATCCCTGGCTGATGCGATAGATGCAAAGGATTCCTATACCAAGGGACATTCCGGAAGGGTTGCTGAATATGCCAGAGAGATTGCCAAGAGATTTGGTTACACCGGAAATGAACAGACCGATATATATATGATGGGGCTACTTCATGATGTAGGTAAGATTGGAGTTCCAGATGATGTAATAAATAAACCGGGTAAGCTTACTGAGGATGAATTTGATCAGATTAAAAAACATCCGGTTATCGGGTCTCAGATATTATCTAATATAAAAGAGATGCCTCAATTGTCAACGGGAGCCCGTTGGCATCATGAGAGATATGATGGAACCGGTTATCCTGATGGCCTTGTAGGAAATGACATCCCAGAAGCAGCGCGTATCATAGCTGTTGCTGATGCGTATGATGCTATGACGAGTGATAGAAGTTATCGTAATCAGATTCAGCAGGGAGAGGTCAGACGAGAATTCGTAAAATGCAGCGGAAGCCAGTTTGATCCTCGATTTGCAGATATTATGATCAAGATGATCGATGAAGATGTTAACTTTGACATGAAGGAAAAAAAGAAAACCTGTAAGGGTAAAATGGATTCAAAAGATTGATAAGAAAGTTGAATGAATGATAATGGCGCGACACTGAGTGAGAAAACTCTGTGTCGCGTCTTTTAAATGTAGGGTTGTTTCTGTATGAAAAATACGTTATATTTGTATAGAATGTTCAATTATGGGGATGGATAATCAAAAATGTGTACACATTTAACAAAAAAGAAGGAGGTTACAGGTTAAATGGTGAAGAGGTTCAAGAGGTTCGTTGTTGCAGGTCTAGTAGCATCAATGGTGATGTCTTCCCTCATGGGAGGTATTGGAACAGTAGTTAATGCACAGGCAGAAGAATCGTCCGACACGCACACAGAAACAGATCCAAAAGAACATACGGAAACGGATCCTGTAAAGGGATACGAAAATGGCGAGTATACATTTGGATTTGACAGACTGGAACTTGCCGCTCTCAGTGATGGCGCTGAAGTTGAAGTGAAGAATGATGGAAGTGCAGTTCTGCATTTCACGAAACAGTACGCACAGGCATATTACAAGCTGCCTGAAGGTATGAATCCAAGAAGAGTTTCTAAGATTGAATTTAGAGATGCAGATACATCTAATTTTTCAGTAAAAGTTCAACCAACTCCGGGAGATGATTCTTTAGCAGATATCGGAGGTGTTACATATGGTAACAATATTCTGAATATACAGGGACTTGAATTTGGATACTTTGCGGCGATGTGTTTAGACAGTAGTGGAGATTATAGTGTTACCTCCGTAGTTATTACAATAGTAGATGAATTACCGCCTGAAGAGGAGAAAGACGTCCAACTGGACATTCCGAATCTGAAGGATACGGTTGCTTCAGCTGATGGTATTGGTACAGATGCCTATGTTGGTACTTGTATCGGTAATGGAAGCATGAAAGATGAGAAACTCATCACACTCGTTAAAAAGCACTTTAATGCTGTAACTCTGGAAAATGAATTAAAACCTGAATCTCTTCTAAATGGAGTAAATGAGTCATTAGTAGAAGATGAAGAATTCGGATTGGTTCCCAAAGCACTTAACTTCACAGTTCCGGACAGCATGCTTGATACGATCCTTAAGTGGAATGAAGAAGACGGAGTTGATATCAAAGTAAGAGGTCATGTTCTTACATGGCATTCGCAGACTCCTACCTGGTTCTTTCGTGACGGTTATAAGAAAGATGGAGAATATGTATCTCCTGAGGTCATGACAAAACGTCAGGAATGGTATATCAAGAATGTATTGGTACATTACTTTGGTGATGATTCTAAGTATAAAGATCTGTTCTATGGATTTGATGTAGTAAATGAGGCGTGCAGTGATAGTACTGGTACATATAGATCTAAGGGAGAGAACTCTGAATGGGCTGCCATATATGGTACAGGTTCAAAAGATGATGCTCCGGATTATATACTCAATGCATTTAGATTTGCAAATAAATATGCACCGGAGACACTTGAACTTTACTACAATGATTACAATGACTGCCAGTTGAATAAGGTTTCAGCGATTGAGAAACTTCTTAAGTCAGTTAAGTCTCATGAAAATGATGAACTTCCTACCAGGATCACGGGTTTTGGTATGCAGGGACATCATGAGATAGATATGCCTTCGAAGAGGCAGATTACTGAATGTGCAGCAAGATATGGTGCTATAGTTGATAAGGTTCAGGTTACAGAGCTGGATGTTAAATCTTCAAAGGGATATGATGGCTCAAAGGCTGCACAAGAAGCTGAATATACAAAGATGGGACATAGATATAAAGACATTTACGAAGCATACCTTGACGCAGATGCGATGGATGATTTTGATGTAAATGGATTCACAGTCTGGGGAACTACTGATAAGGTTTCATGGCTCAATGAATTTAACGGCGCAGGTGGTGGTGCAGATGGACGTCCACAGTGTCCATTACTCTTTGATGGAAGTTATCAGGCTAAGCCGGCATTCTGGGGAATAGTTGATGCCAGCAAACTAGATATGTACATCAATACAGTTGATATCATTGAAACAAATGATGGCAGCTTTGATAACGGGAATACTTATTCATTTAATGAAGAAAAACTGAAAGTTGAGTTTACACCTGTATGGAATAAAGAGTCACTCAAGTTTAACATAAAAGTCAGTGGTGTTGCACTTGCTTCAGATGATATAGTGACAGTATATTATGCTGCTTCGGATGACGACATAAAGAGTGTTGAAGTAAAGGGCAGTGATTTTGTAAAAGGATCTGCGATCGTAACAGTTCCGGGTACATTTTCAGCATTAGACAAGGTCAGATTTGATGTGGTTGCTAAGGTAGGAGATGATCTTAAAGCTGCATATAACGATAAGAATTCAGATCAGGCAGTAGGTTCTAAGTACTTCGCAAGTGCAACTCTTAAGCCATATGCATGTATCAAGAATGGTACTGCAAAGATTGATGGTGTTAAGGAGGAAATCTGGAATGATGTTGAAACAGTTCCGCTTACAATAAATCTTGGAGTTCCTCTTACTACAAAGGCAGAAGCGAAACTTCTCTGGGATGAAAACAATCTGTATGTATATATGGATGTAAAGGATGCAATGCTTGATAAAAATCCAAAGGATGCATGGCATCAGGATTCCATAGAGGTATTTATAGACGAGAATAATGGAAAGACTGCTTCTTATGAAGATGATGATAAGCAGTTCAGAATAAACTTTGATAATGAGCAGAGTTTCGGCAGTCAGCAATATACTGAAGGTTATATCGAATCCGTAGCGGTTATTAACAAAGATGGATACTCAGTTGAGGCTGCATTCAAATGGACTAATGTAAAAGTTAAGGCTGGAGATAAGATAGGTCTTGAGCTTCAGATTAATGATGCAAATGGAAAGTCAGAGAGAGATGGAACTCTCAGCTGGTATGATATGTCAGGTAACGGTTATCAGAATACATCAGTGTTTGGAACGGCAACTCTTAGTGCAGAGAAGGCTTCTGGAAATTGTGATTCAGGAAAACCAGATGGTCCAAAACCGGGAGATGATAGAAAACCAGATGACAAACCGGATGTAGGTAAGGATGATGACCTAAAGGATATCACAAAGGTATCAAAGGGAGATGCTGAAGTTTCTGTTAATAAGCTGATCACATCGACAACTACGGATAAAGACATTAAAGGATCCAGCTATAAAACGCTTAGATTATATATTGATAGCATTGCTAAAGATAAAGTTACTCTTGATTGGACTAATGCAGCAGGAGCAAAGCGTTATGTGATATATGGAGGTGTAGTTGGAAAGAAAACTACATATAACAAGCTGGGAACAACTAAGAGAACTACATTTAAAGTGAAGAAACTAAAGAGTGGTAAGAACTATGCATTTATCGTAGTAGCTTATGATAAGAACGGAAAGATGATAAGTGCGTCAAAGACTGTCAGAGGATATACAAAGGGCGGAAAGTATACCAATGTTAAGAAGATAAAAGTAGAAAAGAGCAAAATAGTTCTTAAGAAAGGTAAGAAAGCTGCTATCAAAGCTGATATCGTTAAGGCAGACAGAAAACTTAAGATAAATAATTCTAATCTTAAATATGTGAGTTCAGATGAGTCTGTTGTATCAGTTAATTCAAAAGGACAGGTTACCGCCAAGAAAAAAGGTAAGGCAGTTATCACTGTATATGCAGAGAATGGTGTGAATGCAAAGGTTACTGTTGTTGTAAAATAAAAATATTGATTATGTGTTTAAATCAGGGCGGGAGCCAGTCTCTTGTCCTGATTTTTACATATATGTATTTCGATTCTTAAAAATCCACTTTTTTTATTAAAAAAATAAAAAAAACTCTTGTTTGACTATTAAAAATAAAGTAATATAGTGCAAATGGTTACTAAAAGATATGTATGATGGCCAACTGTGCATTGATGGAAAAAGTTGGAAATGGAGAAAATGTTATGAACACATTTAACAAGAAACTGGTGTTTGAAGATGGAACAGAATATCTCGGATATGGCTTTGGCGCCGATAGAGATGCAGTATGTGAGATTGTTTTCAATACTTCAATGGCCGGTTATCAGGAGATCGTTTCTGATCCGTCATATACGGACCAGGCAATAGTTATGTCCTATCCTCTTATAGGTAATTATGGAATAACTGATGAAGACTTTGAGAGCAAGATGTTAAATCTGGGAGCTCTTATAGTAAGAGAGGTGAATGAATTCCCTTCAAACTTCAGATTCACAAGAACTCTTTCAGAGCTTCTTGAAGAAAATGATGTACCGGGAATATATGGTGTTGATACAAGAAAACTTGTACGAAGCATCAGAGATATCGGATCCAGAAAAGTTCTGATAACAGGGATAGAAACTAGTACGGAAGAAGGCATTTCCATATTAAAGAATACTGAACTCAGACATGATGCTGTACAGAGATGCAGCTGCAAGAAGAGATGGTATGCAAGAACAACTAATCCTAAGTTTAACGTAGTTGCTATAGACTGCGGAATGAAAATGAATATCGTAAGAGAACTTAATCGTCATGGATGCAATGTGACGGTTGTTCCATATAATACATCTAATGAAGAGATTATGGCTATGAATCCGGATGGAGTTTTCATATCCAACGGCCCTGGAGATCCTGAGGACGTCAAGGAAGTTATTGAAACTCTTAAGAACATCAAGGGAAAAGTTCCTATGTTCGGTATCTGTTTGGGACATCAGCTCATAGCTCTTTCTTATGGTGCAAAGACATATAAACTGAAGTTCGGTCATAGAGGAGGAAACCATCCGGTTAAAGACCTGAAGACTGGAAAGATTGAGATAACAAGTCAGAATCACAGTTATGCTGTAGATGACAAGACTGTAGCTGGAACCGGACTTGAAGTATCACATATAAATCTACTGGACAATACTGTGGAAGGACTCTGTTCTGAAAAGGATAAAGTATTCTCGGTGCAGTACCATCCGGAGAGTGCTCCAGGACCACAGGACAGTACATATTTGTTCGACAGGTTCATAAAGAACATGTCTGGTAATAAACAGTAAGGACCGGAGGGAAGAATAATGCCAAAGAGAAAAGATTTACACAAAATACTTGTTATTGGATCCGGCCCTATTGTTATAGGCCAGGCGGCAGAGTTTGACTACGCCGGAACACAGGCGTGCCTCGCTCTTAAGGAGGAAGGTTACGAAGTAATCCTTGCTAATTCAAACCCTGCAACAATCATGACTGATACAATGATCGCAGATAAAGTTTATATGGAGCCGCTTACACTTGAATATCTGGCTCGTATATGCCGTTATGAGAGACCGGATGCTATAGTTCCAGGAATCGGTGGCCAGACAGGACTTAACCTTGCCATGCAGCTTAATGACAAGGGCGTTCTAGAAGAGTGTGAGATAGAACTTCTTGGAACTGATGCTGCAAGTATCAAGTGTGCAGAAGATAGAGAAGAGTTCAAAGAGCTTTGTGAAAAACTCGGTGAGCCGGTTGTGCCATCAGAGATTACATATACTATAGAAGAAGGTCTTGCTGCAGCAGAGAAGATCGGTTATCCGGTCATCCTCAGACCTGCATTTACTCTGGGAGGAACCGGTGGTGGATTCGCCGATGATCCAGAGCAGATGACTGAAATGATGAAGAATGCCCTTGCCCTTTCACCTGTACATCAGGTACTTGTTGAGAAGAGTATAAAGGGTTACAAAGAGATAGAATACGAAGTAATGAGGGATGCAAATGACACAGCCCTCGTAGTCTGCAACATGGAGAACCTTGACCCGGTAGGTATTCATACAGGTGATTCTATAGTAGTTGCTCCAAGCCAGACTCTTACTAATAAGGAGTATCATATGCTCCGAGACAGCGCTCTCAGGATCATCAGAGCCCTCGGCGTTAAGGGTGGATGTAACTGTCAGTTTGCGCTGGATCCTCAGTCATTTAATTACTATGTTATCGAGGTTAATCCTCGTGTATCAAGATCATCAGCACTTGCTTCGAAGGCCAGCGGTTATCCTATCGCACGTGTATCTGCAAAGATTGCTGTAGGAATGAATCTTGATGAGATCAAGCTGGCTAATACACCTGCATGCTTCGAGCCTGCACTTGATTATATAGTAACAAAGATGCCTAGATTCCCATTTGACAAGTTTACTCTTGCTTCAAATGTACTCTCTACTCAGATGAAAGCAACAGGTGAAACTATGTCTGTTGGACGTACAGCTGAGGAGAGCTTACTTAAGGCTATCAGATCACTGGAAGATGGAAAGAATCACATCCATCTTGCTAAGTTCGATGTGAAGAATCTCTCAGATAAACCAGAACCTGAGAATAAGAAAGAAGCTATTGATAAGCTTCTTAAATATATCGAAGACGGAACAGATGACAGAATCTATGCTCTTTCACAGCTTATATGGCTGGGCGTGGATCTTCAGGTTATTTACACACGTACAGGAATCGATATGTTCTTCCTTGATAAGATCAAGAACATAGTTGATTTTGAGAAGAAGCTGGAAAAGGTTGAGAAACTCGACAGAGATACTCTGTACGAAGCGAAGAAGATGGGCTTCTCAGATTCATACATTGCAGAGCTTACTAACCAGACTGAGGAAGAAGTTTGGAAGCTTAGAAAGAGTTTTGATATAAAGCCGGTTTATAAGATGATCGATACTTGCGCAAGCGAGTTTGAAAGCTATGTACCATATTTCTACTCAACATATGAAGATGAAAATGAGTCCATAGTATCAGATAAGAAGAAGATCATAGTTCTTGGTTCAGGACCTATCAGAATCGGACAGGGTGTTGAGTTCGATTACTCAACAGTTCATGCTGTTAGAACTATCCATGAGATGGGTTACGAGGCTATCGTTATAAACAATAACCCTGAGACAGTTTCGACTGATTATACAACAGCAGATAAGCTGTACTTCGAGCCACTTACAGTTGAGGATATCATGAATATCATTGACTTAGAGCAGCCAGAGGGTGTTATCACTTCTCTTGGAGGCCAGACTGCAGTAAATCTTGCTGAACCACTTGAGGCAAGAGGGGTTAAGATCATAGGTACAAGCTGTGAGGCTATCTTCAGAGCAGAAGACAGAGATGCATTTGAAAATGTCATCCAGAGCCTTGATATCCCTCATCCAAAGGGAGTTGCAGTTACAGATATTGAAAGCGGAGTTAAGGCTGCTGAGAATATCGGTTATCCTGTTCTTGTTCGTCCAAGTTTCGTACTTGGTGGACGTGCTATGGAGATCGTTTCTAATGAAGAGATGCTCAGACATTATCTTAAGACTGCCGTTGAAGTAGATGAAGACAGACCAGTACTTGTAGATAAATATATCGTTGGTAAAGAAGTTGAGGTTGACGCTATCTGTGATGGAACAGAAGTATTCCTTCCTGGAATAATGGAGCTCGTAGAGAGAACCGGTGTTCACTCTGGAGACAGTACAAGTGTTTATCCTCCTTACTCAATCTCAGAGAAGGTTAAGGAGACAATCACAGAGTATACAACAAAACTTGGTATCGGAATCGGTATTGTTGGTCTTTTCAACATACAGTTTATCGTTGATAAGGATGACAACGTATATATCATAGAGGTTAATCCGAGAGCTTCACGAAGCGTTCCGTTCCTTTCTAAGTCAACAGGATACACACTTGTTGATATAGCTACAAAGGTTATGCTTGGACAGAGCCTGAAGGAACAGGGATACACAGGTATCGCTGAAGAAGGTGGAGCTAAGAAGCTTGCTACTATAGAAGCTGGCGAAGAGTACAAGAAGTTCTGGTATGTAAAAGCACCTGCGTTCTCATTTGCAAAGCTTAATGGAATGGATCCATATCTTTCACCTGAGATGAAGTCAACAGGTGAGGCTATAGGTTATGACAAGAGTCTTAAGAGAGCATTTTATAAAGCTCTTCAGGCTTCCGGAATCAAGATGAAAGAGTATGGAACTGTAATGGTTACTCTTGCTGATGAGGATAAGGAAGAAGCACTTCCACTTGTTAAGAGATTCTATGAGCTTGGATTCAACATTGAAGCTACAGTCGGAACAGGTGAGTTTCTCAAAGAGCACGGAATCAGAACAAGAATCAGAGGAAAGCTCAGTGACGGAAGTGATGAGGTTCTTCGTTCTATCGAGGCCGGATATGTAAGCTATATCATCAATACAAGAGCAATCCTTTCAGGCATTCATTATGAAGATGGAGCGGAGATCAGAAGATGTGCTATCATGAACGGAGTTACAATCTTCACATCTCTGGATACTGTCAGAATCCTTCTGGATGTTCTTGAAGAAATCACACCAAGGATAGCGACAATCTAATATTTCATAGTTGATCAGTTGATTTTTGAGTTAGATCCTTTAAAGGGTCTAACTCATTTTTTTGTAATAGTAGGAAACTACGTTTCTTATTACATAAAAAACGTTCCGTTAAGGATGCGTCTGGGTGCACTCAGTAAATAGTTGCCGCTGGCAACGCGCGCTTCGCACGGAGAGTGTCGCAAGCGACAATCCTTGTACATTGTAACTTATGTCTTTCGGTGTAGCTTAATTGGAAAATGCTAAAAAATAGAGAAAAAATCATAGCCTCAAAGATATTTCGTATGTGCGAAGTTAGTCGTTGACATGTATGTTAGATATAATATATTATTCTTATTGTAGCAAAATAATGCTTGTTGTATTAAAAAAATTAATATTTTAAAGGTATCGTGTGAGTGTAAATGTAAATCTACACTCACACGATTCTGTAGACAAAGTTTATAGTCTGTATCAATATAATTTACTATTATCAACTAAAAATAAAAAGGCATTCTTGGTATGAAAAAAAATTATTTGGATTTTAAAACCGTAAATGGAAATCAATATGTATATGATGCTAATACAGGATGCGTGATTGCATGTGACGAAATAATGACAGAATGTATTAGTTTGCTTGAAACAAATTCATTTCATGAAGTGAAACAAAAATTGTCAAAAAAGCACCGTAATACAGAAAAAGTGAATAGGGCAATCAGTTTTATTGAAACCTTTAGTGATGAATTTAATGGTTTTTATAAGACGGAAAAAATGATAAAAGATGAACAAAAGTATATGACAAAATTCGATCAAGATGAAGTTGAGATTTGTTTATTTAGATTAGGCATGTTTGGGCAGATTGTTCTAAATATGACGGAAAATTGTAAATGAACTAAGTCGCTGCGCGACGGCCTGCCAAGGTTGTCTCGCAGCGACTTAGTTCAACTATAATTTATGGAATTAAAAGATTACTTAAGTTGCCCGTAAAAGAAGTTGTAATTTCAGGTGGGAATCCATTTTATAATTGGAATTATATAAAAAATGTAATCTCAACTATTAGAGAAAAAAGCAGACATCAAAAGATTACATTAATTTCAAATATATTGAGTTTTGATAAGGAAAAAATAGAATTATTAAATCAACAAAAAGTAAATTTGATTATTACACTAACAGATGTTGAAAAAAGTATAGACGTAAATAAAATTACTAGATATTTGAAAGAAATTGGTATTAGATATACATATAATATAATCGAAAATAAAGGGTCTAGAGAATTTTTTAAAAAAATAAAAGAAACGTTTGAAAAAAATGATATCCGAGACTTTAATATTGTGGAGGCTGTAGATTTTAACGATACACCGGTATATTTGGATGATTTTAATAAACGAAAGAAATATTGTGCAGATGAAATAATTATTCAAAAGAATAAAAATAGGTGTTTGTATGGGAATATTGCTATTTGTCTAAACGGAGATGTAAAGATTTGTCCTTCGTGGAATGATAAAATAATCAATTTAAAAAGAGGCAAAATTAATAAAGTTTTTGAGGATGGAAAGATTTCGAACTATTGGAATATGTCGAAAGATAATATTCCAGTATGTAATAAATGTGCTCTAAAATGGGCATGTAATGATTGTATGTTGCTTCTTATGAAGTTAAAAGAAAATAATAAGGATGGGAAATATATTTGTGGAAAACAATACTGTATTAGAGATTAACAATCTCAGAAAAAAATATGGAGAAAAAGAAGTATTAAAAGATGTATCCATTAATATCAGTAAAAATCAAATATATGGTTTACTAGGAGAAAATGGATCGGGAAAAACAACATTATTAAAGATATTAGCAAACCTTACAGGGAGTAATGGTGGAAAAATATTATTTTACAATAAACATTGTAGAGTGGGACTTGTTTTGGATGAAAATGGTATATACTCACAATATTCTGTTTGGTTTAATATGGAATTTTTTGCGAGACTTCACGGAATATATAAAAAAGAGTATGTAAAAGAATTTATAAGTTTAGTTAATCTTGATAAATATGAAAAAACATTGGTTAATAAGCTTTCTAAAGGTTTAAAAAGACGTTTGGTTTTAGCGCGTGCGTTGATGATTAAACCTAACTTATTGTTATTAGATGAACCGTTTGATGGCCTTGATATTCAGTCGAAAAACATAATTATTGAATGTCTACAAGATTGGGTAAAAGAAGATGACAATAGTGCTATATTTGTTTCCCATAATGTTGATGAAATAATAGAACTTTGTGGAACTGTCGGAATTATGAAAGATGGAGAAATTAAATTTCAAGGAAACTCATCAGATATTGAACGGATGAAATTTAAACATTTAGAAATTATCACTCATAATGTTGATGCTATTGTGGACATCCTTGTAAACCAAAAATTGAAATTTGAAATAGAAAAAGACAAGATAGTAATAACTTCTGATGAAGAAGAGGCTAATCAAATTATAGAGAGTATTCAACAAAAACAAATTAGCGTTAGTGAGATATATAAAAAATTTATGAGTTTAAAGGAAATATATTTGAAGATTTATGAATGAGAAAATATTTAAAACTATATTGTGGAAAGAAAATATAATTTTTTTAAAATCATGTTTTCCGGTCTGTGTATTATATTATGCAATAGAATTATATTTTTATATTAATAATCAGAAAAATAATTTGAGTCTTAATGACGGTTTTTTAGCAACGCAGATTTTTTCTTTTGTTGCAATAAATATTGCTGTGATAGGATGTCTTATCTCTAGTCTTAACATGGGAATTGATATAAAGGCAAAAATAATGCCGATTTTGCTTGGGATGACAAAGAAAAAGGAAATAATCTGGTTAGCAAAGGTTGTATATAGTTTTATTGTAGGATTAATATCATCTTTAGTTGGATCGGGCTTGATTATTTATTCATATACTACTCAAAGAACTATAGAGGGAAATATAGCTTGTTACTTTGAATATATATTGGCGGGGAGCTTGGTGGGGCTTGCTTTTGTAACAATCAATATGTTGTTTACGTGGATAATCAAGTACGAAGTAATAATATTGATTATCTCTTTGATATTACCTGTTGCGTTAATAATGCTTTTAATATTTTTAATAGATTTAATTCAAAAAATATCACTGACAATTATAGGGATTTTGGCGCTTGTTAGTTTATTATTTGTTGTAGGATCTTTCTTTATAATAGTTAAACTACCTAATTCACTATTTGTGGAAAAGGTATAAAAAATATATAGAAGAGGAGGTGAAAAATAATGTCTTGTGGATTCGCTTGTGGATTGGTTTGTGCAGGAGCAGTTGCTTCGGGATGTGTAGTTGCTTGTGCAATTACAGCTACATTGGGTACTGTAGTTGCATCAGCAGCATCACTAAGTGGAACAGTTGGAGCGGCAGTAAGTGCTAAGGTTAATGACTAAGCTGTTTTTAGTTTAGTGAGTGTAACAAACCCATAAATATCTCAGTTTGAATATTTATGGGTTTGTAACAATGAGGGAATATGAGCGATATAGAAAAAACAGAGTATTTACGTAGATATGCAAGGAATAAGCTGGATTTTGCACATAATCATTATAAGCAAAAATATAAAGCTCTTTGTACAAGTGAAAAAAGTGACAGAGATAAATGTAAAGCAATAGGAATTACGTTATTATTTGTATCAGCTATTGTTTTGTTGTTGAGATTTATAATATATATTATAAAAGCATTTGTTATAGATTCAACAGCGACGGATTATATGATGAATATTTTCAACAAAGTTGAAACAATGGGATTAATAGTTGCATTACTTGTCATTTTTGGTCTAGGAGTATATTTTGTAAAAATACATGGAAAATACTGGAATTGGAATAATAGAAGTATTGATAATATAAAAGAGAAAAATATTTATCTTGCAAAAGTAAATATGTTAGAGCGTATGCTGGAAGAGCTTGATAGCCTAAGCGAAGATGAATTAGTTGCGATAATCAACAAAGAAGTAGAAGATTTTTAAATTCTGTGTATCAAGACAAATATATTTTGAGACTGATTAAGAATTTGAGGTCGATCAAGAATTTTTCTTGACTTTAATCAAATGCTCTACTATAATGCTTTGGTATTAAAAGCATTGATGGTGCATAAAGCTGCTGAAAGTTGCTGAAGAGAGATGAGGTCATCGGCTGGGAGCCTTGTCAGAGAGACGCGGCAGTTATCTTCACACCGGAGTTGCCGGATTGAAAGTATATACGAATAGATTCGGTCGTGGAAGCGCGTTAAGCTTTTATAAGAGTCGTATTCACAGAATGGTTTCGAATACGGAATGCGGGTGGTACCGCGGTTAGATAAACTAATCGTCCCGGATGTAGTAATACATCCGGGATTTTTGTATGCCGGAAAACAGGTAATAAACATGGAGGTTTATATTATGAAGGAAATGCTTGCGAAGATCAAAGAAGAAGCAGAAAAGAAGATTTTGGAATCAGGCACACCTGAAGCACTTGATGAAATCAAGGTAGCTATTCTCGGTAAGAAGGGTGAGCTTACACAGATCCTCAAAGGTATGAAAGATCTGACACCTGAAGAAAGACCTAAAGTTGGTCAGCTTGTAAATGAAGTTAGAGCTGAGATTGAAGAGAAAATGAATCAGAAGCGTGAGGCGCTCAGAATGGAAATCCTCACAGCTAAGATGGCAAGAGAGACTATAGATGTTACTCTTCCTGGAGCTAAGACTATCAGAGGTCATAAGCATCCTAATCAGATAGCTCTTGAGGATCTTGAGAGAGTATTTGTGGGAATGGGATATGAAGTAGTAGATGGTCCAGAAGTTGAGTACGACAGAATGAACTTCAAGCTCCTCAATATTCCTGAAGATCATCCGGCTAAGGATGAGCAGGATACATTCTATATCGCAAGAGGTGAGACAACAGAGCAGGATATAGTTCTTCGTACACAGACTTCATCTGTTCAGGCAAGAATCATGCTTGCAGCAGGTAAACTTAAAGAGACATCAAAGGGCTTCCCTGAGAGAAGTCTTCCAATAAAGATCATCTCACCTGGACGAGTTTTCCGTTCAGACGAAGTAGATGCTACACATTCACCTTCTTTCCATCAGGTAGAGGGGCTGGTTATCGGAAAGGGTATCACAATGGCTGATCTTAAGGGAACACTTGATCAATTTGCTATGAATTTCTTTGGTCCAAAGACAAAGACAAAGCTTCGTCCACATCACTTCCCATTTACAGAGCCATCAGCAGAGGTCGATGTAACATGCTTCAAGTGTGGTGGAAAAGGCTGTGGAGTCTGCAAGGGTTCTGGTTGGATTGAGATCCTCGGATGTGGAATGGTTCACCCACACGTACTTGAGATGTGCGGAATAGATCCGGAAGAGTATTCAGGATTCGCATTCGGTATCGGACTTGAGAGAGTAGCACTCCTTAAGTATGAGATCGCAGACATGCGTCTCATGTATGAGAATGACATTAGATTCTTAGAGCAGTTTTAATAGATAATAGAAGGAGAATTTGATATGAACACACCTATTTCATGGATTAAAGCATATGTTCCTGATCTGGACGTAACTCCTCAGGAATTTGTAGATAAAATAACTCTCTCTGGTTCACACGTTGAAAACTTCAATCAGTATGATAAGAACCTTGAGAAGATTGTAGTCGGAAAGATTCTTTCAATAGATAAGCATCCTGATGCTGATAAGCTTATAGTATGTCAGGTTGATATCGGAGAAGCAGAACCTATACAGATCGTAACAGGTGCTTCAAATGTTAAAGTAGGAGATATGACACCTACAGTTCTTGATGGTGGAAAGGTTGCAGGCGGACATGATGGTGGAGAACTTCCTCCAGACGGAATCCGTATTAAGGCAGGGGCTCTTAGAGGAGTTCCATCAAATGGCATGATGTGTGCCATCGAAGAGCTTGGTTCTTCAAGAGAACTCTATCCGGAAGCACCGGAAGATGGAGTATATGTATTCCCTAAGTCATCAGGTGTTAAGCCTGGAGATGATGCTGTCAAGGCACTTGGTCTTGATGATACAAATGTTGAGTATGAGATCACATCAAACCGAGTTGACTGCTTCTCAATAATCGGAATGGCAAGAGAAGCTGCAGCTACATTTGACCTTGATTTCAAGCCTCCTGTAGTTGAAGTAAAAGAAGCTTCAAAGGAGAAGACAGAGGACTATGTATCTGTAGAGATTAAAGATACAAATCTCTGTAAGAGATATATCGCAAGAGTTGTAAAGAATGTTAAGATCGGACCTTCACCTAAGTGGATGCAGGACAGACTCCGCAGCCAGGGTATCCGTGCGATCAACAATATAGTAGATATAACAAACTATGTTATGGAAGAAATGGGTCAGCCTATGCATGCATTTGACCTTTCTACTATAGCAGGAAATAAGATAGTTGTAAGATGTGCAAATGATGGTGACAAGTTCACTACACTTGACGGAATCGAGAGAGAGCTGGACAAGGATGTTCTTATGATCTGTGATGGAGAGAAGGAGATTGGAATCGCAGGAATCATGGGTGGAGAGAATTCTATGGTTACTGATTCAATGGATACACTTCTCTTCGAGGCAGCTTGTTTTGATGGAAATAACATCCGTAAGTCAGAGCGTCGTCTTGGTCTCAGAACAGATGCTGCAGGTAAGTTCGAAAAGGGACTTGATCCTAATCTTGCAGAAGAAGCGATCAATCGTGCTTGTCAGCTTGTTGAAGAGATGGGATGCGGAGAGGTTCTTAAGGGATCTGTTGATATATATCCAGAACCAGTTCTTCCTTGGGAACTTCCATTTGAACCTGAGAAGATGAATGCGCTTCTTGGACTTGATGTTCCTGTAGATGTTCAGCTTCATATATTCGACAGACTTGGAGTGACTTATAACGAGTCAACTAAAACTCTGACAATTCCAACATTCAGACAGGATCTAAGATGTCTTGCTGATCTTGCAGAAGAAGTAGCAAGAATCTATGGTTATGACAGAATTCCATCAACTCTTCCTACAACAAATGCAGGAATCGGTGGTATATCATATGAAGAAAGCATCAACAGGGTTGCAAGAGCTGTTGCTGAAGAAAATGGATTCTCACAGGCATACTGCTACAGTTTTGAAAGTCCAAAGGTATATGATAAGCTTCTTATTCCTGAAGACAATCAGCTTAGACAGGCTATCAAGATAAGCAACCCTCTTGGAGAGGACTTCAGTATCATGCGTACACTTCCTCTTAACGGACTGCTTACATCACTTTCTATAAACTTCAACAGACGTAACAAGAATGTTCGTCTTTATGAGCTTGGAAAGGTATATCTTCCAAAGGCACTTCCTCTTACAGAACTTCCTGATGAGAAGGAAAGACTTGCACTTGGTATGTATGGAGATTGCGACTTCTTCACTCTTAAGGGAGTAGTTGAGGAGCTTCTTAACAAGCTTAACTTCGGTAAGGATTGCGAATACACACCTACACAGGAGTACCCATTCCTTCATCCTGGAAGACAGGCTAATATCCAGAAGGGTAAATTAAATGTTGGATATATCGGTCAGCTTCATCCTGTAGCTGCTATGAATTATGATATGAAGGGTGAAGTATACATCGCTGTTATCAACATGGATGTAGCTTCAATGCTTACAAAGACAGATATCAAGTATACGGGAATCGCTAAGTTCCCAGCATCAACACGAGATCTTGCTCTTGTATGTGACAAGACTGAGTATGTTGGTGAGATAGAGAAAGTAATCCGTAAGAACGCAGGTAAGTTCCTTGAGAACCTTGAACTCTTCGATGTATATGAGGGAGAGCAGGTTGGCGAAGGAAAGAAGAGTGTTGCATTCTCACTCAGCTTCAGAGCGCAGGATCATACACTTAAAGATGATGAAGTTAATCCTTCTATTGATAAGATTCTTTCTGCACTGTCGGCACGTGGAATTGAAATCCGCGCATAAAGTATACATTTTTTGATTTTAACTCCGCGACAAATAAGTTAAGCAATGTGAAAGTATGAATGTGAGACATCGCTCTCGCTCATGGCGGGATCTCCCGAACGGCCGCTTCGCTTGCTAAGCTCTCACATCGTCTTCGACTTGTGAATCGCTAAGCACCGCGACCCTTATGGTCTCACATACATACTTTCGCATAAGCTTTTAACTTATTTGTTCGCGATTTAGTATATACATATAAATGTATACGATATATAAGAAAGAGAGTAGATTATGAACGTAAGCGACTTTAATTACGAGCTTCCGCAGGAGCTGATCGCGCAGGATCCTTTGGAGAAGCGCGATAACTCCCGTCTTATGGTTATCCACAGGGATACAGATGAGATAGAGCATAAGCATTTTCATGATGTTCTGGATTATCTGAATCCGGGAGACTGCCTTGTTATAAATGAAACAAAGGTTATTCCGGCTCGTCTTCTTGGAACAAGAGAGGGAACAGGCGCAGCCATCGAGGTTCTTCTTTTGAAGAATAAAGGTGGAAATGTCTGGGAGTGTCTTGTTCGACCAGGAAAGAAGATGAAGGTCGGAGCCAGAGTTCAGTTTGGATGTGAAGAATCTGAAGGAGCTGATCCTAAGCCTCTCCTTGTTGGAGAGGTTATAGATATTGTTGAGGAAGGCAATCGTCTTATACGTTTCGAATATGAAGGAATCTGGGAAGAGGTTCTGGATAAGCTGGGCGAGATGCCGCTTCCGCCATATATCACACACAAACTTGAAGACAAGAACCGTTATCAGACGGTATATGCAAAGAATACAGGAAGTGCAGCTGCACCGACAGCAGGACTTCATTTTACAGAGGAACTTCTTAAGAAGATTGAAGAGAAGGGAATCTGTATAGCCAGACTCACGCTTCATGTAGGTCTTGGTACTTTCAGACCAGTTAAGGTTGATAAGATAGAAGAACATCATATGCATACTGAATATTTTGAGATAACTCAGGAGGCATGTGATATAATAAACGAGACCCGCGCGAGTGGCGGAAGGGTAATATCAGTCGGTACTACAAGTACAAGAACTCTTGAAACTGTTGCTAACAGACAGGATCTTCACAAGGGTGATAAGGATTATTGTATGAAACCACTCAGTGGTTCTACGGATATCTTTATTTATCCTGGATATGAGTTTAGATGCGTAGACAGTCTTATTACGAACTTCCACCTTCCCGAATCAACTTTGATAATGCTGGTTTCTGCATTTTATAACAGGGAAAAGGTGTTGGATGCATATAAAGAAGCTGTAGATGAGAGATATCGTTTCTTCTCATTCGGAGATGCAATGATTTTGTTATAAAGAGTTGATTGAGAATATATAGAAATTAAATGTGAGATGTAATGTGATATGATATGAAAATCATTCGTGATTGTATAAAGCTTCTAAAAGACTGTATGAAGCTTTTCAGATTTAATATGGCAAATGTATTACTGTTTGAGATAATTCTCAAGGCAGTTTCTTTTGCTGTGCTTATTCCGATGTATTATACATTTATAAATGTAGCAGTTAAGCTTTCTGGTATATCATATCTATCAAAGGAAACGGTGAAGAAGTTTTTTAAAGCACCGTCCACATATGCATTTCTTTTTATCATGTTTTTCTTTGCGGCAATGGTCATTATGATCGATGTCTCAGGAATAAACTATGCATATCACAGAGCGAATTATCTGAAAAAAACAAGTCCGATCAGAATGTTTCTGTTCGGGCTGTCCAGTGCGCTACGATTGATGCGTCCTAGAAACATGCCGGTAGCATTAACAATCTTTTGTTACATCCCGATAATGGGATATGTTGCACTGGCATTTAATCTGCTGAATATAAAGGCTCCATATATTATCGATCTCGTTTCTATAAACATGTATCTGACTATCGCTGTATTGATGATATATGCAATCCTGCTTATTTATACGCTCAGATATACATTTCTTATCCATGTCTATAATATAGAACAGATAAGTTATAGAAAGTCTATAGACAGAACTAAGGACCTTCTGAAGGGAAGGAGAATTCTCATTGTAGGCGGCCTTGTACTCTGGTGCTTCCTTACAATAGGTCTTCCTGCGTTACTGGACCACTGCTATACGGGGATTGTACTGAGCTATATTCTGAAGAAAGCGGGCTCTATCAAGGCAACGACTATGGTCTATGAGGCAGTCAAGATAGTTATGTCAGTATTCTATGTGCTTCTGGGACTTCCGCTTATTTATTCATTTATCTGCAATGAATATTATAATGTGATCCCTGAAAAAGAAGGCAAGAAGAGTCTGGACAGTTTAGATGATTACGATTCCAAGAAGAGAGGACATAGGGAGAGGGAGATATTTCTTCTTATTCTGTCTCTTGCAATCATAGTAGATGTGGGCTACTATGCCCTGAAGCGTTTTAATGTCATTTCTCTTGATGCTTCGTATCTTGATAAGGTTACTATTACTGCACACAGGGGTGACAGCCTGGCTGCTCCTGAGAATACTCTTGCTGCATTTGAACTTGCTATAGAGAAGGGTGCAGATGTAATAGAACTGGATGTAAGACAGACCAGAGACGGCGAGATTGTCATTATGCATGATGAAAATGTCAAAAGAACCTGCGGTGTAAATGCAAAGGTCGGTGAACTCACACTGGCTGAGATAAAACAGCTGAGCGCTGGGGCTAAGTTTAAAGGAAAGAATAAGGATACTTACAAGGATGAGAAGATTCCGACTCTCCGGGAAGTTATAGAGCTGATTGGAGACAGAGCAAAGCTGAATATAGAGCTTAAACCTGCGAAGACCGATAAGAAGATGGAGCGGGCGGTTTGTGAGATCATTAAAGAATATGATTACTATGATAACTGTGTCGTTGCGTCACTGACATATGGTTCGATAAGAAGGGCAAAAAGAGCTGATGAAAAGGTTAAGACAATATATGTCATGGCTGTTGCCATGGGAGATTTCTATGATTTGAAATATGCCGACGGATTCAGCATTAAATATAGATTTATAAATAATGAAGTGATTAAAAATGCACATAAAGCTGGAAAACAGGTCTATGCCTGGACAATTGACGATAAACAGATATTGGAAAGCATGATGCTCCTTGACGTGGATTCGGTTATAACAAATGATCCTGATGGGATTCGGCGTGCTATGTATGATAATTATTATGGTGATACACTTTTAGAAAGATTAAGTACATTTCTAGAGAATCAGCTATAGATTGAAAGGAGATATTATGCTAAAATATGTTCTGGTTTTTTTAATTTCGATGGTTCCGCTTGTTGAACTTAGAGTTGCTATTCCGATTGCAATTAATTGGGGGCTTAATGTACCTCTATCATATGCAATAGCAATCTTTGGAAATATGCTTCCTATGCCATTTATATTTTTCTTTGCAAGAAAGGTGCTGGTCTGGGGCGCTGCATTAAAATGGCCTAAGGGACTTGGATGGGTAGGTAAGTTCTTTAACTTCTGTCTTGAGAAGGGGGAGAAGGGTGGAAAGAAGCTTACAGAGAAAGCCGGAAGAAGTACATATGTGGCTCTTTTCCTTTTTGTTGGAATTCCAGTTCCGGGAACAGGTGCATGGACAGGAACACTTGCAGCCAGTCTTCTCGATCTTGATTTTAAGAAGAGTGTTATTGCGGTTCTTAGTGGAATAATCCTAGCCGGAGTTATAATGGGACTTGGTACTATGGGCGTATTAGGAGCTATAAGTTCATTATTTGGATAGATTATGTCTTTTAGAAAGATGTGAAAATGAGAAATGTATTTTTGATAGATAAAAAAAGAATAAAAAAGAGAGTGGCAGCTGTCATGCTGACGCTTATGACTTTTAGCATGCTGTCAGGTTGTCAGAAGAAAAAAGAAGAGGTGACGACTGAAGCTGCAGTGGTGGATGAGGATAATCTTACCGATGAGGAAGGTTTCAGAACTGTAAAGGATTATGTTCAAACTACTAAGAATGGAGTTAAGATAAGAAGAACTCCGGAGGATCACGGCCAGGTATATATTACCCTGGATAAAGGTGTGGATCTTGCCAGAACCGGTGTAAAGGATGACTGGACCAAGCTTTTGATCAACGGTTCCAGTTTTTACGTTCAGTCTAAATATGTTAAAGAAACAACAATAAAGTGGGCTACAGAAACAGATGTTAATGTAGAACAGCATACTATATACATTGATCCTGCTAAGCAGATTACAGAAGATCATGCATTGGAAGCTGTAAATCCAGATCTTAATATTGCGGATGTTCCGGATGCTTCAGGTACCAACGCTGAGAGAGCAGGAATGAAGGCTAAGATGACTGCGGCCAGTGTGGGTGTCAATTCAGGAGTATTTGAATATGATGTAACAATGAGTGTTGCTAATTATCTGAATTCAGAGCTTGTTAAGAGAGGATATACGGTATTTCTCTCAAGATCGACGAATAATGTTAACCTAAGTAATGCAAAGCGAGCTCAGATGGCAAATGCCAGCGGAGCGGAAGTTTTTATAAAACTTGAAGCAGCATCATCACGTGATCCTTCTGCTACTGGAGAACTGGGATTTATTACAACGTCCAGCAATACGCATACCGGAGCATTATATCAGAAGAACTATGAGCTCTGCTATGATGTGCTTAAGACGACTTGTGAGATGACAGAGGCTCCTCGATTGGGTATATATGAGACAGATAATCTGACTTCGCTTAATTACTGCAACATGCCAGCAATGGTACTTAACATGGGATTCATGTCTAATGATAATGATGACTATGCCCTGAATAATGATGATTACAAGAAAAGACTGGCTGTAGGTATAGCAGAAGGTATAGATCTATATTTTAAATCTATAAAAAAATAGCTGTTTATATGCCATTTCGAAATAACTTTGTAACACTTTTGTAAGAAATGCCTTGACTTATTTGGTACATGGTGGTAGTATACCTTTGTAACAAAATTGTAACAAAACCAAACATTATTGTAACATTTGTTTACATAATACAAAAGAAATGTAACAAATTATAACATTTATACAATATGTTGGCAGAAACGAGAGGCATTTATTATGAAACGTAGAACAGAACTTAAGCTTGAAAGCATGAAGATCTTTTCTAGGAAGTACATATTTAACAGCAGATTTTTAGTACGCAATACACTTACTGTACTTGCTATAGGAACAATTGTTGGTGGATCAGTGATGGCTGCTGACATTGTTGGAAGTGATGAACTGGCAGATAATAGTGCCAAGATCAGTGCTGTATTTGATAAGAAGGCTTCTAAGCCGGAAGAAGTTGTAGAAGTTGAAACTACAACTGAGGAATATGTCATTAATCTTTCAGATAGTGCGGTTATTGCAGAGGCATCTGTAGATGAACTTTATACAAAGTTTTCTGATGAAGGTTTTCTCGTAGCAGCTAATAAGACTAATAACCTTAATAAGTCAGAATACGATATGACAGGAAAGTATATCGTAAAGGCAGATGGACTTAACCTTAGAGATGAGGCTTCTGAGTCTTCAGAAGTTCTTGGAGTATTAAATATCGGTGATTCCGGAAAGGTTGAGGGAACTGAAGGTGATTGGACAATAGTTTCATCCGGAGACGCTAAGGGTTATGTTAAAACACAGTATATTATAACTGATGATGACGCAACAAAGATTGCTAAACAGGCAGCATTAAAGGGTGTGAGTTATAGAGCTCTCCTGGATGTAGATGATGATCAGCCTGTGCTTGTTGCATCAGCAGATGATGATACAGAAGAGCCAACTACTAATACAACCAGTGAGACTGAAACAGAAGAACCTACTTCTGAAGAAGATACACAGGTTACTACAGAAGCTCCTACAGAGGATACAACTGAAAAGGTTACAACAGAAGAGCCAACAACAGAGGAACCTACAACAGAAGAGCCAACAACAGAGGAACCTACTACAGAGGAGCCAACAACAGAAGAACCTACAACAGAAGAGCCAACAGAAGAACCTACTGAAGCACCAGCTCCTGCTGCAACAAGTGATGTTAATCTTCTTGCTGCAATCGTATATGCAGAGTCAGGCGGAGAGTGCTACGAAGGTCAGCTTGCTGTTGCAAGTGTTGTTATGAACAGACTTGCTAACGGATACTGGGGAAGCACACTTTCAGATGTTATTTATGCTCCTAACCAGTTCGAAGGAATCTACTGCAGTACATTTACATCAACTGTAAATGGAGGTGCTCCTGATTCATGTGTAAGAGCTGCACAGGAAGCTCTTAGTGGAGTTAATAATATCGGATCATGTATGTACTTCTTACCTACATGGGCTGTTGATACATCATCACTTGGAAGTTACAGACAGATTGGTAACCACGTTTTCTGGTAAATAAGGAACGAATTTCACAAAGAAATCTATATACTGAGCCATAGGGACGAAAATCCTATGGCTCACTTTTTTGTACTTGCTTTACATTTATTTTTTTATAGGGTAAAATTCTAGTCAAATGGGGTGACAAACATGGCAAAACAAATATTCGCAGACTTTTATGGATGCAATGAAAAGGTATTAAACAGTCAGGAAGAAATAAAGAGGATTGCTGCAAAAGCGATACATGAGATAGGGGCTGAAATAGTAGATGAATGTGTCCATATATTTGAGCCTATCGGGATTACGTATTTTGCAGTGATAACTACGTCTCATTTCTCTATCCACACATGGCCGGAGCATGGATATGCCGCAGTTGATGTGTTTTCATGTGGTGATGAAGTTACTGAAGGCATAGTAAGACTTCTGAAAGAGGAGTTTGAGGCGTCAGAGATTAAGATCGGAAACTGTGAACGAATAATTGGAAAAGGGTTAAAAGAAGGTTAAGTGCTCATATGGCAAACAGACAATATTATGTCGGCGAAGCTATAAAAGTCGATGGAGATTATTACGATATAATCGGTAAGATAACTTATAAAAACAAAGCCGATGGTAAGACCTGGGATGAATACAGGTTGAGGGCGATTTCTTTAAGTGCGGAAAGGTGGCTGTCGGTTGATAACTATTATAAGGAGTATTCACTATCTCAGATAAATCCGAGTGCCAGTACTGTTGGTTATCATAGGGTGGATTCGGGAACTGAAGAAGTCATAGCATGTTCAGGTGATGTGGATGTTCAGGTTGGAGATGTAGCTGAATTTCTGGAATACGAAGATCCTACGGAAGAATTGATCATATCTGTTGAACACTGGGATGATGGAACTGAATATTCTTCAGGTTATTACCTGGATCCTGATGAATTCGGGAAAGATGGAGAAAAGATACTACCTTCTCTTGGAGGCAAGGGCGGTAATGTAGGGAATATAATAGCTACAATAATATTTTTGTTGATTTGGGGAATCTTTGCAGGTGCATCTTCATTTTCTAATTATTTTTCAATGAACAAAAAGATTTCCACATATTTAAAAAAGAGCAGCAAATATACTTACTCTACTTCCATAACTGGAAATGGAAAAGAAAAGGCTGATGTTTATGAGTGTAAGTCTCCCGGAACGGGAACTGAGCAGGAACTCCTTCAAGGGGTGGCACATGACATCATAGATGGAATAAATGGTAATACGGAGTCTATCCAGCAGAACGACGAAAAGGATGATTCTTCGGTTGCCATACTTACAAAAAAAGAATACTGCATCATATATATGGGTGAGGATGAGAAGGTATATGTACAGGTTTCTACTAGAAAGTATGCATATACATCTGATAAGGAACCATACCGCGCCAGGTCGAGGACGAGGAGATACTATAGACGTTATTATTATTCGAGGGGTTATAATAGTGACACGTCATCTTATGGAAGTGAACATTCTTCGTACAGTGGTTATTCAGACGGAACGATAGATTACGACGGATCTAACGAGCTGAATTCATATTCAGGAACTGTACGTCAGTCCAGCATTGAGTCAAGAAGCTCGGATGGCGGCGGATTAAGTAGCGGAAAATAATATACTATGATGGAGGTTAATATGTTTATTACAGAATTTTTAAATATCAGTGCTTATTCACTCATCGGGATAATCCTTATGCTTCTTGGAAGTTTTTGTATTGATCTTGTAATCCCATGTTCATTTCCTGAAGAGATCAAGAAAGGAAATAGAGCTATAGGATGGATTTCGGCAGGAGCATATATATCGATAGGTATCATCATAAGAACAGCTATCGCTTCAACAGATTCAGGATTTTTTATCGATGAGAGTACATTTGTTGGTGGGTTATTAAGCACGATGTTTTGCTATGCTTTAGGTGTTGCATTTCTCATGATCGGATATCTCATTCTTAAGTTTATAAATAAAAAATATGATCTTAACAAGGAAGTCGGTGAAGGAAATGTAGCAGCCGGAGTCATGGTTTTCGGAATGCTAGTGGGACTTGGACTTGTAATAAGCGGAGTTATTGCGTAGATGAAAAGTTACAAACTATTATTGCTTACCACGCTTATCATATCGGGTTGTTCTATGGTGTACGAGCTGATAATAAGTGCGGTAAGCTCCTATCTGGTGGGAGACAGTACCCTTCAGTATTCAGTCACCATAGGACTCTATATGTTTGCTATGGGATTTGGATCATTTCTGTCAAAATACATAAAGAAGGATCTATTTAACTGGTTTGTGAATATCGAGATTGGAGTGGGTATTCTGGGAGGACTAAGCTCACTTCTTCTTTTTTTAGCGAATCTTCATCTGGAATCCTATGAGCTGGTAATGTATGTGGAGATCATACTGATAGGAACTCTTGTCGGTGCAGAGATTCCGATACTTACCAGGATCATAGAAGGGGATAATAAGGATCTAAGGATAACATTATCAAGTCTTTTCAGCTTTGATTATGTCGGCGGGCTTATAGGTTCGATAGCATTTCCGCTTCTTCTGATGCCTAAACTTGGTTTCTTTGCGACGGCATTTCTCTCGGGTACATTTAACCTTATATGCGCCTGTCTGATAGTTTTTAAGTATCATAAGAGGATTCGCGGTTCGTATTATTATAAACTGGTTACTATCCTTCTTATGATTACGATGATACTGGGAATGCTGATATCGGAGAATATAAGCAGGTATGTAGAGGATGGTCTTTACCGTGATGCTGTGATAATGTCGAAGCAGACGCAGTATCAGAAGATAGTGGTGACGAGACACAAAGATGATATACGTCTCTTTATAGATGGAAATGTTCAGTTCTCCTCTGTTGATGAATACAGATACCATGAGGCTCTGGTGCATATTCCGATGAGTGTAGCAGAAGACAGAAGCGAAGTCCTTATCCTTGGTGGAGGAGATGGGATGGCCGCCAGAGAACTTCTGAAGTATCCAGAGACAAATATCACTATGATAGATCTGGATGCTGAGATGACCAAACTTTGTAGTGATAATAAACTTATTACAGAGTTGAATGAAAATTCTATGAACAGTGACAGAGTAAATGTTATAAACATGGATGCCTACGAGTATCTTGAGAAGTGCGATAAGAAATTCGGGGTAGTAATAGTTGATCTTCCGGATCCCAATAACGAGGCACTTGCAAAGCTTTACTCTAATATATTCTATAGGATGTGTGGAAATGTCCTCAAAGACAAAGGCGTGATAAATGTACAGTCCACAAGCCCGTATTATGCAACAAAGTCCTTCTGGTGTATAACAAAGACTCTTCAGAGTGAAGGATTTGCAGTAGCGCCATATCACCTTCAGGTTCCTGCATTTGGTGACTGGGGGTTCAATATGGCTGTAAAAACAGATAATGAGTATGTGATCGGGACAGGAGACATATCTGAGGTAGATACGAAGAAGATCAGCATCGGGAACGGAATTGAAACAAAGTATCTGACAAATGAAAACATTTCGGCGCTCTTCAGTTTTGGAAAAGACGAGAGACCGGGTGCAGATGATAAGATAGAGATAAATCATCTCACAAAACCTGTAATGATCCAATATTATAACGATGCAGTACGCAACTGGGAATAACAAGAAAAGCCGATGGCTGATGATTCAGCTATCGGCTTTAGTGTTTATATATGAAGTTAGGGATTATTTACCTTCGCGTTCCTGGTCAAGCATAGCTCTAACCTTCATAGGAAGTCCGAACAGATTGATGAATCCGCTCGCATCCTTGTGGTCATAAAGATCACCGGTTGTGAAGCTTGCAAGTGACTCAGAGTAAAGTGTATATGGTGATGTTGTTCCGGCCTTGATGATGTTACCCTTGTAAAGCTTGAACTTAACAGTTCCTGTAACTCTCTCATCAGTCTTCTCAATGAATGCCTGAAGTGATTCACGAAGTGGGCAGAACCACTTTCCTTCGTATACAAGGTCAGCGAACTTGATTCCGATGTGACGTTTGAAATCAAGTGTGTCACGATCAAGGATAAGCTCTTCGAGCTGCTTGTGAGCTTCCATAAGGATTGTTCCACCTGGAGTCTCATAAACACCACGGCTCTTCATACCAACAACACGGTTCTCAACGATATCGATGATTCCGACACCGTGCTTTCCGCCAAGACGGTTAAGTTCACGGATGACATCAGAAACCTTCATCTTTACACCGTTAACTGAAGTAGGAACACCTGCTTCAAATGTAATCTCAACATATTCACCTTCATCAGGTGCTTTCTCAGGAGATACACCAAGTACAAGAAGATGATCATAGTTTGGTTCATTTGCAGGATCTTCAAGTTCAAGTCCCTCATGAGAGATGTGCCAGATGTTTCTGTCACGGCTGTAGCTGTGTGAAGCATCAAATGTAAGTTCAATTCCTTTTGATTCTACATAAGCGATTTCAGCCTCACGTGAATCGAATGTCCAGTTTGGATCTCTCCAGCAAGCGATGATTCTGATGTCAGGAGCAAGTGCCTTGATAGCAAGCTCGAATCTGAGCTGATCATTTCCCTTACCAGTAGCTCCGTGGCAGATGGCTGTAGCGCCCTCTTTACGAGCAATATCTACAAGAACCTTTCCGATAAGTGGTCTTGCAAATGATGTACCAAGAAGATACTTGTTCTCATATACAGCATCAGCCTTTACTGTAGGCATGATGTATTCATCACAAAATTCATCAACTACGTCTACGATATAGCATTTCTCAGCTCCTGAATGTTTAGCTCTCTCTTCGAGACCATCCAGCTCAGACTCCTGTCCTACATCGATGCATGCGCAGATTACTTCATAATCATATGTCTCTTTCAGCCATGGAATGATAGCAGTTGTATCAAGACCACCTGAATAGGCAAGTATTACCTTTTCCTTAGCCATTGTAAGTTCCTCCTTATTATTCTATGTAATCGCGTGGCGATTCATTTTTTTCAGTATGAAAATAACTATAATCTACTTTATTCCTATAATCAAGAAAAAAATGTCAGTAAAATAAACAAATATTCAGAGATTATTCATGAAAATCTAGCATTTTCGTAAAAAATACGCATAATATGCATATATATAGTCGAATATACATAGATTCTTGCATAAAAACTCAAAATAGGGGTTGTATTATTCTTTTTGGTGGAGTATCCTAAAGAAAGCACCGCGACGCTCATGGTCTAACATACATACTCGCGCGCAATTGCTTAAATGTAATAGATTACGATGTGAGCGTATGAAACGTGTTGATGAATATAGAATAGATACACCCCTGAAAATAATCGGGGAGCGATAGATTATGGTAGTGGAAATGTAACGGAGGATGGTGAGTATGGTAAGAAAGGTTGAAGGTGGAATTCTTGCTGCTAAGGGATATAGTGTAGCAAGTATGAATATTGGAATTAAAGCTGGTAATAAGAAGAGAGATCTTACTCTTATTAAAAGTGATGTTCCGGCTACAGTTGTTGGTACATTTACAAGAAATATCGTAAAAGCAGCTCCTGTCAGATGGGATATGGAGGTCGTTGAGCGAGGTCTCGCCAGTGCTATAGTTATCAATACAGGTATTGCTAATGCTGCAACTGGAGAAGAGGGCTATAAGAATTGTCGTAAAGAAGCTGATGCGGTTGGTGTGGCTCTGGATGTAAAACCTGAGCAGGTTCTTACTGCTTCTACCGGAGTTATCGGGCCTCAGATTCCAGTAGATAAGATCATTGATGGAGTAAATGAGCTTGCGAAGAATATGGTAGGTGTTCCGTATTCTGATTCAGCTGTACTGACAGAGTATTTTTCTGGTGTAAAGGCAAATGCATTCATGGAGGCCAGTGAAGCTGCAAAGGCTATTATGACTACGGATACTGTTCCGAAAGAAGTAGCAGTCGAATTTGAGCTTGGCGGTAAGGTCTGTCATATCGGTGCTATGTGCAAGGGTTCAGGAATGATCCATCCGAATATGGGAACAATGCTTGGGTTCATTCTTGCTGATATAGATATAGAGAAAGAATTGGCACAGAGAATTCTCAGAGCAGTGATTGAGAGAACATTTAATATGGTATCGGTTGATGGTGATACATCAACAAATGATACCGTAGTATGGCTATCTAACGGACTGGCTGGAAATGACAAGCTTACAGCTGATGCACTGGGGATATCTCTGGATCAGATAGATGAGACAGGTGATACAGATATCAGTTCAATAGAAGGATGTACAGATGATTATAAGGAACTGTACAAAGCTATATATACAATATGTGAGCATCTGGCAAAATGTATAGCGGAAGATGGAGAAGGAGCAACAAGACTTTTCACTGCGAAAGTTGTGGGAGCTCCGGATTATAAGACAGCAAAGATACTTGCTAAATCGATCATTACATCTAATCTTACAAAGGCTGCTATATACGGAAGAGATGCAAACTGCGGACGAATATTCTGTGCTATGGGATATTCGGGAGCAAAGTTTGATCCGGATAAGACAGATATCATCATGGAAAGTGGTGCTGGTTCGATAAAGCTCATATCTCAGGGAAAGCTTCCTGAGTTTTCAGAGGAAGAAGCACTTAGAATCTTATCTCCGGATGAGATTACGGCTATCTGCAATATACATGATGGAGAATATGAAGCTGTAGCCTGGGGATGCGATCTGACCCATGAATATGTAACGATCAATGCTGATTACCGTTCATAGAACAGTAATGTAGAATCAAATAAAGAGGATAGGGGAATTATGATGACAAAGAATGACGATATAGAAGAGGTAATGAAAAAGGCTCAAACTCTTATAGAGGCTCTGCCTTATATTCAGAAGTTTAATGGTAAAAAGATAGTAGTAAAGTATGGCGGTTCTGCTATGCTTGACGAGAATCTAAAGTATAATGTTATCCGAGATGTAGCACTTCTTAAGCTGGTTGGATTTAAACCGATCATCGTTCATGGTGGTGGCAAGGAGATAAGCAAGTGGATAGATAAACTTGGCATGGAGACACATTTCCAGAATGGTCTCAGAGTTACAGATGAGCCTACACTCGAAGTAGCTGAGATGGTTCTGAACAATGTTAACAGAAGCCTAGTAGGACTTATGTCTAAGGTTGGTCTCAAGGCAGTTGGTATCAGTGGAAAAGATGCCGGACTCCTTAAAGTACAGAAGAAACTATCTGAAGGAAAAGATATTGGATATGTTGGTGAGGTTGTCGCAACTGACAGCTCAGTTATAGATTCCCTCCTGGACGCCGATTTTATCCCTGTTGTGGCTCCTATCGGAATGGGAGTTGATGATGACCATGATTACAATATAAATGCAGATGATTGTGCATGCGCAGTAGCTACTGCTATAGATGCTGAGAAACTTGTATTTCTTACAGATATCGAAGGTGTATTCACAGATCCTACTGATAAGAAAACTCTTATATCGGAAATGTATATAGAAGAGGCACAGGAACTTATCGACAGTGGAGTAGTTGGAGGAGGAATGCTTCCAAAGCTTCAGAACTGTATCGATGCCATGAATAATGGTGTTTCCCGTGTGCATATTCTTGACGGAAGACTTGAGCACTGTCTGCTTCTGGAGTTCTATACAGATACAGGTATTGGAACAGCTATTCGTAAACATGAAGACTAGTAGGAAATAAAATATATGTAACTTATAAAAGCGCTATTCACGTTTGAGATAATAATGTGAATAGTGCTTTGTTAATACTTTTTAACTTTATCTTGAATAAATAGAGGGATTTAGTTACAATTAGATATGTATGTGGTTTGCATCTGTCCAACGATAAAGGAGGGCAAATGCAGGATATAAGATATATATTGGTTTTGGTTTTTATCCTGATATTTTTAATGGTAAGTCTTACTGCATGCAGTGATGGCGAGCTTGAGATAAAAACAGTAGGAGATACTGAAGAACCGAATGTTTCTGTTAGTGAGGGACTGGCAGGGACTACAACTGATTCCGGTGATTCTGTTGTACCCGATATTTCAAATGATTCGGATGCTTCGGATCAATGCGGGTCTCATGGTGAGAAAGATGTCATATATGTATATGTCTGTGGAGCAGTAGTTAATGAAGGCGTATACGAGATGAAGAGCGGTTCGCGAAAGGCTGATGCTCTGGATGCCGCCGGTGGTTATTCGGAGAATGCAGCACATGGTATGGTGAATCTTGCTGCGGAAGTGTCGGATGGAGAACGTATATATATTCCGACGTCTGAAGAGGCGGAAAGTAATCAATATGACAATATGATGAATCCTGTTGATAATATGAGCTCCGGCGAGATAGATATCAATACAGCTTCTAAGGAAGAACTGATGAGCCTTTCAGGTATAGGAGAGAGCAAGGCACTTGATATCATTTCGTATCGTGAGAGTCATGGTGGATTCAGTGATATAACGGATATAAAAAATGTGAGTGGTATAGGAGATGCCACATACGAGAAGATAAAGGAACAGATAACGGTCAGATAGCCGTATAAGTTTAAGGAGATTGTATGAAGAAGGTTCTGGTAGTTGACGATGAAAAATTGATAGTAAAAGGTCTTAAGTTTTCGCTTGAGCAGGATGATATGGAAGTAGATACAGCATTTGATGGAGAAGAAGCTGTTGAGAAAGCTAGAGCAAACAGTTACGACATCATGCTTCTGGATATCATGCTTCCAAAGCTTTCAGGTCTTGAGGTATGTCAGATGGTCAGAGAGTTCTCGGATGTTCCGATCATCATGCTCACAGCTAAGGGTGAGGATATGGATAAGATCATGGGCCTTGAATATGGTGCTGATGATTATGTAACGAAGCCGTTTAATATCCTTGAGGTTAAGGCTCGTATCAAAGCTATCCTCAGACGTAACAGCAAGAATGATGATCTTAGACCTGCTACTTCAAATGTTATAGAGAAGAAAGGTCTTAAGATTGAAACTGATTCAAGAAGAGTATTTATCAAGGGTCACGAAGTAAGTCTTACAGCTAAAGAGTTTGATCTGGTAATGCTTCTTGTATCGAATCCTAACAGGGTTTATTCAAGAGATGAGCTTCTGAATGAAATCTGGGGTGCAACCTATCCTGGAGATGCCAGAACGGTTGATGTGCATGTCAGAAGACTTAGAGAAAAGATTGAGACTCATCCGGCTGATCCTGAATATATCCATACCAAGTGGGGTGTGGGATACTTCTTCCAGGATTAAAGCATAAATATGGAAATGTATTTAAGAGACAGTGGTTTTGTTCAGACCACTGTCTCTTTATTCTTGTCAAATGCCCCAAAATGAAGTAAAATCGTCATTGTGTATTCATGTTACCGGAAATGTAACGGTAATAATATCTGAGAAGGAGTTTAGAACATTGGAAAAGAAGATTATGCTTGGAAATGAAGCTATAGCTCGTGGTGCCTGGGAGGCAGGAGTTAAAGTTTCATCAGCTTATCCGGGAACCCCAAGTACCGAGATGAGTGAAAACCTTGTTAAATACGAAGGTGTATATGCTGAGTGGGCACCTAATGAGAAGGTAGCCGCTGAGGTTGCTATGGGAGCATCTATTGCCGGTGTAAGAGCTATGTGCGCTATGAAGTGTGTAGGTCTTAACGTTGCATCAGATCCTCTTTATACAGCATCTTATATCGGAGCAAAGGGTGGACTTGTTTACCTCGTTGCGGATGATCCGGGACTTTACAGTTCACAGAATGAGCAGGATACAAGACGTATCGGTATCTCAGCTCACGTTCCTGTACTTGAACCATCTGATTCAGAAGAAGCAAGAGTTTTCACTAAGAAAGCATTTGAGATATCAGAAGAATACGATACTCCTGTTATTCTCAGAACTACAACACGTATTGCACATTCACAGGGTGTTGTAAATCTCGAGGATAGAGTAGAAGTTGAAGATAAAGAATACGTAAGAGACCCTGCAAAGAATGTTATGGTTCCTGCAAATGCCATGAAACGTCACAAGTTCGTCATCGGGCGTGACAGAAAGCTTGCAGAGGATGGAGCAACAGATAAGTTTGCTGATATCAACAAGGTTACTTACGGTGATACAACAACAATAAACGGAGAGGCTAAGAAACTTGGTTTCATCACAAGCGGAATCCCTTATCAGTATGTTAAGGAAGTATTCCCTGAAGCAAGCGTACTTAAGCTTGGTATGGTTTCACCTCTTCCAAAGAAACTTATTGAAGAATTTGCATCAAAGGTTGATGTGCTTTATATTATCGAAGAGCTTGAGCCGGTTATTGAAGAGCAGGTAAGAGCTTGGGGAATCAACTGCATCGGAAAGGATGTATTCCCTCTTGATGGAGAGTATAGTGCAAATATGCTTCGTGAGAAGATACTTGGTATGGATCTTGACCTTACAGATCCTGCAAATGTACCTGTACGTCCACCAATCCTTTGTCCTGGATGTCCTCATAGAGCTACATACAGCGTTCTTAAGAAGCTTAAGATTCATGCAAGTGGAGATATCGGATGTTACACACTTGGTGTAGCTGCTCCTCTTTCAGTAGTTGATACAACACTCTGTATGGGTGGTTCTATCTCTATGCTTCATGGTATGGAGAAAGGTAAAGGTAAGGACTGGGTTAAGAACTGGGTTGCAGTTATCGGAGATTCAACCTTCCTTCATACAGGTGTTAACTCACTTATGAATATGGTATACAACCAGGCTACTGGAACAGTTATCATCCTTGATAATTCAACGACAGGTATGACAGGCCATCAGAACCATCCTGCAACAGGTAAGATGCTTAACGGTGAAGAGACATTTGCAATCGACCTTGTTAAGCTTTGTGAAGGAATGGGAATTAAGCATGTTAAAGTTGTAGATGCATTTGACCTTAAGAAACTTGAGGAGACAATCAAGGAAGAAGTTGCAAGAGATGAGCTTTCAGTTATCATTTCACAGTCACCATGTGCGCTTCTTAAGACTTATGTTCCAAAGGGTAAGTGCTTCGTAGATACAGAGAAATGTATGAAGTGTGGACAGTGCCTTGTGCCTGGATGCCCAGCGATCAAGAAAGATAAAGAGACTGGATTCTCAGTTATAGATGAAACAATGTGTAACGGATGCGGACTTTGCCAGCAATTATGTCCGTTTGACGCTATTCAGTTAAAGGAAAGGGGATAATGAACTATGTCAGTTACTAATATTATGATAGTAGGTGTAGGTGGTCAGGGTACCCTTCTTACAAGCCGTATTCTTGGTGGTCTTGCTGAGACAGCAGGCTACGATGTTAAACTTTCAGAGGTTCACGGTATGGCACAGCGTGGTGGTTCCGTTGTTACCTATGTTAGATATGCAACAGAAGGCGAAGTTGTTACTGAGCCTATCGTAGAAGAGGGATGTGCAGACGTTCTTATAGCATTTGAAAGACTTGAGGCACTTAGATATGCGCACTTCCTTAAAAAAGATGGAGCTCTTATCGTAAATGATCAGAGAATAGATCCTATGCCTGTAATAACGGGAGCAGCAGAATATCCCGAAAACATTCTTGAAGGACTTCGTGAGAAGTATAAGGTATATTCGATCGACGCTATGGCTAAGGCTGAAGAACTGGGTAACACAAGAGTATTCAATACAATAGTACTTGGAATGGCAGCTCGCCATATGAACTACAGCAAAGAACAGTGGGAAGAAGTGATCAAAGCTAAAGTACCACCAAAGACTGTAGATATAAATCTTGCAGGATTCGAAGCAGGATACGCAAGCATATAATTAGAGAAAACCAGCGGATGTCCAAACCAGCGGATGTCCGCTGGTTTTTTGATTACGTGTTAAAAAAATATTCCCTTATAATACTGTTAAGACTCCGTTAAGAAATCTCGATAATTCAGGAAAGGTTCCTCTGCTATCATGTACACATAAACAAAAGAACACCAGTAAACACACAAAACTGGTATGAAAAATTATAACAATTCCTTGAAAGGGGGAAACAATTATGTGGACAAGAAAAGAGATTAAAGAAAGAGGAAAGATTTCATTCAAGAAGAACTATTGGAAGGGAATCATCGTAGCGGTTCTGCTTTCGTTAGTTGCAGGAGGAGCATATGGCGGTTTTTCGGGAGGAAGTGCTGCTTCAAGATATCGTAGGAATTATTCAAACAGTCAGGAAGGTCATTATGTGATCGATGAAAACGAAGACGGTTCAAAGTTCACAGTTGATGTGAAAGAAGATAAAGATGGTGAAACAAGTTATGAGTTTGGTGCTGAAGATAAAGATGGTAACAAGCTTGAAATGGAAGATGTAAAACCGGCATTTGGAAATGATAAATATGATACAATAGCTTCAGCTATATTTGTTACAATTATGGTACTCATAGGTGCTGGTCTTGTATGTGCAGTAATCCTGGCTATAGATGCATTTGTTATCAATCCTATTGAGATGGGATGCAACAAATTCTTCCTTGATAACCTTGAGAAAGAAGCTGATGTTTCAACTGTAGCATATGCATTTGACCATAACTATAAGAATGTTGCAAAGGTAATGTTCAGAAGAGATCTTTCAATCTTCCTGTGGTCACTGCTCTTAATAATTCCAGGTATCTATAAAACATATGAGTACAGAATGATCTCATATATCCTTGCAGAGAATCCTGATATGACATGGGAAGAAGCTTCAGCAGAGAGTAGAGAGATGATGAACGGAAATAAGTGGAGAGCATTTGTGCTTGACCTTTCATTCATCGGATGGCATATCCTTGCAATATTTACACTTGGACTTCTCGAAGTATTCTATGTAAATCCATATCAGTTTTCAACAAATGCCGCACTTTATGAGGCAATCAAGTATGGAAATGCAGATAATAATGAGGTAGTAGAGGCATAAATAAAGCTTTAATGACGAAGTTTAAGGAAACGTTAAGGTTAAACGGTTTATAAATACAGAATAATCTGATAAGATGCAGGCATAGTAAATTGTCTGCATCTTTTTTATGCAGTGACATAAATGGGAGGATTGTATGAACTGGACCATAACGGAAATGAAAACAATAGGCAAAAAAGCCTTTAACTTGAATTATTGGAAAGCGGTTGTGATCGCGCTTATTTTTACGATGGTTTCAGCGGGTACGAGTGGTAGTTATACGTCAGGTTATAACAATATTAATCGTTTATCCGGACAGAAAAATACTCAATCTAATAGTGTTACTTCAACTCAGGCTGATGGACAGACTGAAGTGGGACAGGGAGATGGAGCGGTAATTGATACAAGTGATCCCAAATCATTGGAAAATAGTGTAAATAATCTGCCTGTTAAAGATCGTACAGTGATTAATGTGGTAATGGGAGTAATGTTTATTGTATTGTTTATGGTCATCGTGGTATTGATCATGATAATCAACGCGCTTTTGATCAATCCGCTTGAAGTTGGAGTAAATAGGTTCTTTATTAAAAATCTTGAAGAGCCTGCTCAAATGCCCCATATCGTATATGCGTTTGAGCATAATTATAAAAATATAGCAAAGAATCTTTTTTTCAGAGATCTGTATACATTTTTATGGTCACTGCTGTTCCTCATACCGGGAATAGTAAAAACTTATGAATATCGTATGATGGCATATCTTCTTGCAGAGAATCCTGATATGGAAAAAGAAGAGGCGTTTAAGCTCAGTAAAGAAATGATGAATGGAAATAAAATGAAGGCATTTCTGCTTGATCTTTCGTTTATAGGATGGGGAATACTTTCAATCCTTACTCTTGGAATACTTTCAATCTTCTTTGTAAATCCGTATCATCGTTCGGCAAATGCGGCATTATATGAAAAACTCCGTTACGGAAATGAATATTGAAGAATAGACGATAATGTTCTATCATAGAAAAGTGTTTTTAAACAGAAATTACTAGAATGAGGAATTATAACATGGGATACAGAGTATTAGTAGCAGATGATGAAGATGAGATAAGAAGTCTTCTAAAATTATATCTTGAGAATGAGGGATATGAGGTTGTTGAAGCTAAGGATGGAGCGGAGGCAGTTCTCCTTCTCAAGGAGAAGAAGCCGGATATATGCCTGTTGGATATAATGATGCCAAAGCTTGATGGATATCAGGTTCTTAGAAAACTAAGAGAGGACAGTAATATACCAGTACTTATTCTTTCAGCTAAAGATGCTGATTCGGAGAAGATACTGGGATTGAATCTTGGTGCTGATGATTATCTGTCGAAACCTTTTAATCCACTTGAAGCAGTTGCCAGGGTTAATTCAAACCTCAGGAGGTTCTATAATCTTGGAGCAAGCGAAGTAAAAAGAGAGACTATAAAGGTAAGGGATCTGGAGCTTGATCCGGAATCATGTTCGCTTATGAAAAATGGTGTGCCTATAGAACTTACTTCTGTAGAGTACAAGATAATGGAACATTTTATGACCTATCCGGGAAAGGTTTTCACAAAACAGCAGATATATGAGATTGGCTGGGGTGAGGATTTTATAATAGCTGATAACAATATCATGGTTTGTATCAGCAAGCTTCGTGCTAAACTCTCTGAAGATCCTTCAGAATATATTAAAACCCTCAGAGGACTTGGATACAGACTTGAAAAATAAGGGAAATGTAATTGGTGTAGAATATGAATGAATATAAAAATCTACAGTTTTATATTTTAAAACAATTCTTATTCGTTATAGTGTTCATAAGTGCAGCAGAATACGGTATTCTGCTGCTTCTAAAAAATAAGATGCTGCCTGTTATTATGCATTATTTTTTTGATGATGCGGACGTTAAGAAATTGGGAGCGGCAGCAATCCTTTCTCTGTTCGTGGTAATGTGTGGAATGCTCATTCTTCAGCTTATCAACAGTCTGATTCCTGGAGAACCAGGCTATTTTCTGGAACATTCATTAGACAAAATGAATCTTAGAGCTGATTCAGTTCTTGGCGGTCGAAAGGATATCCTAGGGCATCTCAATGTGACGCAGGAGCTTATTCTGTTTTTGGTTATACTTTCAGCAGTTATAATCATTTTACTTCCGTATATAATCGGAGGGATATATTTCGCCAGAGCAGTAATAAAACAGGTAAGAGTTATAGAGGAAGAAGACAGAAAGAAACAGAAAGAGTATGAGAAAAAAAGAAATCTTATGCTTTCTGATATTGCTCATGATCTGAGAACTCCTATCACTACTGTTAACGGATATGCAAAGGCGCTGGCTGATGGAATGGTATCAGATGATAAAAAACAGGAATATCTGAATGCAATCCAGAAAAAATCAAAGAGACTTGCGGATCTTATTAATCTGCTTTTTGAATATGTAAAGCTGGATAGTGAAGGATTCAATCTTACAAAACAGGATACTGATGTGTGCGAGCTTGTAAGAGAGTGTGCGGCATTTGTATATCAGGATATAGAAGACGCTGGAATGGAACTCGATATAGATGTTCCGGAAGAAGAGATGATAATTAATCTGGACAAGATTCAGATGACAAGAGTGATCACAAATCTTCTGAATAATGCGATCAAACACAGCGGCAGCGGAAGTAAGATTGGTGTATTTGTTAATAAGGAAGATGATAAAATAAGGATATCTGTAGCTGACAGCGGAAAAAGGATTGATGATGACAGTGCCCGGAATATATTTATTCCGTTTGTGGTCGGTGATGAATCCAGAAATTCAAAGGGAGGAACGGGACTTGGTCTTTCCATAGCGAAGAAAGTTGTGGATATGCATGGTTTCTCCATCAGGCTGATCCAGCGACCGGGGCTTAAAAGATATATAGAGAATCCGGAATATGAAAAGGTGTTCATGATCACTATTGATTCATTGCATTAAAGCAACAACGCGTTGACGCAATTAGAAAAGTATTGTACTATAAATGGACAGGGCTCTGCCCCTGTCCTGTTTATTTTTGAGAGGATAATATCGATCGGGAGGATTGTTTAAAATGCCGATAACAGAACTATTGGAGAGAAATGCCAGAGAGTATGCAAATGACGTTGCTCTGGTTGAAGTTAATCCTGCAATTACAGAAGTAAGACGTGTTACTTGGAGAGAATATGAACTTATGGAGCCAAATCCAAAGGCCCCTTACAGAAGAGAGATAACCTGGAGCGTTTTTAACGAGAAGGCAAATCGTTTTGCGAACCTGCTCTTAAGCAGAGGAATAAAGAAGGAAGATAAGGTAGGAATACTTCTTATGAACTGCCTTGAGTGGCTTCCTATATATTTTGGAATCCTTAAGACTGGAGCTATCGCTGTACCTCTTAACTTCAGATATGATGCGGATGAGATTGAATATTGTGTGGATCTTGCAGATGTTGATATCCTTGTTTTTGGTCCTGAATTTATCGGAAGAGTAGAAGAGATTGCAGAGAAGATATCAAAGAATCGTCTTCTCTTCTATGTTGGAGAAAACTGCCCTTCATTTGCAGAAGATTATAATGAAATGGTAGCTAACTCAAGCTCTGTTTCACCTGATATCAAGATAACAGATGATGATTACGGTGCTATATACTTTTCGTCTGGAACAACGGGATTCCCGAAGGCTATCCTTCATAAACATAGAGCTCTCATGCACAGCGCTAAGGTGGAGCAGGCTCATCACGGGCAGCAGAAGGATGATGTGTTCCTCTGTATCCCACCTCTTTATCATACAGGTGCTAAGATGCACTGGTTCGGATCCCTTATATCCGGAGGTAAGGCAGTTCTCCTTAAGGGAACTAAGCCTGAGTATATTCTCGATACAGTAAGTTCTGAGAAATGTACTATTGTGTGGCTGCTTGTTCCGTGGGCGCAGGATCTTCTTGTTGCTATGGAAAGCGGTAAGCTCAATAAGAATGATTATGAACTCGATCAGTGGAGACTGATGCATATCGGTGCTCAGCCTGTACCGGCAAGTCTTATCACAAGATGGAAAGAGATGTTCCCTAACCATCAGTATGATACAAACTATGGACTTTCAGAGTCTATCGGACCTGGATGTGTACATCTTGGAGTAGAGAATATCGATCATGTCGGAGCTATTGGAGTTCCGGGATACGGCTGGGAATGTAAGATCATTGCAGAAGATGGTTCTATCGTAGATAAAAGTGACAGTGATTCGGTCGGAGAACTCTGTGTTAAGGGACCGGGTGTCATGATCTGCTATTACAAGAATGAAGAAGCTACAAATGAGAGTATCAAAGATGGATGGCTCTATACAGGAGATATGGCTAAGTATGATGAGGAAGGTTTTATCTGGCTTGTAGACAGAAAGAAAGATGTCATCATAAGTGGTGGTGAGAATATATATCCTGTTCAGATAGAAAGCTTTATTATGAAGAACAGAAAGGTTCAGGATGTAGCTGTTATAGGAATTGGAGATTCTCGCCTCGGAGAGATATCGGCTGCAATCATTCAGCTTAAGGAAGGAGAAACATGTACAGAGGATGAGATGAATAACTTCTGTCTTGAACTTCCAAGATACAAGAGACCTCGAAAGATAATCTTTGCAGAGGTTCCAAGAAATGCAACAGGAAAGATTGAGAAGCCTCGTTTACGTGAGATTTACGGTGCAACCAATCTTGTTGATAAAGAAAATAGGAGATAGTGGCATTTTTTTAAACATATTTCGTTTAAATTATTTTGTGCAATATTGATGTGTAACGCCCCGCAAAACATGTGTTTTGCGGGGCGCTTTACATAATCTTTGTGAAAAGTTCACAAAATTTATATAATGTGCACAAAAAGGGCTTGCGTAATTGTGAAAATGTGCTAGAATACATCTCAGATAGGAGAGGTATCTAACATATATAGAAGGTAATTGTATTTGTGTGTGTCGCTGTGACGGGCGACGAAGAAATTACACCGAATTGATCATAGAAGGTGTATTTTGTGTTTGAACGGCAAGAGAGAGCTTGTCAGGCTTGCTTTTGGGGAAGTAAGTCTGGCAAGCTCTTTCTACGCGTAATATTGTCAGTACAATGTTTTGAGCGTGGAAAAAAACTGGGATATAATGTATAATTTTATGTTGTGGGATTATGAATGACAGAGGGGAATATATAATAAAGTTGGGACGAATAAATGTTTATATGTGAGAATCTTATTAAGAGTTTTTACAGAACAGAAAAGAAAAACAGAAGAGTTGAATTCAATGCAGTAGACGAAATATCACTTCAGGTAAATCCGGGAGAGATAGTAGGTGTGCTTGGACCTAATGGGGCGGGAAAGACTACACTTCTTCGTATGCTTGCCACCCTTCTAAAACCGACCTCGGGTGAGGTTTATATGCTTCAAGATAAAGATGATATAAGGATAGATAAGTCTATAGATATTAAGAAAAATATAGGATATCTGTCTGGGAATACAAAGCTTTACGGACGTCTTTCGGTAAGAGAGATGCTCCGTCTTTTTGCGGGCATTTACGAGTTACCGGAGGAGCAGGTGGAAGAAAGGATAGCAGAAGTGGAAAAACTGCTGGATCTTTCGGACTTTATAGATAACAGGATAGAAAAGCTTTCAACGGGCCAGACTCAGAGAGCCTCTATTGCCAGATGCATAGTTCATAATCCAGATATTTATATATTTGATGAGCCTACATTAGGACTTGATATTCTCAGCAGTGCGGCAATCATTGAATTTATGAAAAAAGAAAAAGAACGTGGAAAGACGGTTATCTATTCTACGCATTACATGGAAGAGGCTGAGTATCTTTGTGACAGGATAGTTCTTATCTATAAGGGAAAGGTTGTCATGAAGGGTACACCTGGAATGATAATGAAAAAAACAGAAACAACATCTATGAGAGATGCTTTCTATAACATTGTTGAGAAGGAGGGCATGAAGTATGAGGACTAACATCATAAAACTTCTCCTAAAGAAAGAACTTATGGATGTTTTCAGGGATCGAAAAGCGGTGATCATGCTGGTATTGATTCCGATTCTTATATATCCGATCATTTTTTTTGGTTCGTTTACAGTTATGACCCTTATCCAGTCAAATATGGAGAAAGGTGAATATAAAATTCTTATTGAAACTGAAGATGATGGAGATCTCATAGATCAGATAAATCTTTATAACAAAAGTAAGAAGAATAGAAAATCTGAAAATGACTCTTTATCAGTGATCAGATTTGAAGATGCTGTTGATGATTACCTGGAGGAAAATAAAAATATATCCGAAGAGGACTTCTCTGAAGAATCACATCAGGAAGTAGTAGACAGACTTCTGCAGGGTGAAGCAGTTGATGTTTATGTGGACACTCAGGTGGATGAAGAAGGTACTCTGATATATAGAACAAGGTTTGTATCATCAATAACAGATTCAGATTATGCAGAAACCCTTGTTAAGGACGTGCTCGATGAACTGGCGGATGCAAGTACGAGAAAAATACTTACAGATAAGGGCCTGGATGCTGATAAGATAATGCGCCCGTTTGATATAGAGAGAAATAACATTGCCAGTCAGGAGCAGTCTATAGGAAGCATCCTTGGAATGATTCTTCCTTTTATGCTTATAATAAGTCTTCTTATGGGCACGATGTATCCTGCTATAGATGCTACAGCAGGTGAGAAGGAGAGAGGAACTCTTGAAACTCTTCTTACTCTTCCGATCAAGAATCATGAGATTATTATTGCTAAGTTCTTTACGGTTGCTTTAATGGGTATCATCTCTGCATTTCTGAATATGATATCCATGGCTGTAATGATCCTGTATATGGTTAAACTTGTGTCGTCGGATGTGGCTGGTAATCTTGGACTAAATCTGAGAAACTTCCGTGTTGGTACATTTGTTCCGGCGATGACGGTTACAATTTTGGCAGTATTGGCATTTTCACTTTTTATTTCTGCTGTGACAATGTGTATTACTGCATTTGCAAAATCATATAAAGAAGCAAATAATTATATAACTCCACTTACGTTGGTGGTTATGCTTACGGGATATATAGGATTTATCCCCAATATAGAATTGACAAAACATATGGCACTTGTTCCGGTTGCGAATATATGCCTTCTCATAAAAGAGCTTCTGCTGTTTAAAGCAGAGATGGGGACAGTAGTGATAGTTCTTCTAAGTAATATATTCTACGCTGCATTTGCAATATTCATGCTGAGCAGGATATATGATAGTGAGAGCATTATGTTTGACGAAGGTAAGTTTGGACTTCAGCTTTTCCAGAGAAGAATCAATATGGAAAAGGGTGGGGTGCCTACGCCGGGAGATGCATGGTTTATAATCTTCTTTGTATTCATTGTATACCTTCTTGTAGGATCGATATTGCAGCTTGAGTTTGGTGTTGTCGGAGTTTTTGCAAGCCAGATGATCATACTTATGCTGCCTCTTGCGTTTGCGATATACACAAAGAAGAATCTTAAGAAGACTTACAGCATTAAGGGCTTTAGAATAACGGATATAGTAGCTGCTATTCTACTGTATAGTGGTGTATTTATCTTTGAGAATATTGTCTCAAATCTTATCAGTGTACTGTTTCCACAGCAGTATGAAGCGACTGATATTGGCCTGGAACAAACTCTTATGGGCGATAATATCTGGTTTACAATTCTTGTAGTTGCGTTAGCACCAGCTATATGTGAAGAGCTGTTGTTCAGAGGGTTTATTCAATCTGGATTCAAGAATAAATATCGCCCTGTAACAGGAATAATCCTTGTTTCTCTTGTGTTCGGGGCATATCATACAAGTTTTATCAGATTTATCCCGACAGCTATGCTAGGTGGATGCTTTGCTGTGATACTATACTATACCGAAAGTATTTTTTTGACGATGATAATGCATTTTATTAACAATACTCTTGCGGTTCTTTTCATGTATTATCCGGGCTTTTTTGAAAGGACATTCCCAATACTTTCGTCTACAGAGATGAGTGTCTTTGAGTCTGTGATTGTTACATGGATAGGTGTTCTTATGGTTACAGCGGCATTTCTTACATTCCGCACACCACCGAAGGTTGTCAAGAAAAGAGAACGGAAGGGTACTGATGCAGAAGAATAAAAAGTTTTACGAGGTTTTATGAGAGGAGATTTTTTGAAGGATTCAGACCTAATTAGAAGTAGCAGTATAGCGGAGAATAGAAGATTTATAGGAATTATAATCGGAATATTTGTCCTCGCGATAGCGATCGGAATTATTAATTCCAAGTGGACATATTATAAGGGAATGCCAATGGATTCGACTGTATCAGTTGATTATGCTGTTGAATATCTGGCGAATCCCAATATGCCTCAGATTTCAGAAGATAATTATGTAAGATATCTTGCTAAGGCTTATATTCTGATTGGAGAATATCCAGACTGTGAGTATTTTAAGATAAGTGCTAATGTTGCCAAGAATGATTATAACTGGAATGAGGATTTCCATACGAAAGATGGTGGGAAGTATTGGTATCGTTTCAAAGATGGTAAACCGGTTGGCAAGATTGCCATAGATGTTTCGGAATTCCAAAAGAAAATTAAGTGGAAGAAGGTTAAAAAGGCCGGAGTAGATATTGCTATAATCAGAGTTGGATTCAGAGGCTACGGAAGTGAAGGTAAACTTCTGGAGGATGAGTTTGCAAAGAAAAATCTTGATGGCGCTGAAAAAGCCGGTTTGGAAACGGGAGTTTATTTCTTCTCCTCGGCTATAAACAAAGATGAAGGGATAGAAGAGGCTAAATTCGTTCTTGATATATTAAAGGGACGTAAACTTAAACAGCCGGTTATCATTGATACCGAATATGTTGCTGAATATGAGGAAGCAAGAGCGAATTCGATATCGGTTGAAGACAGAACGGATGCAGTAGTAGCTTTTTGCGAAACAATAGAAGCGGCTGGATATACGCCTATGATATATGCCAGCCGGGATCAGTTTGTTAAATATCTGGATATAGAAAGAATAGGTAAGTGGGAATTCTGGCTTGCTGCCTATGATCCACCTATATTTCCATATCATACAGAAGCATATCAGTATACTCCGGGCGGTCAAGTTGACGGAATAGAGACTGACGTGGATCTGGATGTATGGATGAGGTAAATAGTTTAATATGTTCTTATAGGTTATCTCTCCATTTTCCAGAGCTGAGCAGAGTATGGAGGAAGCTCGGAACCGCCACCAAAATCGTGCGTGGTTCCGGTTATAAGTTCTTTGGCCTGACCGCACCCTGCATCGAAATGTGCGGTGTATGGCTGGTCAGAAGCATTTATCGCAACGAGTAGTCGTTCGTTGTCGGTTTTTCTTTCAAATATACATTGATGATTAGTGAGGACTACACTTCGGAAACTTCCGTAGTTTAGGGCCTCACTATTTTTCTTTATTTCAGCAAGCTTTGAGATAAGATCAGTTAATTCATTCCACTGTGGTTTGTCGAAGCATGCGCGGAGTGCTGGATCACCCTCTTCTTTACGTGCTTCTGTTCCCCATTCACTTCCGTAGTATATACATGGTATGCCAGGCATTCCGAAAGCAAGTGTGAAAATGAGTGGAAGGTGATTCTTGTTATTAAGGATGCTTGCAACTCTGGTGACATCGTGATTGTCGACGAAAGAAAGCAGATGCATATTTTTGTAACGACACCAGTCTTCGGAACCGAACTGCTGTATTAGAGAATGGATTATCTCAAACATATTCATACAATTAAAACTTGAGAACAGACCCTTATAACATGCGTAGTTCGTACAGCTGTCCAGCATTCCTGGACCAACAAATTGAGCGTAGTCTCCATGGAGGAGTTCCCCAAGAAGGAGGAATTCATCCTTAAGACCTAAGGTATATTCCTTCAGGTTGTGGATAAATCCTTTGTCGAGACAGTATGCAACATCGAGGCGGAGGCCGTCTATGTCGAAATATTCTACCCAGTATTTGATCTTATCGAATATATGATCGACTACAGCAGGGTTCTGAAGGTTAAGCTTTACAAGATCATAGTTGCCTTCCCAGCCTTCGTACCAGAGACCATCGTTATAGTTAGAGTTGCCGTCAAATGATATATGGAACCAGTCTTTATACGGGCTGTCCCATTTCTTTTCGAGAACATCCTGAAATGCCCAGAAACCACGGCCTACATGATTAAAAACTCCGTCGAGAACTACTTTGATCCCCGCTTTGTGGAGCTTTGTGACTACATTTTTGAAGTCTTCATTTGTTCCGAGACGTTTATCTATTAGACCGTAGTCTCGGGTATTGTATCCGTGAGTATCAGATTCGAAAACAGGTGAAAAATAGATGGCATTTGCCCCAAGCTTTTTGATGTGAGGGATCCAGTCGTTGACTTTCAGAATGCGCGGCTGAAGCTCTCCGTCATTTTCAAATGGAGCTCCGCAAAATCCGAGAGGATATATTTGATAAAAAACCGATTCGTTGTACCACATTTTTTCGTCCTCCTTTGTGGTTTTTAAAGAAAATACAAAGAAATAAAAGTCGAAAATGCTCGAAATATGACATAAAATATATGCTAAGTATATATGAAAAAAAACAACGTGTCAAAGAACCACAAATCCTTATATTTTCAAGATATTTTTTATTGTAATGGGGGGGATAAAATGATAAAATTATAACGTTCGGTTTTAGTAAAAACTGATTTGAGGAGTGAAAAATAAAAGATAAAAAGGAGTATGATTGAGATGTCACAGAAGATTTCATTTAATTTTGACAACACAAAATTTATGGCAAGTGATGCCGATGTTAAGGCTATTCAGCCTAAGATCGAAGCTGCTAAGAAAACGCTTGTTGAAGGAACAGGTGAAGGAAATGATTTCCTTGGATGGGTAGACCTTCCGGTGAATTATGACAAGGAAGAGTTCGATAGAATTAAGAAGGCCGCAGCAAAGATTCAGTCAGATTCAGATGTTCTTCTTGTTATCGGAATAGGTGGTTCTTATCTTGGAGCAAGAGCTGCTATCGAGGCACTTCGTCACGGATTCTACAACATGGTAAGCAAAGAGATCCGCAAAACTCCGGAAATATATTATTGTGGTAACAACCTCAGCTCAACATATATCTCAGAACTTGTACAGGTTATCGGCGATAGAGATTTCTCTGTAAATGTTATCTCTAAGTCAGGTACTACAACCGAGTGTTCTGTTGCATTCCGTCTCTTCAAAGAGATGCTCGAGAAGAAGTATGGAAAAGCTGAAGCATCAAAGAGAATCTATGCTACAACAGATAAGGCTAGAGGAGCTCTTAAGACTCTTTCAAATGAAGAGGGATATGAGACATTCGTAGTTCCTGATGATGTAGGAGGAAGATTCTCAGTTCTTACAGCAGTTGGACTTCTTCCAATCGCAGCAAGCGGAGCAGATATCGATAAGCTTATGCAGGGAGCCGCAAATGCTCGTGAATACTGCCTTGAGAAGAGTTTTGATGACAGTGATGTCCTTAAGTATGCTGCAGTAAGAAATGTACTTCATCAGAAAGGTCTCGGAATGGAGATTCTTGGAAACTTCGAGCCTGCACTTCACTTTATCACTGAGTGGTGGAAGCAGCTTTACGGAGAGAGCGAAGGTAAGGATGGCAAGGGTATCTTCCCTGCTGGAGTTGACTTCACAACAGACCTTCATTCACTTGGACAGTTCATTCAGGAGGGAACAAAGAATCACTTTGAGACATTTATCAATGTCGTAAATCCTCGCGCTGAAGTAGTTATGCAGAAAGAAGAGACAGATCTTGATGGTCTGAACTATCTTGCAGGACGTACAGTTGATTTCATCAATAAGTGCGCTATGAATGGAACAATCCTTGCTCATGTTGACGGTGGAGTTCCAAATATCCGTATAGATATGGATACAATCGATGAGCTTGCAGTAGGAGAACTGTTCTATAAGTTTGAGTTTGCATGTGGTGTAAGTGGATATACTCTCGGTGTTAATCCATTTAACCAGCCAGGTGTTGAGAGCTACAAGAAGAACATGTTTGCACTCCTTGGAAAGCCAGGATTTGAAGAGATGACAGCTGAACTTAAAGCTCGTCTTGGAGAATAAGAGATTTTGTAGTATAATACAAAAGAATAAACATATATTGAATTGCTCCAGTTGTTTTTTTATACAACTGGAGCGGTTTGGGTTTTATACATAAGGATTATATGAAAAAACAGGAGGAAATTATGGTTAAAAGGTTTAAGAGGTTTTTGGCAATGGTATGTACTGCCGCGTTATTTGTCGGTTCGATAAATATTCCGGTGGAGGCTGCATCAGCAACTGAAAAAGAAGAATATACTGGTTTTCCGACTTCACAGACAGCTGATGTAAAAAAATATGGTGGAACTGTAAAAAATGGTATCGTATGTTATGATATCGATAAAGTTATTGATGAACCTGAAGCGCCAACATATGAGGCGTTTGTAAAAGGAGTCAAGAAGGAAGAACAAACCGATGTTGTTTCAAGCAGTAAAGGTCTTTATAAGGATATCATAAAAAATAGAGACTGGTATTCTTATGGTTCGAAGTATATATATAACCAGCTTGATACAAATGAGAAAAAGCTTTATAGGAAGATGTATTCGTATTGTCTGTATTTACTTACAAATGCAAATTCAAATAATAAAATAGCTACAAATTATAAGCTGGTAACAATGGAATTAAATGGAAAGAAAAAGAAGGACTATGTATCACCAGCATTTGACTTTGGTAAGTTGGGAATTAGTCGAAAGCGAGCTTTCGAGTTATACATTATTTTTACCTATGAGAATCCTCAGTTTTATTTCATTGATCAGGTAGTATATTATCGTAGTGCTTCATCGTTCAGTATAACATTTTATGAGAAATTTAAGGACAGCGTTTCCAGAGCAAAAGTAACAAATTCTATATTTGACGTGGTAGATAAATACGCTCAGCAGGTTATAAAGATGCCAAATGATGAGCAGAAGGCACGTAAGGCAGAAGAACTGATCATGACAAGAAACAGTTATTGCTTTGCAAGAAAGATTCCTGGTAAAAGCTTTACTGAGGATTATGATCAGACAATCTATAGTACTTTTAAACTTGGATATACTGTATGCGCGGGATATTGTAAAGGTGTATTAGCTGTCCTTGCAAAAGCAGGAATGGGATGTATAGCTGTAACCAGTTCTAATCATGCATGGAATCTGGTAAAGGTAAACGGTAAATGGTACAACCTTGATGCTACATGGGATGATTCAGATAGTGGTGTATTTGATAGAGCTAACTTCCTTAAATCAGATGGTTATATGACAGCAAATGATATATCGGATGCATGGGGTAATCCTGCACATCAGAGGGATAATGAATGGAGTAACGCGCCTTCTTGTCTGGTCAACTATGGACAGGCTTGGCCTGCAGCATATGCAAATATAAATAAAAAGGTAGATAGCGCAGAATCAAAGCTTGCAGCAATAAAGACAAATCTTTCTAATGTATATACACCTACTTTGCTTAAAACAACAATAAAGGTTAAACTTTCCAAGTCGACATATTTATATAACGGAAAAGCAAGGAAACCGAGTGTAAAGGTTACTATGAACGGAAAGGTTCTTTCACCTGTTGAATACACGGTTAAATATGCAAATGGAAGAACAAATCCGGGAGTATATAAGGTTAAAGTAACTTTAAAATCCTTGACAGGATACAAAGCATCCAAGACAGTTAAGTTTGCTGTTATTCCGAAGCGAAATGACCTGACTAGTGTAAAAAATGTTGCAGATGGTGTTTCTGTTAAATGGACAAAGGGTACAGGAAATATTTCCGGCTATGAAGTTCAGGTTTCTCCTGTAAAGAATTTCTCCAAAGGAGTTAAGAGTAAAAAGATTGGGAAAGTTGCAAAGGTTTCAACAACGTTAAAAAATCTCGAATCAGGAAAAAAATATTACTTCAGAATAAGAACATACAAGGCAAATGCCAGTGGTGTTGCGTATTCTAACTGGTCACCCGTAAGGAGTATTAAAGTTAAATGACAGAAGAAAGATTCGAGCTTATAGCTCCGTGCCATTTCGGACTGGAATCGGTACTAAAAAAAGAAATAATGAATCTTGGTTATGACATAGTACAAGTGGAGGACGGCAGAGTGACATTTGCCGGCCCCATTGATGCCATAGCAAGAGCTAATATAAATATTCGTACTAGTGAACGAATTCTTCTCAAATGTGGTAGCTTTAGGGCTACCACATTTGATGAGCTTTATGAGGGTATAAGACATATCCCATGGGCAAGAATCATTCCGAGAGACGGAAAGTTCTGGGTTACAAAAGCAACGACTAATAAGTCAAAGCTTTTTAGTCAGACAAGTATCCAGTCCATAGCAAAAAAAGCTATGGTGGAGAGTATGTCGAAGACCTACCACATAAATCGTTTTACGGAAGATGGAGAAGAGTATCCTGTACGAATTTTTATTATGAAAGATGTTGTAACTGTAGGACTTGATACGACAGGAGTTTCTCTTCATAAAAGAGGTTACAGACGTCTGGTAGGAAAGGCACCAATATCGGAAACTCTGGCAGCAGCACTTATTATGCTTACACCTTGGAAAGAGGACAGAATATTGGTCGATCCGTTCTGCGGTAGTGGAACATTTCCTATAGAAGCGGCAATGATCGGCGCAGGCATAGCTCCGGGAGTCAACAGGGATTTTACTTCTAGTACATGGGAGAAGCTGATCGATAAGAAATTATGGTATAATGCTTATGACGAGGCCAGGTCACTTGAGAAGCATGATATAGATATGCATATTCAGGGATACGATCTGGACAGTCAGATGGTTAAGTGTGCCATGCAGAATGCTGAAGAAGCTGGTGTTGGTCAGTATATACATTTTCAGGCAAGGGCTGTAAAGGATCTGAGCAGTCCAAAATCATACGGATTTATTATAACCAATCCGCCGTATGGTGAAAGACTGGAGGAGAAGAAAGCACTTCCGGAACTCTACAGAACTATTGGCGAGCGATACAGAAGTCTTGATAAATGGTCGATGTTCCTTATCACATCTTATGAGGATGCAGAAAGATACATCGGACGCAAGGCTGACAGGAATAGAAAGATATATAATGGTATGATTCGTTCGTACTATTATCAATTTATGGGGGCTAAACCTGGAAAAACCAATTGAGAGGGTTTGATAAGGTGAAGAAGGTTTTATTTATTCTGCTTATGTGTATCCTGGCGGTTGTAATCTTATTTGTTAAGTCGGGGGCAAAAGCGGGAAAGATTGAAAAAAATAATTCGTATCAAGAGGCAGCTGCTGAGCTTGTTCGAAAACAGACAAAGTACATGCAGGAATACGGGCTGGAGATTCTTGTGAACGGAAAAAGTCTGAAGTCATTTGACTATAAGGTACATGTAGATGATGATATGAATGTCTGTGTGACGGAGGACTTTCTGGAAGATATCATGTCATGTTCGGTAAATGATTATCCATCTGGGGAGATACTTATAGAGAGAGGAGACGTCTCGATTAAGTATTCGGTAGAGGATACTATATCCGATAATGGTAAGATATACATTCCGATTTCCGAGAATATCCATGTTCTTGGATATGATGTTGAGTATTCATTTAAGCAAGGTACTGTTAATTTTGTGTGCATAGACGATAGCTCGACGCTGCCGGCGGTATATGATCTGAGAGAAAGAGGAAGAGTGACTCCTGTCAGAGATCAGGGCGCATTGGGAACATGTTGGGCATTTGCCTCGCTTGGAGCGCTTGAGACTGTTTCATTACCTATGGAAGATAATATATACTCAGTGGATCACATGTCTCAGAACAATGGATATTCCATGGATCTGAGTGAGGGTGGAGAACACTCTATGAGTATTGCCTATATGGCGGCCTGGCAGGGACCGGTTCTGGAGAAAGACGATCCTTACGGTGATGGTGAAACAGATGGTAATCTGAAGGCTGTTAAGCATCTTGAGGAAGCCATCATCATTGATGATAAAGATGAAGATAAGGTAAAGGGTGCAATATATAAGTACGGAGGAGTGGAGACGTCTATATATCTGGAAATGACATATGGAGCTTCAGAATCTGAGTATTATAACAGTAAGACGGCAAGTTACTACTACAACGGAGAGGAAAGACCTAATCATGATCTCGTAGTTGTTGGATGGGATGATAATTATCCTAAAACGAATTTTACGAAAACTCCGTCAAGAAATGGTGCTTATATCTGTAAAAACAGCTGGGGAGAAAAATTTGGTAATGAAGGATATATTTACATTTCATATGATGATGTGAATATCTGTAAAGAAGCAATAGTATATACTCGTCTTGCTGATGCAGATGATTATGACAATATATATCAATCTGATATACTTGGCTGGGTAGGACAGATGGGCTTTGATAAGGATTGTGCCTATTTTGCAAATGTCTATGAACCAAAGAATGATGAGACGCTGAAGGCTATATCATTTTACGCGACGGGAGATAATACAAGCTTTACTGTTTTTGTGGTAACGGATTATGAAGATGAGAAGTCTCTCAATGCCGGACGTAAAGAAGTAGGAAAGGGCGAGACGAGATACGCCGGATATTATACGGTCGACCTGGATCAGGATATAATGCTTGAAAAAGGGAAGAAGTATGCGATAATAGTTAGTGTAAAAACTCCAGGAAGTACGAAACCGATTGCTATTGAATGCAATGCCGGAGAGAGAACGGAGAATCTGGATCTGACGGATGGCGAAGGATATATGAGTCTCTATGGAGAGGTATGGCATAGCGCGGAAGAGGCGGATGCAAATATATGTCTGAAGGCGTTTACAAATGATAGGTAGTAAACTCTCACTTCGTGCTTAGGCACTCGTGAATCGCTAAGCACCTCGACCCTTATGGTCTCACATACATACGTCGCCTTTCGCGTAGTAAGTGTGTGAAGAGAGAGTGAGATTTAATCAATGTGATAAGATTTTAAAATATTTATATATGTAATAAAAAAGGTGGAAATGATGAGAAAACTAGTTTTTGCTACAGGTAATGCTAATAAGTTGAGGGAGATTAAGGCGATTCTTGCGGATATGGATGTTGAGGTTTTATCCATGAAAGAAGCAGGAGTTGATGTTGATATAGTTGAGGATGGTAAGACTTTTGAGGAGAATGCTCTGATCAAGGCGAGAGCTGTTGCACAGGCAAGTGGTGAGCTTGCTCTTGCTGATGACTCAGGACTTGAGGTTGATGCACTGGGGGGAGAGCCGGGTATCTATTCTGCCAGATATATGGGAGAGGATACTTCCTATGACATTAAGAATATGAATATCATTGAACGTCTTGAAGGTGTTCCTGATGAGAAGAGAACAGCGAGATTCGTATGTGCTATGGCAGCTGTTTTTCCTGATGGCACTGAGAAGACATTTGTAAGAAATATGGAAGGACGTATCGGATATAAGATAGCGGGTGAGAATGGATTTGGTTATGATCCGATCTTTATGCTTCCTCAGTATGGAAAGACTTCCGCTGAGATCAGCCCTGAGGAGAAGAATGCCATAAGCCACAGAGGACAGGCTCTGAGGGCTATGGAGGAATATCTTAGAGAACGTTTTTCATAGGTAAGCTGGTATTATAGTAAAATGTAAGTAGTACTGACTAAGAGGTGACGGTATTGAAGTACTTAAAGGATGAAAATGTAAGAAAGAAGCTTTTTATGGGTATGGTCCTGATCGTCTTCTTTTTTATATGCTATAACATCAAAGAGATATGGGGATGGATTGGAAGATTTTTCAATATTATTCTTCCGTTTATCATTGGCGGTGCGATAGCATTTGTGCTTAATGTTCCTATGCGTTGGGTGGAAAAAGGAATCCTGAGAGATAGGAAGAAGTTTTCCGGAAGTAAGTGGGCTGCATTCAGAAGAGTGCTTTCGCTTATCATTACCCTTCTTCTTGCCGCATTACTGCTTACGTTACTTTCATACATGATCATACCTCAGCTGGCATTTACTATAAGTCAGCTGATCAGACAGGTTCCGACAGGGATAAAGAAACTTACTGTATTCGCTGAGGAACAGTTTAATAATGAACCGATAATAAGACAGATTATTCAGGAACTGGCGGATGACTGGCAGTCAATACTTGAAAAAGTCATGAGTATTCTGAAGGATTCGGTCAATGGAGTTCTTGAGGGCGGGATAAATGCCGTAACAGGAATTGTTTCGGGATTCTTCAACTTTATTGTTGGATTCATCTTTGCACTTTATATTCTGGTTCAGAAAGAAAAGCTTGGAACACAGGCGAGAATGATTCTCTATGCGCTTTTTGACAGAAAAGCTGCAGACGAAGTAGTTGCTGTTGCAGGGCTGGCTGAGAAGACATTTGCCAGTTTTATATCAGGACAATGTACAGAGGCTCTTATACTTGCCAGTATGTTCAGTCTGTCTATGACGATAATGAAACTGCCATATGCACTTCTTGTCGGACTTCTGATTGGTGCAACTTCGTTGATTCCGATCATTGGAACATTTATTGGATGTGTCATAGGTGCACTTTTGATATTGCTTGTTGATCCGACGAAAGCTTTGGTATTTGTTATTCTGTTCATTATACTTCAGCAGATTGAAGGCAACCTTATCTATCCTAAGGTTGTTGGTGATTCAGTCGGACTTCCGGGAATATGGGTTCTTTTCTCGGTTACTGTTGGGGGAAGTATGTTTGGTGTGACTGGAATCATTGTATTTATTCCTCTAATATCAGTTCTATATTCACTTTTCAGAAGATATATATATGAAAAACTTCTGGAGAAAGATATTAAAGATGACTTTGATTATGAAGAGAAGTTTAAGCGTCCTACGGAGACGGCGGGAAGGACGCTAGTTAAGAAACTGGCTGGCAGGAATGGTCAGGGGAAGAAGACTTCAAATAGAAAAAGGAATAAGACAGGAAACAGAAAACCGGAGAATAAACAATCTGATGATAAAAAAGATATTAATAGTAAGTGATTCACACGGAAATAGTTCATATGTAAAGACCGCTATAGATCGGGAAAATCCGGATATGTTTATACATCTTGGAGATGTTCAGGGGGACACTGAACAGATGAGAAGATGGCTTGGAGATTCGGTTCCTGCTGTTTTTATAGAAGGAAATTGTGATCGTTATGGTGGAAGGGATCTGAAACAGGTTTCGGTATTTGAGTTGAATGGTCACAGATTCTTTTGTACTCATGGACATAGACAAGGAGTGAGTCTTGGTATACAGAATCTGATTTATTCGGCTATGGAAAATGAATGTGACATAGCGCTTTATGGGCATACTCATGTGCCTTTAGATGATATATATGAAGGGTTCGGGGACGTTGGCGGCGGTGTCAGGGTTCTGAATCCGGGAAGTATCGCACTTCCTCGAGGAGGCAGCGAAAAAAGTTATATTGTGATGACATTTGACGAAAATGAAGACTATGAGGTGGAGCTGAAGAGTCTTAGATAGGCATTTACAGAAAGGAATGGGCATGAAAAAAGGGGATATAATTGAAGGTGTGATAGAGGAATACAGCTTCCCGAACAGAGGAAGCTTTTTTCATAAGGAAGAGAAGAAAGAGCCTTCCGGCGAAAAAGTTGTTGAAACTATTACAAGAAAAGTGACAGTTAAAGGAGCTCTTCCGGGACAAACGGTTAAAGCAAGAGTAAAGAAAAAGAAAGAGGGAAAGGCAGATGCAATTCTCATTGATGTGGTGAAGGGCTCGCCGATGGAGACTAAAAAACCTCTGTGTAATCATTTTTACAGTTGTGGAGGATGTACATATCAAACCATCGCTTATACCAATCAGCTTAAGCTGAAGGAGCAGATGGTTAAAGATATCCTTGCGCCAGTTATTCCGTCAATTGATTCAAAAAGTGATGATCAGGATGATTCTTTCAAGTGGGAAGGCATTCTGGGGTCTCCATCTCAGTTCAGATATAGAAATAAGATGGAATTCACATTTGGAGATGAGGAGAAGGATGGTCCTCTTACGCTTGGACTACATAGACAGTATTCGAGCCATGACATTTTAGGGATCGATTCATGTGCGATAGTGAATCCGGTATGGAATGAGATATTGAAATATACTCAGAAGTTTTACAGAAAACTTGGAGTTCCGCATTATAACAAGAGAACTCATACAGGAGTTCTTCGTAATCTTGTTATAAGACAGTCTGAAACAGACGGAAGTATTATTGTTAATCTTGTTACTACGACTCACCACAGTATAGATGAAACAACTAGAAATATACCATGGAATGAAAAGAGGAGTGAGACTGTCGATGAACTTCAGCTTCCTCAATATGTTGCTGGTCTTCTTTCAATTGGAGAACCCAAACCTGTAGGGCTTGACGCATATACATCTCATGGATATGAAAAAATAAATACGAAGAAAAAGATAGTTCGTGACACGAGAGGAAAGCTTCAGAGAGTAAACGGAAGCTTTGAAGATAATGTTGGAAATGGAGAATTTGAATCATTATCGTACTATAACAGAATTGTAGGAGTTTTATATACAGAATGCGATACATTAGCAGATGCGATCGTGCCGGATACAGTAACGCTCCTCTATGGAGAGGACTTCCTTATGGAAGAGGTTTTAGGACTTAAGTTTAAGATTTCACCTTTTTCATTTTTTCAGACCAATACAAAGGGTAGCGAAGTACTTTACACTAAAGCGAGAGAGTATGCATTAGAAGCTATAGGCGGAGATGATAAAGACGGAAAGACAGGCATAATATACGACCTATATAGTGGTACAGGAACAATAGCGCAGCTTATGGCTCCTGTAGCAGATAAAGTGTATGGAATAGAGATAATTGAAGAAGCTGTTGAAGCAGCAAAGGAGAACGCAAAGCTCAATAAACTGAGTAACTGCGAATTTATAGCCGGTGATGTACTGAAGAAACTAGATGAGGTAGAAGAAAAACCTGATCTTATAATCCTCGATCCACCACGTGATGGAGTGAATCCAAAAGCGCTTCAGAAGATATTATCGTATGGCGTAGACCATATGGTCTATATAAGTTGTAAACCTACATCTCTGGCAAGAGACCTTGAGATATTTGAGGCAAATGGATACCAGCCGGTAAAGGGGTGCTCAGTGGATATGTTCCCGAATACACAGCACGTCGAGACTGTTGTTCTTCTGGAGAGAAGAACCATGGAAAAACAGTAGATGAAATATCGAATGAGAGAACCCATTAAATGTGAGGAGAAGTCGAATGGGTACAATAAATTCTGATGATACTATTACATCGATAGAAGATTATTATGATACGCTTGCCCAGCAGGTTTATGACAGAGAAGCTTACAGATATTATCAGGTTGATAATCCGGCGATGGCAGATAACTATGTACATATCGATATGAATGCATTTGCGCATCATTATAATCCAGATAATCCGTTGGTCAGTGGTTGTTATCTTATCTATTACCTGGATACAATATTTACGGAATACAGTCCTTCAGGACTTAAGGTCAGGATAAAATTCCCATATAATAAGGGGAGGATGGATGATCATTTTGAACAGTTGGAAAGGCTTTCAGAGAGGCTTAAAGGAAAGTCGGATTACGATTCTGTTCTTAAAGTTCATGATTATCTGATTGAACATTTTGAATATGATTACAGTACCAAGATGGCTAATCACACGGACATAGACGGATTTAAGGATGGTGTCATGGTTTGTTCGGGTTACAGTCTTGCTGCGTATTATCTGCTCAATAAAGCGGGAGTGGAGACTAGGCTGATAACTGGTTACGGTGGTGATGGTGAACCAACCAATAATCATATGTGGAATATCGTTATGGTTGATGGTAATTGGTACAACCTGGATGTTACGTGGGATGATCGAGGTGGTGAAAATAAATCATATGATTATTTTCTGAAAAGTGATCAGGATTTTCCGAGGCATGTCAGAATGGATGGGTTTGATGTGGGTGATACTCAGATTGTTATTGCTGAGCGTTCTTATAAGGCACCATTTACAATCAGTAATCCGGAACAGATTTCAAGGCTTCTTTTTGCACTATTTATTGTTGGAATGGTTGTATTTCTTGAGATAAAGAAGATTAAGAAAAAGAGAGAAGAAAAACTTTTAAGTCAGGTCAGAGTAATAAATGATGATTATGACAATTTCGAGAGAGAAATCTATCAGAATGATGTGATGGATGAGAAAGAAGAGGTTGATTTTTTCGGTTGATTGTTTTATTCTGAATTTAATAAATCTGAACGACAAAGGCGTCGATACCAAGGAGTATTGGCGTCTTTTTGTAATAGGAAACTGCGTCTCCTATTACAAAAAAACGCTCCGCTGAGGAGGCGTCTCGGCGCGATAGGAAGATAGTTGCCTGCGGCAACACGCGCCTCGCGCGGAGAGTGTCGCAAGCGACACTCTTAGTTATGGGGGATATAGATAGAAAGGAGAAGGACGATGGCTGCATTTGATGAGATTAATTCGGGAATACCGATGATGGACGAAGCACTGCAACATATCAGGTTGGGGGATAATGTGGTATGGCAGGTGCCATCTCTGGATGAATTTAGAATATTAGCGGAACGATTTGCAGATCAGGCGATAGCGGATCATCGTAATCTTATATATGTAAGGTTTGCGGAGCATGAACCGATACTTACTCCGAGAGAGGGATTAAAGATAGAACATGTTGAGCTGAACCATCGATTTGAAACATTTACGGTAGATATTCACAATCTTATCGAGCGTGAGGGGAAGGATGCGTTCTATGTGTTTGACTGCCTGTCGGAACTTGAGGCTGCATGGGCCACAGATCTTATGATGGGAAACTTCTTCCATCTTACCTGTCCATATCTTTTTATACTTGATACGGTTGCGTACTTTCCAATCATCCGAGGAAGGCATTCATTTGATGCAATAGCGACGATTCGTGATACGACACAGCTGTTCCTTGATGTCTATGCTGAGGATGTGCAGGGAGATATAAGAGAAGACTCTAAGATATTCGTCCGTCCGATGAAGGTTTGGAAGAGATATTCGCCTACTATGTTCCAGCCCCATGTACTTAGTACGGGGGATTATAGTTTCAAGGTTCTTTCAGATGGCACTGAGGTGAGCCATTTCTATGGCATTATGAATAAAGGTACTTTCGGTGATATTGACCAGAATCAGGATAGCTGGCTTAGATTCTTTAAGTCTACGAGAAGAAAGTACGAGGCGGGAAATGACGTAACTGAGGAATGCTCCCGTATGTGTAATATCATGCTGACCCGTGATGAGAGGATGCGAAAACTGATCAAAAGCAACTTCAGACCTGAAGATTATTTTGAGGTTCATGCAAGAATGGTCGGAACGGGGATGATAGGCGGTAAAGCCTGTGGAATGCTTCTTGCAAGGAAAATCGTTGAGAATCATCGTCCGGATATTTTCACCCGGATTGAGCCGCATGATTCCTACTATATTGGCTCAGATGTGTTTTATTCGTTTATAGTTGATAACGGATTCTGGGATCTTAGGATTAAGCAGCGTACAGAAGATGGTTTTTTCGCATTGGCTGATGAATTCGCGGAGAGACTCATGACAGGTTCATTTTCCAGCAGGATAGAGAATGAGTTGAGACGTATTCTTGATTATTATGGAAATGACCCCTTCATATGTCGTTCCAGCTCGATTCTTGAAGATGGATTCGGAAATGCATTTGCAGGAAAGTATGAGTCGGTATTCTGTGGGAATATGGGAACTCCAGAGGAACGACTGGCAGAGTTTGAAAATGCGATAAAGGAAGTGTATGCGAGCACTATGAGCCGTTCGGCACTGGATTACAGGAAACGTAGAGGACTCGATAAGAGGGATGAACAGATGTCTATACTTGTTCAGCGAGTTTCGGGTTCCAGATATGACGGTTTTTTCATGCCATGTGCGGCAGGAGTAGGTTATTCTATGAGCCCTTACAGGATCGGAAATGTCAAGTCTGAATCGGGTATGCTGAGACTAGTCATGGGACTCGGTACGGCTGCTGTTGACAGAAGAACTGGTTCATATCCGAGAATGGTTTCATTGGATGCTCCTTCTAAGATCATTCATACAACCATGTCTGATCGTCAGCAGTATTCCCAGAGAATAGTTGATGCAGTAAGCCTTGAGACAGGTAATGTTGAAGGCTTTGATCCGCTTAATATAAGTGATAGATTTCCTTATTATCAGAAGAAGCTTCTGTATTCTCATAATTCAGATACGGAACGTATGTTCAGAGAGAGAGGACAGAGACGAGAGATACTGTATGTATCCTGTGAGGGACTGACAAAGAATGAGTCACTGATGAAAGATATGAAGGATATGCTGGAACTGATACAGGAGCATTATGAATATCCTGTGGATACAGAATACACCATTAATATCGCTCAGGATGGAAGTTATGTAGTAGATCTGCTTCAGTGCCGGCCGCTTCAGCTGACACAGGATGGGGATAAAGTCGAATTTCCGGAGGATATCTCCCAGGAAGATATTCTTCTTGAAACAAGAGGAGTATCTATGGGCTTTTCCAGAAAAGTAAAGCTGGATGCGGTGGTTTATATAGATCCGATTAAGTACTATAACATGCCGTATAAGAAGAAGTACGATATTAAGAAAGCTCTTGCAGATGTCAATTGGTATTATAGAGGTAAGGAGAAGAATCTTCTGCTTCTTACTCCCGGAAGGATATGTACATCTTCTCCGGAACTTGGTGTTCCATCATCATTTTCTGATATCAGTGAATTCAACGTGATAGCTGAAGTATCCGAATCCAAGGCCGGTTATATACCGGAGCTTAGTTATGGAAGTCATATCTTCCAGGATCTGGTGGAGGCAGGGATACTATATACGGCTGTGTTTGAAGGGAAGAATACGATCTCATATAATCCGGAGCTCTTGGAACAGACTGAAGCAGTGAAGGATATAACGCAGGAGATAACTAAGCTATCTGACGAAAATGTTGGAATCCTCAGAGTTTTTGATGTATCAGGGAATGGAATGTATCTGTATTATGACCTGACAGAAGAAAGGCTTGTGATAACGAAATAACAGATTTTTAAATGACATATTATTGATGTGTGGTAAAGGGCGGTTTTAACCGCCCTTTCAGACTGTAGACAAAGCCGGTTGCGAAACGTAGTTTTCGCAACCGATTTTTCTTTTTAGGCTTATGCTAAAGCAAAACCGAATGAAAAAGGATTAATTGGTCCTCCTATTATCCCCTTTCTTTGTAACATTTTTGCA
>JAFYHN010000096.1 GCA_017539165.1 Eubacterium sp.
GAAACTCCTTGGGATCCGCAGCAGGAACCGGAGCTGAATCTTTCTTTTCTTCTTCTTTTACTTCTGCTTTGGCTGCTTTATTCTCTGATTTTGCCTCTGCCTTTACTTCTTCCTTAACTTCAGCCTTGGGCTCTTCCTTCGGTGCATTCGGATCGAACACTCTTGCCTTTATGACTGCGGGCTTTGCGGCAAACCCGAATATTCCCGAAGTACCTTTTTCAACTACTTCATATTCAAGACGATCACTTGTCACGGTGAACTTCTGACAAGCTTCGGTTATCGCATCATCAACTGTTTTTCCGGTAAATTCAATGTATTCCATAACTGCCTCCAATCTTTGAACATCCTATTTATTGTTCTTTTCATTATATTCTCTGACCATGTTGGCCTTTGCTGACAGGCTTCCGGCCTTAAACCCTTTACTGCCAAGCTCTTCACGCTTCTTCATGGCCTGATCTTTTTCTGCATCATTTGCCTGTGAATGACTCTTTTCGGAAAGAGTTCTTGTAGACATCCTTGCAGCCTGGTTAAGAGCTGCACCCGTAACTCCGCTTTTCTTTTCTATCTTCTTCTCAAGCTTTTCCGTATTCTTTTCTATTATAGAATCAATATCCATCTTGTCGATGTGCTTATTGATGAATACCTGCTGCACGCTTCTGATTATGGCACCTGAGATCCAGTAGATACCCATACCTATCGGAAGAGTGAACACGAACACAAGAGACATAAGCGGCATCATGATGTTCATTGACTTCATCGATGCTGCCATTGCACTTGCCTGATCATCACCTGTGGGCGTTGCAGCCTGAGGCATGAGCTTCGTATTAAGCCACTGTGTCAATGCCGAAAACAGCGGGATCATCAGAGCCCCTATCGCAAGACCTATGGAAGCTTTGTTGCTCCACCAGTCTAAAATATAATATTTGGGAGAGTTTGCAATGTTGAGTCCGAAGAAATTGTTGTAACGAGTAACCGTCTCATATGTCTTCGTACACAGATCGCTTATTTCGGGATACTTTACGGATATCGCATTCCACTCGGCCGTTGTCGCACGATTGAGAACATCGATAAAAGTGTTGATAACATAGGTATTATCAGCGCCGAGCTTGAACGCTTCATTCTCGAACTGTTTGGAAAACTGCGCAGCACCTGCAAAGTTATCCTTATTACTGATAAAATCAAGAGCTCCCGTCTTCGTGATCAGCTCATCAACAAAAGGCATGAACACAGCCTTAACGGAACTAACATATGCGGGAACATTGTAGATAACACGGTAAAGTGCAAAAAGGATAGGCATCTGGATCACAAGCTGGATACAGCTTCCCGAAGGAGACACGCCGTACTTCTTGTAAACAGCCTGAGTCTCTTCATTCATGGCTGCCATTGACGCCTGATCTTTCTTACCTTTGTACTTAGCCTGGATAGCCTGGATCTCAGGACTCATCTTGGCTGAAAGCTTTGAATACTTTTGCTGTCTGATCGTAAGAGGCATCAGCAGCAGATAGATAACAATAGTAAACAGTATGATGGCAAGTGCGATATTCGGCATATCGATCTTTTCAAGAAGTAAGAATATTCTTTCAAGGATCCATCCGAGAACCTTGGCAATAGGACCAAGGATTTTTCCCTCATACTGTGTTAAGATCACACTATACAAATTTTTTTCCTCCAATTACAGGAAAGGGATCAAGGAACAGGATCGTAACCGCCTTTTGAAAACGGATTACAACGAATTATTCTCCATATGGCAAGAAGACTTCCTTTAAAAGGGCCGTACTTTTCCACAGCCTCATAGCCATACTCGGAACAAGATGGGAAATAAGGACATTTTGTTGATTTTAAATGTGATATATATTTCTGATAAAACCTTATACCTGCAAGTATAAACTTTTTCATCCGTAAGTTTATCTGTAAACCTTATGTATTCTCATCAAGTGCAACATTGCACTTTCGATATCGCTGTATTTAATACCCTTCGCGCTGCCTCGCGCCAGGACTACAATGTCCAAACCACTATTGAACATCTCTTCGTGTAGCCTGTAACTTTCTTTAACACATCTTTTAAAATAATGTCTGTATACGGAGTTTCCGACCTTTTTACTGATCGACACTCCCAGTCTGTTTTTCGTACTTCCGTTTTCCTTAACATATACGACAAGATAACGATTGGCCTTGGAACGGCCTTTATCATATACTTCTCTGAAATCCGAATTCTTCTTTAAACCTTCGGTAAAAATCATAAATTATAGCCTTAGAAAAAAAAGCCACATATTATGTGGCCTTTTTTATGCTGATAAAATCTTTCTTCCCTTTGCTCTTCTGCTCTTAAGAACTTTACGTCCGCCGGGAGTACTCATTCTGCTTCTGAAGCCATGAACTTTCGATCTCTGTCTCTTCTTGGGCTGAAATGTCATTTTCATAGGAAACACCTCCTTTTCATACGTTTTAGTAGTATGTTCTTGGAAAACGTCAAGTCATATTCTATTAAAAGCGTTCGTCAATGTCAAGAAAAAATACATAACGCCTGATTGTTTAATCCACAAAATGTGAATAAATAGTGGATAATCAAAATCAAGAGTGTGGATAACCTGTTTAAAATGTGTTGATAAGAAAGCCCTATTTTGACCAAATTTGATAAAACAGCCTACTTTCGACAAAAATCATCCCTATACTAAATTTAGTGGATAAATAACCTAAATCTGTTTGAAATATGGCATATTTTGTTATACAATATCAAGGTAGTTTTTTTTATTTAAATGAAAATTTGTAAATAATGGAAGAATTAGTATCTAAATGGGACGAGATCAAAGAGTCCCTCAGAATAGAATATGAATTAACTGATATTGCTTATAGGACCTGGATCGAACCTCTGAAGATAGGACAGATCAAGAACAATACTGTTTATATCACTATCACAAGAGAGCTTGCTCCAAATATAGCGATGGTAAATAAGAAGTATCGCTCTCCGCTAAAGGTATATATCAACGAAGCACTGAGCAAAAGCTTTGAAGATCAGTATGAGATAGAGATCATCTCCGAAGATGATATACATAAGGAAGATAATCATTCCAAGTCTTACGTTGATAATCAGGCAAGATACGAAAAAGCAAACCTTAATCTCAATTATACGTTTGATACTTTTGTAGTAGGAAGCAATAACAGACTTGCTCAGGCAAGTGCCATTGCCGTATCGGAAGATCCGGGCAAAGTATATAATCCTCTTTTCATATACGGAGGAGTAGGACTCGGTAAGACACATCTGATGCATGCGATCGGACATTACATCATAGATCAGAACCCTGATGCAACTGTTCTCTATGTTACAAGTGAGCAGTTTACCAATGAAGTCATAGAAGCAGTCAGGACAGGTAACAATAATCCCGAAAAGATCAAACAATTCAGGGATAAATACAGAAACATAGATGTTCTTCTTATAGATGATATACAGTTTATAATAGGAAAGGCTTCAACTCAGGAAGAGTTTTTCCACACCTTCAATCATCTGTATGAACAGAAAAAGCAGATAATAATCACTTCCGATAAACCTCCTAAAGATATGGATGTCCTTGAAGAGCGTTTCAGATCAAGATTTGCCTGGGGTCTTATAGCAGATATCCAGTTTCCTGATTATGAAACAAGGATGGCTATACTTCAGAAGAAGGTCGAAGCATTTGACTATAATATAAGTAACGATGTCTTATCTTATATAGCAAATAACGTTAAATCAAATATAAGAGAGCTTGAAGGTTCAATAAAGAAAGTAGTCGTTCTTGCAAATCTTGAAAAGAAAGACATAGATCTTGATATAGCAAAGGAAGCACTCAAAGATATAATATCTCCTAATTCTCCTTCTATGATAAGTCCGGAAAACATCATGAGTGTTGTTTGCGATCACTTTAATGTCTCAATAGATGATATCAAATCAAGCAAGAGAAATAAGGAACTTGTCTATCCCAGACAGGTCATAATGTATCTGTGCCGCAGCATGACCGGTGCAACATATAAGGAAATAGCATCGCTTCTTGGCGGAAGAGATCATTCAACGATCATGTACGGCGAAAGATCCATAAGCGATATGATGGAAAAAGATGAATCAACAAAGAGAACGATAGAGACTATCGTTAATAAGCTTAAATCTGACTGATGATGATAACTGCTTTTTTACAAACATGTTATTTAATCATATCAACAATTTATAAATAACCATAACGGGCTAAATCAGTGGATCATGAGAGTTATCAACAAATCCACACTCTATAATAAGAATAATATTATTTAAGTTATACATATATAAATAAGATTTTTGGAAGGGAGATCATATGAGGATCAGGTGTTCACAATCTCAATTATTATACGGTATCAATACCGTATCAAAGGCAGTACCTTCAAAGACATCAATGACAATACTTGAATGTATATTGTTTACTGCTGATGAAGAAGGTATCAAGCTTACAGCCAATGATATGGAAATTGGTATTGAAACATATATAGAAGGACAGGTTGAGGTTGCAGGTACTGTTGCAATAGAAGCAAAGATAATCTCTAATCTCATCAGAAGTTACAGTGATGAAGAGTTTGTCATTGATTCTGATGAAGATAACATGGTTCATATTGAGTGCGGAAAATCAAAGCTTGATATTCCAGGAAGATCAACTGAAGAATTTGTTCTTCTTCCCGAACTTGATAAAGCGGATCCTGTTGAGATATCACAGTTTTCAATTAAAGAGCTTATCAGACAAACTATTTTTTCAATATCTGATAATGATACAAACAAGATAATGACCGGTGAACTGTTTGAGATAAAAGGTGACCAGTTCAAAGTAGTATCTCTTGACGGACACAGGATCTCAGTCAGAAACATTACTCTTAAGAAAAGTTATGATGATAAATCCGTAATTGTTCCCGGTAAGACTCTTCTTGAATTATCAAAGATAATCCCTGGTGACGTTGATAAAGATGTAATGATATATCTATGCGAAAATCATGTGATCTTTGAATATGATTCCGTAAAGGTTGTTTCAAGAATAATAGAAGGTAATTATTTCAAGATCGATCAGATGATATCAAATGATTATGAGACCAAGATCGATGTAAGTAAGAAAGAACTTCTTGAGGTAATTCAGAGATCTACTCTTCTTGTAAAAGAAGGAGATAAGAAACCCATAGTATTTGATGTAAAAGATGGAACAGCAACACTTTCAATCAATTCATCTGTAGGAAGCATGAAAGATGATCTTGATATTGAAAAGAGCGGAAAAGATATACTGATAGGATTTAATCCTAAATTCCTCATTGATGCGCTTCGTGTAATAGATGACGAATCAGTCACTCTTTATATGGTAAATCCAAAAGCTCCATGCATCATTAAAAATGAGGATGATTCTTATCTGTATCTGATCCTTCCGGTAAACTTTACCGTTTAGTATTTGATCTTAAAAAAATGGAAGAAGTATTTATAAGGGATGAATTCATAAAGCTTGGACAGGCTCTTAAACTGTGCGGTGCTGTCGGATCCGGACTGGAAGCAAAGATCTACATTAATGAAGGTCTTGTTACAGTCAACGGAGAAGAATGTATGCAGCGCGGCAGGAAGCTTTATGTCGGAGATACATTTGAATATAAAGGAAGCAGGTACGTTATATGTACGTTAGATCATTAGAGCTCAGTAATTACAGGAACTACGAAAGAGTCCAGATCGATTTTGATAAAGGTGTCAACATACTGTACGGTGATAATGCGGTCGGAAAGACAAATGTCCTTGAATCGATCTATCTGTCCAGTACCACAAAATCTCACCGCGGCAGCCGCGATAAAGAGATAGTAAGATTCGGTGAACATGAAGGACATATCAGATGTCTCTTCGAGAAAAATGAAGTAGACTATCAGATCGATATCCATCTTCGTACCGACAAATCAAAAGGTATAGCGATAAACGGAGTAAAGCTTAAAAAAGCAGCCGAGCTCATGGGTGTCATAAATGTCATCCTGTTTTCACCCGAAGATCTGTCGATAATCAAAAACGGTCCTTCGGAAAGAAGAAGGTTCATCGATTCAGAACTGTGCCAGCTTGATAAAGTATATCTGTATAACCTCACAAGTTATAACAAGATAGTTAATCAGAGAAACAGTCTGCTAAAAGAGATCACTTATCATCCTGAACTTACGGATACTCTTGATGTATGGGATTCGCAGCTGATTTCCCTCGGCACAAAGATAATAGACAGAAGAACACTTTTTGTTAATCAGCTCAATGAGATCATCTACGATATACACAGGAATCTTACGAACGAATCCGAAAAGCTTATGATCAAGTATGATCCGAATGTTGAGATCATGGATTATTCGCAGAAGATCAAAAGAAACCGCGAAAAGGATATAAAATACAAGCTTACTTCGGTAGGACCCCACAGAGATGATTTTATATTCTTTATCAATGATATGGATTCAAAAAAATATGCTTCGCAGGGTCAGCAGAGAACTGCAGCGCTGTCGCTGAAACTTTCCGAGATCAAACTTGTACAGAATCTTACAGGACAAAATCCTATCCTTCTGCTTGATGATGTTCTGTCAGAGCTTGATTCAAACAGACAGAATTATCTGCTCAACAGCATAGGAAATATCCAGACGATAGTCACATGTACCGGTCTTGATGAATTCATCAATTCAAGACTGACGGTCAATAAGATATTCAAAGTAAGCGGCGGGAAAGTAGTAAGGGAGAATTAGTAATGAGTGAAGAGATAACTAATGTTGAAGAAAATTACGAAGTGAACGGCGAATACGGTGCCGATCAGATACAGATACTTGAGGGACTTGAAGCAGTCAGAAAACGTCCCGGTATGTATATCGGAAGCACATCGTCAAGAGGACTTCATCATCTCGTATATGAGATAGTCGATAACTCGGTTGACGAAGCACTGGCAGGATACTGTTCCGCGATAGAGGTTACGATCAATCCCGACAACTCAGTTACGGTAGTAGATAACGGTCGAGGTATTCCGGTGGGTATCAACAAAAAAGCCGGTATCCCGGCTGTTGAAGTCGTATTTACGATCCTTCATGCCGGCGGAAAATTCGGCGGAGGCGGATACAAAGTATCGGGAGGACTTCACGGTGTCGGAGCTTCTGTTGTTAATGCTCTTTCCAACTGGCTGGAGGTTCGTATCCGTCAGGAAGGAAAAGTATACATGCAGCGTTACGAAAGAGGTCATGTAGTTAAGAAGCTTGAAGTCATAGATTCATGTCCTATTGAAGAGACGGGTACGATGGTCACATTCATGCCTGACGATACGATATTCGAAGAGACGGTATTTGATTTTGATGTACTCAAAACCCGTCTTCGCGAGACTGCATTCCTTACGAAGAATCTCAAGATCGTTCTTCGTGATACGAGACCCGAAGAAGTTGTTGAGAGAACTTTCCATTACGAAGGCGGTATCAAGGAATTCGTTACATACCTTAACAGGAGCAAGACTCCTCTCTATGATGAGGTACTGTATTTTGAAGGAAAGCAAAGTAACGTTCTTGTAGAAGTTGCGATGCAGCATAACGATTCATTTAACGAGAGCGTGTTCAGTTTTGTTAATAACATCACGACTCCCGAAGGCGGTACTCATCTTACCGGTTTCAGAAACGCGATCACCAAGACATTCAATGATTATGCAAGAACGAACAAGCTCCTTAAAGATACCGAAGCAAACCTTACTGGAGATGATATAAGAGAAGGACTTACCGCGATCATTTCGGTCAAGATAGAAGAGCCTCAGTTCGAGGGTCAGACCAAGCAGAAGCTCGGTAATTCCGAGGCAAGAGCAGCCGTAGATTCGGTAGTATCGGAACAGC
>JAFYHN010000097.1 GCA_017539165.1 Eubacterium sp.
AATCCAAACCTGATACTGTTCAATGCAGTACTCCATATGGATGAGGCTACCCCTCACCTGCACCTGGACTATATACCCGTAGCACACGGATATAAGACAGGACTTTCCACAAGGAACAGCTTATCTAAAGGATTACAGGAAATGGGTATCGCTCCTGCTATAGGCAAGAACGACAACGAGACAATGCACTGGCAACAGAGGGAAAGAGATTTCCTCGAAGAACTGTGCAAAGAAAAAGGCATAGAGACAGAAGTGCTCGGCATAGTCCGTGATAATTACTCCATACCTGAATACAAGGCTGCCATGCGCGAGAAGGAAGAGGCTGAAGCAGAGCTCGAGATCCTGAACTCCGAGAAAGAGGAAGCTATATCCCTGATAGATGCTACCGATTCTCAGATCCAGAGCAATTACGAAGTAATCGACGAACAGGAAGAAGAGTTAAAGCAAATAAAGGAACGGATCGAAGCGGCAGAGCTTAAGATCAGATCGAAGCAGGAAGAAATTAATGGCATCGCCGAAGCGATGAAGCCGTCTTATGCAGAAATACAGGAGATAGAATCAAAAGTAACACCTGTCCCCTCCATGTTCGGCAAAGAACCTATGGTAAAGCTTCCTAAAGCGATATACGACAAACTGATAGCAAGATATCAGCTTGCAGACACGCTCGAAAGGCTTTATCACCAGTATGAGTTCGAAGCAAGAACTCTAAAGATAAAAATCAATGATCTCAAGGCTGAAGTGTCCTTTCTAAAGAAGAAAGTTCAGCAATTTACGGATTTTATAGAAACCAAGGGGCTTGTTGAAGCCTTTAAGGAATTCCTAAATCCTATAAAGGCAATCGAAAAGATTAAGGATGACAGGGCTAAGAGGATAGAACAAAAAACAAGAAAGTCACTAGAGATGCCGGCTAAGAAAAAGAAACCGTCAGTAAGATAAACTTATAAAAGAAGCGGGCGCCAGTTAAGGCGCCTGTTTCATGTTACATTGTCTTATATCAAAGCATAACGCTTCACTAATTTCTTTCGTTAATTACAGTCCGTGCCCGGTCATTCATTATCTTAATGACATCATCAATAGATTTATCCCCTACCAGATATGGCTGAATCTCTTCATATATGATGATTTCTATAGCAGCATCAGATCTGACGATATGGGTTACCGATTCTGTAATATTTTTAATTGTTTCCAAGTCACTCTTCTCTGCCTGAACAGTTGTTATACCACCGCCAAATGCAGAAGAGGATTCAATTTCCCTTCTATGATTAAAAGTATCTATACATATTTCCCCTACTTCATCAAAGGCTTTACGATTGATAGGGAAAGAATTTTGAGATGATAAAGTTTCAGTTGGCTTACAAAGATTGGTTTGGATTTCTTGACTTAAGAGCATCTCAATAAATCTCCAAGAACCTTCAGGGCATTTAGATCCTTGTGTTATAGATACGAATCGTCTGATCTCAGCTGAAGGGCCACGGGAATCACCTGACGGAAATCCTACAAGATCAGCATCTTTGAAGTTATACGAAACGCTATAAACACTACTGAACCACCCGAGATACCCTTCTATTCCGACAGAAGGAGCATAATCTTTTTTTCGGCTCCTTAAATATTCCTGTAATTCTACATTGTTCACGTTCTCCGCCGTATATTCCGCCAATTCCTTGAATGCCGGAACATTAAAATCTATGACACCATTAGTTTCAAAAAGATCATATTCACACTTCATACATTCGCTTATAAATCCAGTCTGGGTTCTTGCAATTTGATTAACTCCATTACTGTAAGAATCGGTATACTGCCCGAACTGTTCATAAGTCATTCCGTTGCCTGATACATCATAGTTTGTCCTGTCTACTATAATGCCATCCAAAACAAACGATAAGGGCATTGCATATAGACCACCATTGCTCTCACAAGCTGAAACGATATTTCCGAAAACGTCGCTTTTTACCTTGCTGTTCTCGAAATACGGTTTCAGATCCATCATGCAATTACCATTATTCAATTGGCTGTGACCCGAAACATAGAAAACTACATCAGGACAGTCTCCGGCCATCAGATCCACCATCATCTGATTCCCTACTTCACCCTGTGTATAAAAATATGGAACATCTGTGCCATACGAGTCTCGTTCCTTATCATCATATTTATTGGGTACTAATTTAATGAAATAGTCTTTATCCGTCCTGTTAAATGTATATATGGCGTCATATATCATGGCATCATAAATCCCGTCGGTTGTAATTACCGCTTTTCCAGCATTGGGATTTGTCTTTGCTTTAGTAGTCCTATAGATATCAAATACACACTCAGCGCTTTCCGGGCACCAGTTCCACACTGCAAGTTCAGCCGTTTCTTCATCAGCAGTAAAAACATGGCTGCTCATTTTATATGAAACGAATACCGCTCTGTTGATGTCCATATTCTCAAACAAAATGAGATTTTTCATACACTTGTTGTCAAAATCCGGAGTCGCAATAGCATCAGACGTAATAAAATATATCTTTCCGTCACTGCCAACATTGAAAGTGTTATCTTCTCGATAGTATGTAAAATATGGCTTGATCCATTCGTAATCAGATGTTTCTTTGGATAATGTTCGGTTCGCAGCATCGTATATGAAATAGTTAAAAGTCTGATAGTCGAAGAAAAGCACCTGCGTATCGCTGACAGGCAGAAAATCAGATACATAACCAGAGAGATCTTTTACAAACTCAGGACCCGGTGAAAAACAGAATTCTTCACCATCAGGGCCAACAGAAAGAACACTAAAATTATCATACTTACTTGCATATAAATCATATTTTCCGCATCTTGTTCGACTGATATCAATGTAAGTCTCTCCGTAGGCTGATGTTAACGCTCGTGAAAACTCATGAGACTCAGATAAACTAATACCGCCAGTCATAATATCAATATCGAATACCATTATTGCTTTATTACTGAAATTATTAACTTTCAATTTGAGAGATCCGTCTTGGATATAAATATCTCTGTAAATCTCTAATTCCGGCAAATTAATATCTGAAAAAGCTTCATTGAACTTCGATAAGAGCTCCATATCTGCTATCAGCTTGCCCTTCTCGGAATAAAGATAAAGATTTATCGCCGACATGCCGAAGCCCTGGAATGCAAACACATAACCATCTGAGATTTTGCCGATAGGTTGTTGCCGACACTGATTTTCAACGAAAAGGTCTTCATCAAGCTTTGCGGAACACTCTATAACTTCACAGTTATACCAAGGAGTATCAGCAGATATAATCTCTCCGTTTGTTACTACCTTCTTCTTAAAAAGCGAACATCCGTAAATTGACAGTATCATCGATACAGACAAAATCAAGGAAACTAGTTTTCTCGTATTTTTCATAATAATGTGTCCCCACCTATTATCGATAACCAGTCGAATAACTATAAGACCACTATGATTTCTTACTTATAAAACAATTATACATTTCAACAGTCCGATTACCATAAAGTATTACTTCGTGTTATCTGGTTCTCTTTCCCTTATATTTTCCCTTGTAATTGCATAAATGTTAATAACATGCAATAAAACAAGATAACAGTTATAAGGTCCGAGAAGCGTATAAAGGCCTTTATTTTCAAGGGATTTCAGAAAACAAAGTAACAAGATATATCATCAGGTAACACTTCGAAAAAGATTCAGAAACTAATAGTTCTTAAATACACAGCAACTTCAAATCCCATTTCAAGGTTCTTAAGTCCGAGCTTGCCGTCCATCTTTTCCATGAAGTTATCAGTAAGATAAAGGCCTAAGCCTGCGCCGTCCTTATCGTTTGCGTTGCTGCCTCTTTTGAATTTCTCCGTAAGAAGCGGGATCTCTTCTTCCTTAACACCGGGAC
>JAFYHN010000098.1 GCA_017539165.1 Eubacterium sp.
CTCATCTTTACAACCGGAACTCCAAGCGCCGCCATAACAGGTCCAACTATAAGGGAAGTTTTATCTCCAACGCCGCCCGTAGAATGTTTATCAAGAACAACGCATCCTATAGCACTCATATCAAACATCTCACCGCTATGAGCCATAGCAAGAGCCAGATCAGTTGTCTCTCTCTTATCCATCCCCTTAAGGCATATAGCCATAAGAAGCGCAGAGGTCTGATAATCCGGAATAGTACGATTAACTACATGATCTATGAACCATTCAATCTCCTGTTTTGTCAGACTAAGACCCTTTTTCTTCTTTTCAATAATCTCAATAATATTCATAAATCCTCCCATAAAATATGCGATTAAAATGTCACAAACAATTGAAGCTGATTATAAAACTGCGTTTAGTTCTTCAGTACCAGGCAGAACGAATCTTCCTTCACGTATGATGTCTGTCTCACTTCCGTCCTGATTAACCGTATAAAGCCTTCCCAGCTCATTGTATGGAATAGTTATATCTGTATGGCAATTAAAATATGCTTTATCAGGTTCTGTATCACGAAGTAAAGAATAGTCATTCTCTCTACTTATGATTTCTTTCCCGTCAGGATTATAAACCGCATGCTCTTCCATATGACTGTAACAGGTATCTCCAAGCGCAAAATGCGGACCGGTCTTCTCAACTATAAGGATTGGAAGTTTTTCTAATATACCGAACTTCTGTGCCATGGCATATGCGTGCGTATTAGTACCGATAGCGAATTCTCCGATAGGGAGAGTCTCATGATTAAAAAGTATCGCTTCTTTTATATAACGCTTTCCAGCCTTAACATCCTCAAAGTTGCCACAGCTGTAATCTTTAACTCTACCATCCTCAAATGTAAACTCAAGATTCTCAAAACTGTATCCATTAAGATATGACTTTTTAACATTCAGGACTCCGTTTGTTCCACAAAGAACAGGTGATGTGAATATCTCTCCTAGCGGGATATTTACATCAGCTGTACAGTTCTCAAACTGTGTTTCCTTCTCAGGATTCTTGAGTCTACGAAGCTTAACGCTAATGTCTGTATGATTACCATTCATTCCGAGCACGTGTACCGAATCAGCCTTATCCAGCACATCAATCATACTCTGCTGTATACCCTTGTATTTCTCATTATCAAGAGTATTGATCACCATTGTCTCTTGAAAGATTTCTTCAAAACCCTCTCCTATCTCAGGAAGCGGAAATGCTATAATAGTGAAACTGTATGAATCACCAGGAATGAATTCATTTGAGAGCTGCCCCAGCTTATTATACATAGATGTAAAAAGCTCATTCTGTTTATCAGTGTAACTCTGAACGGATTCTTTCACAACTGGAGAAAACTGTTTTTCTCCAAATGTCTCTATAACCGCAGGTCCGGCATACGCTTCTGCATTCTCACTGAATTCCTTATAAGCCTCTCTCGAAGCATTTATTCTTCTTTCGACAAATCGACCATCAAGGAAGAACCTGTCATCAAGTCTGTGATCATATTCAAACTGCATATTCGGCGAGCCGCTTTCATACCCCTGCTTTACAACTCCCTTTCTGACAAGTCTGCTGAAAGCACATCGGCTCAGGATAGGTTCAAGACCCATCTTCGCAAACTGGCCGATAGCAGCCCGTACAATCCTCTCCTGTCCGATATGATATCTGATATTTACAGTCTTCTTACCAGAAAAATCTATACCCATAACATCGAATCCGCGTCTGAAACCATCTGTATAAGTCGACGCCATTCTTTCGATCTCATCATCATCCAGTTCCGCAAGATACTCAGAAAGAACTTTCTCATTTTCCGATATATAATCCCCATACATATAGAGATATCTCGAATCTGAAAGATCAGCTTTATCACATATGTAAGAAGCTACACTATCATAGTCAGGAACGAGCGTCTCTTCCATTCTTGCAAAAGAGAATTCTTCAATATAATCAAACGCATAATAATATATCGCTTCTTCAACATTCTTAAGTGTTGGAAGTTCTTCCGAACAAAACATTCCATAGAGTTCAAGATAAAGCTCTAACAAATATATCACTGGCTTCAGCTTTATATAATCCAGTTCTCCATCACACGAAGCACCATATATAATAACAGGAAGGGCATGCAGTTCAGCACTAACAAATGAAAGCACCGGACCATATATCTTTAATTTATCCTCCGCATAATCAGGATTAGAATAAGATGTATCATAATTATCAGGAAGAATATCAACGTAATTCGAAGTATTAACTTCATCCAGTACATCTTCCGAAATATTATATACACCCTTCTCTCTTATCTCTTCAGAATTCTCTACAACACCGAGAATATACTCAGCTCCAACTGCAAAAAAATCCAGATAAAGTCCGTGCCCGTTATCCGCAGCACGACATTCATCCGGAATATCTTTTATTCTTGAAATTGCAAGTTCATATCTTTCTTTAAAGTCCATATTCACCATCAAACTCCGTATTAATATAATTATAAAAAATCATCTATAACATATATATAGCAACAAGCAGTGCTGCATTCACAAGTACAACTATAAAAGCTGTACGCTTACCAAGCACACCACCTTCGGAATCTTTAAAAGCCAGTAAAACAAAAATAAGCGCCGTAACATCCGACACCAATCCAGCCAGCAGTACTGAACCCACTGTATCAGGTGCCTCGCCATGCATGATAAATGCATACACAAGCGCAAAAACAATACATATAAATGCTATTATTCCAAACACCAATGAGATGATGGCATCCTTCGCCATCACCTCATCAGAGAATTTATATTTTTTCATCTTATTTCGAGCCATATTATTTCGCCTCTAAAACACAACCTCTTATCTCTTCAAGGCTATTTATTCCCTGTTCTTTCATAAACTTCTCTATTCCCTCAACAACTTCAAGAGTCACATTAGGATTAGCAAAATTCGATGTACCGACCGAAACCATAGTAGCACCAGCCATAATGAATTCAAGTGCATCTTCCGCGCAGCTGATACCACCCATTCCTATGATTGGAACATTCACAGCAGAAGCAACCTGATATACCATTCTTACAGCAACCGGCTTTACAGCTGGTCCTGACATTCCTCCGGTTTTATTTGCAAGTGCAAATGTTCTTCTGTTTATATCTATCTTCATTCCTGTAATCGTATTGATAAGAGACAAAGCATCTGTTCCGCCGCTTACAGCAGCTTTTGCCATCTCAGCAATATCAGTCACATTCGGACTAAGCTTCATGATAACAGGTTGTTTAGCCTTAGCCTTAATCTCACGAGTTATATTCTCGAGCGCCTTTGGATCAACACCAAAAGCTATTCCACCCTCTTTAACATTCGGACAAGAAACATTTATCTCAAGAAGATCAACTTCAGGACAGTCTCCAAGTCTCTCAACCACTTCAACATAATCCCGAACCGAACGTCCACAAACATTAACTATAACCTTAGTATCATAGTTCTTAAGGAACTTAAGGTCTCTACTGATAAATGTATCAATACCAGGATTCTGAAGACCGATAGCATTGAGCATACCACCATATGTCTCAGCTACACGAGGAGTCTTGTTTCCTTCCCAGGGAACATTTGCAACACCTTTAGTTGTAACTGCTCCAAGTTTAGAAAGATCTACAAAATCCGAATACTCCATCCCAGAACCAAATGTACCTGACGCAACAGTCACCGGATTCTTCATCTCAACGCCGCATATATTAACAGAAAGATTCATCAAAGTTCCACCTCCTGAGCATCAAATACAGGTCCATCAACGCAGATACGTTTATTCTTAACCTTGGAGTGATCATCAATATCACATGTACATGTAACACAGGCAAGACATGCACCGATACCACATGCCATACGCTCCTCCAGAGAAATATATGCTGGGACTCCGCACTTTTCAGAATAACTCTTCACCGCCCTGAGCATAGGCTTTGGACCGCATGAATACAAAGCATCGCCCTTAACATCAAAATGAACAGCTGCATCGATGACATTTCCCTTAATACCAACATTGCCAGTATCACTGGAAATGTAAACCGTAGCAACCTTCTCAAACTCTTCAAGAAGGAAGGTCTCATTTCTGAATCCAAGAATAACACTTATATTCTCTTTAGATACACCTCTCCTGCTAAACTCCTTAGCGAGTTCAAGCATAGGCGGAATTCCGATTCCACCACCAAGAAGAACAGGCCTTTCAGAAAAAACAGTGTAACCATTTCCTACAGGTCCTACAAGTCTTATAGTATCTCCGGAAGAAAGCTTACTAAACTGCTTTGTTCCCTCTCCAACCGTTCTGTATACAAGTCTGAGAGCATCATCTTCTTTATTCACTTCGCATATACTAATAGGTCTTGGAAGAAGCTTCGATGCATCGTCAGTATATAGATTCACAAACTGACCGCCATGTGCATCCGAAGCAAGTCCCGGAGCCTTGATCCACATACTGTATATATCTTCTATAAGATGCTCCTGTTTTATTACTTCCGCATTCAAACTTTTCATTATAATCTATCCTTTAAATGTTTTCTCTGATATCCTTGAGCATATCTTCAACAGCTGCTCTTGAAGCATCTGCAAATGCCTTCTCACCAAATGAAGCATACTTCTCATTCTGATATGCTGCGATTATTCCTCTTGATGAATTAACTATAGCACCAAGTCCGTCACTATTGAAAAATCCCTTAAGATCCTTTCCACTTCCACCCTGAGCACCATATCCAGGAACAAGAATATAAGCCTTAGGCATGAGGCGTCTCAGTTCAGCACCCATCTCAGGATAAGTTGCACCAACTACAGCACCAACATTACTATAGTCGCCATCCATACTAGTAAGTCCCCACTCATTTACCTTATCAGCTACAAGTTCATAAAGTGGTCTTCCATCGATCTTCTGATCCTGAAACTCACCGGACGAAGGATTTGAAGTTTTAACAAGAACAAAGATTCCCTTATCCTCTTTATTACATACATCTATAAACGGTTTAACACCATCCGAACCAAGATATGGATTTACTGTAACAATATCCTCTTCAAATGGAAATATAACCTTTTTATCTGAAGAACCAACAGATACAGAACCGATATGACCTATAGCATAGCTCTCTGAAGTAGATCCGATATCACCTCTCTTGATATCTCCTATGACAACAAGACCCTTCTTATGAGCATAATCAACCGTCTTCTTAAATGCTATAAGACCTGGTATTCCATACTGCTCATACATAGCAACCTGAGGTTTAACAGCAGGAACAAGATCAGCAACCGCATCCATAATTCCTACATTGAATTCGTAAAATGCTTCAGCAACAGCCTCAAGTGTATCACCAAACTCTTCATACTTCTTATCAAGAATATAGCCCGGAATAAACTTAAGCTGAGGATCAAGCCCTACAACTACGGGTGCATCTTTCTTTTTAATCTCTTCGACTAACTTAGATATCATATCTATCCTCCATCTATTTTTCTGTTAATTGTAAAAGAATGTCTGTGCGTTATTTTATCAAAAATACATTTAATACACAAGGATACATTTACATACATTTATAGTCTTCTTCTGTATCTCTGGGTAAGCCTTAAAATTTCCCGCGAACGTTTCATATGAACACATCCGAATTTGTCAATAAAATTCACAAAGCCAAGATTCACGACACAAAATTTATTGATTCGAACAAGATTCATAACTCCTCTATTCATAAGTTTTCTTTTTGCAATCCTTGGTTCCAGAACCATTTCTCTATCAGGAAAATATATCTTATATACTTTTGAATGTGTGTCAATCCTCACAATATCCGTTATAACATGTGGAGAATTCTTCCATGTTCTGTTAAATCCCCTTTTAACATGACACCTATTGAAACGATCAACAAGTATTATGATCGCATCTATAATCTCGACTATGTTCTCATTATCGAATGTCAACCTTTCTTTCATCATACCCCCCATTATATTAAAAGCAACAGACCAAGCAAAAAGCACTGGTCTGTTGCTATATAATTCATATTGTTAACCCGGTTGATCACCTGAACCTTCTTCCGGTGCAGGCGGAGCCTCTGTATCCGGTTCCGGCTGTGGTGCTGGTGGAGCCTCTGTATCTGGCTGAACACCTCCCTGCTCTTCTGGTGTAGCTGTTTGAACCTGTCCCTCAGCAGGTTTAAAGTACGCATATACACTATGATTTTCTGTCACGTTATCAAGTTGAACTGCAGGGTTTGGTCCAATACTGGCGCCATCTACCGTAACATCTGCTATTACATATCCAGGCGCAGGAGTAACATAAATCGTTGTACTTGTTCCTGATGATATAGTCACAGTAGGACTTATCTGACCTCCTGGATCACACCCCGTAGTTATAGTAACTCCGTTGACCACTTCCGGATGAATTGGACATGTCGAGCTGAATACATCCTGATTATATGGGAATGTCGCACCAACGAGAACTTTAGCACCATTTTCACCATATTTAACAGTAAAAGTTTCTTTCTCCGGACAAGCATTTGTTGCTATAAGATGTGACTGTTTACACAGAGTTATAGATCTAAGATGACCTTTACAATACTTTTGAGGTGCATGGTCTTCAGTAAACCAATCAGTAAGCACATTACAAGTTTCTGTCGGAAGAAGTCCCGTATCTGCACATACCGAAACCTTCTCCAGTCCACTCGGAACTTCCCAGTCAGCTTCAGTTGAATGTCCATACTTCTCAGCAATTTCATCCATTATATCACGCCACAGAGCTTTATGAAGCGCAGTGTCAGGTTCTTCCTTCTGGTAATCGTAACCATTCCATACAGAAGCTGTAAGATATGGTGTAAAACCACAGAACCAATAATCATAAGAATTTGAAGTGGTACCTGTTTTACCTGCACACTGAATTCCAGTCTGCATTCGAGCCGGTGTACCTGTACCGGTAGTCACACACTCCTTCATTCCATCTATAAGCTGATATGCCGTAGTAGCTTCACACATCTTATGTGATCTGTCAGCCGGATTCGTATTATCTATAATACATTCACCATCATGATCATAAACCTTAGAATAATAAACAGGTTTAGTATATGTACCCATATTAGCTATTCCAGCATAAGCTGCTGTAATCTCAATATTTTTTATACCTTGAGTAAGTCCACCAAGAGCAGTTGCCTGGTGAATATCACTATAACCATTGTCATATTCTACAAGTGAAGTAAAACCTTCCTTGAGAAGATAATCATATGCAACCTTAGGCGTAACCTCAGTAATAGCCTTTACAGCGATAACGTTCATCGACTGTGCTATAGCTTTTCTAAGATTTGATGGTCCATAGTAAGATCCATACCAGTTTCTTACTTCACCACCACCAGTACTTTCATCATAAGTATATGGTGCATCATCAAATACAGAACCAAGACCTCCTTCCACGTCAATATACGGAAGGAACGATGCCAACACCTTAAATGTAGAACCAGGCTGTCTAAGCGCGTCAGTAGCACGGTTAAACGAAAGATTCTCTTTCTTCTCACCACGACCGCCTCCGATAGCTTTAATATAACCTGTAGATTGATCTATGATAGAAACAGAAGCCTGAGGCTGTATTGAAGTATTGAATTCTTCCGCAAGAACTATTGCCTTAGTCTTATTGATCATAGCCTCTTTATACTTGTTAGCTGCAGATCTTGCATCTTCTTCTGAATCATAAATATTATCATAATCATCATCTTCATTCAGAATCTGATAATAACTTACAAGAGTATTATTGTCGTAATTATATGTTTCTTCAGTATCCTTATCCATAAGGGTAAGCTTATATTCCAACGCAACCTCATTAGAAGAAGGATAATATTCAGGATCATTGATCTTTCTATCAACTATTTCCTGCATACCTTTATCCTGAACAGAATATATCTGATATCCACCGGTATAAAGCTCATTCCACGCTTGTTCATCGGACATATCATAGAGTTCCATAAACTCATCGTGAAGAGCATTCATTATGGCATCTTCATAAAATGAATTAACCTCATAGTTTTCATCTGAGACTTTCTTCACTTCCTGAATCCTGTCATATACGTTATCATTTATCGCTTCTTTATATTCTTTTTTAGTAATATAACCGTTCTCAAGCATCTTATCCAGAACGTCAGTACGTCTGTTATCATTATATTCCGGATAATCAATAGGATTAAAGAGATATGGATTCTTTGGAATTCCGGCTATAACCGAAATCTCTGATAAAGTAAGATCCTTAACAGATTTATCAAAATATCTGTTAGCTGCAGCCTCAACACCATTTACACCCTCACCGAGATATATAGTATTGAGATAAGCCTCAAGTATATCTTCTTTGCTGTATTTCTTTTCAAGGTCCATAGCAAGAAACTGCTCCTGAACCTTACGCTCAATCTTCTGAAGTTTTGTAACTTCATCCATACCTACGTTAAACACGCTATTCTTAATAAGCTGCTGAGTTATAGTAGAAGCACCTTCGCTAAAGTTACGAGATATAACATCTCGACTCAAAGCTCTGAAGATACCCTTCATATCGATACCGTTATGCTTCCAGAATCTCTCATCCTCGATTGCAACAACTGCATTCTTCATCTGATCAGGAATATCCTCATATCCAACGAATACACGGTTTGAATTGATAGTAGAAAGTTCTCTTTCTTCAGTTCCATTCTCATCATAGATAATGGTCTTAAATCCCTTTGGCTTGATATCGACAGATTCGATATCCGGAGAATCATCCAGAATACCTTTAATCATGCCAAAACCTGCTCCGGCAAGAATTAAAACAACAAGAACAACACATGCAAAAACAATCTTGAAGAAATCAATAAAGAATCTTCTGCTATACCTCTGATTTTTCGATGTCAGCTTTTTTTGACGTTTTTTTACGCCTTCCTTACTAAAGTTCACGATTAACCTCCAAAAATGTAAAACTACACTAAAGAAGAATTATACACCTTGAATAAAAACATGTCAAAGTAACTATTTCTTCATAAACAGCTTTTTAGCAACCGCCACAAACTGCTTATTATTCTCTGTTTTACTCATTATCTTAAGCAGATCTTCAGTAACATCCTCAGGTTTGAGACTGTGGAATCTGCCATGTATCAGATCAAGTACTTCCTGTTCTTCATCAGACAGAAGAAGGTCATCCTTTCTTGTACCCGACTTTGCTATATCAATTGCCGGAAATACTCTCTTCTCCTGAAGATTGCGGTCAAGAACGAGTTCCATGTTACCAGTTCCCTTGAACTCCTCAAATACCACATCATCCATACGGCTTCCTGTATCGATAAGTGCAGTAGCAAGAATCGTAAGCGATCCACCTTCTCGCATATTTCTTGCAGCACCAAAGAATTTCTTAGGCATATGAAGCGCAGCAGGATCAAGACCACCTGACAGAGTTCTACCACTTGGTGGAACAGTAAGGTTATATGCTCTTGAAAGTCTTGTTATGGAATCTATAAGAATCACTACATCATTTCCACTTTCAACAAGTCTCTTAGCTCGTTCAATAACCATCTCTGAAACTCTCTTATGATGTTCAGGAAGCTCATCAAACGTAGAATATATAACCTCGGCATTCTTACCTTCTATTGATTCTTTAATATCCGTCACTTCCTCCGGACGTTCATCTATAAGAAGTACAATAAGATTCATCTCCGGATTAGCCACACTGATTCTTTTAGCAATCTGCTTAAGAAGTGTTGTCTTACCAGCCTTAGGTGGAGAAACGATCATACCTCTCTGACCTTTTCCTATAGGAGAAAAAAGATCAACTAAACGAAGAGCAACTGGAGCGCCTGTATAATCCAGATGAATTCTTTCATTTGGAAAAACTGGTGTCATATCTTCAAACTTTTTACGTTTTAATATCTCGGACGGAGAATATCCGTTTACAGATTCAATATAAAGAAGCGCACTGAACTTCTCATTTGGATTCATCTTGGCTCTTATCGGGCCTTTAATGATATCACCAGTTCTGAGACGGAACTTACGGATCTGAGAAGGAGAAACATATATATCCTTATCACCTGGCATATAGTTATCACTTCTTATGAAACCGAATCCATCTGACATAACCTCAAGAATACCCTCGGCAACTTCGTTGCCATTGATATTTTTAACTGGTGATTCTTCGAATGATTCATCTGCATCTTCATACTGAGATTCCTGTTCAAATGTATACTCAGATGGAATCATTTTTTCATCATTTTTTACTTCTTCAGTTTTTACACTTTTCTTTTCTGCAGATTTGTCATTCTTTTTCACTGCAGACTTTGCAGACTTCTTAGCGTTTACATTCTTAGAAGCTTTCTCTGTCTGCTTTTCAGTTTTTTTCTCAGCCTTCTTAACAGGCTTCTTTTCTGTCTTACTTTCAACCTCAGAACTCTCTGGCTTCCTCATCTTATCGATGTTCTCCAAAAGCTCAGCAAGTTCAGCCTTCTTCATGCTGTTAACTCCCCTAATTCCCTTCTCTTCAGCCAAAGCTTTAAGCTCGGCAACCTTCATTTTAGTATAATCCATGAAATACCTCACTTTTATTTTTGTTGCAAATTTCGCTTCAATGTTTTATTCTTATCATTACCCGCATACGAGACGGGCTAGAATACGTTTTATGACCGGAGTTTAACAATGGAAAATCAAAATCTGATGTTATACAAGTTAATAATTCTATACATGCTTGACAGAACAGACGAGTATACTATAACAAATGCTCAGATAACTGATTTCATTCTGGACAGAGGGTATACAAGTCTTTTTAATATACATGAATCAATAAGCGAACTTATCGATAAAGAATTCATTTCCGTAACTACTATTAGAAACACTCAGCACTATCAGATAACCAATCTGGGTGAAGAGGCTCTTCTTTATTTTGAGAACAGAATCTCAAATACCATTAAACAGGAAATCCGTGATTACTTTAAAAAAGAAAGAATCAATCTTAAAAACGAATCAGAGATTATCGCCGACTATACTCTCAACGAGAGTAACGAGTACACCGTAGAATGTGCAATCAAAGAGCGTCGCGAGACTCTGATAAATATTAAAATGACAGTTCCTACAAAAGATCTCGCAAGAAGTATCTGCGACAACTGGAGAACCAGGAGCACTGATGTATATCAGACTCTTGTAAATGAACTCTGGACCAAAAACTAAGCGAAGTTTTATTCGTTCACATCAAGCCCCATCTGTTCACTCATACATTTCAACAACTCTTCCCTTCCCTGTTTTGATAGGGAAGAAAATGTGTATATATTCTCACTACTCTTCATACCAAGCGTCTCTCTAATAAGCTTCTTCTGCTTATCTACCTGACTTCTCTTAATCTTATCAAGCTTAGTAGCAACAACAAATGTATTAAGTCCACTTTTACAGATCCAGTCATACATAAGAACATCGTCCTTTGAAGGAGCATGTCTTATATCTACCAAAAGAATTACCATTGTCAGATTAACTCTGTTGTTAAGGTACTTTTCAATCATTTTACCCCATTTAGCCCTTTCGGCCTCTGAGGCTTTTGCATATCCATATCCGGGAAGATCCACAAGAAAGAATTCATTGTTTACATTATAGAAATTAATCGTAACTGTCTTGCCGGGACTAGAAGAAGTCCTGGCAAGATTTTTACGACATAAAAGCGAATTAATTAAAGATGATTTGCCCACGTTTGAACGGCCGGCAAATGCGACCTCAGGCATATCATATATAGGAAATTTAGATGTAGGCCCACATACACATGCGAGCTCAGCTGATTTAATCTTCATATAAATTATTCTTTTATACTATTCGAAATGTTCAATTACAGGTGTCTTACCTTCCGCAACAGTTTCCTTGGTAATGATACACTTCTTAATAGTATCATCTGAAGGAATCTCATACATTACATCCGTCATAGCTGACTCAAGAATTGCTCTAAGTCCTCTGGCACCAGTTGCTCTTTCCATAGCTTCCCTGGCAACCTCTCTGAGCGCTTCCTCTTCGAATTCAAGCTCGACTTCATCCATTTCAAAAAGCTTTTTATACTGCTTAACTATAGCAGATTTAGGTTCAGTAAGAATACTTACAAGTGTTTCTTCATCAAGCTGATCAAGTGTTACAACAACAGGAACACGTCCCACAAACTCAGGGATAATTCCGAACTTAACCAGATCCTGTGGCTGAACCTGTCTGAGCAGTTCTGTATCAACAATACCGGTTTCTCCGGTAATATCAGCATTGAAGCCAATAGACTTCTTACCAATACGATTCTCTATAACTTTATCAAGTCCGTCAAAAGCACCGCCGCAGATAAAGAGAATATTCGAGGTATCGATCTCGATAAACTCCTGCTGAGGATGCTTTCTTCCACCCTGAGGTGGAACACTTGCTATAGTTCCTTCTACGATCTTAAGCAGAGCCTGCTGAACGCCCTCACCAGAAACGTCTCTTGTGATAGAAACATTTTCAGACTTCTTAGATATCTTATCAATCTCATCGATGTAGATGATACCCTTCTCTGCTCTTTCTATATCATAGTCAGCTGCCTGGATAAGTTTAAGAAGAATATTCTCAACGTCCTCACCAACGTAACCAGCCTCGGTAAGTGTTGTAGCATCTGCTATGGCAAATGGCACATTCAGCATCTTAGCAAGCGTCTGTGCCAGATATGTCTTACCAGAACCTGTCGGACCAACAAGCAGAATATTACTCTTCTGAAGCTCTACATCGAAGCTTTTTCCGGCAAGCACTCTCTTATAATGATTATAAACTGCTACAGCAAGAGCTTTCTTGGCTATATCCTGACCTATAACATATTCATCAAGAAATGTTTTGATTTCTTTTGGCTTAGGAAGATTGAATTCACCATCTCCCATATCCATATTCATTAATTCTTCGTCAATGATCTCTTTGCAAAGTGAAACACAGTCCTCACAGATGTAGACACCCGGTCCTGCGATCAATTTTCTGACCTGATCCTGTGTTTTACCGCAGAAAGAACATTTAACTACTCTTTCTTCGTCATTACGACCAGCCATATTCTCTCCTCATTAAGCTCTGTTTTCAACTACGCTGTCAATCAGGCCATACTCCATAGCCTGAGCTGCTGTCATCCAGTTATTTCTTTCACAATCAGCGTAAACGGTATCATAGTCTTTTCCGCAATTATCAGCCATGATAGATATGAGATTCTTCTTGATTCTGAGCATATGCTCTACTTCAATCTCCATATCAGTAGCCTGACCCTGCGTGCCTCCTAAAGGCTGATGTATCATGATCTCTGAATTAGGAAGAGCGAATCGCTTGCCTTTGGCACCTCCCGAAAGAAGGAACGCCCCCATAGATGCTGCCATTCCAACACAGATTGTAGACACATCACACTTAATGTAATTCATTGTATCATAAATAGCCATTCCGGCGGTTACAGAACCACCGGGACTGTTTATGTAAAGATTTATGTCTTTATTAGAATCCTCAGACTCAAGGAAAAGAAGCTGTGCAACAACAAGACTCGCTGTAACATCATTAACTTCATCTCCAAGGAAAATGATTCTTTCCTTAAGAAGTCTGGAATATATATCGTAGGCTCTCTCGCCTCTGTTAGTAGTTTCAATGACTGTAGGTACCAATGCCATGGTTAAACCTCCCAATTTTAAGCACTTAGTTTAATTTAAACTTCCTTTGCCTGCTCAGCTATGTACTTAATGGATTTCTGCATTTTGATATCCTGACGAAGGTTCTCAAGCTGATCACCTGACATGATCTCCTTGATTTTCTCGATATCCATCTGATACTGCTTAGCAAGTTTCTCCATCTCTTCATTTACTTCATCATCAGATACTTCGAACTTCTGAGCTTCAGCAACAGCTTCGATAACAAGACTCTTCTTGATTCTTCTCTCAGCTTCCGGACGAACCTGATCAAGCATATCATCTCTTGTCTGAGCTGTCATATTAAGGTACTGATCAAGATTCATTCCCTGATACATAAGCTGCTGACCAAACTCGTCAACCATCTTCTGCTGCTGGAACTTGATCATAGCATCAGGAAGTTCCATAGATGAAAGCTCTACAAGCTTATCTATAGCCTTATCTTCCTTCTGTCTCTCAGCATATTCTGCTTTTCTTTCTTCAAGAGTCTTTCTTACGTCTGCCTTGAACTCATCTACTGTCTCGAAATCTGTTGTATCTGAAACATACTCGTCATCAAGTGTAGGAAGAACTGTCTCCTTAAGTGCAACGAGATCACACTTAAATACAGCGTCCTTACCTGCAAGATCTTCTGCCTGATACTTTTCAGGGAATGTTACATTTACATCAAAGCTTTCACCAACGCTGTGTCCAACGATCTGGTCTTCGAATCCAGGAATGAATGAACCTGAACCGAGTACAAGAGGATACTTCTCACCCTTACCGCCTTCGAATGCAACACCATCTACGAATCCCTCGAAGTTGATAGTAGCTTCATCTTCTAACTTAGCAGGTCTGTCAGTAACTTCATTCTTTGTTGAGTTCTCCTTAAGTTTTCTCTGAATCTCCTTCTCAACATCCTCGTCAGTTACATCCTTCTCAATCTTCTCGATCTCAATCTTGCTGAGGTCTCCAAGCTCTACAGGTGGCTTAACTGCTACAGTAGCCTTATAGATGAAGTCTTTACCCTTCTCAACCTGCTTAACTTCTATCTCAGGATTTGAAACTATATCAAGATCACAATCCTTGATCTCTGCAAAGTATGTCTTATTGATAAGATCATTTGCTGCATCTTCATAAAAAACTGCAGGACCATATGTCTTCTCTATGAACGCCATAGGAACTCTACCCTTACGGAAGCCGTCGAACTGGAACTTATTCTTGTTCTTGTTATATGCCTCTACGCATGCATTCTTAAACTCCTCTGCAGCTACAGTAATAGTAAGAGCTGCCATATTTCCTTCAAGTTTTTCGTAAGATAAACTCATAATTTATTCTCCTCCTTAAGTCTTTACGACTGTTTTTCACAATAACCATGTGATTATAACATAGTGTGCCAAGAAAACGCAACACCCGAATTCTCACATAATTTTAATAAGATTTTATTGATTTTTTATCAATTATTTAAGTACAGACATAAGACCCGCAACAAGTTTTACAGAATGCTCGATAGCTTTCTTCTGAAATGACGGATAATCCATATCAGCACTGTCATCCGCCTTGTCTGATATCGATCTTATGACAAGATACGGAATATTATAGAGCCAGCATGTATGAGCTATTGCCGCGCCCTCCATCTCTGTGCACATCCCTTTGAATGTGCTGACAAGATCGTCCTTCACATCTTTTCTTGATATAAACTGATCTCCGGAGATAACTCTGCCCTCAAATACCTTGATATCAGGATTAACCTTCTCGCAGACTTCCTTTGCAGCCTTTCTCAGTTCATCATCAGCTTTATAAATGCTTATCTCCTGATCAGGAACCACGCCTCTTTCATATCCAAGTCCGGTCACATCCATATCATGCTCAAGTGCATCAGTTGCCAGAACTATATCACCAATATCTATATCAGCATCAAGACTTCCAGCTATTCCAGTATTGATTATTGCCCTTACCTTAAATGAATCTGCAAGTATCGAAGATGCAACTGCTGCATTTACCTTACCAATACCTGATCTAACCAGAACAACTTCATGTCCTTCAAGGTTACCCGACCAGAACTCCATTCCGGCAACTGTCTTAACAGTCACAGAACTCTCATTCATCAAAGCTTTAAGGTCATTAACCTCTTTATCCATAGCTCCTATTATTCCTATCATATCTTCCTCCAGTCATTATATATCTGAGTCATCATTATCCTGTTTCTTGTTACCACCTGCTTTTACAGCAAAAAGGATGAATCCCACGGCACTCATCACACCAGCTAAAAGCAGGATATCGGATAATTCCCTATTTTCTATCTGATCCTCTCCTGTTTTTTCTACAAGCTTAACTTCAGAAGGATTATCCATCTTAAGTTTAGGATCACTAAGTTTATCCTTCATATTTTCAGTTTCTTCCAGAGATTCACCAAGCTTCTTATCAGTGACCACTCCCGCTCCAGACGCAACCTTTTTCCCATCGTCCGCCCCAGAAGTATCAGAAGATTTCTTATCTTCACCGGTTGATTCCGTAGTTTTCTCTTCACTGGTCTCCGTTGTCTGCTCAGTAGGATCCGTATCGTTAGTCGAATCAGTATCATCTCCATTATCCCGCCGATACTTTGCAACATCCGGATCATCATCAAACTTTCCATTCAGATAATCCTGATATGCCATCTCAGCACCAGCTCTCGTTGGCGGATATCCATGTGCGGAAAGCCAGGCCTTTGCAGCTTCCTTTTCCTCTTCAGAATATCCGGAATACTCATCATCCGCATGTACGGTAAATCCCACATTCAGGCAGAAAGCGCATATTATGACAATCAGAAATACTTTCAGTAATCTCATTTACGATACCTTTTCTCCTATGTAATAAAATCCCTTAGCTTCTGTCAGATGAACATTTACAAACTGTCCTATAAGAGAACCGTCTCCTGGGAAATGTACCAGAAGATTATTATCCATTCTTCCTGTTACATATCCATCCATATGGTCATTTACAGTTTCAACCAGCACTTCCTTAGTCTGTCCTTCAAATCTTGCACTGACTTCACCTGAAACTTCTCTTACTACCTCGAGAACTCTGCCGAAACGTTCATTTACCAGTTCTTCCGGAAGCTGTTCCATCTTAGCAGCCGGGGTTCCAGTTCTTACCGAATAGATGAATGTAAATGCCTGATCATATCTTGCGTATCTTATAACATCAATAGTATCCTGAATATCCTCTTCAGTTTCTCCAGGGAATCCCACCATGATATCCGTTGTAAGAGATACATCAGGAAGTTTCTCTCTGATTCTGTCAACAAGTGCAAGATAGTCATCCTTCGTATATCTTCGGTTCATCTCTTTTAACACTCTGGTTGAACCAGCCTGCACCGGAAGATGAATATGACGGGCAATCTTTGGATTTCTGTCTATAACATCTAACAGTCTGTCAGACAGATCCTTCGGATGACTTGTCATAAATCTCACTCTTCTTATTCCGTCTATCTTACAGACATCCTCAAGAAGTTCAGGGAATCCATAATCAGGATTATTTGCTATTATCTCGCTTTCCCCAAGGAAGTTAACTCCATATGAATTAACATTCTGTCCCAGAAGCATAATCTCGACATATCCCTGCTCAGCAAGACATTTGACCTCGCTCAGAACATCCTCTGGAGTTCTGCTCCTCTCTCTTCCTCTTACATAAGGAACTATACAGTATGTACAGAAGTTATTACATCCATACATGATATTTACACCGGACTTGAAAGCAAACTTTCTCTTTTCAGGAAGGCTTTCCACATTATTCTCCGGAGCCGCAAGCACTTCAACTACCTGACCTTCTTCTCCTGAAAGTCTCTTATATAGAAGCTCAGCCAGCTTATAGAAGTTAAATGTACCGAAAACCAGATCTACGAATCTGTAGCTTTTCTTAATATGCTGAACTATCTCAGGCTGCTGCATCATACATCCACATATACCGATAAGCATATCCTTGGAAGATTCTTTTTTCTTCTTCAGAGCACCGAGATGTCCATAAAGCTTCTGATTTGCATTTTCTCTTACAGTACAAGTGTTGTATATAACAAAATCAGCTTCAGCTTCTGAGTCAGCCTCAGTGTATCCAATCCTCTCAAGTATTCCAATAAGCTTTTCGGAATCATGCGCATTCATCTGACATCCAAATGTAGCAACATAATATCTTGGAGTTCTGCCATTCTTTATAATGTAATCCTCGATGATCTCATGGCATCTGTCCATGAAGTACTGCTGTCTGTCCGGTTCATTCTCAGGGACATTTACAGCAAATCCCTGCGCCGCGATATGAGAATCATTAATCTGAATTTCTTTTATTTCATTTATATCTATCATTTCATTACCAACGTCATCTATTATTTTATATTCTCGAGTTCTATCTTCCAGAGATTCCATGAAGCATCACTCGGCATTCTGAGATCACCTCTCGGTGACATGGATACACTTCCGACTTTTACACCGTCAGCCATGCAGCTTCTCTTGAACTGCTGACTAAAGAGTCTTCTGAAGTACATAGTCATCCATTTAAGTATAGTATCTTCATCATATGTATCTGTAAATACCTTCTTTGCAAGATAGTAAATCTTCGCCGGTCCATATCCATATCTCAGACTGTAGTAAATGAAGAAATCGTGAAGTTCATAAGGTCCAACACTCTCTTCTGTCTTCTGGCTGATATTTCCATTCTCATCAGGCGGAAGAAGTTCAGGACTTATCGGAGTATCAAGTATATCTCTTAATGTATCTTCAGCATCAGGGAATACTCCACTCTCTGCTACAGAATCGATCATCCATCTTACAAGAGTTTTCGGAATACTTCCATTTACATTGTACATGCTCATCTGATCGCCGTTGTATGTACACCAGCCAAGAGCAAGCTCGGAAAGGTCACCCGTTCCGACAACAATACCATTACATGAGTTAGCATAGTCCATAAGGATTTGAGTTCTCTCACGCGCCTGTGTATTCTCAAATGTAATATCATGAACTTCAGGGTCCCTGCCAAGATCTTTAAGATGCTGCTCACATGCAGCCTTTATATTGATCACAACCGGTTCAGTACCAAGAGCACGAATCAGTTCAAGAGAATTATTATATGTTCTGTCAGTTGTTCCGAAAGCAGGCATAGTTATTGCCACAAGGTCTTTCGGATCCCTTCCCATCTTTCTAAGTGCCCGTGCGCATACAAGAAGCGCAAGCGTAGAATCCATACCTCCCGAAACTCCAACAACAGGCTTAGCTCCTGTCACTTCAAGTCTCTTCATAAGTCCACCGACCTGCATATCGAATATCTCGTTACATCTCTTCTGTCTCTTGGAATCGACAGACGGAACGAATGGATTTCTAGGAATCACAAGATACTGACCATCCGAATCAGGAAGCTGTGCATCAGTCACCTTCATGACAGATACAAACTTAAGGTCATCACTGAGCATCTTGGCCGCATCCTTAAATGTATCTGACACAAGTCTCTCATGTCTTATCTTACCAAGATCCATATCAGCAATCATAATATAATCTCTCGCTATATAATCTCTATTCTCATTCAGGATTGCACCATTCTCCGCTATTAGACTATGTCCGGAGAATATAAGATCCTGTGTTGATTCTGAAGAACCTGCTGAAACATAGAGATATTCGCATATACATGAAGCAGATTGCTGCTTAACAAGATTTCGTCTATATTCTCTCTTAGAGATTGTTTCATTACTTGCCGAAAGATTAATGATCAGCTCAGCACCCGCAAGAGCAAGCCTTGTAGATGGTGCAGATGGTGACCAGAGATCCTCACAGATTTCAACTGCAAACTTAAACTCTGAAGCGATATCGTAGACGATATTATTTCCAACCGGAATCATATAATCATCTTCCTCATCGATATCAAGAATACCAAGTTCACTGAAGTATACCGAATCAACTGGAAGGTCCGCTGCAGAACTAAACCATCTCTTCTCATAGAATTCATTGTGGTTCGGAATAAATGTCTTAACAGATATACCAAGAAGTTTTCCATTCATCATTACATAGGCCGCATTATACAGACTCTCCTCCAGATATAGAGGTGCTCCTATAACAAGAACCTCATTTCTTCCAAGAGTACTTTCAAGAATATAACCAAGAGCCTCTCTTGAACCTTCCTTCAGAACAGACTGAAAGAAAAGATCCTGACAGCTGTAACCCGTAACCGCAAGCTCTGGAGTCACGATTACCGCTGCATCATATGTATAGGCTTCATTTATCTTATTAAGAATACTGTTTTTATTGAATTCAGTATCCCCAACACTCACCTCAGGCACTATGGCACAAGCTCTGTAAAAATCAAACATTCTGTAATTCCTCCAAGTTTCCTTATTCTGCTTCTCTTGAATTCCTTATATCTATATCCAGATTAAGGCCTTCCAGGTAGTGGACCAGCGCGGGCCCTTCCGATCTCAGGAAGAAATCCGGATCAAGTTCATTATATTTAAAATTCTTGGCGTGTCCTTCATCTTTTACACGGTCAACATACTTTTTCAGCTCTTCAAACCGCATATAGTACATATCATTTCTGTCTGTAAAAAGTATAAGGATAAATGCCATCCCTCCCTGTTTTTCAAAATCTTCCATGAATCTGAACTGATGATCATGTATATTCTGAAGGGAAAATGTATCCGTCTTACATTCCTTCGCATCAAAGCAAATGGGTATTTCCTGAACCACACCTATATAATCGACCGTAGAATCTTTTTCAAAATAAGCTTCTGTGATCAGCTTCTTCGCACTGTCAAACTTAAGCGGCGTAATCGGTGTCGGAATCTTCTGAACAAGAGCCAGATTCTTCGATCTGTAATATTCATTTGTAGAATTGATCAGACTTTCAAAGGCAGAACCTCTGAGTCCTCTGGTTTTCCAAGTGGCCATCTGTCATCTCCCGGTATTGCCGAATATCTTTCCATACGCTTTAGGAAGCTCACATGTAAACTCTCTTCCGGAAAGCCGTTTCAGGACTTCATCGCTAGTCTGGTCTGCTTTAGGGAACACAACCTTCCACGCAGTAAGCATCTGAGACTTAATACCGTACTTATTATTATAAACTGTATTTATGAGCTTTATGGATCGCCCATACTTGATATCTCCGAGAATAGGATATCCCAGATATGCCAGATGCGCTCTGATCTGATGACTCTTTCCGGTTATAAGCTCTATCTCGAGAAGTGACATATCCTTATCGTCATTATATTCACTAAGAGTAATTGCAGTCTCAATAAGACTCATATCCTTACCCTGAACCTCAGATATCTCTACTTTATTGGTCTTTTCATCTTTTTTAAGATATGCCTTATAAATCCCTTCTAACTCAGCCTCGCCAGGAACCACAGCCTTGTAATACTTTTTAAGCTCCCTGCTTCTTATGACCGAAGTAAGAGCCCGCGCTCCCGCAGGACTTTTAGAAGCTAGTATAATTCCGGATGTATTCCTATCAAGCCTGTTACACACAGAAGGTTTGAATATCTCCATGCTTTCTTCAGTGATATCCCCCTTATGAAGCAGATAATCAATTATCATCTCATTCATGGAGTAATCACCAGGTTTTGCTTTTTGAGACAAAACCCCTTCTTCCTTATATACGAAAATGACATCTTCATCTTCATAGATTATCTGAATATTCGGAGTTTCAGTCTTTTTGACGGAAGTCTTACCTCTGGACGAATTTCCTTCTGATGTTTTATAAGCCCTGAATTTATCTATAGTCTCGTCACTCAGATAATACTTTATGACATCACCTTTTTTTAAGACTTCATCACCAGACGCCTTTTTATCATTTAGAACTATATTCTTCTTTCTGAGCATCTTATAAATGAACGAAACCGGAGCATTGGAAAGATATCTTGTGCATATCTTTTTAAGCTTATATCCCTCTTCATTTTTCGTAACTACGGTTTCTTTCATATATCTCCATATCAGAATCCCATTGATAGGATTCTGTCCCTCATCTCATTATCATATTTCTTATTCTCTTTATCAGGAAGCTTTATCTTTCTGACTTCCTTCTCGAAGGTTTTGATATTCTCTGTAACTACTATTCGGAAGTTCATAGTACCTGAAAAGCTTTCAAGTGTGTTTGCATTTCCAATATACTTTTTTATCTTCTCTCTTCCTGAAGCTTCTTTTACCTTCGGAACAAATGCAACTATATTGTTGTTACAGACCATCATACATGGAATATAAACAACTCCGTCTGTATCAGTTATGGATATATCATACAGGAAGCATTTCCCGGTTTCTTCCTCGATGCCGCTTACAGTCTCATATTCTTCACCCTCAAGCGGTTCCGCCTTTAAAGCCATGATAAAATCTATGAGGTTACGTGCAAATGGAATAGCCATGATGCAGCCAAAAACTATAAACCATGTTTTTCTTGTCTGAAACAGAATCAGACTTATCATTACATCAGCCAGGATGAACAGGAATAAAACAAGAACCATCATCATTTTTGTGTTCTTGTACTTCCTCGAATGTCCATAATGTCCCTTGTCGAACGTAGACACCTTACTGATATATTCCTTATCTTTTTTATCTTTCTTGATAGCCTTAAATGTACTGTTATCTATCTTTGTCATACCATCCTCCATCCCGGAAGATATTTGTTCTTTATTACTCCGTTATTTACCTTGCCAAAGCCAAGCGGGAATCTGTCTACGCATACAAGTACCCAGCCATTCTTAACACCAGATACATCCGTACCTTCAGACTCTATCATATCTGTATCAAGCGTTTCACCTCTCAGATATTTTGATACAGCATTTCCATCTGATTTAAGCGAGATAGCATTATCAAAATCTTCACTTGTCAGTATCATGGCAAATGACTGACTAGGTTCGAATCTTTTCTTCTTTAATTCGCCAAGATAAACGCCCTGTCTCATAATCCTGAGTCCCTTTACATCAGGACATCCATCAGGAATCAGGAACAGCTTATCTCCACCCATTTCAAGGTTCTTTCTATTAATTCCACTCACATGGGAAAGAAATTCCTCTATCTCAGGAACCTCCCTGTAACCCTTAGATCTGTATTCAGATATTCCGGAATATCTCTTATCATCATCTGCAAGTTCTTCATCAGAACCTATAAGAGCTACATAGTGTCCCTCGCCTTTTATTCTATGAGGGAACAGGTGCATTGTATACTCCAGTTCTTTATGAGGATTCTCTACATGACACCAATCCGTATTACCAGGAACAAATCCTTCATGTTTACGTATCTCCAGGATTTTCAGTGATTTATCAAGACTCAGGAGATATTCAACCTGATCCTCATCTTCTATTGGATCAAATGTACAAGTGGAATAAAGGATTGTCCCTCCGGGTCTCAGCATAGAAGAAACTTCTTTGAGAATTTGTCTTTGAATAGCCGCAAATTTCTCATTTCCATTCTGTTCCCAGGCACTGACCATTGAAGTAGACTTTCTGAACATCCCTTCTCCTGAACATGGGGCATCAATTAGAATCTTATCAAAGTACGCACCGAAGTGTTCACTCAGTCTTTCAGGACTCTCACATGTTATGATGACATTTCTGACACCATAAGCCTCTACATTCTTCTGGAGAGCCTTGAGTCTCGATGCACTGATATCGTTAGAAACCAGAATTCCGGAACCGGCAAGTCTTGCAGCAAGCTCGGTGGATTTACCTCCGGGAGCGGCACATATATCAAGTACCCTGTCGCCTTCTTCAATAGGGATCGTAGCTGCTGGAAGTGTAGCACTCGGCTCCTGAAGATAATACAGACCAGCATAGTAAAAAGGATGCTTCGACGGTGTAAACAGTGAAGCATCATAGTAAAAAGCATTATCTGTCCACGGAACAGGATTAAGTTCAAAAGGAGATATTTTAAGAAAGTCCTCTACCGAAATCTTCAGAGTATTAACTCTGAGAGCATGGTTAAGCGGTTCATTCAGAGAACTTTCGTATGCATCATAATCATCTCCGAGGAGACCTTTCATTTTGTTAACGTATTTCTCAGGCAGTCTCATTTAATCTTGATCATTCTCCTCTTCTTCCGTTTCTTCTTTATCTTCAGAATCTTCTTCCTTGTCCTTATCTTTTTCTTTGTGGACAGGTTCTGTATTTTTATTTATTCGGGAATACAGGAAATCATATTCCTTCTGATAGGTTTCATTATTCGGATATGCCTCTATAAGCTCAGCAGCTTTTTCAAGAGCCGCATCATAATCAAGATTCTGCTCTGCAAGAACCACAGAATTGAACATTACACGATCCTTGAAAATGTCATCTTTAGCTGACAGTCCCTGATTAATAACTATCATGGCGCTATCCATATCACCTTTCTCTATATAGTATGAAGAAAGCTGCATAGCTATGTAAGTGTTCATACCGAACTTATTGGAATAATCTTCGAAACACTTGATCATATTTTCGTAATCAGCATTCTTCTGATAATACGCACCGAGATAAAGAGCTATGCTCATATTACCTCTGTCATATTCAGCCTGAAGCCCTGGAAGCGTAGTCTCTTTGAAGTTTCCGCTCTTGGTCTCTTCGAGAGCTTTTGCAAGATTCTGAAACGAATCTATATCAGCTTCACTGATTGAAGATCCAGGTACACCTGAACCGACATATTTTATATAGATATTACTAGCATCTTTATATCTGCCTGATCTGATATATGTTGCAGCAAGATAAAGATCAGTATCAGCATCCATCGCCTGAGTAAACCACTGTTGCTCATCCATAGAAGCATTAAAGAGTTCAACAGCTTCATCATATCTGCCAGCATTAAACGCTTCTATACCCTGATTTCTGAATGCCTTTTTATCAGAAATACAGTTTTTTACGATATAACCTGTTCCAACAACTACAAGAATAGTAAACAGACCGCAAAGAAAACCCAGCTTCATGCTTCGCTTTCTTTTATTTTCCCGCCATAATATACTCTTCTGACTAATATCTCTCTGGATACGGTTACTTTCTATTTTCTCTCTGTCGGCCATATTTATGCTTCATTCCTTAATGTTGTTTCGGCAAATCTCCAGGAGTCTTTGCACATTCTTTCCAGGTCAAACTTTGCTTCCCATCCAAGCTCTTCCTTAGCCTTAGCAGGATTAGCGTAGCACATAGCTATATCACCCGCACGACGAGGCTTGATTGAGTAAGGAATCTTGATGTCATTTGCCTTCTCAAAAGCATGAACTATATCAAGAACGCTATATCCTGTTCCTGTACCAAGATTATATATATCAACATGCTCTGTCTTCTCGAATCTTGAAAGTGCAGCAACATGTCCAAGTGCAAGGTCTGTTACGTGGATGTAATCTCTTACACCTGTTCCGTCTGGTGTGTCATAATCATCACCAAATACACCAAGCTCAGGAAGCTTACCAAGAGCAACCTGCATGATATAAGGCATAAGATTGTTAGGAATTCCGTTAGGTGACTCACCTATAAGTCCGCTCTCATCAGCTCCGATCGGATTGAAGTATCTGAGAAGTATAACCTTCCAGTCAGGATCCGGAACTGTAAGGTCACTAAGTATTCTCTCAAGATAGAGTTTTGTGGTTCCATATGGATTAGTTGTAGAAAGAGGAAAATCCTCTGTGATAGGACAACTCTTTGGAGAACCGTAAACTGTTGCTGAAGATGAGAATATGATTTTCTTACAATTATACTTATCCATAAGTTTGCAAAGATTTATTGTTCCTGAAATATTGTTCTCATAGTATTTAAGTGGAAGCTGAACCGACTCACCTACAGCCTTAAGGCCCGCAAAGTGAATAACTGCATCAAATGTATTCTCCTTGAATACAACTTCCATCTCTTCAGGCTTAAGCATATCGGCTTTATAAAACTTAGGCTTAACTCCTGTAATATTTTTAATATAATCAAGTGTAATCTCTTTTGAATTATAGAGGTTATCAAAAATTACAACATCGTGACCAGCTTTAATGAGCTCAACTACTGTATGTGAACCAATATAACCTGTACCACCTGTAACTAAAATATTCATAATCATTTCTCCCTTTACAACAATAGATAACTGTGATAAACTGACACATGTTTCGTTTTGAAACGCCGGCGTGTTGGAATTGGCAGACAAGGCAGACTCAAAATCTGTTGGTGGCAACACCGTACGGGTTCGACCCCCGTCGCCGGCACTTTTTTTGTGCCTTTTTCCTGCAAAAACATATATCAGCAAGCCATCTGACCATGGCTTGCTATAGCATAACACTTTCAAAAGCAAACCGCAACACTTGTAGAGTATATAATACAAACAAATCAAAATCCCTCTGTCACAATTGACAGAGGGATTTTGAACTATTCGCATATTTAATTATTCTTCAAAATCAATTGGATCTGAAACGAATCTCTGATTTTCTAAATACACAATTTCACCAACATGATCATATGTCACCATACTCTCAAGTCTATTGTATTGATCATAATAAAATCTGTTAGGAATTTTGTAACCAGCTGCATTACCACCAGAGTAAGTTTTTGCGAATTCTTCATTACTCATTTCTTTAATAACATTATACTTATTAGAATAATAAGAATTTATAACAAGAATTCCATTTCCATCAAGACCTTTAAATCCCTTTAATTTGATACCTTTCTCACTTAAAGAATTAAGATCAAATACCATATCTCCTTTATCAATATAAGACTGAGCGATCTGTTTTATAGAATCATTAAGATCTGTTTCATTAACATCTTCAACTCTACAGCTTTCCATCAATTGTTTTTTTGCAGGATCCATAGAAGCTCCTGGTCTAGCGCAAACCATCAAGCTAGTACCCAGCATCATCATGCACGCTGTAACAAATGATAAAATAACTCCGATTTTCTTAATACTTTTCATATAGTTCCTCCTTTAATCATATAAATTGTAATTATTTTATCAAATCATTAGAAACAAATGGCAAACAAGATGTAATGTAAATCTGTATAAACAGCATCCAAAATCAATCAAAAAACAAATATCATAACAACTTAAAAAGATGGCAAAGCAAAATACGCTTTGCCATCTCTTATGGGAATTTGAGTAAAAAAATAATTTAACTCTTAAAGTAAGATACCAGCCTCTAAAAGCATTTTAGAATCAAATAAAAAAACTTTCGGCACAAAAAAAGAATCAAAATAGCAACATGAGTAAAAACCTATTCTCCTCTCTTTTTGAGCACGATAAATGCAATCACAAAAACAATAATAAAACCGATTATTAATGTAAATGGCTCAAATTCTATCATTGAATCAATTCCCGAATCCGAAGGATCATTAGTAAGCGGATACAAGACCATGTATTGAATACCGAAACCTACAAATCCATCACATTCTCCGCCATTAATCGGAATTCCCAAAGGACTAATGATATCAGCAAGAGCAAGTAATAAGTTAAGCACGAAGCCAGCACCATTAAAAATTAAAGATATAACACACGCCTTCAAAAATGCTTTCATTACTATCTCACCCTTTCTAATATATACTCATCTTTTGTTGTAATATCGCTTACCTGTACACCCTTTGTAGTTTGATTTACTGAATGATAAACTGTCAGATACAGATGTGCTAATATTGCTAATGAATCAAGTATATAGTTGGTATCAAGTATTTCTAAAGTAAAACTGTGTACATCGTCTATCACTTTATAGCCTTTATATATATTGGCAATTCTCACGTCATTTCGATAAACAGCAGACTTGCTGCCCTGCTTTCCGAAGCTTGCACTATACACTTTATAAAGACCGTTATTTAATACCATTGTCTGTTGAAAGTAACGTATTAAAAAATTGCGTTTAACAAAACGTCTGAACACTCGTCCTTCACCAAGATCACCGGAGATCGAATACATACCAAAAGGTCTTAGAGTTAATCTCCTATAAGGATTATCAAAAAACGCTTTTATACCAGGCATCCAGTGAAGAGTCAATCCTCTCCCATACGCACTCACACTAGTGATTGTATTTAATTGAAGATCTTTGGCAGTAACGTTGATTGCTCCCACCTGGCTATTCGTTTCATCCAGTATTTGAAAACAAACGTTGCCAAAGTTTTTACTTATCTGTTGAATTATTAAATTCATACTTCCCCCTAATAAATTATCAGTTTTTGTTATTCTTTCTTATGATACAAGCCAAAACAATGATATCAACAAATGCTCCAACTAAAAGAATAATCCATCCCGCAAGATGAATCTTCTCAATCTGTTCCTCCGTTGGAAACATTTCCAATGATCCGATAATAATCATGTAAAGACCACAAAAAGAAACGAGTGTAGCCAGTACAAACAATGACCATAAGACTATCTTATTCATTTTAGACCCCGTTTATAAGAAAAAAAATATAAATACTTTTAAGTTACCTGCTCAAGCATAACACTTTCATAGTTAAACCGCAACAACCGATAATAATTGACAGTTTGCGCATTATATAAATGTCCAATATTCTTTCTATTATTATATAAAATATTAGAGGCCGGAGATCAAATAACTCCTGCCTCTAAAAATTTCTTCATTATTCTATTTTTTCTTACTGTTCTTTTGTTTCATTATCTACACATTTATGTTCTTCGACAGTTAAAATATTATACTTATTGTCATATGTCACAGCACTATATGAATTATCATCCCCTCTATATTCATAACAATATTCACCTGTTTTCTTCCAGGTAGACTCTATATCATTATAACCAATATACTTTTCAAAATCCTCGTCAAAACATTTACATATATAAAATTTTGTATTTGGATTTATATATTCGTCGGTTATCATAATTCCGTAACAAAAATAGTTTTCCTCGTCAACATCTAAACACTCCCCAACTTCATTTGCTAACTTTTCAAGGTCAAATACCATGAAATGACAATCAAAATAGCTTTTTCCATACGAACTTATATATTTATCATCATCAGGATACATTTCCTTAAAATTATCAGGATTATATATCCTACACTTTTTAAGCATTTCAATCATTTCTTCATCGTCTATTGTTTCATCATCACCATCATATTCTATAGTATCATCAATCTCATCTTGTAGATAGAGAAAATCATCTGTTTCCTGATTAGAATATGGAGTATTAGTCTCTCTATCAAAATTAGTCATTGCATTTGACGGTATTGCCATCATAAAAGAAACTAAAATAGATAATCCTAGTCCCATTCCAACACATTTCAAATTTCTCATAATATAATTCTCCTTCACTAAAGCATTTTTACTAGGTTTTAACGCCTAAGTTATTTGATACGTACAATATATCAACCCATAAAAACAAATTGTCTACAAAAAAGATAATTTTTATAATCGTTTTATTATCCAAATAGTATCATCATCAATTATATTGCTCCCCAAAAGCTAAAGTTATGCAATATTTGAGCATTCAAACGATATATAGCTTGTAATATTCTTTTTTCTCTATCATAAGAAACTATAATGTGTTCTCCATCTCTATATACTTCAAAATTACAATCTATACATTCCGCAGGTTCCATATAGTTTAAATATACATCATAATCCTTCTCGCTGCATTTACAAATATAAGTTTTAACAGATGAATCTATTTCACTCATAGCAACAATGCCATAATCAAATATATTATAATCTTCATCTGCATAAATCCCACAAGATTATACTGATTTAGAACTCTTAAATCCCCTACATAAAAATGGTAATCATTTATCATTTTTCAGCCTCTTCTTTAATGTAATCATCAAGATTGTTTACATTGTGAAGTCTAAAGACAACTATCTAAACCACCTAAAAAACCAATGATAATGTTTATGATTAGTTTCTTCTTCAGTTTCTTTCGGTACTAATTTTACGTTTATTGCTTCTATAAATTGATATTTATCTCCACAGGAAGCGTAACCATCTTTTACCCAATCTGTCCATCCTTCATTCTTCGCATAAACCCTATACACTATATCATAATGCTCACCGATTTCACCTGTAAGATCAAATGACACCTGTGACAACGGATCTGGTTTATCTATAACACCACACATATCACTCATAATCCCGCAAGGCGAATCAATAGAATGACGAGACAGTTTACCATCATACAATTTACCTTCAACACCAATGATTAATGCATGAACTCCTCCTTCATACGGAGAATCCATTATGCCTACCTTAAATGCTTTTAAATATCCTCCCTGATCAATCATACCAACTGATCCATCTTGATTCACATCAGTCCAACCAAGACCGGGAATATATCCCTGTATATATACTTTAGGTTCTTTAACTTGTTTCTTATGGCATGCCTCAACGCCCGGCATTTCAGCAGCAAACACCCCCAAAAACACAACAAATGTAAATATAAATGATATTATTCTTTTATTCTTTTTACTCAACAGCTTCATAAATACCTCCAGTATAAATAATTTTAAATTCCCCTTGTCAGAATTTACTGACAAGGGGGAGTAATTGATGATTTTATAGTAATCAATAAGTTCCCACATTTATCCTCTTCAAAAAGACTTATCTTTCTTTTATTGCTTCTTTCAGTGCTAAACCTTCAAATTTTCCCGGATATTCTTCTAAAGCACCTGTATATATAGTACCTATTTTTTTAAGATCTTTAAACTGAACTATATTCAAAAACTGATTTTTTGTAACACCAAGACTTACCAGATGAGCTTCGATAGCTTCAATCTTTCCGCTTTTACCACGAGCTTCAGCACCATTCTTAACCCACTCAGTCCAGCCTTCACCTGTAACAAAAACTCTATAAACAACGTCATATCTCAGGGCAATATCGCCACCAAGATCCATTGATATAGCATAAACAGGCTGACATAATCCTGTGGTTCCACAGCACTCAGACATAGTACCACACTTAGCAGTCTGATAATATCTTTTACCATTATTACTATCAACTTTTACCATAACATTTCCGCCAATAGTTGTATTCTTAATTCCAACCTTTACAGCCTCGAGTCTCCACTGATGATCGATTGTACCGGCAAATCCCTCACATACTTCTGCTGTCCAACCAAGTTTCTCAACATGTGGTTGAATGTAAAGTTGTGGATAACTCGCTTTAACAGCAGCAACTTCAGCTGCATCTACGGATGAAATATCTGTAGTCACAAATCCAAACAGAATTGCAGCTGCAAATGCAATAGCTAATATACTTTTAATTGTTTTTGATTTTTTCAATACCTTCATAAACGCCTCCATAAATATAAGAAAACTATAAAATCATCAAATCATTAATATAGTAAAAATTTAATACCTATCACTTGATACACCCTGCAAAACAAGTTTTGCTTCTACAGCTTCAATCTGCTGCCAATTCTTTCCATGAGCCAGTCCTCCATTTTTAAACCATGAAGACCAACCTTCATTTGTAGTATAAACTCTGTATTCTACACTATATAACGATGCAATATCGCCCCAAAGTAATAAGTTCATGGACATAATCGGTTGTGACTGACCTACAGTTCCACAATAATCCGTCATATTTCCACATTTAGCACTTTGTGAATACTGTTCTGTATTTCCATTTACATATACGTTGATTCCACCACTAAACCTCGAATTATATACTCCCGCTTTCAAGGCTTCTAATCTCAGTCCACGCCCAGTCGTACCAGCGACTTCGGATGTTACACTCATCCAACCTTCAGATTGCATATTAGCCTGAAGCTTAATTATTGGCTCATTTGTCACTTTAGGGAATGGCTTAGCTGATACAGTAGAGGGCATTTTCGGCACTTCAAATGTCAGCATCACAAATAGAGTCAATAATGCAAAGAATACATATACCACTTTCTTATGTTTTTTTGATATGTTTATCCCTCTCATAAGAACCTCCCAAAATATACTTATTGATTTAATCTTTCATTTAATCGCAAAATAAATTATTTGGTTGGTGAAACGATAAAACTATTCGTATCTGGTTCTCGTCCATCTTGTTGAATTATTGGAGGATAAGGTTCCGGAACCGGGATAGGATCAATAATAAGCGGATAATGAGGTGCTCTTTTATTACGTACAAGTCTAACCTCTAAAGCCTCAATTCGTTGATATTTACTACCTTTAGCAAATTCAAAATTTTTAACCCAAGGTTTCCAGCCTTCATCCTGCACATGTACTCTATATTCAATATCATAATAGTTTTTTATTTCCCCTTTAAGCTCTAATGATATTGCTGCAATTGGTTGTGATTTTCCTACAGTACCACATTGTTTTGACATTTCTCCACATTTAACAATTATATAATCCTTATATACACCACCTGTAGATGTATAACCTATAACAGTAGCCCTTAATTCACCTTCGTAAGATCCTTCTCGAGGTATATATATATCAGGATCATTATTAGGCATTATCCCAATCTTAAATGCTTCCAGTCTTAATGATTTCCCTGTAGTTCCAATAAGACCTTCAGTTGTCTCATCCATCCAGCCAATGTTTTGAACATGACCTTGCAGATGAACTATCGGATCAGGATATGGATAATAAGGTGGAACAGTTGCATGGACAGTTGATATACCATTCGGCTTATAAACTGCCAGCATCATGAATAGAATAATCAAGGCAAGTAATAAAGAAATGATTTTGGTCTTTTTACACATTTTTTTCATTACCTTCATAGGCACCTCCGTAAGTATAAAAATTTTATAAAAAAATCAGTTTATTGACATTTTTCGTTCTATAAACAAAAAAAATCAGGAAAACTGATTTCCCAAATACTTTTATAACCTTCGTTATGCCCCACTCGTATTTTATAATTTCTACATAAATCACTCAATAATGAGTTAGTGAACGACACATTTATTGAGTGAACGACATAATAAAAACCTCTTGTCAGTTTCCCGACAAGAGGCACGTTCATTTTATAGTTTATATCCAATTAATAAATCAGTTTCCATCGCCAAAAAAACATAATCCATCGACTTCAATCATACTTGAATATGAATTCAGCTAAGGAAATATTCATCTAAATATCACATTTTATATTCCTTTATATAATCACCAAAATATGGAAGCGCAAATCCAATATATCCCTGCTTATTCTTCAGGATTCCTTTACGAATCAGTCTATCGCGATAGACTGGATAGTTGTTCGGTTTATCCATACGACTCACAACTTCTTCTTTCTTATACTCTGCCTTGTCTATAAGAATACATGCTAACTTTCTGTCTCCGTCAGACATTTCCTCCCATATTTTTTCATAAGAATATGCAAACAATTCAGTTTTTAGTTTTTCTTTCAACTCTTCAATCTTTATATTCTTATTTTTAAATGAAATCACTCCCAACTCCTGAAAAGCATAAGCGTATCCCCCAGTCATATCAGCCAATTTTCTTGCTTCTGAAGTTTCTATCCCCAGATACCTACGATATATGTCAATCATCTTGATATAGTTAAGAGAAGTCGTCATAACAGTAGTTGCTCGACGGAAAAATGTAAGATTCGGAACATTATATAACTGTTCTATATTCTCATATAATCCTGTACAAACAAGAAAGATTGGATATCCCGCTCGAAGCCATGTTCCAAATTCAGATACAAATTCAATTACTTCACTTTTCTTAGAAATCTCATCTACACCAATTAGAATTTTTTTATGTGACGCTTCAACCTTTTTTAATAATTTCTCAATCTCCAACCCTTGATCAAAATAATTATCGTCTTTGGAAGATTTTATTCCAACTTCTCCACCTAAGCCTAGAAGCTTAGCAGAAATATTTACACTTTTTTCTTTTCTTTCCGAACCCTTTATTCCTGAAAAATCTTCAACCAATCGAGCTAAAAGCTGCTGAAGCATATCTCTTGCAGGCGAAATACGATACACGTACCACTCATCTTTGTTAAGTAATGTAATCTCTTCTTCTACTTTTGCCAAAAGAACTGTTTTTCCAGAACCTCTTACTCCTGTAATTTTATAAACAGATTCTGTTGGACGTTCATAGCCAAAGTTTTCAACTATCTCAATAGTCTGCTCAGTTGGGATATAACTATTATCCGGTATTTTACTATATGTTGTAACAAATGGATTTTGCATTTTTTATTCCTTTTTATTCTTTTATATTTGTTTTATTCCTTTTTATTCTTTTATATTTGTTTTATTCCTTTTTATTCTTTTATACATATTTTATTCCTTTTTATTCTTTTGTCAAGAAAAAACGAGCATCACTTAAAAGTGATACCCGTTTTTAATCATCTTATATTTTCATTCCTGCCATTGTTGTAAAGGAACTTAGCTATTCTTACAACAGCCTTAAATGTTTCTACGCCCTTTTGAATCCTATTCTTTATTCTGATAAAAATGTTATCTTTCTTCTTAACACTCTTGTCATTTTCAACGTAGTTATACTGTTCCTGTTCTTTTCTTCCAGATACTCCGGAAGCAACAACTTTATGCATACCATCGGAATTACGATATATCTTAAATCCCGATTTTTTAAGTTCATCACATCTAGAGATGTATTCACTTATTTCGAACTGATATAATCTATCAAGTTCTTGAGCTAAACTATCTAAATTCATTCTTATTTTCTCACTTATAATAAAATATTTCCCCTACCTAAACCATAAAGATACTTTTTATCACATATCGAGAATATACTATTGAGAAAAATCCAAGTGGCATCAAAGATTAAAACTCCTGATCTGATAAATTATCAGCTATCTCTCCGATTTCTTCCATCTCTGACTCAGTAACGCCATCTTTCTTAATGATATGCTTAAGTTTTTCAGCAACATCAGGGATCATTTCCAGAACCTTGCCAAGAGAACCCTTATCTTCATTAACATTTATAATCTGTGAGTATCCATCTTTAATGACGATTATGGCTGTAGGTGACAACTTTCCACCCATACCGCCTCCTGCTGTTTCACTTCTCTTGCCTCCGTAAGCTCCGGCACCAACACCGAAGTTCACATCGCAAAGTGGTATGATTGTAGCATCTCCAACCTGAATCGGTTCTCCAACTACCGACTTTGAAGTGAGAAATGCATCCATTCCCTTAAAAAGGGCATTTACTGTACTGTTGAAATCGTTACCATTTGCCATCGTCATGTCCTCCAATATATTATACTAATTAATGTAATAAATCTTTAAATCTTTTCTGCCAGCTTCTTTGTTTTCCAGAAGTCACGGCTTATAAGAATCCTAAGTGCCGGTAATAAAAATCTGAATAGGTATATACGGCCTCTAAAATCAAGGTCAGCCTCAATAACTTTATTATAGAAATCCGGTTCAATCTCGAGCCACCTTCCATAGAGTCCATAAAACATTGACATCTTACCAAGTATATTTCCCGTATCAGCAGCACTTCCTAATCCAAGTTTCAGATATCCTCTGCTCTTTTTGGGCTTTATCGTAAGAAGAAGTCTCTTAATCACTTTAAATGCTCTCGCTATTGTTCTCTGAACATAGTCTCTATCGAGGAACTGTTCAACATGATCTATCTTCTTGACGACACTTTCATACTTCTCATCAAGTTTATCCATGCCATCTTCGACTTTATCCAGAACTTCCTCTGTTTTGTCAGATAGCTTATTCATCATCTGACCAAAGCTTTTCTTCGTTCGCTTCTTATTTTCCGGACTATGTTTATTATCTTTTTTTGATTTGCGATTCTTTATCTTATCCAGGATCGATGTCTTGGATTCGGTGTCTATCTCTGAAGCAAAATCCGGTTCCTCCAGATTCAAATCATTAATTTCATTTTCATCAACTGAAGCGTTCTCCGTTATATCGTCATCCTCAACAGCGTTTTCTTCAACGCTCTCCGAAGTTACACTCTCCGAAACATCCTCTTCCTCTTCATCCGGGAATTTTCCATCCATGATATCACCTTCTAAGATATCATCAGCTTCACCTTGTTTCGGTATATTCTCCTTCTTCGGAAAGATCTTGAAGAACAGGAGTTTAGCTCCGTAGCTCAGACCGTTCACTTTATCAAAATGTCCCTTTGCCGTTAAGATCAGATACGAGACCTTAACGTCTGCAGTTGTTTCATTATCATTATGAACTGCTTTTATCCTGTAACATATGGGTACAAATAGGATCAGCAATAATATCAGGAGAACAAGTCCTATTATCACAAGAAGAATTATACCCAGTATCTTAAGGACAGCAAGTAATATACCCATAGACTATCCCCTAAACATTAATAGCTATATCGAAAAGAACTCCTTTATATCAGGTTTTCCGAGTTCTCTGTAAACATCATCCAGAATATCACACACCACCTGTTTTGCAGATTCCCTGCTCTTTGCAACACCTATCACATTAAACGTTCTTCTCTTCTTTCTGTAGAAAGGCTGAAGAAGCTCGTTGTAATTATATATCTCCATGATTCCAGCATCATACATAGGTTCCGTGATAACAAAAAGCCCTTTTACCGGTCTCTTAAGTGCAACTTTAAGAACAAGTCTTTTAAATGCCTTTTCACCGATATCAGCTGAGTATACATTTTTATTAACACGAATTCTCATATACAATCCCCTAACAGGTTTTAATTTCCAGCTATAACATCACTTATGATATCTCTGCAGGCTGTAAGCTCAGCCTTATCACTGCAGCTTGAAAGCGCATACTCAAAGTATTCCTTGATCTCCTGCTGAGAATTAAAGAATACCGGCATCAGAGAAAGTATCTTCGCCATAACACTTCTCTTAAGCTGTTTTGACATATCCTTAAATGCCTCTTCAAGTTCAGCAACAAGAGTCTCTCTCTCTTCCATAATGTATATATCATCTGCTTCTTCAACAACAACTTTTATTCCACTACTTTCAATATCCATAAAAAGCGAAGTAGATGTAAGTCTGTCTGCCTTAAGAAGCATGTCAAATGCATTCTTAATATCTGCGTTATCAAACATTTCATAATAAAGAGAATACAGATCTTCCAGATTGCTGTCCAGGAATGAGAGATCATCGTACGCTGATTCCTGAGCACCTTCAAGGCTTACAAAAAGCTCATCAAACTCAGATGAAGCCTCATATATATCATCAGCTGATACAAGCTCGCTTATGATCTTAGAAGATATCTCATACTTATCCTTAAGATAAGTCTTATCTGCTATAGAATCTGTATAGAGAACTATGAGCGCATCATTTAGAATCTCGGTAAGCATCAGATAATCTGTCACTGCTGACTGAATGATAGCCGTAGCTTCTGTTATAAGATCACTAAGTTTCTCATATTCCTCTCTCGTGATATTCTTGTAATCCGCATTCTTAAGAGTTGTATATATCTCATATAACTTCGGATACTGAGTTTCGAATCCTTCAGGCTTATTCATAAGAGCTGCATCTCTGATAGTCTGAATAAAATCATCCACAGACTTTTTCTCACCGCCCTTATAGATAGCGATTGAATTCGTAATGATATCAAAGAATCTTCCCTTAGTCATTCTGACCGGAAGCTGAGCTATAAACTCCTGAATTCTAGTATTAACAAGCATCTTGTCATTCTCAGAGAACACGAATTCATACATACTCTCAGCAAGTTCAGGGACATTTATATTCTCATCTACTGTTCCGAGAACCGATGGTTCAACACGATTCAGAATATATTCATATATCTCAAGTGCATCAGTATATGCAGTCAGAACTTTCATACCTGCTGTAACTTTATCTCTGACATCAGCAACCTCAGCTGCTGTCTCAGCATCCACTTCACACTTATCTATATAAATACATCTGAGAGCAGCATTAATCGTATCGATGTAGCCCTCTATCTCTTCTCTTCTGTCCAGATCTATCTCTTCTGACATTTCATACATTGTGAAGAGGTTCATAGACATTTTTATAGTTGCATAATTCTCAAATGAAGCCGCAAGCAGAGACTGGAAACTTTTAAGCGCTTCCTCTCTGTTTCTGTCGGCGTTTATATCTGTTAATAATATCTTTCCTTGTTTTTTCATTTTATCCACCTGTGCGATTAATTACTGAACATGTTGATGCGTATATAAGTGTTCGGAACAATATTCATAGTTTCCATTACACTTAGAGCAGAATCTGAATTCAAGTTCCGGAGAATCAAGTTCAGTTCTTCCGCAAACAGCACACTTATGTATTGATATACCCTTTGGATTACCTGTTCCTGGAGATGATGTATTCCCCATAAACTTTATAGTTCCATCAGGATTATATTCATTTGGTCTCTTACGACGCATCTGTTTAGATTTGACAAACTTCTGTTTTCTCCGCCTATCTGAAAATGAAGGAGTATATCTTCTTTTTACAGTGAAGAAGTACAGGAAATAGTTCGCAACCGAACAGAAAACAATTATTTTCGTAAAGAATCCACCGGTAATAAAATAGTAAAGCAGGATTGCAAGATCTGCATATGCAAGATACTTCATCTTAAGTGGGATCACAAAATACAGATATACAGTATTTTCTCCTCCAACAACTGTAAATGCGAGAAAGATACTCATAAGAAGAAGTCTTGTAATCATAAGACCTGCGCTGATAGAATCATTCATATCCATAAGATGAAGTGCCGAATTCGGACTCCATACATAGTAATAATATGAACCAATAAGTACACATATATTGGTGAATAATGCACCGCCAATTATATACAGATTGTAGATGAATCTGCCCCAGAACATTTCCAGTGAACGTCCCAGAAAATAATAAAAGAACAGATTAATGGGGAGTAAAACAACAGACCATCCGGAGCTAATCTCATATGGAATCGTAAATATCCATGTAAATAGTCTCCAGTACTGATGCTTCAGAACGATAAAACTCGGAATCAGAACAAGCTGTCCATACAGTCCGGGAGCAGTATATCTGATAATGTAACCCAAAACAATACACGCAATTGTAACCACATATAAGTACGGAATTGCAAACCTTCCCAAATGTTTTTCCAGCTTATAAAGTATTTTCATCATTTTTCCTCTTATATCAAGTCATTCTTTTAAACATACAAAGTAAATTATACGACACAAGTATACAAAACACAAGAACAGAATCCCTGTATTAAGCATTATTAAAAAATTAAAAATTGAAATAAATCTACTACTGCTATATAATATTTTTTCGAAGAAAAATCAGAAGGAGTGTCGTAAGTTGAAACATTTAGGAATTGATATCGGATCAACAACCGTTAAGATAGCGGTTATAGACGAGAAAAACAACATACTATACAGTGAATATAAAAGACATTTTGCTAAGATTAAAGAAACACTCAAAGAACTGTTAGAAAATGCGATTCAGTCTATCGGAGATACTGAAGTTGCCGCTGACATCACAGGTTCAGGCGGACTTGCACTTTCAAATGTAATAGGAATACCATTCGAGCAGGAGGTTGTTTGTGTATCTACTGCTCTTAAGACATTTGCACCCAAAACCCAGGTAGCCATCGAGCTCGGTGGTGAAGATGCAAAGATCATATATTTTTCAAAGAACGGCATTGAACAGCGTATGAACTCTGTTTGTGCAGGTGGAACAGGATCATTTATCGATCAGATGGCTGCACTGCTTATGACAGATGCGTCCGGACTTAATGAACTCGCAAAGGATTATGATACAATCCATCCTATCGCTGCGCGATGCGGTGTATTTGCCAAAACAGATATTCAGCCTCTCATAAATGAAGGAGCTACAAAGCCAAATCTTTCTGCTTCTATCTTCCAGGCTGTCGTTAATCAGACTATATCCGGTCTTGCATGTGGAAAACCAATCCGTGGTTATGTTGCATTCCTCGGTGGGCCTCTCCACTTCCTGGATCAGCTCCGCGCAAGATTCGTAGACACTCTTAATCTCGATGACGAACATGCGATAATACCGGACAATTCTCATCTTTTTGCAGCTAGTGGTGCTGCACTTCACGCAGATGATTCAAATACTATTATGATGTCTGAGCTTGCTTCAAAGCTCACTCCTGAGCTTAAGATTGAGGTGGAAGTCAACCGCCTCGATCCTCTGTTCAAGAACGATTCAGAGTACAATGAGTTCACAACTCGTATGTCAAAATATAAAGTAAAAAGAGGAAACCTCGCCGATTACAAGGGAAATGTATTCCTTGGTATCGACGCCGGTTCAACTACAACAAAACTCGCTCTTATCGGTGAAGAAGGCGAACTTCTGTATGATTTCTACAGCAATAATAACGGTAGTCCTGTAAATACAACTATAAAAGCCCTGAAGGAGATATATTCTCTTCTCCCAACAACGGCACATATCGCAGGAAGCTGCTCTACCGGATACGGAGAAGCTCTTCTAAAGTCTGCCTTTAATCTTGATTACGGCGAAGTTGAAACAATAGCACACTATACAGCCGCAGCATTCTTTGATCCTAAGGTTGACACTATCCTCGATATCGGTAGTCAGGATATGAAATGTATCAAGATCAGAGAAGGTGTCGTAGATAATGTAATGCTCAACGAATCATGTTCTTCCGGATGTGGTTCATTTATAGAGACATTTGCAAACTCACTTGATTACAAGGTTCAGGACTTTGCTAAGATTGCGCTCTATGCAAAGAGCCCTATAGATCTTGGTTCAAGATGTACAGTATTTATGAATTCTAAGGTTAAGCAGGCGCAGAAGGAAGGAGCTACTGTCGAAGATATCTCAGCAGGTCTTGCATATTCGGTTATCAAGAACGCCCTGCTCAAGGTTATCAAACTTACAGACCCTAAGCAGCTCGGTTCTCAGATTGTTGTTCAGGGTGGAACATTCTACAATGATGCTGTTCTGAGGGCATTTGAGATCGTATCAGGCGCAAAGGCGATCCGTCCTGATATCGCTGGTATAATGGGCGCCTTCGGTGCTGCTCTTATTGCAAGAGACAATTACACAGAAGGCTTTAAGTCTACCACTCTCCCTAGCAAAGATGTGGAGGAACTCACTTACGAAACACAGATGGCACGTTGCGGAAAATGTACCAACAACTGCCTTCTAACAATAAATAAATTCACGGGAAATAGAAGATTCATTACAGGTAACAGATGCGAACAGGGACTTGGTCTTAAGAAGAACGCTGAGAATCTTCCAAATCTGTACGAGTACAAGTTTAATCGTGTATTTGGATACGAACCGCTTTCTCCTGAAGAAGCTACTCGTGGTGAGATTGGCGTACCTAGAGTTCTTAACATGTACGAGAACTATCCATTCTGGTATACATTTCTTACAGAACTTAAGTACAGAGTTATCCTGTCACCAAAGTCAGACAAAAATATATATCAGCTTGGTATCGAATCAATTCCAAGTGATACGGAATGTTACCCTGCTAAGATAAGCCACGGTCACGTTATGTGGCTTGTTAAGAACGGACTTAAAACAATCTTCTATCCATGTATACCATATGAGATGAATGAGACTCCGGACGCTAATAACCACTATAACTGTCCGATAGTAACTTCATATTCCGAAAACATAAAGAATAACATGGAAGAACTTGAAACAGAACATATCACTTACATTCGTCCTTTCCTTGCACTTGATAACAAACTTGCACTAAAGGATCGTATGTTCAGAGAGTTTACAAAGTATACTGATGTAACTCGTGAAGAAATCAGCCGTGCTATCGATAAAGCCTTTGAAGAAGCTGAAAAGGTAAAACAGGACGTTCGCAAGAAAGGTGAGGAAACACTCAAGTATCTTGAAGAGAACGGAAAAGTCGGAATCGTTCTTGCAGGTCGACCATATCACGTTGATCCAGAGATCAATCACGGAATTCCTGAGCTTATCAACTCATACGGAGTTGCAGTTCTCTCTGAGGATTCCATTTCCCATCTTGGCGACGTCGACAGACCACTTATCGTATCAGACCAGTGGATGTACCATTCAAGACTTTACAAAGCTGCTAACTACGTCAAGACCAAAACAAACCTCGAACTCGTACAGCTGTTCTCATTCGGCTGTGGCCTTGATGCCGTTACAACAGACTGCGTTAAGGATATACTTTCAAATTCAAATAAGATATATACCGTATTAAAGATAGATGAAGTATCTAACCTCGGAGCTGCACGCATTCGTATACGTTCTCTTCTTTCAGCGATGAAAGTAAGAGAGAAAAAACAGTTTAAACCAATAGATTGTTCAACAGCTCTCAACAGAGTTGAATTCACTAAGGATATGCGTGAAGATTACACAGTACTCTGTCCTCAGATGTCACCAATACATTTCAAGATGCTTCAGGCAGCCATGAGACATTTCCACGTTAACTTCGTAATGCTTCCTGATGCACAGAAGTCCACCATCGATGAAGGACTTAGATTCGTTAATAACGATGCCTGCTACCCTTCTATCATCGTTGTTGGACAGCTTATGGAGGCTATAGAGTCAGGACAGTATGATGTAAATAAACTCGCTGTCGCCATAACTCAGACCGGCGGAGGATGCCGTGCGACAAACTATATCGGATTCATAAGAAGAGCCCTTGCCAAATCTGGATACGCACAGATTCCTGTATTATCAATAAGTGCTCAGGGACTTGAAAAGAATTCCGGATTCAAGATCAATATGAAGGGACTTAAATGTGCTCTTCATGCTGTTATGTATGGAGATCTCTTCATGAGAGTTGTATATAGAACCAGACCTTATGAGAAGAAACCTGATTCAGTTAATAAACTTCATAAAAAATGGGAAAAGATATGTATAAGAGATATCGAAAGAGGTTCTCATAACTTTGGCAAGATCTGCCGTGATATCGTAAGAGACTTCGATAATATCCCACTGGATGAGACTATTAAAAAGCCTAAGGTTGGTATAGTCGGCGAGATACTGGTTAAGTTCCTTCCATCAGCCAACAACCACCTTGTTGACCTTCTTGAGCAGGAAGGTGCTGAAGCAGTTATGCCTGACCTTCTGGACTTCCTGTCATACAGCGCTTATAACTCAAACTACAAATACGAATTCCTTGGAAAGTCCAAGAAATCCGCTAAAATAAGCAATATACTGATCAACTTGCTTGAACAGATGCGTAGACCTATGGTCAAAGCTCTTCAGAAAAGTAAACGATTCGATCCGCCTACACCTATTGCTACTATCGCAAGCTATGCAAGGCCGATCGTTTCCATAGGAAATGAAACAGGTGAAGGCTGGTTCCTTACCGGAGAGATGGTTGAACTTATCAAGCACGGCGCTCCAAATATCGTATGTTGTCAGCCATTTGCTTGCCTGCCTAACCACATCATCGGAAAAGGCGTTATAAAGAAACTGAGAAACGTTTATCCGGATGCAAACATCACCCCTATCGACTTCGACCCGGGAGCATCCGAAGTTAATCAGATCAACCGTATCAAACTGATGCTTGCGTCAGCAAAAGACAACCTTGAAGCATCATAATAATTATATCAATCATAAAAATATGACACTTGAAATCAGATTTCAAGTGTCATATTTTCATTTCAAAACAACTATTATTCTTTTATATCTTCGCTATCATTAGTATTCTCGTCATCGTTTTGGTCTTCTTTTTTACTATATAGATTTTTAGTAGTCAAAAGAGCTCCCACTAAAGCTAAACCTATACAAATCCATAATGTTCTGTCCATTTGTATGTAACCTCCAGATTATATATGATAATCACATTATATAAGTCTGTTATGTCATCATACAAGTGCTATCTAGTGAACGACATATTTTTTTGATGAACGACATATGCAAAATATGACAGTTGAAATCTGATTTCAACTGTCATATTTTGTGTGGATTACTGTTCTACAGCCGGAGTCCAGTATTCTGAATTGTAAATATCAGTAAGAAGATATGTAACCTTATTCTTTGCTCCAACATCCTCATACGAAAGTACAGCATCCTTACTATAGTTCCAAGACTCACCTATCATATAGCTATCATTGTAGTTGCCATCATTATCGTAGAAATCACATATAAAGTCTATCTTCGTACCTTCAGCGATTTCTGTCATTGCCTTAGCAACAGGCATATCTGATTCATCCTTTGCTCCCTCACCGGAAACACCAGATTCATCATCTATAGATTCTGTTCCAAATTCGGCTATATCATCTTTATAATCATATCTTGCGCCGGCAATATATCCATCAGGATGTTCCTTATCAAATATAATTATAAGATTGCATCTTACACCATCTACAAGCGCCGGAACACGTCCCTGAACAATCGTCTCATTAGTTCCCTCAGTTGTAGTAGTATCCTCGTAATAAAATGCAACTGGCTGACCATTTATCGCAAACCATTTATTATCTGTATCACCGATCAGCTTGCCGTCCTCAGTAAAGTAATAGAAGTTATCAAGACCCATATCCAGATATCCATCACCATCTTCAACAAACATATTTACCTGAAGATTCTGTATCAGCTCCCACTGTTCCTTCGGAATATCCATCAGATGCTGTCCATCAACCTCCTGCCAGACAAGCTGTGAAGGATCAAACTGATTACCCGCAACATACTGAGCTGCCTGATCAACATCAAATGCTTCTTCATCATCCATGAACTCAGTAGCATCTCTGTCAATACCCTCTATACTTCTTCCACCGCTGAGAAATGCATTCAGAAGAGTTCCTATTGCATCACCACCTGAGGTCGTTCCACCACCGGCACTTGAACCGAAAAGCGAACCAAGTGCAGATCCCTGGCCACCGGCAGATATCTGACCTGTAGTCTCAAGTCCGGCAAATGCCTTAATACATGTATTGTACTCACTATCAACACCGATAGCCGAGTTGATAGCTGCAGCCGAATCAACCTTAGAAGCCTTCTTGTATGGGAAGTAAATAGAAACTCCGTATGCATTTGTCATACTATTTGAAGTTCTGTTGTACTTAACCGCTGAAAGAATTGCATCTGATAATTCTTTAGACTCAGCATTTCCAATTGTATTAGCAAAATTAACAAGGTCAATCTGATCAATCTTAGATGAAACGGCAAATTCTCTCGAACCCGCTCTTGCATCAGAAACCTGTTTGAAGTCAGAACCCTTGATAAGATTAGTTGCTGAAGATGAAAATGCACTCATCTTTTCAGGAACTGTCTCAGAAAACTCGCTAAGATCTATAACCGAAAGTGTAGTCTTCTGTCCACCACAGACTCTGTTACATTCATCAACAAAGCCGTCTACTATATTCTTTCCGATCTCAAGAGTAGGCATAGATGTGTTCTGTCCAAGCGCATTAACCCACTTAGTATAGTACCATCCGATACCAGGTTCAGTTTCCTCTGACGCGATAAGATAGTCAGCATATTTGCTGGCCATTATAGCAGTTTCATAAGTAGCCATAAGACATGCATCAAATCCGATAAAGTCAAATGTCTGACCAGTCGCTCTGAGAGCCTGATCTATCTGAGCAAGATTCATAGAACCTGCTGATTTATGTTTTTCATCATATCCATAACCACTGAGCGATCCGCCGCCGTGATCCCAGAATATGAGATTCTGTCTGTTTGCAGGATAATTCTGTACACAGAAGTTGATAAAATCGACAAGTGTATTTGGATCAGTCATAACTCTGTCCCCATCATCGGAAACAAGCTGTTCCATCTTACCTGTCTGAATCTTATATATCTGATTTACTCTATTACTGATTCCATTTGTTTTCCAGCCGTTACAACCGCCAGTATAAACAATGATATTAACATTATCAGGAATATTAGCCTGAGCCATCTCACCGATATCATTCGTAGCCATACCTGATCTAGACTCAAGATCCGTGCCACAGTCGTAGATCATGATAGTAACTGTATCCTGACCATTACCAAGAATCTGTGTTCTCTTCTCTCTTGCCTGTGAAGATACCTCGGTATTAAGCTTGGATGTATTATTCAGACCATTCTGCCATCCTACACTTGTAGAAGCACCTGAAAATCCACCAAAGAGACTTGATATATCTCCAAAGTTCTGAGCACCTGTAGAACCAGTTGAGGTCGATGTACCTGTAGAAGAACTGTTACCACCTACGTTAATCGAACCACCGGTTGAATTACTACCTGATGTAGAGTTCGTTCCCTGACCAGCTCCGGTATTTGAGTTACCAACATTTCCCGTGCCGGTATTACCGCCACCTCCACCAAATATCATAAATAAGATAATGATGATAATAACAAGAGTTCCTGAACCACCGCCTATCTTGGCAGCTCTGCTTCCTGATGATGCAGCTTTTCTACCTGCATATCCATCCTGCCTTCCGACAGGACCACCACCAAGTCCTTCACCACGGCGATGAACACCTTTACTGTTACCAGTTGAATTTCTTTGTCTGTTAGTACTTCTTGGATCCATTTTTTATCCCCTTTTACAATAGAATAAGATTCTCAATCCGCAGTTACTATTCGCGCAACCTCAAAACACATTCGGGACGTCCGTGCACGTAAACAGTTTTTATTATACAAGTATATAAAAACTGTTTACGGCACTCTACCGTCTGCTTCGCAGACACCTCCCTCATGCATTTTGAGGTTCCTGCTTCGCAGGTAACATGAGATAATAATCCAAAGCGATTCTGCAAGCAGTCGCTTTGTTTCTTATCTCATGTAACGCGAATAGTAACACTCTGTTTGACATTATACCACGCCAAGTATATTCCTAAAAGAAAAAAATACCCGGAGGAACATTCCTCCGGGTACCAATATGATCTTAGTCTTCTTCTAAGCCTTCTTCTTTACGTGCTTTGATTCCTTCAGTAAGAAGTGGTACGATCTTGTTAAGATCTCCAACAATACCGTAGTCAGCAACATCGAAGATTGGAGCTGATTCATCTTTATTGATAGCGATAATGATCTCAGACTCTTCCATACCTGCTGTATGCTGAATAGCACCAGAGATACCGATAGCGAAGTATACAAGTGGTCTAACTGTCTTACCTGTCTGACCAACCTGAAGCTCCTTAGGAAGCCATCCGTTATCTACTGCAGCACGTGAACATGCTACTTCACCACCAAGTACATCTGCAAGGTCTTTAAGAAGCTGGAAGTTCTCAGCTGAACCAACACCTCTACCACCTGCAACAAGAATCTTAGCTTTCTGAATATCAACAGTCTCATTAACTGCCTTGATGATATCAAGGATCTCAACATACTTCTCATCAGGAGTGAATCCAGGATTGAACTTAACAACCTCGCACTCTCTTCCAACAATCTTAGGAGATCTCTTCATAACACCAGGTCTAACTGTTGCCATCTGTGGTCTGAAGTCAGGACAAGCGATTGTAGCGATTGTATTTCCACCAAATGCAGGTCTTGTCATGAGAAGCTGATTGTGCTTCTGCTGATCTTCTTTTCCTGGAATTGGATTGAGAGGGAAATCACCGATCTCAAGTACTGTACAGTCAGCTGTAAGTCCTGTATGTACTCTTGCACATACACGAGGTGCAAGATCACGACCGATTGCTGTTGCTCCGATAAGGAACACATCCGGCTTGAATTCATTAATAACTTCTGACAGAGCATGTGCATATGGCTCTGTTCTGTATTCCTTAAGCTCAGGATCATCGATGAGGATGATTCTATCAGCACCGTGCTCCTTAAGATGGAATACCTTATTCTCTATCTCTGAACCACAAAGTACAGCAACAACCTCTGTATTAAGGTCTTTTGCTAACTCTATAGCCTTACCCATGAGCTCGTATGTGATCTCAGTGATATGATTATCTATCTGCTGAGCAAAGACATACACGCCCTTATATTGTTCTAAAGACATAATTTAGTCCTCCTATTCTATAATATATACTAGATTACAAATTTCTCTGCGAGCTTACCGAGTATGTAGTCAGCAGCTTCATTAGCTGTTTCTGGAGCAACCTTTTCACCGGCACCCTTTGCAACTTTATCTGAAGCCTTTGCAATCTGTGTAGGAGAACCTTTAAGTCCCATATTGCTATCATCGAGTGTATCAAGTGCATCTCTATCCCACACTGTGATCTCCTCTTCGAATGCATCGAAGATTCCACCCGGAGTCATATATCTAGGTACATTTAACTCTGAAAGAGCTGTTACAAGACAAGGCATCTTAGCTTTAAGGATATGATGTCTGTCATCATACTGTCTCTTAACTATAACTGAATCACCCTCAACCTTAAGCTCTTCAGCATAAGATATAAGAGGAAGACCAAGATGCTCTGATATCTGAGGTCCAACCTGAGCAGTATCTCCGTCGATAGCCTGACGACCTGTAATGATAAGATCGTAATCAAGCTTTCTGAGTGCAGCAGCGATTGTCTGAGATGTAGCCCATGTATCTGCTCCTGCAAGTCTTCTATCTGTAACGAGTACTGCTTTATCAGCACCCATAGCAAGTGCTTCTCTAAGAACATCTTCTGCCTTAGGAAGTCCCATTGTTACAACAGTAACTGTTGCACCATTTTCGTCCTTGATACGAAGTGCAGCCTCAAGACCAGCCTTGTCATCAGGATTCATAATGGATTTCATTGCATTTCTGTCGAGAGTACCATCTGGCTTAAACTTTACTCCACCTTTTGTATCAGGTACCTGTTTTACACAAACAACTATATTCACGCCTGTACCCTCCTTATGCTAAAAGATTTCCTGAGATAACCATACGCTGAACTTCGCTGGTTCCCTCATAAATCTCTGTTATTTTTGCATCGCGCATCATACGCTCGATTTCGTATTCCTTAATGTATCCGTATCCACCATGGAGCTGAACTGCCTTAGTTGTTACTTCCATAGCAACTTCTGCAGCATAAAGCTTAGCCATAGCAGCTTCAACACTGTAGGAAACCTTTGCTCCCTCAGCAAACTGCTGCTTCTTCATAGCAGCCTGGTATACGAGAAGCTTTGCAGCCTCTACCTTTGTAGCCATGTTTGCAAGTTGGAACTGTGTATTCTGGAAAGCAGATATGCTTCTTCCGAACTGCTTTCTTTCCTTTGTATATGCAACTGTTCTCTCAAGAGCACCCTCAGCGATTCCGAGAGCCTGAGCAGCGATACCGATACGTCCGCCGTCAAGAGTATGCATTGCTATACCGAATCCCTTACCCTGAGCACCAAGAAGTGCTGACTTAGGGATACGAGCATCTTCAAATATAAGCTCATAAGTTGAAGAACCGCAGATACCCATCTTATTTTCCTTTGTACCAAATGAAAATCCAGGTGTACCCTTATCAACGATAAATGCTGATATCTCCTTCATCTTACGTCCGCGCTTTTCAACGATTCCAGTAACAGCGATAACGATGTAAACATCAGCCACCTTACCATTTGTGATAAAGCACTTTGATCCGTTAAGAACCCACTCATCACCGTCAAGAACTGCCTTGGTCTGCTGCATCTGAGCATCTGTTCCTGCACCAGGCTCTGTAAGTGCAAATGCACCAAGCTTCTTACCTGAAGCAAGGTCTGCAACATACTTCTCCTTCTGCTCCTGTGTACCATATGTCATAATAGGGTCGATACAAAGAGAAGTATGAGCTGAAAGGATAACTGAAGTAGTAGCACAAACTTTAGCCATCTCTTCTACTGCCATGATGTATGTAAGTACATCACAACCCTGTCCACCGAATTCCTTCGGTACAGGAATTCCCATGAATCCGGCCTTAGCCATCTTCTCAACTGTTTCACTTGGAAATCTGTGCTGTTCATCAATTTCCATAGCAAGAGGCTTAACCTCTGTCTCAGCGAACTCTTTGAAAAGCTCCTGAGCCATCTCATGCTTTTTATCAAGTGTGAAATCCATGATATTTCCTCCAAAATCAAGGACAAGGACTAAGCCTTGTCCTATTAATGATTATTATTTACAGTGCGTCAACAGGTGTCTTTGTACGGTCTTCATTGTACTTGTAGAATCCCTTACCGCTCTTGACACCAAGGTTACCGCCACGTACCATCTTACGAAGAAGTGGACATGCACGATACTTGCTGTCACCTGTCTCTGCATAAAGAACATCCATGATTGCAAGACAGATATCAAGACCTACGAAATCACCAAGTTCAAGTGGTCCCATAGGGTGATTAGCACCAAGCTTCATAGCTGCATCGATACCAGCTATATCTGAAACACCTTCCATCTTGATGAAGGCAGCTTCATTGATCATTGGGATGAGAATTCTGTTAACAACGAATCCTGCAGCTTCGTTAACCTGAACAGGTGTCTTACCGATTGCTGTAGCAAGATCAACGATTGTCTTAACAGTCTCGTCAGGTGTATTAACACCAGCGATAACTTCAACGAGCTTCATTCTGTCAGCAGGGTTGAAGAAATGCATTCCGATCATCGGACGTGTAAGACCATTTCCAATCTCAGTGATTGAAAGGCTAGATGTATTTGATGCGAAGATACACTCTGGCTTGCAGATTTTGTCAAGCTCAGCGAATGTTGTCTTCTTAACTTCCATATTCTCGAATGCAGCTTCTACGATAAGATCACAGTCTGCACAAAGATCTTCTTTGAGACCTGGAGTGATACGAGCAAGAATAGCATCAACCTGCTCCTGTGTCATCTTCTCTTTTGCAACAAGTCTTGCATAACCTTTAGCGATCTTGTCCTTACCGCCTTCAGCCCACTCAGCCTTGATGTCGCAAAGAGCAACTTCATATCCTTCGTTCTGAGCAAATGCCTTAGCAATGCCCTGTCCCATTGTTCCTGCGCCGATTACGCCTACTTTCATATTTGTTCTCCTTTATTTATTATTGAAAGGTACCACCTTAAGTTTCTTTTCTTTATCCTTTTCAAGGAAGTTAGCCATAGCAGCCTTCTGATCTTCTGTCTCGAAGCAGTCTCCGAAAAGTTTTTCTTCTATTACTATAGCACCGTCCATATCAGCATCAAGTCCGTCGTTGATTGCCTTCTTGCAGTTACGTACTGCGATAGGTGCATTTGCAGAAATGATAGATGCAAGCTTCTTAGCCTGATCAAGCAGTTCTTCCTGAGGATATACCGCATTTACAAGACCGATGCGAAGTGCCTCATCAGCTTTGATATTGCGAGCTGTGTAGATAAGCTGTTTAGCCATACCAACACCAACTATTCTTGCGAGTCTCTGAGTTCCTCCGAATCCAGGTGTGATTCCAAGACCAACCTCAGGCTGACCGAATATAGCATTATCTGAACATATTCTGATATCACAACTCATTGATATCTCACATCCGCCGCCGAGAGCGAATCCGTTAACAGCAGCTATTACAGGAATTGGGAATGTCTCGATGAATCTGAAAACATCATTTCCTTTCTTACCGAATGCTTCGCCTTCTGCCTTAGTAAGTGTAGACATCTCTCCGATATCTGCGCCTGCGACAAATGACTTCTCTCCGGCACCTGTAAGGATAATAGCACGTGTCTTATCAATGTCTACAGCTTTAAATGTAGCCTCTAACTCTTCAAGAACCTGAGAATTGAGGGCGTTCAGAGCCTTTGGACGATTGATGGTGATAATACCTACAAATCCATCCTGCTCATAAGTAATGAATTCTGCCATGATTTTTCTCCTGATTATTTATTTGATAAATCTATATATCGAATTAAGAATAACTATTAGTCACGCTCAACGATAGTAGCGCAACCCATTCCACCACCGATGCAAAGTGTTGCAAGGCCCTTCTTGAGGTCCATGTCTTCCATCTCATGAAGAAGTGTAACAAGGATACGGCATCCTGATGCTCCAACTGGATGTCCAAGAGCGATTGCACCACCACGTGGATTAAGCTGCTTCTCTACATCGATTCCAAGATCCTTACCAACTGCTACAGACTGAGCTGCGAAAGCTTCATTTGCCTCGATAACATCGAAGTCTTCAATCTTGTAACCTGTCTTAGCCATAACTTTCTTTGTAGCTGCTACAGGACCAACACCCATGATCTCAGGTGCAACACCTGCAAGAGCTCCACCAACAAATGTAGCCATAGGCTTAACACCGAGCTCCTTAGCCTTCTCCTCAGACATAACTACGATTGCTGCTGCACCGTCGTTAATACCTGAAGCGTTACCAGCTGTTACATATCCATCAGGATTGATAGCTCTCATCTTAGCAAGACCTTCAGCTGTGATTCCGGCACGTGGATTCTCATCTGTGTCGAAAAGAACTGTTTCCTTCTTTTTCTTTATCTCTACAGGAACGATTTCTCTCTTGAAAGCGCCTTCAGCCATAGCCTTCTCACATTTCTGCTGTGAGTTTGCAGCGAACTCATCAAGCTCTTCTCTTGTAAGTCCCCACTGCTCAGCTACATTATCAGCTGTCTTGATCATGTGATAATCGTTGAATGCATCCCAAAGAGCATCTTTAACCATAGTATCTACAAGAGCACCCTGGCTGTTTGATGGCCATGTCATTCTGTATCCATAACGTCCGTTTGGAAGTGCGAAAGGAGCCATTGACATGTTCTCCATACCACCTGCAACAACAATGTCAGCATCGCCTGCCTGAATCATCTGAGCAGCCATGTTAACTGCATTAAGACCTGATCCGCAAACTACGTTGATAGTAACTGCAGGACATTCAACAGGAAGTCCAGCTTTAAGTGCTGCCTGACGAGCAACGTTCTGACCCTGACCAGCCTGGATTACACAACCCATGTATACGTGGTCAACCTGATCAGCTGAAACACCGGCACGGTTAAGAGCTTCCTTGATTACGATAGAACCAAGTTCTGCTGCAGGAGTGTTGCTGAGTGATCCACCCATAGTTCCGATTGCTGTACGACAAGCTCCAGCTAAAACGACTTTCTTTGACATAAATAATTCCTCCATAAAATTTATTTAAATTAATAAGTTACTCATTATTTGCGCCCAAATTCTGAAAACGCTTCTTAATGATATCATAAATAAAAATCAATGGCAACAAATAAGAATTCGGTTAATCGTTGATTTTTCTATACTTTTTAATAATGTTTATAGTTATATTACACAAACACTTTTTGCTACTATTTACAAAAATGTAAGGAAAGCGCTTACAATAATTTTTACATATTCAGCACTGATATCGCATCCATAATCTTTTTTTCGAAAGCCTGCTTTCCGTATTCGTCAACCTTTGCCTTGTTTCTGTCACCATGTGTCAGAACCCCGGCACCTCCGATACATCCGCCCTGACAAGCCATTCCTTCTATGAAATTCTCCTTAAGGAATCCCTTACTTTTTAGGATAAGTGCTTTCCTGCACTCTTCAATTCCGTCACAAGTCATAGCCTTCAGTTCAAAGTCCTCACGTCCCTGTTCCTTAAGAGCTTCAACGACCGCTTCAGAAAGTCCTCCACTTCTAGCAAATATTCTTCCGAAGTATGACGCATTATCAAGTACATCCTCTTCGAGCTCAGAGATATTTATATCCTTGCTGTCGAACAGTGCCTGGAGTTCTTCAAATGTAAGAACACAATCTACATAACTGTTGACTTCTTCTTTCTTCATTTCCATCTTCTTAGCAGTACATGGACCTATGAAGATAACCTTTGCGTTCTCAGTATGTTCCTTTATATACTTGGCAAGTGCTCCCATTGGAGACATGTTGTGTGAAACATGAGGAAGAAGTTCAGGATAATTCTTCTCTATAAACGCCACAAACGCCGGACAACATGAGCTTGTAAGGAAGCCTTTCTCCACAAGTTCAAGTGACTCAGCCTGAGCTACTATATCAGCACCAAGAGCAACTTCAACTACCGTATGGAAACCAAGCTGTTTGATACCCGACACAACCTGACCAACCTTTGCATAACTGAACTGGCTGTATACCGCAGGTGCAACTATTGCGAACACCTTCGAATTCTCACCATTATTACTCTTCTTGATAATATCTATTGCATTTAATATGTAGGATTTATCAGATATTGCTCCGAAAGGACACTGATATACACAAGCTCCACACGAGATACATTTGTCAGAATCAATTGCAGCTGCTTTATTCTCATTGATCGAGATAGCATTTATCTTGCAGGCAACCTGACAAGGTCTCTTTCTGTTAGCTATCGCTGAATAAGGACAGACCTTAGCACACTGTCCGCATTCAACACATTTAGATTTATCTATATGTGCCACGTGATTGTGGTCAAATGATATAGCACCTCTCTTACATGCTTCCTCACATCTGTGAGCAAGGCATCCACGACATGAATCAGTCACTTCATATCCCGCAGCAGGACATTCGTCACATGCTATATCAATAACTTCGATCACATTCTTGTTCTCAATCTTGCCTCCCATCGCAAGCTTGACACGTTCACCCAGAATAGCTCTTTCTTTATATACACAGCACCTCATGGTAGGTGTTGTTCCGGGCACGATTGTCTGGGGAATGTCCATAATATTTTCCAGGAGGGTTCCTTCCCAAGCCAGTCGAGCAACTTCCCTTAACACCTTGTATTTCAGGTATTGGACTTTCGTGTCGAATTTTCTCGAATTATCCATGATAAACTCCTATTTACAACTTTAAAAATATGATATTTTGATACGTTTTCCCATTTTGACGAGAGATTCAGACAGAACCTGAACCAGATTCATCTTTATATTAAAATTGATTGGCAGATCCGGATTCTGATGGGCAGGATTTACAGCCTTTCCAACATAGAAATTAATGTCTGTCGCTTCTTCAAACAGTATTCTGCATATCAAAGAAGCACCGTCAGTTCCGTATCCCCATTCCTCAAAGGACTCATTCTTCTCAAGATAATCCTTGGCATTCTCCACAACCTTATTCATCGTGATAACGCCCTCCGTTACCAGATCAACTCCATCTATATTGGCAATCGGTGGCATGTTGCTTTTATCAAATGTAAGACTTGTAACCAGTGGTTTCTTCAGCCATTTAGATACTATCGAAGCAGTTGTTCCTCCACTCACTATATGCTTACCTTCTTTAGAGAAGAACAGATTAAGCATTCTGTTACAGTCATCTCTGTTAGAAGGCGGTCCGAACAGAATATTCACCGGGATTCTCTTCCTAATCTTGATCACGCAGGCAGTTGCATCATCACCCGGATTTCCAGCATACAGCTTATTAACTTCCTCAATAAGCATGGTCGAGAGAGTCTTGGCAGTAAACTCTCCTTTTGACATCATGCACATGTAATCAGATATATCCTTCATCTCCCATCCGAAGTTATAGCACAGACCTATTCCGGCATGAGGACATCCATCGCTCATAACCACGATAACATCGCCCTCCAGTATGTTGATCGTAGTCTTATATATCGTCTTACCATCTATATTCATTTTTATCTCAGGATAATCAAGCGGTTTTCCATCTCTGATAAAAAGAACTTTAGGATTATCGTACTGAATGATTTCTACAGTCTCACTATTAATGATTCTGATTATAGTAAATGTAGAGTATGCCACTCCTCTAACCGAACACACTGGCAGAGTTGCTGCAATCGTCGCAACACATTCTTCTATAGGAAGCCCTTCCGCCATCATTGTGGAAATGATCTTCGACGTGAGTGTCGACAAGATACTTGCCTTAACTCCACTTCCCATTCCATCGGCCAGAACTATAACCTTCGAATCTTCTGATTGTTCCACTATATCAATATGATCACCACACAGATTTTCCCCATAATGATTGATACTTCGATACCCTATATCTGCACATAGATTATTCATCTGATATAGACTCCTTCAGTTTTGTTAAAGCTATCTTGGTTTCGGCCGCAGTTTCTCCGAGCAGTGATGCAATCTCCTGAACGATTCTCATCTGCTTATCTACGACCTTATCGGCAACCTCAACAGTCTGGCGACTGATTTCTTCCTTACGCTTATGCTCTTTTTCTTCCTCAGTGACGTCTGACATGATACATATCAAAGTCTTACTGTCAGCATCGCGTACTATAGTCTGTTCAACATATCGGTTATACTCAGCTAGATATGTTCTCTCACCGAATATCTGTCCTGGTCCTTTCTGAACCTTCATAAAGTTGACAGGATCAAGGACTCTGACTATCGGTTCACCGATAATATCTGATGGATTTGGTATATTAAGTATTTTACAGGCAACCTTATTGATAAGCTGAACCTCCAGCGAATCATTAAGAGCTATAAGTCCATTCGGAGTATTCTTTACAATCGTGTCAGAAAAGCTTTCAGCTTTCTCCTTAAGATAAGGAAGACACATTGATATATCAGCCTTTCCCTGGAATATAGCTATAGCTTTCTCTCTACAAGTGTTATATCCGCATGAACCGCAATTCAGTTCATCACTCTTCTTAGTCTTACCCATCTTTCTCAGAATCTGATTTATCTCATAATCAAGCGGGTATATAGCCTTTTGTTCTATCGGCTCAAATATCTTCTTGAGTTCCGTTACTTCAGGCTGATCTATCTCAAAGTCCTTACCACCTGCATAATTCGAAACAGCCATATAATCACTAACCGGATTTCTATGATGTTCCTTCATTGAATTCCTGTGCTGTTTATCCATAACAGGACCACCTACACAACTTCCCACACAGGCTGACATTTCAATAAAACATTTATGGACTTTACCTTCTGCTATATCTTTTAAAGCATCAATACAATTTTCAACTCCGTCTATAGCCATATAGGTATATCCCGGAGCATTCTGTGCCATAGTCTTCAGAATTCCGCCTGTTGTAGGGAAGAATCTGGCTCGGCTTTTCTCCTCCGAATCAGTATCTTGATCAAGAGTTATCTCAGCTCTATCAAACCAGTCTGTCAATTCTTCAAAAGTAAGTGTAGCATCCACAAAATTCTTATAATGTTCTGCTTCATCTTTCTTTGCAACACAAGGACCAATAAACACTATCTTCGCATCCGGATATCTTCTTTTGATATCCGCAGCATGTGCCTGCATAGGCGAAATAACATCTGCAAGATACGGAAGACAGTTTACATAATATTTCTGTATTAAAAGATTTATTGAATGACAGCAGGATGAAATGACAACATCTCTATCTTCTTCTGCCAGAATACGTTCATATTCTGTCTTTACTATAGTAGCTCCAAGTGCTGTTTCTTCAGCATCTTCAAAACCAATCTTTTTCAGTGCTCTTCTTAATGAATCGATACCCACTCCGGGATAGTTCGCCACAAAAGAAGGTGCGACACTTGCTATAACCGGCGACTGTCCCTGAATGAGCACCTCAACCTTTTCAGTCTCATCGACTATCTGCTTGGCGTTTTGAGGACAAACAACAAAACACCTTCCACATAGGATGCATTCATCGTTTATAATATGAGCCTGATTACCTGAAAAGCGAATTGATTTTACCGGGCAATTACGAATACATTTGTAACAGTTCTTACAATTTGATTTTTTTAAAGTTAAACAATCCTGCATTTGATCTCCTTCTCGAAGAAACTCTCCGCATTTTCCGGAGACACAGAGAAGAATTCATTGTCTACGGTTACACAAACACCTTCCTGACAATGTCCCATACAGAATGTTCCGCCCAGTTCCACAACATCTGATAATTCGTATTTACTGACTAATTCCTGAAATTTTTCAACAACACGTCTAGATCCCTTTATATGGCAAGAGGAACCGATACAGATTGTTACTTTCATGTGATAAACTCCTTTAAACAATAAAACCCTTGATAAACTCTAACTATTCACTGAAGATTATTACTGATAATCTTCAAATATCTTTAAAAGTCTCGTTCTTCTGTCTCGATTTGAATGAACCGACTTAGCCACTGCTATTATCGGGATCCATTTCTCTATCTTTTCTCTATTCATATTCATCTTTTCACAGATAGCATTTACATAGCTCTCAGCCATCTCTTCGCTGTAATCCATTATCAATATAAGGTATGTATTAGCTATGTCAGCAAGCATATTTCCCTTGCATACATATGACCAATCGACTATATATGCTTTATCATCATCTGTGATGAGTATGTTTGACGGATTCAGATCTCCGTGACAGATACTCTCTCTTCTTGGCATCTCTTCAAGTCTCGCATGCAGATCATATCTGATTGTCGCATCAAGCTTTGCATCGCATATCTTTGAATTAAGCTTGTCTGTAAGTCTGTTCAGATGCTTACATTTTCTACCCATGATATCTATATGAATATCTACAAATCTATCTATATATTTATCAATCTCATCGGGATTTTCCTTCATCAGGGATGCAAGTGTCTTACCTTTGATATATCTGGTAACAAGTGACCATTTGCCATCAAGTTCTCTCACTTCCAGAAACTCAGGAACAGGCATTCCGGTTTCTTCCATACGAACATGGTTTAACGCCTCGTTTAGTATCTCTGATTTGTTATATCCTTCATTAAAAACCTTTATACATATTTCACCATTGCGATATACCGTTTTAGTATTTCGCACAGCAATAACCCTGTCAAAAGTCATTTCTTTCCTCATTTCTCATCATGCAAGTCTTTAAAAATGATAATGATAATGCAAGATTCTCATTTTTCACAAGAATACCTTCTGGAATATCCAACGTGACTGCCGAGAGATTCCATATTGCTTTAATATCGCAATCGATCATCTCATCACACACAATCTGTGCTTGTGATTGTGGCACAGCTATAATTCCTATCCTTATATCATTTTCCTTGCAATATTCTTTTAGTAACTCAATCGGATATATTCTTTTTCCGTTTGCAAATCTTTCATTCCATTTTTCCGGATTGTTATCAAATGCCGCCTTTATATCTACTCCATATTCCGAAAATCCCTTATATTCCATGAGTGCTGTACCGAGCTTACCGGCTCCAACCATGATTGCGCTGATATTCTTATCAACGCCCAGTGTATCAAGGATGGAAGTCATAAGATTCTCTCTCAGGTAACCAACCTTTGGTTTTCCCTGACCGCATACAGCATTCATATCTTTTCGGACCATTACCTCTCCCCATTCAAGAGCCCTGGCTATCTGAGTGGATGATATATATTCCACTTCCTGCCGCTTCAGGAATTCGAGATACGTCGGTAATCTTCCGAGTGTAGCTTTAGATATTACTGATGACAATCTGTTCTCCTCCACTTTATTAAAAGACATTTATATTACTATACTTCTGTCTCCAACACGGTAGAATTCTTCATTTTTGAATTCTATTGCAACTGTATCTCCGGTTCTTTTTCCGTCCTCATCTAAAACCGAAAGGAAAACTGCTGTATATCTGTCATTATCATTTCGCTCTACAAATATACATTCAGGAGAAAGCTCATCAAAGAGATCATTTACCTTGATCTGCTTTGTATTCTCAATATAATTCTTAACAACTTCAGAATTATTCAAGAGGTTGTCAGCCTTTCCAAGGAACATCTCAAGAGCATACTTCTGTGAATCAAGTAGTGACTCTCCACCCAGAACGTCATATTCCACAGGAAGTGTGAACGCCTCTCCAAATAAGGTTACATCAGCCTTCTTGATAATTTTGTCAGTCTTTTCAATCATATTTAGCCTCCTTACTAAATCCGATCCATTCTCAACACCGAGCATTGTATTCCAACATAAATGAAAAATGAATTATCAAAATGGTATATCGGTATATCAGATATCGATATAACCAGGAACAAAAGAAAGCAGCTGGGTAATATTACCCAACTGCTTGTCATTTTCTGTGATATTTTTAGAAATTATCTATAAAGTTTTTCTTCTCGATTCGATAAGTTCTGATATAAACTGTTTATCAAGTTTAGTCATTTTATAATCATTTTTGTATATCAGCACATCTTTATATACCTTAGTGTTATCAACACACGCCTTCTGAACGAGGTCATATCTTTCAAGCATATTATCAGGAAGTGGCGATACCCACATAAATGTTCTGTGATTATTTACCAGAAGATCAAACTGACTTCCCCTCTCAAAGACATATATTCTCTTATCAGAGACATCAACCATCTCTTCTTTCATAACTGTGGAAACAGGTAGTGTAGGAACATAAGGATCTGCATGAGCTATCTCAACATAATCTGCAAGATCATTCAACTGAATACTGTCTTTCTTAGCCAAGTCTGAGTTCTTATTCATTATAAGAACATACTTGAACTCTGATACAAATTCATGACTGAGTCCCTTCTCTTCAAACATTATCTTAAAGTTCCTGTCAAAGTTTGAAGCATACCTTACAATCCCCAGTTTATAATCGTTCTCCAGAATATTTCTGATGACCATATCATTATTGGTCTCATTATAAAACACAGATGAAGACTTATCTTCAAGACTGTTGGAAAACTTAGCAAATGCATCCGCTATATAACTGGCTCTGGGAACAGATATAGAAAACATCTGTTTTGCAGGTTTTCCAGTTTTATAAATCATTTCGATCTCATATATCTGGTGTAATATCTTTTTAGCATAGTTTATAAATTCTTCGCCTTCAGCTGTAAGGGTCATACCCTTGGAAGATCTGGCAAAGATACTGATTCCAAGATCCGCTTCCAACTCTTTAATGGAACGGCTTAGATTGGGCTGAGCGATGAGTAGTTTTTCAGAAGCCTTATTGATAGAACCTTCCTTTGCTACCTCAACAGCATATTTCATATGAAGAACATTCACGTCTTCATCCCCTTTCACTTATTGCTATCTTCTTCTTGAATCGTGATATACTCACCGGCCATTCCGGCTCCGGCAGCAACAACAGAATCAGGCTCATCTACTATAGCTGTTCTAATACTTGTCTTTTCTGATATAAGTCTGTCCATTCCGTATACAAGGCTTCCGCCTCCTGAGAGGAATATACCTTCTTTAGAAATATCAGCCACTAGTTCAGGCTGAACTTTCTCAAGAACACCGGTTATACCATCAACGATCTGTCCTGCAATCTCTTCCAGAGCCTCAACTGTCTCGTTAGCTCCAAGATCAAGTCTTACAGGAAGACCATTTACCATATTTTTACCTTTTATCTCATACGAGGAATCTATCTTACGAGGATAAACTCCTGCAATCTCTATCTTAGCATCTTCAGCAGTAAGCTCGCCAAGTTCTATGCTGTATTTTCTTCTAACGTATCTGGCAATAGCTTCGGTGAAATCATCTCCACCTATCTTAAGAGATACTCCATATGATATATCTCCAGCAGATATAACTGCTATATCTGTTGTACCGCCACCAATATCAACAACCATATGGCCAGATGTTTCCATGATATCGACACCGCATCCGAGCGCTGCAGCAATAGGAGATTCAAGAAGGAATACTTCCTTCGCTCCAGTTTTAACTATCGCATCTTCTACAGCTCTTCTTTCAACTTCTGTAATACCCTGAGGAACAGCAACACAAACATTTGGTCTACCCCAGATACGACGCTTACGCATAGCATTTTTTACAAATGCTTTTATCATTCTTTCAGCTATCGCATATTCCGAGATAACTCCATGCTTTATGGGACGTTCTACAATTATAGCATCTGTTGTTTTTCCCAACATACGTTTTGCCTTGGTTCCTACTGCAAGAATCCTCTTCTCTTTCCTTTCGTATGCGAGAACAGCTGGCTGATTGATAACGATTCCCTTATCTCTCATGTACACACATATATTTGAAGTTCCGAGATCTATGCCTATATCAATACGGTACATAGTGCCTCCTAAAAAAATCATTTACGTTATTATAAGCAAATGTGCCAGTGCGCATTGAGCACTGACACACTTGTCTTAATATATTACATATTTGCATCTAAATCAAATATATTTTGGCTTTAAAAGCATTTCATTCCTTATTCAAAGTCCTGTGGAATGACTCTCATTGCTTCAGCATCTCTCTTCTGAGCCTTCTCGATAGCATTATCGATAGCTTCCTCGAGACGATCAAGGTTACCCATTTCCATACCATCAAGTATACTTGAGATAGTCTTCTCAGTTTCATCTGATGCTGAATAACCCCTCTGATTGATATATGCCATACCAAACTTAGTCATATCAGCCTTATCAATCTTAGTCATATCGATCAGGTACTCGAACTCTGAAAGAATCTCAGCAGTATTTCCGAACAGGTTAGAGATTGAATCAATCTCACCAGTAAGGATAACTACGAAGTCCTTCTGATCTTTAGCTGAAAGCTGAACTATCTCAATAAGCTTCTGAGGTGAAACAAGACCGGCATTCTCAATAACGAGACATCCACCCTTTAACTTATCAAGGGCCTCGAAACCAACCTTACTGAGTGCCTTTGCCTTAATCTTAGCAATAGTTCTTGAACTACATACACCCATATCATAGAAGCTTCGAGCAAAGTCTTCACCAACACATACTGAACCGAAACCATACTGACCAAGGATAACTATATTTCTTGATCTGATAGTCTGTTCCATATTATCTGCGATATCGTTGAAAGTATCTACGATCTCATCAGCAGATGCCTTGATCTCAAGATATTTCTCAAGATAGTTAGCAGCAAGCGGAAGTCTCATTCCCGGAGCTGTCTTGGTAAGATCGATATCCATCTTATCAACTTCAGCTACCTTCTTCTCAGCAGCTTTAACAGCAGCTTCAAGTTCCTTAACCTTAGCCTTAGCTTCATCTACCTTAACAGCAGAACCGCGTTTAGCAAAGTCTTCTTCGGCTTTCTTTCTGGCAGCTTCCATCTTATTCAGGATATCGCCGATGACCTTAGCTTTCTCACCAAGAGTGATCTCAGTCTTGGTAACCTTGGTCTTAGCTGTTCTCACTGCATCCTCAGCTGTCTTAACAGCCTTCTTAGCCGCTGCAACTTCAGCATCCTTAGCCTTTACTTCGCTATCTATTTCAGCTTTACTCTTCTTGAATTCCTCATCGAGTCTCTTGTTCTCAGAATCAATCTCTGCTTTAACCTGAGCTTCAGCCTTAGACTTAGACTCAATCTCAGCAGCCTTTATTGCTTTAGCAATATTTGCTGCGATCTCATCAGCAGCCTTCTTCTCAGCTTCAGCAAATGCTGTCTGTCTGGCTCTGGAAGCCTCTTCTCTTCTCTGATCTATATCAGCTGACTTAGCCTGTACAGTCTGAACATCAGCCTTCTTGGATTCAACATCTGCCTTAGCATTAGCAACCTTATCCTGAGCAGATTTAACAGCTTCTTTTGCAGCGTTAACAGCAGCTGTCTTAGTATTAACTTCAGCTTTTGCAGCTTCAACAGCAGACTGAGCTTCTGTAACACCTTTCTGAGCATTAGTTATATTACCATTTGCTGCATCAACCTTAGCTTTAATAGTATCTGCATTAGCTTTTGCATCAGCAAGAGCTTTTTCTGCAGCAGCAACAGCTGACATAGCTGAATCATATTCCGCCTGAACTGAGCTTGCAGCATCCTTAGCATTCTCTACTTCTACTTCTGCAAGAAGAACTCTTCCTTCAGCAGAATTTACATTATCTTCAGCAGCAGCAACAGCTTCTTCTGCCTTTGTAACAGAAAGTTCTGCAGCAGCAACTCCTTCTTCAGCTTTTGTAACTTCAGCCTCTGCTTCAGTAACCTTAGCCTGAGCAGCCTGAATCTCAGCCTTAAGTTTCTCTTCTTCAGCTGCAAACTTCTTGATTTCTTCCTCTTCAGCCTTGCTATTCTCAGCAGCTCTCTTCTTGGCCGCCTCATCGCCCTTAGTCTTACTGATAAGTTCTGCTGCAGCCTTAGCCTCAGAAAGAATTTTATCTCTGATAGCATCCAGACCGGCATTTGCCTTCTCAGCAGCTGCTGCCTTGTCATTTGCAGTCTTCTCTTCAAGAGCTTTAATCTTGGTTTTAGCAAGAGCAAGAGCATCTTCCTTAGCTTTAACGTCGTCCTTAGCCTTAACTACGCCGTTTTCTGCTTCCTTAACAGCATCCTTCGCAGCATTAACTGTCTTCTCAAACTCTTCCTTATCCTTGATAGCTGCATCCATATCAGCTTCAAGCTTATCTTCTTCAGCTGTTCTTGGAGCCTCACCAGATGATGTTGTTTCAACAACTGAATTCTTCTCAACCTCAACAACCTGCTTTTTAGCTTCTTCAACAGCCTTCTTAGCTTCTGCTAATGCATGCTCAGCTTCTTCTTTATACTTCTTACGCTGTTCAGCAGCGGCAGCCTTACGAGCTTCTTCAGCAGCTTTCTTACGCTGTTCCTCAAGAGCACGTCTCTTCTCAGCTTCTTCAGCAGCCTTCTGTGCAGCTTCTTCTGCCTTCTTAGCAGCGAGTTCTTCTTTCTTCTTAGCTTCTGCTTCTACCTTAGCAGCAGCTTCTGCCTTAGCATGTTCTGCAGCATCACCCTTAGAAGCATCCTCAGGCACCTTGATTGAAACCTTATCATCGCCCTTTTCCTGCTTCTTCTTCGCAGCTTTCTCTCTTGCAGCTGCAAGTCTTCTCTCCTGATCGTCAATGCCGCTGGACATCTTCTTCTTGCGTGCCTTACGCTCTTCAAACTGATCTTCGTAAGTAGGTCCACTTGAATCAAGTTCAACTTCATCGCCTTCCTGTTCCTCAGATACATCCTTGAAACCATCCATAGATGAAGCCTGAGCCGCAAATGATGAATCCTCATCATCAACGTCATACATACTGTCAGAATCATCACCCTTAGTAGGAACGATGCTATCAAGATCATCTCCCTTGGAATCAGCTGAATCCCAACCATTCTTATCACCGAATAGACCAAGACCATCCTTACCATCGATATTGGCACCAAGACCGCCTTCAGAACCAGGCATTGCTCCAAGTCCACCACCAGAACTCAGGAAATCACTAAGACCACCCTCTGGAAGCGGAATACCACCAAGTCCACCTGCACCTTCTGATTGCATTTCTGAAGTAAGAACTTGAGTTTCAGAATCGTCTGGAGTTGCTTCTTCAGCAGCACCACTATCACTAGATGCACCTTCAAGAGTATCTAAATCTATACCTAGCTCCTCTGCCCTCTTACGTCTTTTCTTTTCCTCAATCCTTGCAAGTTCTTCAGGTGTCAGAGTCTTATATGTTTTCTTCTCTGAATCGGCTTTTTTGTCATTCCCCATCTTGGAAAATGCCATAGCCTCGCGTTCCCTTTCAAGTTTTTTTTGCTTTTCGGCACGTTCCTTCTCGACCTGTGCACGTACAGCAGCAATTAGCGCTTCTCTTTGATCAACAGCCACTGTGCTACTACCTCCTTCACATTTTTTCATTACATAGTTGGATATAAGCATCTGAACCCCTGAGTTCGTCAGCTTATCTATTTATAATTTAATACCGAGTGAAGCCAGAAGTGCTTCTGCTTCACGAAGCTTTGCCTCTTCTTCCTTAAGTCCCTCATCAAGCTTCTCGCTTTCGGTTTTCATTACATCCTCAAATCTGTTATGAGTTTCAGTTTCCTGAAGCGACATACCAGGGAAATAATCTGAACTGAATCGCTTTAGATCCATCTCCGGGAAATCATACTTCATGTAAGATGGTTCTGGTTCAGATTCTGGTTCACTTACAGATTCAGACTCAGAAACGTTCTCATATGATTGTTCCGATTCATATGTATTCTCTGTTTCATAAGATGTCTCTGATGCTGTCTCTTGTTCATATGATGCTTCCATTTCTGGCTCATCTTCGATAGTTTCTTCATAAACAGCTGTATTTCTAAACAGCGTATTCTCATCAAGATCTGTTTCGAATTCATTCACTTCAGATGAATACCTAGATGCTTCTTCCACGTAATCTTTATCAAGTCCAGTCTCAAAGTCTTCTTCTACATCTGGTGTGAAATCATCTTCAGTATTTGTTCCATATTCAGATTCTGTTTCATATGATGACTCAGATTCATAAGATCTCTCATCAAATGAAAGCTCTGGTTCATCATAATCATATTTCTCCCCTGATACTGAAGATTCTATTATAAGCTCTGGTTCTGACTCTGAATCCTCATCATCAGATTCATACTCTGAAGTTTCATATTCAGATTCCGGTTTATATTCTGATTCAGTTTCTGATTCATATTCTGGTTCACTTTCTGACTCATACTCTGGTTCTGACTCAGTTTCATATTCAGATATAGATTCAGTTTCGTATTCAGCTTCTGACTCATATTCTGATTCATACTCAGATTCAGTCTCTGACTCGTACTCTGACTCAGATACTGATTCAGGTTCAGACTCATACTCTGGTTCTGGCTCTGATTCGTATTCAGGCTCTGGCTCGAATTCATAAGATGACTCGTAACCAGCTTCAAATCCCGGTTCAGGAGAATATGAAACCTCTGGTTCCTCATCCTCTTCATTCTGAACAGGCACATCATAGTTAGATGTCCTACGGAACTTCTCAAAATCACTGAATACATTTGAACTATCATAAGACGATTCAAATTCCGAATCAATATCACTTAATCCGGCTATAGTATCTGATTCCGGAGCAAATCCATCATCGAATTCATATGTAACGAATTCCTGTTTACCTGACTTCTTAGCTGCTTCTGGAACACCACCTTCTACAAACTCACTACCATCTACATCAGATAATTCTATATCATCATTTTGATCAGATGAAACATCTGCACCATTAGCATCCGAAGATCCATCTGCATCCGTTAAAACAATATCATCTGAATCAGAATCGTTCTCGACTGCATTTTCATCAGTCTCCTCATCTACACTATCCTGATCATCACCTGATTTTTTCTTAAACTTACGTTTTATGAAATTCTTGATTCCTTTTTCGATATTCTCAGATGATATCTTCTCTTTTGGATCATCTGAAACAAGAGAATTAATAACAGTAGTATCTTCAACAGCTTCAGGATTCATTTTAAAGTAATCTTCTTTAAGCTGTTTATCTTCTATCTCTCTGATTTCAGCCTCTTCAGGATTGTTATCCTGTGCCTCAGCAGTAGCATATATATAATACATTCTGACTGCAAGTTCGATGTCATTTGCAATCTCATCAACAAGTGTTACATATCTGCCGTTTTTGAATGTAGCTTTATAATCCGTAATGAGCATCACTATATCATCTTTACCGAGAATCTTCGATAAGAGGATAAGTTCAAATGTCCAATCCGAATCAATATTATCTCTATAATACGGATAAAGAATATCATAAAGGTCCTCAGGATTAGCTCCTTTACCCTTCTTCATGATATATCTTATATTCTTGAGATCCTGCTCCTCACCAGAGCTGTAATAAACATATTCCTCAAAGTATCTGTCAGCAAGATCAAAATATCCAAGTTTCAGATAATAGTTAATAAGCGAAAAAATAATCCTGTTTGCCTCGGGCGCCATACTATGAGCCTTCACATACATCTGCCTTGCTTCAGTAAGACGTCCAACATTCTCGTAAACTTCGCCGCAAACTCTTAGGAACTGAGGGTTAAATGACTTCTCAAGATCCTGAGAATCGAGTATAGGCTCAGCCAGGTCGTACTCATGTGCCTCCGCAAGCTGCTTTATTTTGTTTACGCTGGTCATGCTAAGTCCTGAACTCAAAATAATCTACTCCTTAATTAGTTTCGTATCGATGCTTCCTCAAAAGTTTTCTCAACTTTCTCGACAACTGTTTCTTTCATATTTCCTCGTGTCTTCTCATATTGAAGTCCCGATTCCATAATCTCGAGAAGCTGTAAACGAACACCCGCATCTATATCTTTTATATACTCCATAAGGACATCTTTTATCTCAACTACTGTGTCCTTCTCACGCATCTGGTCAACCATTTCTTCATAGTTGAACTCAGTTTCATTCATAATATCTCTCTGCTTACGTCCGCAAACTGAACATTCTTCATCTCCTGCTTCATTTACGTGACCACAGTTACATGTCCAAACCATTCCGTCTGCGCTGTACTTCTCTACAGCATCTATTCCGCGCTGTTCCTTAAGAGCCTCAAGCTTCCTTGTGTTGAGAGTCACATTCTTCGGCACATCATTACATGCACATATCTCATTGGAAGTCGCGTACTTATTCAGAATAATCTTTGCATCCTTAAGAAGCTGCAGATCATTTGGTGCAATCTTCGTAAGAACATATTCAGATTCAATAACCGAAAGATTATTATTATTTGAAAAGACGAAATCGACGTTCTTAATATCAAGTCTTTCATCATAAAGATTGGTAAACTCAACATCTGTTCTTATCGACTGAATATCTTCATGATTGTAATTGTAACAAACAATCTTCATTTTGATGATGTTGGAATTACCATCAAGAATGACCTTTACAGGTCTTGGAACAAGTCTTGTATAATAATTCGTGACATACAGTTCTTTGTGAACCGTATCCGTAATACTAACATGTCTTGAAACCTTCACTGCAGTTCCTGATGCTATAACACCAAATGAACCTGCTTCTAACGGTGCATACGTCATATTCATTCCAACTATCGCATTTGCACCCTTCTTTTTTGCAGCTTTTACAAGCTGATTCTCAGCATCTTCACGACACTTTTCAAGCTTTGCTGCATCTTTACTGGCCCCGTCCGTAACATCAGATGCCATACCGGAAATGGTATTGGAACTAAGAATCGAATGACCTGAAACAATCCCCATATATTCGGTCACGACATAGCCCTCAAATCCGTTCGTAGTTGTAACTAGTATCTTTGCTGCCATAATAGTAACCCTCCCTGTATTTAGTACAAGAAACAATTATCCATTTCACTCTTATTATTATAGCATTTACTAGTAATAAATCAAACAATTTTGTGCAAAAACAACAGAATTTTGTTATAAAATAATACCACTTAAACTAAAATGAAATCGGGGATCTGTTTTTGTATGTCAGATAATGATATTCAATGCTGAAATACGTCTTTTCTTCGCTCGTTTCAACCAATTCCCAGTTCTCTTTTTCATCGAGATTAGGGAACCATGTATCTGCCTGATATTTATAATCCAGTTTTGTGATTATAGCCTCGTCACAATACGGTTCAAGGAGGCTGTATATCTTACCTCCTCCTACCACGTACACCGAGTCAGTATCATAATCCTTAAGTATTTCAAACAGTTCTTCAACTGAATGAGCTATAGGCGAATCTTTTGCAGTAAAATCATCTCTGGACGAGAGTATAATATTCGTTCTACCAGCAAGAGGAATTCCATTCGGAAATCCCGCAAGAGTTTTCCTTCCAAGGACAATAGTGTTGCCCATCGTATATTTCATAAAATTCTTTTGATCTTCCGGTATCTTGACAAGAAGACTGTTTTTATGACCGATTGCCCAGTTCTGATCCACTGCCGCAATAAGTTTCATGTATCATTCCTCCAATTACTATACCGCTATCGGTATATTCTTTATCTGCTCTCCGTACTTATAATTCTCGACAATAAAATCATCCGGAGTAAATGAATAAAAATCAGTTTTTTCAGGATTAAGTGTTACCTTCGGAGCAGGATAAGTCTCTCTCTTTATTAATTCCTCAATGATAGGAACATGTCTGTCGTATATGTGTGCATCTGCTATAACATGTACAAGTTCTCCTGGTTCAAAACCAGTAGCTCTGGCAACCATCATAAGAAGTGCCGCATACTGAACTACATTCCAGTTACCTGCAGCAAGTACATCCTGAGAACGCTGATTCAGGATTGCATTTAACTTATTTCCTGTAACATTATAAGTTACAGAATACGCACATGGATAGAGATGCATCTCGCTGAGATCATGATGCACATACATATTTGTCATGATTCGTCGGCTATATGGATTCTCCTTCAGATCAAACAGAACCCTGTCCATCTGATCCATATTACCTTCTTTATAACGGCTCTTTACACCGATCTGATAGCCGTATGCCTTACCAATAGAACCATCCTCATCAGCCCATTCATCCCATATATGAGAATTCAGTTCATGAATGTTGTTGGATTTCTTCTGATAGATCCACAGAATCTCATCTACCGCAGATTTTATATAAGTTCTTCTGAGTGAAAACGCCGGAAACTCTTTTGATATATCATACCTGTTGACAACACCAAACTTTTTGATAGTATATGCAGATGTTCCGTCAGACCACTTAGGTCTAACCTTTTCACCCTTTGTATCTATCCCCTCAGTCAGTATCTGCTTACACATATTTATGTATATCTCGTCTGCTTTACTCATACTATCAGTAGACCTCCTCAATCATTAATTCAGTGCTGTTTTAGCCGCTTTCAGCATCCTTTTTTCCGAGAATGCATTTTATTATGATATCATACTTTTGGAGTTATTTCCACCTATTAACATTTAAGGAAAGGAGATAAATACCATGACAATAAAAATATTCTGGGGTTCTCTGTTAAGAGACATCCGGCTAGATAAGCATCTTACTCAGAATGAAGTAGCCGAGATACTTCATATGACACGACAAGGTTACAGCTATATAGAATGCGGAAAGCTGCATCCCACAGCAGAACAGTTAGCTATTCTATCAAATGTCTATGATACTGATCTTTATAGATACGCTTTAAAATGCATGCCCCTGGATTACGTTGCAGAACAAAGCGAATTTCGAACATATATCAATTCAACAAACCTGGCAAGCGAAAGGAAAAAGATACGTAAAGAGAAAAAAGACAACCCGAAAAGAAGGCAGCGAAATCTCAGTATCACGGACGACAAATCGAGCACAAACGCCAACAAAAAGAAAGACGACAAACAGAAGGACGACACTCAGGAAGACGATACTCAGGAAGGCGATACCCAGAGTCAGGAAGATAATAACGATTAAGCAAAATGGGACAGGAGTAATATCTCCTGTCCCAGTCAAGTCATATATCATATAAAAAATGATTTAAGTATATCAACTACTGTATTAACTTTATCTTTTTCAAAAGCTTTTACAGCTCTGTCAATCTTGAGTCTTATCTCGCTGTCAAGGTCATAATCCCCTAGCTGTACAAGCATTTTCTTGGCATCATCCTTCTTGTTTTCTTCCAGAAGCTTCATGATGTCATGTACACGATCATTTATGTCTTTTTCTGCGAGTTTTATACCATTTGTTTTTGCAGTAAGAACTTCTGTCAGGCCGAGCTGAATATCATTCTTTCCAACCCATGCAGCCAGACCGCCTATAACAGTCTCCCATTCAGTAACAAGAGCCTGCCAGTTGCTCTCAGCAACATCAAGACTGTCATCCTTAGCCATATTTACATGATCATCAAAACAGTCAGATAAATATATAGCACCTATCTTCCTTGCTGTATCACGCATAGCCCTGGCTTTTTCCATATATTTAGCGGCATTTCCTGAATAAAGATCATCAAGCATATCTGAACTTGATGTCTCATAAGAATCACAGAAATCGCTTACGCAGCCTTTGTAATCATCTACATTTCCTTTGAAATTCTTAAGTCCTTCAATATAACGCACATCACAAGTCTTCAGAAGATTAGCATTTGCTGCATTCTGACGAATGTAGTCTATCAATTCCTCATCTTCAGGAATCATTCTTGTAGGAACTGAATCAAGTATGATGTTATGAATGATTGTTTTATCAATAGGTTTTCTTACTATACCATCAAAGCCGGCATTCTCAAAAAATATGTCAGGCTCATCCACCTTCTCATCAAGAAGAATGAAAACCTTAGCATCATTACATTTACTCACAGGGCTGTTACGCATATTCCTGAGAGTCTGAATGCCATCCATTCTCGGCATGTTACGTCCGATGAATATAAGATCAAACTTATCGCTGGTAATCTGTTCAAGACACTCAATACCGCTTCCCACAGACAATACAAAACATCCTGTCTGGTCAACGATACGTTCCAGTTCGATTCTTTCAGAGGGATCCGCATCAGCAATAAGAACGTAAAACTTGTCGTTACGAGTATAAAGTTCAAGATCTCTTTCAATCTCTTCTTCCTTCTCGTAGAACCCAGTCAATTCAATATCTCCCCTGTTTCGAACTTTTTCGATTCTATCCATCAGTGACATATCGCATCCCCCTTTAGAAGTTATATATTTTTGTTGAGAACAATCTTGCGGAAGTTCTTCTTACCCCTTCTGATAACAAACTCTTCTTCAAAAGCTTTTTTATCATATGTAGCATGTATATCGTTCATCTTCTCACCATTGACAGCAACCCCATTTTGTTCAATGGCACGACGACCTTCGCCACGTGACGGAACAAGTCCCGCTTTAACCAGGATAGATATCGCATCTATCTTTCCATCTGTAAAATCATCATCTGTAAGAGCAGTTTCAGGCATATTCTCTGTTCCGCCCCCACCGAATATAGACTTAGCAGCTGTTTCAGCCTTCTTAGCTTCTTCTTCACCATGTACAAGTTCAGTAAGCTGATATGCAAGGATCTCTTTAGCCTTGTTCAGTTCAGCTCCTTCCCAGCTTTCCATGGCATGTATCTCATCAAGAGGAAGGAATGTAAGCATCTTGATACAGTTGATAACATCAGCATCATCAACATTTCTCCAGTACTGGTAGAATTCGTATGGTGATGTCTTCTCAGGATCAAGCCATACAGCTCCTTTTCCTGTTTTACCCATCTTCTTTCCTTCCGAATTCAGAAGCAGTGTTATTGTCATAGCCTGCGCATCTTCTTTACCGAGCTTTCTTCTGATAAGCTCTCTTCCGCCGAGCATGTTAGACCACTGATCATCTCCACCAAACTCAAGATTACATCCATAATCCTCATAAAGTTTAAGGAAATCATAGCTCTGCATAAGCATGTAGTTAAACTCAAGAAATGTAAGTCCCTCTTCACTTGCAAGACGCTGCTTATAACACTCAGCGCGAAGCATATTATTAACCTTGAACATTGATCCGATATCACGGATGAATTCAATATAGTTAAGGTCTCTAAGCCAGTCTGCGTTATTTACCATCATAGCCTTTCCTTCACCGAATTCAATGAAGCGGCTCATCTGCTTTTTAAAACACTCACAGTTGTGATCGATCATCTCTGTTGTCATCATCTGGCGAAGATCAGTTCTGCCTGAAGGATCGCCGATCATTCCGGTACCGCCACCAACAAGAGCGATAGGTCTGTTTCCAGCCATCTGAAGTCTCTTCATAAGACAAAGCGCCATAAAATGACCTACGTGTAATGAATCTGCAGTTGGATCAAATCCTATATAAAAAGTAGCCTTACCATTATTGATAAGATCTCTTACTCCCTCTTCGTCAGTAACCTGAGCAATAAGCCCACGTTCAATCAGTTCCTCATAAATCTGCATTTTTTATTTCTCCATTTGTTTTATCTAATTTTTCACACGAGTATTATAACATCCTTTACGAACGTTGTCATTAGAATATTAGTTTAGCTCGCATCATCTTCACTTTTCCCGTAACCTTGTATCTTATATCTCAGATATCCGATTCCAGCAGCAAGTACAACATAGAAAAATGGTGTTGTAATTGGCTGATTCAGATTAACAAGACTCTGAGTAAAGTATCCTACTCCACTCGCCAGACAAGCTATAGCTACAGCATCTCCCTTCATTCGCTTTCCGATGTAGGCAAATGATGTTGATACAAATCCAACATGAGCAAGCATACCAAACAATCCGGTTGTAACAAGATACTGAAGCAGTTCACAATGAAGGTTATCGTACTTTCTTCCAGTAACATCGATCATCTCATCATAATATCTCTCGATCATATACCTTCCAATGGTTTCATTTCCATAACCGAAAAGCTTCTGCATCGGAGTAGCACCCTTAAAAAGGGCGACACCCTTTCTCCAGATATATCCACGATAAGTTCCCCATTTGTCATTAAACACAAAGAAGGAACTCTTCGATCTTACGCCAAGAACGACCACTGCGATCATTGATATGATCATCAAAATAGTAAATACAACCAGAAATCTATTGCATTGTACTTTTTTATATAGTTCTATGTTAACAGTTCTAAAAAATATTGCTGCCACGAGAACTGCTATTATTGCAACCCAGAGAACCGCCATCATCTTCGGGTTGATCAGAATCTCTGCTATACCATTTATGTGTTTCCTGCTTCCACTGTACTTCTTACTCAGAAGCGCCATCATTTCAAGACCCGAAAACAGAAATGCGATAGAAAAGATATATTCAGTGAATTTTTTCTCTATGATCGCAATATAAAAGAGCAGCACAAATGCAACTCCCAGCCCCAAATAAACATTATCACTCTTAGAAGCTATCATACCTATTCCAGATTCAACTATCGCAACAGCGGCTATTATACGAAGCAGAAGTTTTTCACTGAATATGAATATAGCTAAGAAAATTGGAAGAGCCAGGCATATATATGAACCAAATGTATTTATATTTCCTGAAACAGAAATAAACATTCCCTTCTGTCTACTCACAATATCCTTCGTTAGTTCAAAGGGATCATGTCCAAAATGCTGCAGAAAAGCAAGTACCATCGAATAACTGTATACTAAAAACAACGCGCCATATACATATACACTGATATGCGTCTGCTGACTCAATACTATGAACGTAAGAACTAATACGATAACAAACGAAAGACCGAAGTATCTTCCAGTCTCTCCGGTCCATGAGCCTGTTTTATCAGGCGACATAAGAAATGCGAATACATTCGCCAGAAGGAAGATACCAGCCCAAACTTCCGGAAGGAAAAAGAGCTTAGTATCTTTAAAGATGATCGGTTCTTTCTTGCCAAAATAATTGATCATTACTATCTCAATAATAATTGAAACGATAGCAAGAATCAGGTACATCATACTTCCCGTTACAAATGTTTCTGCACGCGTTCCCGTTATATCAAAATACTTTTTGTGCATATAGAAAGTATAAACTGTCACTATAAAGAGCAGATATAGCGTATTCACAATATCTATAGGACGATTCTTTCTGTAACGATCAAATGATGAATTAATGTTATAAGTATTATCCGTTGACATCTTGTTTCCTCTGTACGAAATATTTTAGTTTACATAACTTATTTAGATATGATTTTTGCCTTCTTATTTAATCCAGCTTTATAAAGAAGTTTCTTATATTTTTCCGTCTTCTTCTTTGGAAGTATTACAGACGGCTTTTTTAATGTTCCTTTAAATGAATTAGTTCCAATCTTGGTAAGCACTGTAGATTTAATAGTAATCTTCTTCAGCTTCTTGCAGTTTCTAAATGCATTAGTTTCAATACTCTTTACATTCTTTCCAATAACTACACTCTTAAGATTCTTGCAATTTTTAAATGACTCTTTTCCTATGGCAGTTACTTTGAATTTAACTCCACCAATATTAACTACTGCAGGCACGCTTGCACTCTTACAGTTTTTATTGTACGGTCTCATATATGTAACAGTTCCGCCGGCAATCTTACCATTTTTTCTTACAACCTTAGTAATCTTATACTTACCACTGGTTTTCTTATCTGCCACATTGAAGTTCTGCTTAATATCAGAATTAACAACCTCAGATGACACCTGATATGTAACACCTGAATCCTTGATAGTCTCCGGAAGAACCTTTACAGTTATAATCCGTTCATTCCTAGCCTTATCCACAACTCTGATTGTATATGGTTCTTTTGACGATGAAAGTTTCAGCTGTCCATTTACAAGTGTAACAGCAACTCCATTCACATATACAGCTTCAATATTATCATCAGAAATACTGATAGTTGTTTCCGTGGTAAATTCAGTTTTACCATCAACCGTCTTAATCTGCGGAGCCGTACTGTCTATTATGAATTTGCCGATAGAAGAATATCCAACATTCCCGAAATCATCTTCTGCACGGGCATAAATATACACTCCTGCATTCTTAAAGTCAAAAGAATATTGAAGTCCGCTTCCTGATTTCCATTCCGATTCACGAATCAAAACCAATTCTTCTTCAGGGATAATCTTGTCAGAAATATAATACTTCAAAGAACGAATCGCACCATTATCAACAGCCGTAACAACGCAGCTGGTAGAATTCGAATAAACATCCAAAGACGCCATCAGTCCATCATAGTCACCCGAACTCAGTTTAAATATAACTTTAGGCATAGTCATATCAAACGTCGCTGCAGGAAGTGAAGTCTCCTTAATAGTAAAATCCGTAGCTGATGGCTTATCAGCCAAACGATACCTGACCTTACCATTCTTAGCCAATGCTATTCCATAGATACATCCGAGTTTTTTCTCCGAATCAGTCAACTTATATAATGTCGAACTGGTTTTCTTTTCAGGATCATATTGCTGGATACTGTCAGGATTTGAATATATGATCTTGCCATCATAAGAAAACATTGATACAGATTTTACAGCCTTGTAAGTTGAATCTGCAGATTTCCAGCGAGCAGAACTAAGATCTATAACCTTTTCTCCAGGTATCCAATCTCTTCCATTACAGGAATACTTACCTATGGCTTTCTGATCTGGAAGAAGTCCATACCAAGTACCATTTATATAATCAAAACCGATATCTATATCGTTCCAGAAATAGTTATCGTATGTTTTGTCACTTGCAATTGTCGGTGATACATTATGCTGAACGACATAATCCGAAGCAGCATGCTTTCCTTCTTCTGAATTAAACCATGACTCACTTTTTAAGAGATAGAAATGACGCGCTCTTCCCAGTCTGTCAGTAGTCGGATCATCCCAGGTAGCATCCATCATATAGAACTTACCGTTAATTTTGACTATATTCCAAGCATGATTACGAGCTTTACTAGTAACTGTATACGATTCAATTCCAAGCCTTTTTGCAAGAGCATTTACAGTAAGAGAATATCCCTGACATACAGCTCTTCTCTTAACCAGGACACCATATACATCGTAGATATTATCCAATGACACAGATTCATCATATTCACACAAACGATCGACATAATCGTTAATGTAAACAATCTTCTCCATATCTGTCCAGGAAGGATTAACACCTCTTTTAAAATCAGTGATTGCAGCAGCGTATTCCTTCAACATCGCCGCTCTTTCAGTTTTACTATCAACAGTGTACTGAACTTGTATTCTGTTTATAATCTTAGAATTCTTATCATAGAAATACTTATGACCACTACTTATAAAGAAATAGTCCGGATTGTCATTAAGGGTACTTCTATATACTTCATTAAGTAAAGACGAATCATCCTTTGAGATTTTTAAATCAGCAACATTGAACTCACTCAAGCCTTTATCCCAGGCATCAGTTATTCTTTTTGTCAGAGCTGCCGCATCAAAAGAATACTTCCCTGCACCTTTTATGATGCTCGAAGTTCCCTGTCTCGACTCTTTCTTCAGAAATCCACCTTCTTGAATTACATATTCCGAATCATCAACAGAAATACAGCCTAGATTTCCGGTATTTTTTCCATCCGAAACATTCTTACCATCTGCTGCATATGCGGTCACGTTAAATACTAGTACGCAGATAATCCCAATGATCATTATGAAAAACACACGAAAAAAGGCGCAACAAAACAAAGCCTTATTTTTCATAAATCTCTCTCCCTCATAATTTACCTTTGTAGTATTTTTTTACTTTATATAAAATTAATAATTTTTTGTGCCGTCGTTTACTTTTGATAATTAATCGTCTCTACTGTTTCATTTCCAGCCTTATCTATAACTTTTATTTCATATGGTTCATCAGAAGAAGTAATCGTGACTATTCCATCATCTGGTTCACACTCTTGACCATTTACATATACCTTGTCGAAATAATCATCATATACATATATTCTTGCTTCGTCTTCTTTCTCCACATCTTTCCCTATAAAATATACTATAGGAGCAGTTTTATCAATGACTACTTTTCCCAGGGAAGCAAAGCTCGTATTCCTAGAAGTATCCATTGCACGGCCATATACATAGTATTCTCCTTCTTCCCCATTCGCTATATCAAAGATAATCTGTTTGCCTTCCTGTGTAGTCCAGGAGGATTCATCAACCAACTTCAGCTCGTCTTCAGAATACTCTCTCTCAGCCACAAAGTAACTCATACAATGAATGCCAGTATCATCTATTCCGGTCAATTTACACTCAGACTGATTTGTATAAACAACATTTCCCGGAGCGTTTAGACCATGATTAATAATCCCACCAACGCTTATTATAGCAGTCGGTTTACCATTATCAATATCCCCTTCAGGAATATCAATAGCTTTTATTATTCCATCCTCAATATCAAGATTTTTCGTCAGCAGATATTGCAGTCTATTGCCATCTGTCTTATAAAGGCCACAGATATTTCCGAGTTTTTTCTCATCCTCTGAAAGCTCATATACCTTTTGCGTATTTTTATCCTTCGGATCATATGCGTAAATACTTTCATTATCCGAATAATAAAGGATATTATCATACGAAGTATAACCTCCGCCAAGATCAGCCAGAAAATATCCTCCATTCTCATCATACCAACGAGCATCATAAAGATCTATCAACACATCATCGACTTTCCAATCCGTTCCATCACATGTAAGAGAATGTATGGCAATATCTTTGCTGTATAATCCATACCACTTACCATCAATATATTCAAAACCGATTTTTATATCATTAAAAAAGCTATACGAATCATACTTCGTATCGTTTGCCTCTTCTGGAAGAACTCCACCCTCGACAATGATATCATCCGCCATATGTGCACCTTCATCAGTGTTAAAGAATGACATACTTTTGAACATATAATAATGATCTACCCTACCAAGCCTGTCAGGGGTCGGATCATCCCATGTAACATCCATCATATAGTACTTTCCGTTTATTTTAACCATGTTCCAGCCATGATTCATTTCTTCACTACTCACATAATGGCTTTCCAGTCCCAGTTTGTTCGCAAGAGCATTTACAGCTAGTGCATATCCCTGACACACTGCTTTTTTTTCAACTAAGACACCATATGTATCGTATCTATGCTCCATGGTCTTAGCAACATCATACTCACAATTACGTACCAAATAATCATGAATATAAACAAACTTTTCCATATCGGTCCACGTAGGATTCACTCCCTTTTTAAAATATTCGATAGCTTCATTATATTCCTGGATCATTTTCATTCTCGTTGATTTATCTTCAACAGAATATACAAAATTTAAGGTTACGATTTCATTTGTCTTTAAATAATACTCAACTCTTAAATCGTCTTCTAAAAAGAAATAATCCGGATTGTCATTTACAAGACTGGCATAAAGTTTAAGCAGGTCATCGCTTTCGTTAAGACGAATATCAAATTCTTCTACATCTACACTATCTTCTCCCGCAAACCATGCAGCTTTTATCTTCTCACATAATCTCTTAGCATAATATTTTTCTTCTTCATCAACCTCAAACGAATCATCATAGGTATCCGCTTCTTCTAGGAATCCGCCTTCCTGGACAGCGGGCTCTGGAGCATCTATATCGATTATTTCCTTATCCTCATTATCATCAGCTGCATTTGACGTGGATCTCACGGAAAAAGCCCCTATAATGCCAAATATCATGACAAAAACAATGTGCATCAAACTTCGAGTAATTCTTTTTTTGTTCATTTTAAATATTCACCTCTGTTTTATTATTTGGGTGAATTATTTTTTACTTATTTACCAGCCTTAATTACCTCTTCAAAATTCACAACAAAAAGACGAACCTCGTCAAGCATAGTTCCGTCTTTTTTCTACCAACATTTTTCATTCATATTTAATTCCACCTCTAAATACTTTCTAACCTACTTTTATAGCTACTTTTATCATCTTTTAAGATAGATGATCATTCCGGGTCCAAGATTATCCGTTGGGCGCGCGGTGAACCCGTTTTTTATATAAAATCCCTCTCTGCCTTTTGCACACATGAGCGCAAGCATCATTTCTTCACCTTCAGCAGACAAGGAAGATACATAATTCTTTAAATGCTTGATAAGTGCCGATCCTACTCCCCTCCCATGATACTCCGGGAGTACAATCAGATCCTGAATATAACAGATAACAGCCCCGTCACCTACAACTCGTCCCATGCCAATGAGTTTATTCTCATCATATGCAGAAATGCAATAAATGCAATTCTCGAGAGCAAGCTCAGCCTGACGCTCAGTCAGTGTCTTCCATCCAACAGCCTCTCTCAGTTCCAAGTACTCAGCGACAGATAATCTGTCTTCGCTAAATTTAATCATATTTTTTTACCTATATCCTGACAGGTATCCCTTTATCTTTAAGATATTTTTTCAATTCCATAATCTCAAGCTCTTTGAAGTGAAACAGTGATGCCGCAAGTGCAGCCTCAGCTTTTCCTTCCGTCAAAGCTTCTGCAAAATGTTCACATGTACCTGCTCCCCCCGAAGCAATAACCGGAACATTCACTCTCTCTGCAATAGTCCTGGTCAATTCGATATCATACCCCGCCTTGGTTCCGTCAGCATCCATACTTGTAAGAAGTATCTCTCCGGCGCCAAGCTCTACAGCGCGCACAGCCCACTCGACTGCATCGATATTCATATCAATACGTCCGCCGTTCTTATAAACAGTCCATCCGTCCTTCTCAGTCCATTCGTCATTTATCTTTATACTCTCACTATACGAAAGACTTGGATCAGCTGCTTTTCCGACACGTCTTCGTCTGGCATCGATCGCAACAACAACGCACTGACTTCCGAACTTTTCAGCAGCCTCGCTTATAAGTTCAGGATTATCGATAGCAGCAGAATTAACCGCAACCTTATCAGCGCCCTCTCTAAGTATAGCTCTAAAATCCTCTATACTTCTTATACCGCCTCCAACAGTGAACGGAATAAATACTGTCTCCGCAACTTTTCTCACCATATCGGCTACTATATCTCTTTTATCTGATGATGCAGTTATATCAAGAAATACCAGTTCATCAGCTCCAAGTTTATCATAAGCTTTTCCGCATTCAACCGGATCACCAGCATCTATAAGATCAACAAAATTCACACCTTTTACAACACGCCCGTTTTTTACATCCAGACATGGAATTATTCTTTTCGTATACATCTTAACACCTTTATTCTTCCATAAATCTATCTACATATCTCAATAAAGTTTCTGAGTATCTGAAGTCCTGTATCAGAACTCTTCTCCGGATGAAACTGTGTTGCCATTATATTTCCATGTTCTACAGCCGCATGAATCTTCACGCCATACTCGGTTGTAGCAGCAACATCTTCCGGGTCCTCCGCTTCAAGAAAATATGAATGAACGAAGTACACGTACGGTTTTGTACCTGATGCCTTCATCTCATCAGTAACAAGCCCCGATAAGAGGCGGCTCTTAGGATTGATATCTATATCGTTCCAACCTATCTGCGGAACCTTATAGATCTGTCCGTCAGTTCCCTCCGATGGTATTCTCTTAATCTTACCCTTCAGAAGACCAAGTCCCTTAACACCGGGACTCTCTTCGCTCCCCTCAAACATAAGCTGAAGCCCAAGACATATACCAAAAAACGGCTTTCCGGTCTTTACATAATCATTAATAACTTCCACTAAGTGCCTCTCCTCGAGTTTGCTCATTGCATCTCCAAACGCGCCAACACCTGGAAGGATAACGCCGCTACTATTCATGATAGTTTCCCTATCATCAGTAATCTGAATATCCTGTTCCAGGTGCTCGAGAGCCTTGGCAACACTCTTGATGTTACCGGCATCATAATCAATAATTGAAATCATATATCTTAACCTCTCAAAACCTTGCTGACCTTGACAGCAAATATATCTTATAAACTAAAACAACCAGTCGAAACTGGTTGTTTAATCCTCATCAAATCACGAGTAAGTATATATCAATTCTCCCAAAAAATAAAGCAAATTTTTAAAAATCATTTTGAGTATTTATTATCGGAAATGAACCTGATATATCATCATTAAATACATAATAAACTCTGTCATCCTCAGGCTTGATATAAAGCTGAAGCGACTTAAGATCAGCCGGCTTCTTTCCAGAATCTTTCCAGAGCTTTTTAGCCTCTTCTATTATATCAGTCTGACTCACCTGTTCCCCATAGAATTCCACATAAACGTTAGACTTCATTTACATACCTCCTAATACATTTTTCGCAATCCCTTATACTAAATAATGTACGTAACAAAACCAGTTACTATACACTTGTATAATAGACGAACAGGAGAAAAATGTCAATCAACGATTATGTCTGAATGGGTGTCTGCCTCGAAATAAAAAACCACTCCATCTTCTGTGTTATATACACCAAAATCCTGATCATGAGCTTTCATTATCGCAGCAACTATGGATAGTCCGATTCCAGATCCACCATAGCTTCTTGTTCTCGCAGCATCGCTCTTATAGAACTTGATAAAGAGTTTATCGATGTCTTTATCTGCTATCTGATCACCTTCATTGAAAACGCAGATACGAGTCACATTCTCCCGCTTCTCGTACCAGATACGGATCTTACCGCCATCCTTAACGTAATGAATAGCATTTGTCAGATAGTTTGTAACAACCTCTTCTGTCATAAAAGCGTCAGCCCATATATAAAGAGGCTCTTTCTCTTCAAATTCAACAGTAACATCTTTGTCCTGTAAAAGTATTGCAGAACTTGATATCTCACCATCTATCATCTCAGTAAGATCGAATCTTTCTATCGATATATCATCTCCAGTTTCCAACTGATTCAGATCTATAAGCCGCATAACCAGGGCGTTCATCTTTGACGCTTCATCCGATATAACATTACAGTAATAATTCATCGTTTCTGCATCATCAGCAATGCCTGATTTAAGTCCTTCAGCATAGCCCTGAATTATAGCCAGAGGTGTTTTTAATTCGTGGGAAACATGACTCAGGAATTCAGAACGCATCTCCTCGATATGCTCCCTCTCTCTGATGTCATTTGACAACTCAAGGTTGGCATTTTTAAGTCCGGAGATGGACTTCTCAAGCTTAGTAGAAAGCTCATTCATACTTTCACCGAGAACACCTATCTCATCCTGCGACTTAACATCTACCTTGGCGCTGAAATCCATGTTGGACATCTTCTTCGCAACCCTCGACATCTCGATGATCGGACGTGAAAACATATTCGATATAAGAAGTACAATAAGTACTTCTATGACCAGCAGCATCAATGAGATACTAGTAAAAAGTTTAGCCGCAAAATTGATATTGTCATGCACAGTTTCCATAGGAGTTCTGAGGACAATGAAAAAACCATTATCTAAAATACCCACAAGGTCATAATAATTCATCACTTTGCTCTGAGTAGCACCACTTTGAACACCGGTTTCGTTACGCACGATACGATACTTTATATCCGAATACTTAAACGTATCTTCATCATAACTGAACAAAACTGACCGAAGGGCGAGTATTGTCTTCTGATTCAACTTTACAGATGAATACACAGTAAACTCATCCGGATTTATAACATATATCGCAGCACCAGCCTGATTCTCAACATAGCCATAAAGACTGACTATTTCTTCTTTATCAAGCGCCTTGATATTCTCTTTATCGCCGAAAAATTCATTACATGATTCGTAAGTACTCCGAAGCGCATTCATAGTATGTGCCACATAGAACTTCTCAATAAAATGATTACTTATCGACCATGAGATGAGAATCGTAATCAATGTAGTCAAAAAAACGAGAATCGCTATTTTGAATCTGATAGAATGTTTGAATCGCATAACAAGTTATCAATCCTTTACTTCAAACTTATAACCAACCGCCCATATGGTAGATATATATTTGCCCTTCTCACCAAGCTTTGCACGAAGTTTCTTAACATGCGTATCAATGGTTCTTGCATCACCATAGTAATCATAGTTCCATACACGACTCAGGATATTCTCTCTGGTAAGCGCTCTGCCCTGGTTATTCAGAAAATACTCCAAAAGCTCGAACTCTTTAAAGCTGAGATCTATCATCTCGCCGTCTACTGTAACTGTATGAGCATTCTTATCGATTATTATTCCACCAGCTTCAAGTATTGAATCCTCATCTCCTGTAGTTCTTCTAAGAACGGCTTCAACTCTCGCCACAAGTATCTTAGGATTAAAAGGTTTTGTGATATACTCATCAACACCGAGTTCAAAACCTTTCAGCTCATCCTTTTCTTCGGACTTGGCTGTAAGAAGTATGATAGGAACCTTTGACAGTTTTCTGATCTCTTCACAGGTTTCATATCCATCCATCTTAGGCATCATAACATCCATAATAATGAGGGATATATCATTATTCGAAACAAATATGTCGTAGGCCTGCTCTCCATCGGCAGCTTCAACAACGAGATATCCACTCTTTACAAGGAAATCTCTTACAAGTTTTCTCATTCTTTCTTCATCATCTACAACAAGTATTTTAATATCATTCATAGATTATGCCTCCCGAAACCAAAACAGTTTTTTCTCGTTGTCATGTATACTATATATAAAATAATACACTTTTACAACAACAAACAGCCATGTTTACAATAACACTTCTTTTTGAAATAACTGTGAACAAGAATGATCAAAATAAATTAAAACAAAAAAAATCAGGACAAGTATAAAACCTGTCCCGACTGTTTGATCAATTATTCTGAATCAGCATCACTTTCAGAAGCTTCATTCTTTGATGCATCTGTTTTTGAAGCATCTGTTTCAGATGACTTCTTAGGTGCTTCAGTTGTTGCCTCTGTAGTAGCTTCAGTCATAGTAGATGACTGGAAGTTTCCCTTAATCTCGATACCATACTTCTGACACAGATCCTTGAGGCTTTCCTCATAATTCTTAAGGTATGTCTGTGAATCACTGATTGACTGCTGTGCACTTTCAAGCTGAGCCGTATCAACATCCTGAATAGCTGCTATTACACAAACGATAGCTTCCTTCTGGCTCTCAGCTGACTTAGTATAGAGATCCTTGAGAGTCTCTACTTCTGGGCTCTGGTATTTAAGTGCATTCAACTTTTCAAGATATGCTTCATAAGACTTAAGAGCATCATTCTCAAGCTGATCACGCCATGTCTCAGAATCAAGATCCGCACCTTCCTCAAAATACTTATTGTATATTGCTACTGCTGAATCTCTTTCAGATGCAATTCCCGGAAGATCCTTGTTAACCATCTGAACTATCTCTGCCTTCGTTGTTGCCTCAGAGTTATCAGCGTTTTCTGTTGTTCCATTATCAGAATCTTTCTTGCCGCATCCTACTGCCGCTGCTACAAAACACATGGCCATCATAAGGACCATTAATTTCTTTTTCATACTAGTTCCTCCATCTATTTCTAGCTTAACGCCCAATATTTTAACACATTTTGTCCGAAATGTGAAGTCTATTATGAATCACGTACTTTTCATAGAGGTCCGGGCGCCTGTCTTTTGTACGCTTAAGCGACTGTTCCTGACGCCATTTTTCTATCAGTTTATGATTGCCGCTCAAAAGCACCTCAGGAACCTCTAACCCCTCATAAACAGGGGGTCTGGTATACTGTGGATACTCAAGGAGTCCATTATAAAACGACTCATAAACCGAACTGTCATCCGAACCCAGAGCACCAGGAATAAGTCTCGTTATAGCATCCATCATAACTATCGCGGCAAGCTCTCCTCCCGTGAGAACAAAATCGCCAAGTGAAACATGAACAGGATTTATAAGATCAATCGCTCTCTCATCTATTCCTTCATAGTGTCCGCATAAAAATATGATATTCTCATTATGAGAAAGCGCCTGTGCCATCGACTGGTCAAATGTCCTTCCCTGCGGAGACATATACAGAACTCTTGTTCCGGCTTTACCTATGGATCTCATAATATCCTGATAACAAAGCCAAACCGGTTCAGCCTGCATAAGCATACCTGAACCGCCGCCATATATATAATCATCAACCTGTCTATGCTTATTCTGAGTATAGTCACGAATATTCACAGCATTCAGGTTTATTATTTTTTTCTCCATGGCTCTTCCAGTTATACTGTGACTGAGAGTACTCTCAATCATCTCCGGAAAAAGCGTCATAACATGGTAATTCATATACTATTCCTTTATATTTCCGAATGTTACATCCCTTTGATCAAGGTGACATACACTGTTTCTTCATCCATATCTACAGACTCAACAAACTGATCAAGAACCGGAATGTACTTTGTTGTGCCATCATTACACTTTACATCAAGTATTGTCTGATCAGCTGCATTATCAAAATAGTCATTTACTGTTCCGATTATCTCTCCACCAGAAGATACTTTAAAGCCCACAATATCCGCAAGATAGAATTCTCCCTCTTCAAGCGGAAGGGCATGCTCTCTATCTACATAAAGTTCAGTTCCTCTGAGAGCTTCGATCGAATCCCTATCATCTATTCCTTCGAATTTTAACACCGGCATATTCTTCTTATACTTACAGCCGGTAACTTTAACAGGTTTCATTTCACCTTTGATGCTCAGAAAACAGTCTGTGAGCTCCGAATATCTGTCAAGTTCGTCAGAAGTCGGATACACACTGATTTCTCCTTTAACTCCGTGAGGTGAAGTCAGAACTCCTATTCTCAGATAATCTTCCAAATCTATTCTCCTTTTAAAATAGGCCAGGGGGACTGTCCCTCTGGCCCGAATAAACATTTACCTGATATCTACAACAACCTTTTTGTCACCCTTAGAAGCCGCTGCCTTAACAACAGTTCTAATAGCCTTAGCTATGCGGCCACCTTTTCCGATGACTTTACCCATATCCTCCGGTGCTACTGCTAGCTCGAGGGTAATAGTAGAATCTTCTACGGTTTCCTTAACTACAACTCCATCAGGGTTATCGACAAGAGATTTTGCAATAAGTTCAACTAATTCTTTCACCTATCTACCTCCTGATGTCTTATTTCTCAATACCTGCCTGCTTAAGAAGCTTTGCAACAGTCTCTGTAGGCTGTGCACCATTATTAAGCCACTTCTTTGCTGCATCAGCATCTACTTTGAAAAGACTTGGCTCCTGATTTGGATCGTATGATCCGATCTCATCGATAACAGCACCATCTCTTGCTGTTCTAGAATCTGCAACTACTACTCTGTAGATAGGATGCTTCTTGTAACCAATTCTTCTTAATCTCATCTTTACTGCCATTTTAAATATTCCTCCATGAATAAAAATATAAATAAAAATAATTAATATATGCTAAGCCCACAGGACTTAATAAACTTTAGAATCCGAAAGGCATTCTGAATCCGCCTCTACGACGTTTCTTGCTTCCTTTGCCACCCATCATGTTAGAGAACTGCTTCATCATCTTACGTGACTGTTCAAACTGTTTCATGAATCTGTTGACATCTGCGATATCCATTCCACAGCCCTTTGCAATTCTCTGCTTGCGGCTTACATTTATCAGATCAGGATTAGCTCTCTCCTCAGCTGTCATCGATTGGATGATAGCTCTTGGCTTTGTCATAGCGTCCTCGTCGATCTCAACCTTGCCCATCTTCTGACTCATACCAGGGATCATATTCATGATATCCTTGATATCGCCCATCTTTTCCATCTGTTCCAACTGAGCCAGGAAGTCATTGAAGTCAAATGTCGCTTTGCGCATCTTCTCTTCCATAGCCGCAGCCTGTTCTTCATCAATGGCCAGCTGAGCTTTCTCGATAAGAGATTCGACGTCACCCATTCCAAGGATACGGCTTGCCATTCTGTCCGGATAAAATGGTTCGAGATCCGTAAGTTTCTCACCCATACCGGCATACATGATCGGCTTTCCTGTAACCGCTCTGATTGAAAGTGCGGCACCACCTCTTGTATCACCATCAAGCTTTGTAAGAACAACACCATCGATTCCAATCTCTTCATTAAACGTCTTAGAGACATTTACGGCATCCTGACCGGTCATGGCGTCAACTGTAAGAAGTGTATAAGTAACATCAAAGTTTTCTTTAACTTCTTTCAACTCAGCCATCATGTCCTCATCAATATGAAGACGTCCAGCTGTATCTATAAACACCAGATTAATGCCATTCTTATCAGCATAATCAAGCGCTTCTCTAACTATCTCAACAGGTTTATGATCAGTACCCATCTCAAAGACAGGAACACCGACTTTTTCTCCGTTTATCTTCAACTGATCTATAGCAGCCGGTCTGTATATATCACAAGCTACAAGAAGAGGTTTCTTACCTCTGTTCTTGAACTGACCAGCAAGCTTTGCAACAGATGTTGTCTTACCTGCACCCTGAAGACCACACATCAAGATTATCGTCTTCTCATTACTTGGAAGGAGTTTCATCTCAACTACTTCCTCACCCATCAGGGTTACAAGTTCGTCACGAACTATCTTGATAACCATCTGACCAGGATTAAGACCTTTCATGACATTTTCGCCTACGGCCTTCTCGGTTACACTATTCACAAAATTCTTTACGACTTTAAAGTTTACATCAGCTTCAAGAAGAGCTCGTTTAACCTCTTTCATAGCCTCTTTAACATCGGCTTCCTCCAGAAGACCTTTGCTCTTAAGCTTCTTGAAGACATTCTGCATCTTATCGCTTAAACTATCAAATGCCATACTTTATTCCTTTTAAAACGAATCAAAAACTTCTTTTGCCTCGCCGGAAATATCATCCAGCTGTTTACTTAACGATCTGCTGATCTTACTATCTATATCTGACGTCCTGAGCATATCCTTGAGTGATTCAACAGACTGTGTAAGTTCATCCATCTTATCTCTCGCAACAGTGAACCTGTTCAGCAGTCCCAGGCTCTCTTCATAACGCTCAAGCTTCTTATTTATTCTTCTGACAAGGTCAAATGCAGCCTGTCTGGACACACCATACTCTTCTGCCAGCTCCGAATATGACATATCGTCAAATATCGCAGCTGAGAAAACTTCCTTCTGATGATCATTAAGAAGTTCCCCATAGAAATCATATAAAAGTGATTGTCTAAGCCTTGTATCCATATGACAAGTACATCTCCTTTACACCGAGTGCTATATTAACAGAGTCTGAAGAGGATGTCAAGTAGAAATACTTTATATTATTCTACATCCTGCCATTCAATCCTTTTCCTCCACAATTCAAAAAGTATGACAGTTGAAATCTGATTTCAACTGTCATATTTTTTAGAGCAATTCTTTTATCTGCTTTTTGTAACTCAGAAACTCTTCGGTGAGTGTGAACTCCTGACTACGAGGTTTCTCTTCTTTAATGACGAGCTCGCTAGTTATTCTGGCAGGGCTGTCTTTCATGATATAAATCCTGTCAGAAAGAAGGATAGCCTCTTCTATGTCGTGGGTTATAAATAAAGTCGAGAGCTTTATATCATCCATTACTTTCAGATACCAGTCATGTATTGAAGTTCTTGTAAGTGTATCAAGTGCACTGAATGGTTCATCAAGAAGCGCTACTTCCTTACCGCAGAGGTATGTTCTAAGAAGAGCCGCTCTCTGTCTCATTCCACCTGAGAGCTGAGTCGGGTACTTCTTTTCTGTTCCCTCAAGGCCAAACTGCGCAAAATGTTGTCCCGCCTCTTCACGAGCCTTTTTCTTTGACACACCTCGAAGGATCAACGGAAGTGCAACATTATCGAGCACTGTCTTGTGCGGAAGCAGCATATCTTTCTGAAGCATGTAGCTGAGATTCCCGGTAGCTCCTGTAATATCCGACACTGAATCCGTTCCATCTTTATATAATAGAACTTGTCCTTCATCAGGTTTCACAAGACCGGAAAGCACATTGAACAGTGTAGTTTTACCAACTCCGCTCACGCCAAGTATACATACCAGTTCGCCTTTGTTAAGGGTAACTGATATATCTCCCAGCACCCGCTTTTCTCCGTATGATTTTTTAATATGCTCCGCACGCAGAATCTCACTCATATTAACCCTAACCGTTCGTACAACGAATTTTACCTATACAATATTGTTATCTGTAATAATCTATGATACTTATTAATATTCTCCAACTCCCCAGAACCTATTCAGGAAGATACTCATTTGTAAATCCATAACCAGCAGGAATCTCATCAGAGAGGTTATTGTCCCTAAGCCACTTATAAAATGCATCCCATCTAGCCTGATCGATGTATCCCCACTGCTCAACCTCCGCCTTATACTGAGGTGAAAGCCATTCCTGACTTTCCTTTACAAGATTCTTATCAAGCTCAGGAACCTGCTCACACAGAATCTCAGCAGCCTTATCTGGATCATTTATAGCAAATTCATATCCCTTCTTTGTAGCCTCAAGGAATGCCTTAGCAGTATCCGGATTCTGCTTTGCCCAGTCAGAATTTGCAATAATAACAGGACTGTAAAAATCAAATTCAGGAGTTATATCTTTGAAATAGATCATATTTGTATCAAGACCTGCCTGCTTGCAAGATATACCTGCCCACGCGTAGTATACCCAGATAGCATCTATATCAGCCTGCAGAGCTGCAGGTTCATTTTCCACATACTCAGGAATCATGTTAACCTTTGAGAAGTCTCCACCATCAGCCTCAACGATATTCTGCATCATAGCCTTCTCAACCGGAAGATCCCATGTTGCATAGTTCTTACCCTCAAGCCCCTTTGGACTATCGATTCCATCTTCTTTAAGGGAAATGATTCCCGATGTGTTGTGCTGAATAATTGTAGCAACAGCCTCTACAGGGATCTCATCCTTTGATGTGTAAACTGGTGCAAGGTAATCCTGGAAATCAATTCCGAACTGAGCCTGTCCAGAAGCAACCATAGTAGTTGCGCCATCCTCTGGTGGCTGAACAATATTTACCTTAAGGCCTGCCTGCTCATAGTATCCTTCACTCTGTGCCACATAGAAACCTGTATGATTGGTATTTGGAGTCCAGTCAAGAACCAATGTGATCTCTGTTTCTTTGCCTGACACCGCATCAGTTTTAGTTGCTTTATCTTCTGTTGAAACCTCAGCTTCTGATGAAGATGCCACGCTAGAAGTCACCTCACTTGAAGCCTCTTCACTTGATGATGTCTCAGTGCTCGTAGCCTCAGCAGGTTTTGCATCAGAAGCACCACATCCTGTCATCGCAAATGCAAATGCACCTGCAAGTGCGATCGCAACTGTTCTCTTCGCGAACTTATTAATCTTACTCATAATTCTTCCTCACTTTCATTTATCATCTTCATTCTTCGTCTGTTCCCAAGGCATAACTTTCTTTCTGATAGTTTTAACCGCCTGGATCATCAGAAGACTGATAATTGATATAAAAAATATAACTGCAAACATTTTGTCATATGATAATGACTTCTTAACTCTGGTCATATATACGCCGAGTCCATTGAAACCACCCAGCCATTCTGATATAACTGCACCAATTATGGAATAAGCGATGGCAATCTCGAGTCCCGCAAATGTTTCACCTAACGCATACGGAACCTTAACATGTATAAATATCTGCCACCTGCTAGCCTTCATAGATTGCATCAATCTTATCATGTCCTTATCGACAGATTGAAAGCCTTCTAACAGTCCAACCGCCATAGGGAAGAAGGACACAAGCACAACAAGTATTACCTTTGGTGTGATTCCGTAAGAAAACCATAGAATCAGCAGCGGTGCAATCGCAACCGGCGGTATAGTCTGCGTGATTATAAGTATTGGGTAAAGCCCCTTTTTCACCATTGGAAATGCATCCATAAGCGCAGCGCATATAAATCCTAGTCCAGATCCAATAACCAGTCCCAGTCCGGCCTCGATCAGTGTTACTCTTGCATGACTCATAAGAAGTGGGAAGTCATTCACAAATGCCTGCACAACTTCTATAGGCGACGGCAGCATATAATGGGGTACAAGTTCAAAAGTGCATGCCATCTGCCATATCAGGAGAAGCACCAGAATAACAATCAACGGAATCAGGACATCCAACCTTTTATCTCTATTCATAGTTCTATTCCATTTCTATCCATACAATCAGATATTTCTCGAATTAAGCAATCGACTTGTTAGGGATATCATTTTTATGATGCTTAGCTGTTTTCCTCTCTATTGTAAGTACATCACCATTTGGCTTATAAGTAATCTTTACATAACTCATAACACTTGGCGCCCCAGCTTCAGCCGCAATGATCTGACACTGCTTAACAATCTCCATAAGCTGATCATAATCACCTTCGATAGCAGTCTCGCAAGGACCAACATAGTAATTAAGTCCTGTACTTCGTATATAATCGATAACCTTATCGACTATTCTAATAAGTTCCTCATCATCCTTCGCTTCAGGAAGCACCTGAATAGCTACACTTGCGTTCATAATAGCTCCTTTCAGAAAAAAAGAGGCCTCTTCACTCGGAAGACGACCTCAAAATCTTTATCTTTTATTTTTCCTACGCCGGCATTATCCGGATCAGGTTCTGGGGTTCTCCCAAAGGATTGACGGCGGTTCTGAATAAATATAATGCCCTATCTCTTATCCGTCTCTCAGCCTAATACCTTAAGCACTCCTATTGTATTTAATTCGGTTCCATATGATACTATCAAACAAGCGAGTTGTCAATCAATATGAATGCTTGAGTTTTCGTCCTTTTGACGGTTGCCCATCAACATTTTCATTTGGGTATCCACAAATTTCAGAAAAACATAGAAAAATAAGGAATCTTCTCTCTTGCTGTAGTAGAATTAAACTGTCAAATCAAATTCCACACTAAAC
>JAFYHN010000099.1 GCA_017539165.1 Eubacterium sp.
TGCTCAGTAAAACAAATATGTGTCAGTCCTTTATTTATGGCTGACACCACTTCCTCTTCCATTGGTGACTTGCCGTCTCCGCTGAATGTGCTGTGAACATGAAAATCTGCCTTTATCGCCATCTTTATCCTCATTTCTTTTATTTACTGTCTCAATTCTAGAATTATACAATACTTTTTGTGTTTTGCATATTTAACATACCAAAAAAGGACCGTCATAGACGATCCCACAGAGTGTAGACAAAGTCAGAGGCATTTGCCTCTGGCTTTTTTTAATCTAAAGGCTGGAAAGCCTTGAAAATACTTAATTTATTGTTGCTTTGTGGTATAATAATTATAGTATTTCAAGGAGAATTGATGCCTATGATGACACAGAATGCTGATAAGAAAAGAGAACAGATTCAGATGTTCTGCATGGATGATCTGGTACCTAAAGACCACCTATTGCGCCTTATTGATAGAGCAATAGACTGGTCTTTTATTTATGACCTTGTTGAAGAAAAGTATTCTTCCGACAACGGACGTCCGAGCATAGATCCTGTAGTACTGATAAAAATACCACTAATCCAGTATCTGTATGGAATAAAGAGCATGCGTCAGACCATGAAGGAAATAGAAGTGAACGTAGCCTACAGATGGTTCCTTGGATTAGAAATGTATGATCCTGTGCCGCACTTTTCAACATTTGGAAAGAATTATACAAGAAGATTTAAGGGTACCGATCTGTTTGAACAGATCTTTGCAAAGATACTCGAGGATTGTTATAAATGGAAGTTCATCGATCCTTCAGAGGTATTTGTTGATGCGACCCATGTAAAGGCAAGAGCCAACAACAAGAAGATGCGAAAAAGGATAGCGACAGAGGAAGCACTCTTCTATGAGGGACTACTAAAAAAAGAGATAGATCAGGACAGGCTCGATCATGGCAAGAAAGAATTAAAAGAAAGAAAAAATAACGATGATGACAACACTCCATCATCAGGAAGCGGTTCCGGAACCAGGGAAATAAAAGAAAGCACGACAGATCCTGAGAGCGGATGGTTTCATAAGGGAGAACATAAACAGGTCTTTGCATACTCAGTAGAGACAGCCTGTGACAAGAACGGATGGATCTTAGGATATACAGTCAATCCCGGTAACTTACATGACAGCAGGACATTCAAAGGACTGTATGACAAGATCAAAGATATAGGGATAGATACATTGATAATGGATGCAGGATATAAGACACCTGCTATAGCAAAGCTGCTGATAGATGATGATATAAAGCCGTTGTTCCCTTATAAAAGTCCACAGACAAAAAAGGGCTTCTTTAGGAAATATGAGTATGTTTATGATGAATACTACGATTGCTACATATGCCCGAATGATCAGATACTGAAGTACAGTACGACCAACAGAGACGGGTACAAAGAATACAAGAGCGATAAACATATCTGTGCAGGATGTCCTTATCTGAGTCAGTGTACAGAGAGCAGGGATCATGTAAAACTGATAACAAGACATGTATGGGAAGAATATTTGGAGCAAAGTGAGGACATCCGACATACGAAAGGGATGAGCGATCTTTACAGACTTCGAAAAGAAACGATCGAGCGCCTCTTCGGAACTGCAAAAGAGAACCATGGTTTCAGATATACACAGATGTATGGAAAAGCCCGGATGGAAATGAAGGTCGGGCTTACATATGCATGCTTAAATCTTAAGAAACTAGCAAAGATGCTACAAAGAAAGGGGTTATTAGACTCTTTATCTGAACGTTTTTCGTTCAAA
>JAFYHN010000100.1 GCA_017539165.1 Eubacterium sp.
GCATTTCAGGATGGAAGATCTCTGCTAAGTGAAGATTGATCTGATTGAAGAGTCTGGAGTTGTAGATAAGCTTCTGCATCTTCTTAGGAGTATGACGAAGTACCTTATAATCAACTCCGGAGATCTGCTTAGTCATAGGATCATGGAAGAGCGCTGTCCTGTTCGTGAGCATGTCAGAATCATTCTTGATACGAGCAAGGAAGAATTCCAAAAATTCTACTGTATGAGATTCCAGGAGCTGCTGTGTAGTATAAGATGTACCATGCTCAGTATTAAATTCTGCTGTAAGGTTTACAGCACATTCGGATCCAAGCTCTCCCTTATCAACTAAGAGCTTTGTTCCTGCAATACGATCAAGTACAACTGCACGAGCCTTAGCTTCCTTCTGCTGTTCGATATCATTCATGATCTCCTGGCGAGCTCCATTAAGGAAGTTAATAAAAGATTCTTCATTCTGGAATGCGATCTTAAGCTGCTCTACTGTCTCACTCTGAGATACATCATAGGTATTCGAGTTAAAGAAGTACTTTTCAACGGGGATGGCCGGATTCTGCTCCCATTGTGAGCCTGCACCTGATTCATCATCATTGCCTGCAGCAAGGTTAGTATAGAGATCAGTATTGAATGCGCCTGAAGCCTGAGCAAACTTAGAATAGAAAGAGATCTTTCTTGCTCTGTTATCAAATGCAGAAGATTCTGCATTAACAAGCTTAAACTTTCCATCATAAGGCCTGGAAGCTACGATAGTTCTTGAAATAAGAACGGATAAAGCATTCATTACATTCTCATAGCCTGCTTCCAATACGGAAGTGCCTGCAGATACGAATGAGGAAGTATCCGTTACTGTTACGGAAGACTGGCCCGAGATCTGCTTTGTAAGCTGATTCATGATGCTGTAAGCATCTTTAGGATAAAAATAAGTAGGCATTTTAATTCTCCTTTAAATTTCTGTTTATGATCTCTTCGATAGGATCTTCATCTGGATCCTTCTTTTCCGGATCATTTTCTTTTTTCTGTTCGTCAGGAGTTTTCTCCTTCAAATCAGTACCGCCTTTAGACTGCAGATCAGGATCTGTCTTCAAGCTCTCCAGAATGTCTTTTACATCCGAAGGCTTGTATCCTGCCTTAGCCAACTCTGCGAGATTAGATAAGATCTCAAATTTTCCGGGCATGACTCAAATTCTCCTTTCTTTAGTATTATATAACATATAGTTAAGCAGTTGTAAACTTTAGATCAGGTTACGAGCTGCAACCCTTCCGAATTTAGACCAGGCATTAATAAAATAATCTCCGGTAAAAGCATTATCACAAAATACACGGCCTCTATGCAGCTCATCATCAAAATCTATGTCCGTTGAATCCTTGATATCGGATAACATAGTATTAAGATCGTTATATTCCGTGTACTTAAGGCTCTTCTCATTTGAAAGATGGAAATAAGAGCTCTTCTTATCTATAGTCCTTATAACCAGAAATTCGCGCGAATGGTAATGCGGTATCAATAACTTAGTATTCTCATCCGGGAGCATTTCGGCCCACTTCTCTTTTCTTAAGAAGCATCCTATCGTTACATTAACTTCATCTGAATAAATGGAAAAGAGCAGCTGCTCTTTTATCTTGGATCCGGGTACGGAAGGGATCTCATCTGTCTCAGGTATCTCCCATTTACCGCTCTTAATCATTGCATTAGTAGAATACTTGGATATCTTCTCAGAAGCATCCTTATTAAATTCGCAGTATTCAAGAGCTACCTTCAGGATATCTCCAGTCTCTAACTGGATCTCTTTATTAACAATAGATCCCTGCTCTACCTTGTTAATGTCTATTCCGAATCTTAAGAAATATGGGCTGTACTTTGATACAGTATTCGCGAGCATCCAGATAACTACATTTGTATTGTCGCCTCTGATAATAGTTGATAATGTGTTATCAAAGCGAGAGAGCTCATCTTTCAGCTCCTGCTCTCCAGCCATGCGGATAAACTCATCATAGAGAATATTAGCTACATTTGTATAAGAAATAGACTTTGTATGATGAGAGCTCGAAAGAGATAAAACATATCCTATAGTATCTACTTTTGTTCCATTACCATTAACCAGATAGAATTTATGATTACGATACTGGATAGAATATTCTTCTCCGAAGAGCTCATCTATGATATTCCGAAATGGAGCAAATAACTGCTCCATTCGGAAAGCTTTTATATCCTCATCCCAGCGCCTGATATAACAAAAGCGCTTTTTTGTCTTCTTATAGACTTCCAGGAAATGCTTTAATACTCCGAAAGTCTTACCATTTCCGCGCTGGCCTATAACAAGGTTAAAATCCGCCTTGAATCCTAATATATTGAGGATATTCCAATAAATAGATTTTTTCATACTTTAGTCAGATACTTCTTATGAGCATATCCTGTCATTGTCTTATATTTGACCTTAAGCCAGTCTCCTGAAGAGTTTCCGAGATATGTAACAATGGATCCTTTTTTCATGAGACAGATAGTAGGAGCGGATCCGGAAGCATAAGATCTCAATCTTAAAGGATCTACATTTGTTGTTACCTTCATCTGATAAGTTTTGGGAGCTGCGGGATCCGTAACAGGAGCAGGAGTGTCCGGAAGCTGCTCTATAGGCTTTTCAGCTGCTTTATCCAATGAGACATAATCAGGACTCATAATACCGAAATATATTGTTTTAGAGCTGCGCTTATGCGTTACTCTTTTAACCATGTTAGATACATTTGCTTCAATAGTATAAATATTAGTTTTATCTACTTTTTCCACAATACCAACATGAGAACATTTCCC
>JAFYHN010000101.1 GCA_017539165.1 Eubacterium sp.
GGCTGCTGAACCGTATTCATCAGACCTGTTATCACATTGATCAGATACAGATGCCATACGCACAGAGCATCATTCTTATAAAGAATAAAGACAATAATCGTACTCAGCGCTGCAAGAGCATCGCAGATGAGCATGGTCTTCTTTTTATCAAACTTATCCGATATGGCACCTGCAAATATGCTCATCACAACATAGGGTGCATAGGTACATATCGTTAACGCTGCCGTACTTAATGCCGATCCGGTCTTTTCGTAAAGCCACAATGTAAGTGCAAAACCTGTAATCGCACTTCCAAGCTGTGACAGACTCTGGGTACTCCACAGAATGTAGAAATCTCTTAAACTATTATATTTTTTATTCATTTCTTTGCTCCTCATTTTTCTAGATCATTTACAAAAGATAGAGCAAAGCTTGAGGAATTCATATTCCTCCATACAGTCTCCTCAAGCCCTGCATGGAGCGATTGCACTGGTTAATCTCATTTTTTTATCCTCCTGTTGGTATTTGAACTATCGTTCTTATTTATGATAACATGCTTTTAGGGTAATGTCATAGGAAAATAAATCAAATTGAATAAAACTGTTGACATGGTAAATTATAATTGATAGAATATATCGTGCTGAAAATGCTTCAGTTAAGGTTATGTGTTCGTAGCTCAGCTGGATAGAGCAACGGCCTTCTAAGCCGTGGGTCGGGGGTTCGAATCCCTTCGAGCACACTCTGTCATCGGTCTGTATGGCCGATGACATGATTTTATTATGGTGGGTATGGCGCAGTTGGCTAGCGCGCCAGATTGTGGCTCTGGAGGCCGAGGGTTCAAGTCCCTCTACCCACCCTACCATTGGGCTATAGCCAAGTGGTAAGGCACAGGACTTTGACTCCTGCATTCGTTGGTTCGAGTCCAACTAGCCCAGCACTGAAAGTAACATATTAAAGAATATTATGAGCCACTAGCTCAGTCGGTAGAGCACTTGACTTTTAATCAAGTTGTCGGGGGTTCGATTCCCCCGTGGCTCACTCATATAAATGATTATGATAAAGTCGCTGAAATGCGACTTTATCTGTTCTTGCGGATATGGCGGAATTGGCAGACGCGCTAGATTTAGGTTCTAGTGGGGAATCCCGTGCAGGTTCAACTCCTGTTATCCGCACTCGTTTTTTAGAGCTTGTCACTAAATGTGGCAGGCTTTTTTATTGTAGTAGAAAACTGTGTTTTCTATTACATAATAAATGCTCCGCTAAGGTGTATTAAAATTGTTGAATATGCACTAAAAATATGTTATTATAACGATGTATATAAAAGATATGCATAAGCAGTTTTTGCGTTTTAAGGAACAATGTTACAAATTGTATAAATCTGTGCACTTTTCACAAAGTTCATTGTTGATTATTCACCAAAAATGTGCTAAAATATCTTTAAATATTTAGCAAAGCAGGAGTGATCCTGTGACGCAAAGCTATAGGGTCTTCAGGATCGGGATTTGAAGATTGCCAGCTGCAGGTGAATAGCGACTTGAGGCTAAAACTATAGCTTCGGGTCGTTTTTGTTTAAGTATAAAAAAATCTGAAGAAAAGGCGGTGGAGAGTTATGAAAATTAGAAAACATTTTTGTAATCAAGGTTTTTCAATTGTTGAATTAGTAATCGTAATTGCCATAATTCTTATTTTGGCAGGTGCGTCAACACCTCTTTTAATAAGGTATATCGATAAAGCTCAAAAAGCTATGGATATCCAGACAGCTTCAGTTATATTCAGAGCAGCAGAGCTTGCATATACCTCCGGCAATGATGATGCATACGAGGGCTATTCTGTTTGTTACGATGAGTGGAATGACACTGCTAATAACTATAATGGTTACCCGGGAGCTAATACGGCTACACCTGATGGATATTTCTATAAGACGAGTTATCCGAGTGAAACTGAGAGGAGAAAAGGTTATTATGCGATGAGACCTATAGCTTGGTGTCGTGGTACACAGTTTTCTGGTACACATTCTACTTGGGAGAATGTTCTTATGAAGAGTACTCTTGATTCGTCAAACAGACATGGTAAGGATACAGGTTCTATGCAGAGAAAGTATACAGACGAACTTCTTTGGGCTCTTGTTCATGATGCGGCTCAGGGTGAAACGGATACACATGGAAAGTATGCAGAGAGAACTTATGACGGATATTCTTCTGAGTTTATGAAATTCAGATATAAGAGAACGATGAATACTTCTAAAACTGACAAAACTCAGAGAAAAGCAGAGTGCTGGATTGTTTATCGAAGAGATGATAATGCAATGCCTGAAGTATGGATAGGATATAAATCTGGATGGATCAGAGCTATGAGAAGATTGTATCCTGATCCGGCGCCTGATTATAAATAAAGATTTATTGATCTTTTGACTGTAATAGATATTTTGAGAGTTATGGGAGGGCGATGATATGGCTGCTAATGATAGGAATTACGGTAATCGAAAAGTTTATGTTGCTTCCGGCGGTACTGCGGCAGCGACCCAACAACGTGTCAGTAAACCTCAATTTCAGACTATGACTAAAAAAGAAAAATCCAGTTCTTTTCCTAAGTTTCTTATTGTGATTGAGGTGCTGATTATTCTATTATGTCTGATGTCACCTTTTTTCATTGGGCGAAAAGACAGAGCTAATAAAAATATTGATCTGGATACTGCCGACTATCTTGGTAAGAATGTTACTAAGGCTCTTGAAGGAGATGACACGCTTCATAACTTTGCTAAAAGAGGTGCTGGCCTGATTCAGGCAAATAATCCTGATGGAATGGATGCTTCTATGGAATACAGGATTTTAGGTTTTATGGAGGCAGACAATACTACGCCTACTTACTTTTATGTAAGTCAGACTGTTAATTCGGCTAATCTGGATAATCTTGGTAATATTGGTATGAGAAGTAAGCTCAGGTCTATGGCAGAGGAACAGGATCTCTCCATGAAGTTTAATAAAGGAATGTATTTTAATCAGTGGATCATAGCTGTGGACAGAAATTGTAAGGTTCATATATTCGCTGGAGGTGGTTGTACACTTGAAACTGTATACATCTCTAAGACACATAATCTAAAGGGTGCTCAGGGTAATAAAGTGTATGAATTATATCCGGATGTAGATCTTAGTTATAGATTTCTTCTTTCAGATTCTATGAATGGATGGAAGTATTGATTCATTAGTTGTATTGAGAGGGTTATGGGAATGGACTATTGTTTGCGCGATAGTCCATTTTCTTGTTGTATTTATCTGCATATTTTGGTACATTATTATCTGTTTTGAATTGGTGCTTTATATCACTATTCAAAGCCTTTATATTTTTGTTTTTTGAAGGAGAATGTAAATGAGCGAAAGCGAAAAGAGAGAGGCTATAATTGAACTGAAAGGTCTGACGAAGAATTTCGAAGATCAACAGGTACTTAAGGGTATCGATCTAACCATTTATAAGAATGAATTTCTGACTCTTCTGGGACCTTCGGGATGCGGCAAAACAACGACACTTCGTATTATCGCTGGATTTGAAGATCCATCGGGTGGAGAGGTCCTGTTTGATGGCATCGATATATCCAAGATCCCTGCTTATAAGAGAGAAGTTAATACTATATTTCAGAAATATGCTCTCTTTCCGTTTTTAAATGTATATGACAACGTTGCATTTGGCCTTAAGATAAAAAAGATGGATAAAACGGTCATAGATCATAAGGTAAATAGTATGCTCGAGCTTGTTGGCCTTGGTGGGTTTGCAAAAAGAGATGTAACAAGCCTTTCGGGTGGACAGCAGCAGAGAGTAGCGATAGCTCGTGCCCTTGTAAATGAACCTAAAGTTCTTCTTCTCGATGAACCTCTTGGAGCTCTTGATGCAAAACTAAGAAAAGACATGCAGATCGAACTTAAGAAGATTCAAAAAGAGATTGGAATCACATTTATATTCGTAACACATGATCAGGAAGAAGCACTGTCTATGAGTGATACGGTAGTTGTTATGAATGAAGGTATCATTCAGCAGGTTGGAACTCCTGAAGATATATATAACGAACCTGAAAATAGATTTGTTGCCAGCTTTATCGGTGATTCCAATATCATTGAAGCGGTTATGAAGAAAGATCTTCTTGTCTGCTTTGATGGAGAAGAATTTGATTGTGTTGATAAAGGATTCAAACATAACGAGGATGTAGAAGTTGTAATACGTCCTGAAGATATAGATATTGTGAAACCTAAAGAGGCAAAAGTTAAAGGTATCGTAAAATCTATAATCTTCAAGGGTGTACATCATGAGATAGTTGTTGAGACAGAACATCGTGACTACCTCATCCATACAACAGATTACTTCGAACCAGGCCTTAAAGTCGGCCTCAAGTTTGGACCCGACGATATACATGTCATGTATCCAATGGAATGGTAACTCTTGCAGTGAGAATGATAACAATTTAGCAGCGAGATATGCTTGCATGATCGAGCTGATATGTTGTTATCAGTCGAAACCTGCGAAGCAGGTTACTTCGAAGGTATGAGGGAGGTGCTTGCGAAGCAAGCGGTGGAGCGCGAAGCGCGAACGTCCCGAATATCGAGAAGTATACTGTAAACATGATATAACTTTATTAACAGAAAGAGAAAATAGATGAAACATTACACACGTCTTATCCGCCCATACTTAATATGGTCTATAGTTATTGTGATCGTTCCATTCATCCTCATAATACTGTATTCCTTCACCACAGGCGGCAATGAACTGGTAAATATACAGTTTACATTTGAGAATTTTAAAAGAATCGGTGAACCGATATATCTTGATGTATTAAAGAAGTCCTTTCAACTTGGCTTTGTTGCTGTTCTTATATGTCTTGTTTTGGGTTATTTCCTGGCCTATATCATAACGAGATTCAGCGACTCAATGCAGGACCTTCTGATCTTACTGGTTACGATTCCTATGTGGATCAATACTCTTCTGAGAACATATGCATGGATCAGCCTTCTTTCAGATAATGGGCTTATCAATAAGTTCCTGGGTCTTTTTGGTCTGACTGCGAGAAGCTTCATGTATACAGATTTTGCAGTTGTAGTTGGTCTTATAAGCGATATACTGCCATTTATGGTAATTCCGATACATACATCTATCAGAAAGATCGATCCGTCCCTTATCGAGGCATCTCATGACCTTGGAGCGAATCATTTCCAGACATTTGTCAGAGTTATCCTTAAGATGTCGATTCCGGGAGTTATCAATGGAGTTATGATGACATTTCTGTTGTCTATATCAACTTTCGTTATTCCGAAACTTCTCGGTGGTGGACAGTACATGCTTATCGGTAATCTTATTGAAAATCAGTTTATTTCCGTAGGTGACTGGAACTTCGGTTCGGCTACATCTATCATACTTACTCTTATTATTCTTATCGGTCTTACGCTTATGAAGAAGTTCGATAAGGAAGAAAAGGAGGAAGCAGATGTCTGAACGTAAAAAGAATAAAGCACTGTATGCTCTTTATATAATCTGCATGTATGTGTTTTTCTATCTTCCTATTGTTGTAACGATGGTATTTTCGTTCAACTCATCTAAGAGTCTGACAAACTTGACTGGCTTTTCTCTTAGATGGTATGAGAGACTTATATCAGATGGATCAATTATGAAAGCTGTTTATGTGTCTCTTACAATAGCGCTTTTTGCCACGATCATTTCTACCATACTTGGAACAATTACTGCGATTGGTCTTTCCAAGAGTAGGAAAGTGGTTAAAGATGTACTTCTGAATATTAATAATTTCCCGATAATGAATCCAGATATTGTTACGGCTATCGGTCTTATGATCCTTTTCTCGTCTATCATGATCAGCAAGGGTTATATGACAATGCTTCTGGCGCATGTTGCCTTCTGTACACCTTATGTGATCACATCTGTGTATCCTAAGGTTCGTCAGCTTGATCCAAGTATCGCCGATGCTGCGTTGGACCTCGGAGCAACTCCATTTGAGGCTCTTGTAAAGGTCATCATTCCGATGCTTAAAGACGGAATCTATGCGGGTGTACTTCTTGCATTTACGATGAGTTTCGATGATTTCGTTATATCTTACTTCGTAACAGGTAATGGAGTAGAGAATATATCCATCGTGGTTTATAATATGACGAAGCGTACGAATCCTACGATAAATGCGCTTTCCACGATTGTTATCGTAGTTATTATCGTTCTTATAGTTGCTTCCAAGCTTATCCCGAATATGCTTAAAAACACTATGAAGAAGTTCATGGCGATTGCGCTTGTGCTTGTAATTGGTTTTAGCGCATTTGCAGGAATCAAAAGTTCAGGAAGAGTTCTAAGAATATTTAATGCTGGTGAATATATGGACCCTGATCTGATCACCGAATTCGAAACTCGTTATGGATGCAAGGTCATATATGAGACATTTGATTCAAATGAATCAATGTATACTAAGCTTATGAGTGGTTCGGAGTATGACATTCTGATACCGAGTGATTATATGATTGAGAAACTTATTAAGGAGGATATGCTTCAGGAGGTTGATTGGGATAATATCACGCATAAAGATGATATTGATCCTGCAAATCTTGGTTATGCATTTGATCCGAATAATAAGTATAGTGTTCCGTATTTTGTTGGTACAGTTGGTATTCTTTATGACAAGAATAAGGTTGATGAGAAAGATCTGAAGGATGGATGGGAGCTGCTTCGTAACAAGAAGTATGCTGGGGACATTTATATGTACGATTCTGAGCGTGACAGCTTTATGTGTGCGCTTAAGGCTCTCGGATATTCTATGAATACCACAAATAAAGATGAGATAAATGAAGCCTATGAATGGCTTATACAGCAGCGAGAGACTATGGATGTTGTTTATGCAGGCGATGATGTAATGGATAACATGATAGCTGGTAATAAGGCTCTTGCGCTTGTATATTCTGGCGATGGTACATACATCATGGCTGAAAATAGTGATCTTGGATATTTCGAGCCAGAGCAGGGAACCAACCAGTGGTGTGACGCGATGGTAATGACTAAGGATTGTAGAGATACCGAACTGGCAGAAGCATTCATGGATTATATGCTTGAATATGATGTTGCATACAGAAATTCACTTTTTGTAGGTTATACAACTCCTGTTTCAAAGGTCAGGGAAGACCTGATGAATACGGAATATGAAGGTATTAATTCTTATATTCCTAATATTGGAGCTCCTAATAATGAGGAGTTCAGGCTTCAGGAGAGAGATATCAAACAGTATTATGCTGATCTCTGGACAAAAGTAAAGGCTTATTAAAGAGGGTAGAAGATATGTTATATATTGCGGCTGTTATATATAACAAAAGAATATCAGATATAGCTTCTCTTGATGAGATATTATCCTTTTGTGATTCTAAGGAAAAGGATGATATCAAGCTTATTGTGGTCGATAATTCTGATGAAAAGACTGACCTGAGTGCCGAAGAGCAGGACTTGGTAGAATCTGGGCGTGTTGAGTTTATTCAGAACGGTAGAAATCTCGGACTTTCAAAAGCTTACAACAAGGCGTTCCATTTTGCTATGGGAGACAGCTCGGATTCGGAAAATGATTTCATGTTTTTAATAGATGATGATACTTCTCTTAGTGAGTCGTATATATCGAAAATATATGATGAAGCATTTAAAGCTGAAAACCATAGTGATGGGATAAATGTCATCACTGGTCTTATTTCCAGTGATGGAAAACCTATGTCGCCTACTAAAGGATTCAGGTTTTCATATAAAGACAGTGATTATATAGTTTCATCTGGTGTATATGATGATATCTGCTGTATTAACAGTGGAATGGCAGTGAGACTAAGTTCTCTCGACGAGATAGATGGTTTTGAAGAAAGCCTTTTCTTGGATATGGTTGATTACACGATGCTTTATAAGTTATCTAAGAAGAAAAAATGCAGAGTGCTTGTGATTCCCGAGAGCATTGTGCAGAACTTTTCCGGAAGAGATGTAAAAGATAAAAAAGTCTTATATAGACGATATGAGATATATAAAAAAGATTTTTCGACATTCTGTAAGATATCCGGAAGAAGCAGGCTGTATGCCTGGCTTCATCTGTTGAAAAGAAGGATAGCGATAGAGATTAAGTCGTGATATAGATATTTTCATAGAAATGTGTTATCATACCTAACGTGAATTGGTGGAGGTATCTTAATGGAAGAGGATAACAACAAGAAAAAACGAATAGATCTGATAGATACAAAGCTGATGTTTACTCTTGCAGGAGCAGGCTGTATTATTGGTATTTTTTATATTTTTGTCGGTCATATCGGCTCTGTTTTTGCTGTAATAAAAAAGCTTATTTCATCCATGGGTCCCATCATAATTGGTGGAGTTATTGCATTTCTTCTGAATCCTCTTGTTAATAAGATGAGGGTTTGGTTTAATTCATTTTTGAAGAAAATAGCTCCAAAGATGACAAAGAAGAAGAGAAAACAGACATCAGATTTCCTTGCGGTGTTCTTTGCTATGCTTTTCTTCATAGCTATGATCTCTGGATTGTTATGGATACTTATTCCTTCGCTTTATGACAGTATCAATAAGTTGTATGACAACTTTGATAAATATACATCTAATCTTGAAAAATGGATTACGATGCTTGCTAAGAAAAAACCGAATATGGTTAATATGCTAAATAACTATATGGATGATATAGAGAAATCGATAAAAACTCTTTTCACCGAGAAGCTTATCCCGAATATGGATGGGGTGGTAAAAGCTGTATCCAGTGGAATTCTTGGTGGTGTAAAGTTTGTATTTGATTTTATAATCGGTATTGTTGCTGCTATCTATCTTCTTGGAAGCAAGGATAAGTTTTCTGCGCAGGGTAAGAAGGTTATTTATGCTCTGTTTAACAGGAAAACAGGCAATAAAGTCCTTAATGGATTTGAGTTTATTGATGGAGTATTTGGTGGATTTATAAGTGGGAAGATCATCGATTCACTGATAATCGGTGTTCTATGTTTTGTATTCTGCAGCATTGTTAAGATGCCGTATGCCGTACTTATCAGTGTTATCGTTGGAGTGACGAATATCATTCCGTTTTTTGGACCGTTTATCGGTGCTATACCGGCGTCAGTTCTGGTGCTCGTTGAATCTCCGAAGATGTGCCTGGTATTTATAATATTTATTATAGTGCTTCAGCAGCTTGATGGAAATGTCATCGGACCGCTTGTGCTTAGTGATACAACTGGTCTTTCGAGTTTCTGGATACTGTTTGCAATCATTGTTGGCGGCAATCTGTTTGGGTTCAAAGGTATGGTCCTCGGTGTGCCTGTGTTTGCTTGCATATATGCTCTGCTTACAAGATTTCTTAGAAGTGGACTTAAAAAGAAGGGGCTTGTCAATGATACAAGTTATTTTGTAGCTCTTCGTGGATTTGATGAGGAAGGTAATCCGGTTCGCGGACCTAAGAAGATATTCGAATCTGCAAGTCAGAAGAGAAAACGTGAGAGACAGATGGAGCAATTCAAACATTCAAAAGAGCTTATCAATAAAGTGGCTCATCACGAAAAGAAAGAAAAAGAAGATTAAAATCCGGAGAATACATTTCCGCGGTTTTTATAAATAAATGGAGGAATGATTAAATGGCTAGGTTTGATCACAAGTTAATCGAAGCAAAATGGAATCAGAAGTGGGAGGAAAATCCTGTAAATGTGAATGACGGTAAAAAAGATAAGTATTACTGTCTGGACATGTTTCCTTATCCATCAGGAAACGGTCTTCATGTAGGACATTGGAGAGGATATGTTATCTCTGATGTATGGAGCCGTTATCAGATGATGCATGGAAAGTATGTTATTCACCCTATGGGATGGGATGCGTTCGGTCTTCCTGCAGAGAATTACGCAATAAAAAATGGTGTTCATCCTGCTATTTCAACAGCTAAAAATATATCAAACATCAAAAATCAGATTAAGCAGATAGCTGCAATATATGACTGGGATATGGAAGTAAATACTACTGATCCTGATTATTTCAAGTGGACTCAGTGGATATTTGTTCAGATGTTCAAGAAAGGACTTGCTTACGAGAAGGAAATGCCTATCAACTGGTGTCCATCATGTAAGACAGGTCTTGCTAATGAGGAAGTTAAAGAGGGTAAATGTGAGCGTTGCGGCGCTGATGTTACAAAGAAGAACCTTCGTCAGTGGATGCTTAAGATAACTGCATATGCTGACAGACTTCTTGCTGATCTTGACAAGCTCGACTGGCCTGAGAAGGTTAAGAAGATGCAGTCAGAGTGGATCGGTAAGTCACAGGGGGCTGAAGTTAACTTCCCAGTAGATGGAAGAGATGAAGTTATAACTGTATATACAACTAGACCTGATACACTTTATGGAGCTACATTTATGGTACTTGCTCCTGAATCAGAGCTTGCTTCAAAGCTTTATACTCCTGAAACAGAAAAGGTAGTTAAGGATTATATATATCAGACATCACTTAAGTCATCTATTGATCGTATGGCTGATAAGGAGAAGACTGGTGTATTCACAGGCTGCTATGCTATAAATCCGCTTAATGGTGCCAAGACACCTATCTGGCTTTCTGACTATGTACTTGCTGATTATGGTACAGGAGCAATCATGTGCGTTCCTGCTCATGATGACAGAGACTTTGAATTTGCAAAGAAGTTTGATCTTCCTATCATCCAGGTTATCGCACCTACTCTTGATGATGTTCAGGATGGAAATGAGATGACAGAGGCTTATACTGCTGCATCAGGTGTCATGGTTAATTCTGGAGAATGGAATGGTATGGAGTCTGCTGTTCTTAAGAAAGAAGCTCCAAAGATCATAGAAGAGAAGGGCTTCGGAAAGGCTACAACAAACTATAAGCTTCGTGACTGGGTATTCTCACGTCAGAGATACTGGGGAGAGCCTATTCCTATCGTTCATTGCGAGAAGTGTGGATGTGTTGCTGTTCCTGAGGAAGAGCTTCCGCTCAGACTGCCTGATGTTGAGAAATATGAGCCAACAGGTACAGGTGAGTCTCCACTTGCAGCTATAGAAGACTGGGTAAACTGCACATGTCCTAAGTGCGGTGGCCCTGCTAAGAGAGAACCAAATACCATGCCACA
>JAFYHN010000102.1 GCA_017539165.1 Eubacterium sp.
ATATCGAAATCCCTGGACAGCATATGATACTTGTTCTGTCTGCCTTTAATGCATTCAATATCAAGCCCTACAGACAAGAGAAGATCAATATCTTCGTACAAGGTCTTACGGGTAGAAGTAATACCATATTCTGCATCGAGAAGCTCCAGTATCTCATTAACGGTGATGAAGTGATTCTCATCCGTATGATCGAGCAGTATTTCTTTCACATACATCGGTCTCAAATTGTTTATCATCTTATTGCTCTTTACATTGGCCATTATCGCCACCTCCTTTTTGCCAGATTTGACATCACTAATATGTCATTCTGATTACATTTCACTTGGAATTATACAGAGGGTGGTGTTCCTTTATTGGGACTAAACCTGAGAAAAATTGGGGATGGGAAGAACAAAATATCAAACAAAAATTAAGACTAGTCTCAATTTTCGACACAAAAGCACATTTTCCTTGATTTTATTGGTCGGCGCCTTCATATTTGAAGTATCAACAGCAAATTAGGAGGCTCTATATGTTCTGGCAGCAAAGACCACATTCAGAGAACTGGATCGAACAGATCCGTTACTTCACAGACTTTAACAACAAGCTCACTGAAGACGAGCTGCGTGACGCATTTATCAACCTTGCTCACTTGTATGTGACAGATTTTACCAATCTCCGACTCCTGGAAGATGCAATCATAAAGGAGTTTGGGAAAGAAGGCGAGGACATCATCGAAGAGGCTATCACAGAGACCCCGGATGGCATGGAATTATCAGAGATTGATGTTAACGAAGGAGATATGCGCGATATCCTTGGTATCACGCTGAACATGTGTGATTTTATAGAAGACAGGTGGTTCTGATTCTCAATAGCGAGCGATTGCGTTAGATCTCATCTGTAATCATGTCCATATCGACATAGAATGTTAGAAATCCGCTTTCAAGATCACGACTTACAAAGAAACTATCATTGTCTTCGTCACCATCTTTATAAAAGTTCATTTGAATCTCACCAATACCGCCGCCAACATCACATAACACATATATACTTGTTAACCAATAATCTGCATCAAAATCATCTGCTGTAATTTCTTTATATCGTGGTATCTTAAGCGATGCATTCTTTTTGACTATGTATGGAATTACCTTTTCCTTAATGTCAACTTGACTGGCAGTTAGCAATTGGCTTTTATCGTTCCAAAACTTCTCAAATGTTTTCTCAAGGCTACGGATTTCAATGTCGTCTTCATAATCGCCAGCAGAAAGCCATACTTCAATATCTCGTCCAAGCCAAGGCACATAACAAATATAGACGTTACGTTCATCGTTGAATGAAGCAACAATACCATTACATAATTCAAGTCTGTCATTAAACATAGCTAAATCTCCTTTTTACTCATTCATACATCAGATCAAGGCAATTTGCTGTAGCTCTAGGCTCGCATCCTGCTATTCCTTCACAGAATTCCCTATAATGACTTTTTAGCATTTCTTGTATATCTGATCTGCTAAAGAATTCTTCTCTTTCCTCGACTGAATAATCGTATTTAAGGAACAGACGTTTAATGACATCTAGGTATTCGTTATAAGTAGCCATAGGTCCTTTAAACAGAACATAAAATTCATCTTCTTCAAAAACTGCATGAGAGGATACAGCAGCTGCAGCACTAGTGGTTGTATGAAATACACTGTATACCTTATTCTCGGTATCTACCGTTACCGGATAGATTGTATCCATCACAATTTGTCTGTTGGTGATTTCATCTTCATTGCACCTATAGCCCTCACTCTCAAGGAATACGAGCAATTGTTCTCGAGAGGGTTTATTTGATGTTCGTACAATGTATCGAGAATGAGAGTTTTCGTCTTTCATTAGTCATCAGATCCTTTCTCATCTTCCTTAATACGAAGCAATTCTTCAGAATTTTCTTCTGATTCTTCAAGAACCTCGTGAGCCTGACGCTCTATTTCTTCTCTCAATAACTCATCAGAAGACTCCTGTTGCTGTTCTGCTTCTTTACGAGACTCCTCCTCAGCTTGTCTACGTGCAAATTCTTCCTTCGAAGCATCGCTAAGTGAATCAACCAGTTCCAATAATTTGTTGATTTCTTTTTCTCTGTTATCAAGCCAGTCAATAGTCCATATGCGGCACAGCTTCCACCCAAGACGCTGTAAAGTATCAGGCTGAGCGACTTCACGGTCGCGGGTATTCTTGATCATCCGATATCCATCTCCGTCAAGTAACACACCAAGCATATATTTAGTTTCATCATATGGGTCTACTATTGCAATATCTACGCGGAAATCCGATTTACCGACCATAGTTTCATATTTGTAACCATGATCATCAAGCGTTCTACAAATACTCTGGAGGATTCCAGCCTTTGAAAGATCAAATCGCTCACGAGTAAGTCCATCAGTAGACTTCAATTCGTTTCCTTCAGCATATCTCATAAAAGAATAGAAAGCTCTTACGCCATCGGACGAATCATCTTTCACCTTAATATCAGATGAATGCATGCTCGTATATATGACCATTTCTATTCTGGATCTAGAGAATGCAACGTTTAATCGCTTTCCGCCGCCTTCTCTATTGATTGGTCCAAAATTGTTAGAAACATGTCCCTTTTCGTCTGGTCCGTAACAAATAGAGAAAATGATTACATCTCTTTCATCCCCTTGGACGTTCTCAAGATTCTTAACAAAAACGGGATTCTTTTTGTCGTTAACCCAAGCGTCTAATTCAGGATTGTTCTCGCATTGCTTAGCCAAAAGGTTTTCAATCAATTCCATCTGTTTAGCATTAAAGGTAACAATACCAACAGATTGAGACCTGAGATCCGGATTATTGAAGCGCTTTACAACTTCCTCAACGACAGCTTCAGCCTCTTTAACGTTAGTGCTCTTGCTGTACTGTCCATCTATAAATACTGTCTTTACATGCTTTTCTCTATCATTGGCAGAAGGGAACGTATACATCTTATTGCCATAAAAGGTGATATTGCTAAACGCAATAAGGCTTTCATGGAAACTCCTATAGTGCCACTGCAAGAACTGTGAAGGAATACCTAATGCAATAGCGTCATCAAGAATACTGTCCAAATCATCCAAAGCGAGATCATCAACTTCGGGACCACCGCCAGAGAAGAATGAGGTAGGTGGCATCTGTTTGGGATCCCCTACGACAACAGCATCTTTTGCACGATACAAGGAACCTATGGCTTTGCAGGTCGGCAATTGCGATGCCTCATCGAATATTACAACATCAAACAGCCCCTCTTTTTGCTCCAAGTACTGAGCAACAGAATTAGGACTCATAAGCATGCAGGGGAATAGTCTCGGCAAGATATTAGGAATTCTCTCAAATAGAGTCCTTATAGTCATTCCACGAGCATTACTGCCAATTGCTTTACGCAAAAGGTTAAGTTCCATTCCTATTGTAGGTGAATCTGTGGGAGTTGGCATATTTTTTGAAAGAATATACGCTATCTCTTTCTTGGTTTGTGTCAATAATTTCTCATCAAGTTTTTTAAATTGTTCGACAGCACTGTTAAACGTAGAACCAGAAAAGCAACTTAACACATCATCATTATCTATTATCGAATAAATCAAGGCATAATACAGACCTTTGCGGTAAGCGTCGATAATGATAGAAGTATTCATACCGTTTTCGTAAGCAGCCACAACGGGTTCTAATCCAGAACGGTAACATTCTTGCTTTACAGAGTTATATGCTCCCCATGTCTTTATTTCCGGCATGTTTTCTGAAATGAAAGAACAGAAACCTAGTTCTGCATCAAACCAATTATCATTGTCCGGATGTTCTTTTCTCTCAAGCAGACCATTAAACAGCTTTTCGTTTTCATCCAGGATTGCTATAGCTTCAATGAGATTATTAAATGCTTGGTTGTTAGCATCGTCTTGAGCAAGTTTAGTTATGGCTTCAAGTCCACCGGGGAATTCTTCCGCTTTCTTCTCACATTCCTTAGACATATCTACAGCTCTTTGGTAACTGTCCATATTAGGAAGTTCAACTAAGAGTGCTTTTGTATCATCTGAAAGACTGTTGTAGAAAGCGTTTAGTTTTCGAACATTATCCTGATATATAGTGATCTGCTCAATTAACTGAGGAATCTGATCATGAGTGAAGCCAAATAAAGCAAATACACGCATTTCATTTGCGACAGCCTCTTGTGCGCTGCTTTTTCCAAAAATCCTTTTGCATGCAGCATTATACTTGGATAGATATACATCCATGTTCAGGGTCAGGAATTCAGGTCTCCAATACTGTAATAGATACTGATAATCAGATTGTAAGTGCTCCGCAAAATCAAGATAATCGTGCACTTCTTCAGCACTCTTGCCACGTAGTTTTACAAACATCGACTTAGTGTTCTTGTTCTCGTTAAACAGTTTGAGAAGACTTGCTAAAGCATTTAAGTCGGTTTTGTTTTTAGGTTCGGAAACTCCAATAATCTTAGCAACTTGATTTCCTGCATTGCGTGCACTTGTAAGAGAATCGGCATAATCACTAATATAACGTCTTAAATGGCTTCTTACGTCTGAATCATAGGATTTAAGGCCAATCTCACGGAATGGTGTATTGGCAACATCATCAACAACACTGCCAGCATCGATTAATTGCTCAATCAGTGGTATATGAGTTTTGATTTCTTCCTTAGTTAATCGATCTACTGTTTCTCTATCAAAAGGAATATAGGTTTCACAATCCCTGACTGTTTCATACAGAGCAACGAGGTTTCTAAGGCTATACCCGCTGTTATGTACTTTATGGAGATGTTCAGCATACTCATCAATTTTGCTCCTGCTGATCTGAGTTTTAGCACTATATTCTTCATAATCGGTTGTAGCAGGAGACATTCTCTTTAAAACATTATCAAAACTTTCAAGAACATGCTTTTTATCTGCTTTATCTGAATGAAGTTCGAGGCAGAAATCATTGATGCCTAGCTTATTAAGACGATCCTCTACAACATCGAGGGCCGCTTTCTTTTCAGCAACAAACAATACGGTCTTACCTTGAGCCATAAGATTAGCTATCATGCCAGTGATTGTTTGAGATTTACCTGTACCTGGAGGCCCATGAAGAACAAAGGTCTTGCCTTCAGACGCCATCATAATAGCTTTCTGCTGGGTGTCGTCTACGGTAACCGGAAGATAAAGTTTTTCAACATCAGATCTTATAGAAGGTTCCCAGTCCACATGACCCTTTATGAGACTTCTGACCAGTTTGCTGTTATTAAGCTTGTCTCCAGCAGTATGAATATCATTCCACATTGCAAATTGAGCAAACTTGAAGTTACCCAAAGCACAAGTTTCAACAACATCCCATTGAGGAAGAGACAGTACAGCGTTTCGTACTATCTTAAAAACCTTTTTAACATCAATTCCGTGATCATCAGTCGGAAGAGGATCCAAACCGGTGATATTAAGATTGTAATTTTGCCTAAGCATTTCAAGTAGCGTGGCATTAAAATGCGGATCTTCATCCCTTGCTCGCAGTGAATATCCTGTATCACCGGATTTCCTGCTGATTTCTACAGGCACCAGCAAGAGAGGAGCATAACATGGTTCTTTTGTCTCGCTATCTACATACCATCTAAGCAAGCCGACTGCCAAATACAAGCTGCTTACACCATTTTCTTGCTGTGAGGAGCGGGCAGCTCGGTAAATAGAAGTCAGCTCTTTATTTACCTGTTTGGGAGTACAGAATGTGTATAAGCTGTGATTATGATAATCCTGCCGTATTCTCTCGCCACGATCATCACCCTCAACAGCTGGCCACTCAGTGATTTCAAATACACCGTTTTCTTTAATGGCGGCTTCGATCCAAAGCATCGGCTTGGATTCTTTTCCTGTCTTTTTATTAATTTCTGTAACCATAACTCCTAATATCCAATCAGGAGCAGGGTTTATGGTAAATTCGTGCCCATCGTGCAAAGCATCTTCCAACTCGTTTATTTTAGAAGACATAATAGGCTCAATAGAAGAGTTATGAGGCAAATTTAATAGCATGTTATGCAAGCTAAGATCCAATAACTTGCTTTCCCATAATTCGACCTTACCAGTAATCTTCTTAGTGCCAGTAGGGGTATCATCTATTATAGAAATATCAAGACTTTTGGGAGCTCCCGTGACTTCCTTCTCATCCAACTCGGTACAGTTTACAACAAATTCCGATCCATTCTTCACGCGGGGATCAATAGGGGTAATGTTATGCGCTGGTCCGCGAGCTATGGCTACATCGATAGCTATTCTAAACTTTTCAACAGATAGCAATTCAAGTTTACCTATTTTCTCAGCATCTTCAAATGAGACACTTGTGTCTGAACACATTTTTGTGCATTCAATAAATGTCAGTTCATCTGCACCATTATCTGTGCGCTTGATAAGGTAGTCTGCACTGTCAATCAGGACATTGCCTGAAACCAATTCATCTATAGTTCGCTCTCTAAGCCATACACCCGTAAATATGTGACCTTCTTGCATAACTAAGACAGGGTGCAATCCCATCAATTCAAGAAGGGCAGCATAGAGTAAAGTCATATCCATACATGTGCCAAAATGCTGGTCCATAATGACTTCAGGTGTCCTTATTCGTTGCCCCATCGAGAAACTTGCCGGTGGGTTTGCATAAGTTATATTGCATTTCTGAATAGCAGCATAAGCTGCTGCAGCTAATTCTCTTACTCTATTAGGATCTTTTTCTTGATAACCTTCAATAGAAGATGCTTTCCCCCATTTTTTCAGTCGATCTGATGCTTCATGCATAAGTTTAGGCATAATCGGATGGTTTGGCATAACAAATGCAGGCAGAATCTCATAGCCTGAAGCACCTCCTGGCCATTGATCATATGCGTAAACCTTCATTACACCCTTAACGCTACATAAAGCTTTACCATCCTTACAAACATCTACCGATATATTTGCATTTTTCAATTCTGTTTGTTCAGCAAGTTTTTGGCCATGAACTATTATTTTAGGTGATTCAATCACAATAGGTTTACCTGAGGGTATGTCAGGCAAGTTGGCTTCGTAGTCATTAATGAAGTCGTAATCTGAGGAAATATGCAGGGAAAGGCCCTTTAGTGGTGATCCCGTGACATTAGCTATTCTGATATCTCGGATAGGAGGAATACCACAGTGATACAGTGCATAGTTAAAGACATCCATTTTGCCAATAGATAATGCTATACCATTATCTGTTTGACTAACTTGCAAACCTAATGGAATGGACTCGGAATCATTGTTATCCTCATACTCACTAGGGGATATGACAGATGTTGACTCATCCATTTCAAATAGTGGTTTAAATCCTAGAATAGGTTCAAATAAATCTTTGCCAATGGATATAGAGTCAGTATTGATGTTTATTACTATACAAGTAAAATAATCCTTTTGCTCCATGGCAAGTTCTATTGCCCGAGTAAAAGGAACACTCAAAAGGAATGCACCAGGAAATTTGTTACCAAGTTCATCAACGGTAGTAAATACCGGGAAAATAATATCCGAATCAGCACGTAACTCAATTGGGATAAAAGATGTCTCAGCGCTAAGTTGGTCAAAGACTTCATCTGATATTGGAGCATCTTGATCTAGTGTATCTAATATCTTCTGTGCATTGTCACTGAGTTCAGCATCACACGGAATGAGAACACGACTGCTCCTTAAAACAGCTAAGAAAAATGCAAATAACTTATCATCTTTTTTCTTGTGAACATCAATAAAGAGTTTTTTTAGGAAAGAACCATCCTCAAGATCTTTTGCTGTGAGTATTTTTCCTTCATCTTCATCATAATCGATATAACACTCAGCTTTATCGTCAGAACCTTCAACTTTTCTAACATAGAATGTAATGCTATCGCCTTCGCTTATTCCAAACTTCTGAAATGGTTCATTTAGAAGCTTTCCAATAAAGCAATGATCACCAAGTCCGGTAATTGTTACCCAGACTTTTTCCTTTTTCAGCCCTTTTTTGATAAGCAATACTTCGACATCATCTGGGTATTCATTACTTCGACATCCATCAAGGAAGCCAAACTTTCTGCTTTCTTCAACTTGTTCAGAAACATCATATTGCTTAAGTTCTTCAATTCGTGGTGCATATTTATTATAGAAACGAGGTTCGAGCTTAGGGAAGAAACAAAACTCCACAGATTCAACGTCGGATACGTGCAACGAAATACGCTTTCCTTGATAAGGGTCCTTGAAATAGAAATACTTCGGAGCTTGTTTGCCTACTCCGAGGACTTCAAGCATCAGACCTTCAGACGGATCTATATATCCATATGTAACCAAATGTGAAGCTTTATCTACGTCGGGACAATCCTTTGCAATTTCACGCAAAGTATCGTTTAGTTCAAAGGCGCAAACAAAATGATATAGAGGTCTAAATCCTTCTTCTTTAAAAATCATAATGTTTCACCTCCAAACTTTATCTATGACGATGAGGATTGCTATGTCCTAAGATTTCTGAGTCATCATCGGTACCGACGTTTATCGGCGTATCTTCTACCACTTTTTCTGACACAGATACTGGCTGAACGCTAGGCTCAACCACAGTTTCGATTTTGCTTTGATCGTCGCTTTCGCGTTGCTTAACTTCAAGCGTTGGCTCCTGTACTTCTTCCTGTTTAACAATTGGATTATTCTGAACAATAGCTTCAGCAGGAGCCTTTTCTTCTGTTGTAACTGCAGTATCAACTACAGTTACAGGAGCATCTGATGTTATGTTGAGAGCTAATTTAGCTGCTTCTACCGGAGTTGAATAGAAGATAGGTGTTATGCCACCTTTGATATCTCTCGATAATGTCTGATATTTATCCTCACTATCTGAAGGTAAGAGAATAGTTTTAGCTCCAGCATTAATAGATGCAACAAGGATCTCATCAAGCTCAGTTGTTAGAGGCATCATCGTTCCAGACATAACTACTCGTCCGCAAATAATCAACGAGTTCATAACAGGTTTACCAATTAACGCCGAGAACAAAGCTACAACTTCAGCTACAGAGACTTCTTCACTAACGCCTCTATTCTGAAGATCATTAAAATACAGGCTATAATCGAAAATATAAGAACGCCTGTCAACGATACTCGCAGCTTTCTCGGAAAAGTAATTAAATGCAGCTGTAAGGCTGTCCATTACGGCCTTAGGAGCTCCGGAAAGGCCTTCGACATTTCTTGAACTGAATTTGCCGGAACCAGAAATAAGCTTATTCTCAAGCCTATATATTCCAACTTTATTGTCTACTGAGTTACCGACGGCATATACATAACCTGCATCAACAGAAGATTCAGGAATAAGAGAACCGCTTGTTTCTTCAGGAAGATATACGATTGTTTCTTTGCCAGTCTCAATATCAATATATCCAAGGTCAACGTCGCTGAACTCAGACGGATTCATCTTTCGGAGCTGTTCTTTAACACGTCTGCGGCATTCTATTGAATACTCAAGGAGAAGACGGGTCTCTTCCTTTGTCATAACTTCATTAGGATACAAGAGCTTGGCTAAGCCAGAGAATGTGCGTCTGACAGCTGTATCGTCTCTTGTATTGAAACGGGTGTTCAGCTCAAAGTATTCTCCGAAAAGGTTAGTAAAGTCATACTTTCTCATTGCATGACAGAACTCAGCAAAGCAGTCCGTAATAAGACCAAAGCGCTTTGTAAACAGGCTAGCTCTAAGCTTTGGAGTTTCCCAGCCAGGGAGATACGCATGAATTCTGTCAAAGAAAGCAGAATCGTTATTAAATCCTTCAGGGAAGGGTTCAAACAGGTTAGTGGTACGCATCATATCAGCAACACTTCTAAATGTATTGCCTTCAAACGCAATAGAAGCGTCGGAACTGATAGAATCAGATCCTCGAGCAAAGGTACCATTGGCCATGTAGTTCTTCATAATCCGAACCATATCACCATTGGTGGAAGTAATTCCTGCGACCTCATCAAAAGCGATACAATCCCAGTTCCCGACGAGACCAACTCTACGAGATGCCATGTTATAAAACATATTTGAAACTGTCGTAGTTCCGCTGCTCATGAGGATAGAGTAAGGTGAAAGCTCACTATATGCATGAGATTTACCTGTTCCTCGAGGTCCCAGCTCAACAAGATTGTAATTCTTTTGAATGAACGGGACGAATCTGAGAAGATAGTGCAACTTTTCTTTGTCGTTAAGCTCTGTAGGCTCATAGCCAGCAGATCTAAGCACGAGATTCTTCCACTCTTCAGAAGTAAAATCAGCACGAGAGTCACGTAATTCCTGAAGATCAAGATTAGGCATCTGAATTGGCTTTAAAGATACAATTTGGAATGGAGAATCATACTTTGATTTCTTCTTTTTCTGAGACTTCTTTAAGCCAATTCCGGTATCGAAATCAGCTTCAAAGTAATCCTCTCCATTTTCTTCCTCTTCATCAGTGGTGTATTCGATTTTAAGCATGCACCATATTCCACCAACCAAGAGCTTCTCGTTTGATACAACGAGATCACTATTAATTTCAAACGGAGATATTCTTAAGTTGGTAAATTCAACTACATAGATATCTTCACGTTCTTCGAGACGAACCTTGATTTTATCAATGATAGTATACTGACCCTTTTCACGAATCTTTGACTTAACATATTCGCTCTGGTCAGGGCGGACATAGTTCTCGGTAAGTATTGACTTAACCTTCTTAATACCTTCCTCAATTACTTCTTCATCATCTGTTGAACAATACATGCCCAAAAGGTACTCAAGCACGTAAGTAGGCACGTTCGCGCCTTTCTTAAGAAGAGAAGTTAGATCTTTTCTAACGACCTTACCAGCAAACTGATCAAGTATTTTTCTATCTAGCTCGTCCATATTGCCTCCCAATATCAGAAATCAAAATCACCAGCAAAAGCGATATCTATGTTGTACTCAATTCGATCAAGTACGTTAGTCGTACCCTTTTCGATTATTGTCAAATAATACGTATCAGTCTTTTTAAACTCCTGGCCCTTCAATGTAACCCTTACGTGGAACATTCTGTCTGATCCGTTCTCACTAGTCTTATCAGCAATGATCGTCTGTCTATCACTTACAGCATTGCCAGAAGCATCAGACATATATACTTCGTAATCTGCCTTAGAGACCTTACCGCCTACAGGTTCCTTCTGATAGAAGTTCAGAGTAAAGATACTATTACTTACCTTGCGCGAAGAACTGGTCAACTCAATTGTTGCTTTTGTATTCTCAACGAACTTCTTAGAAGTAGCTCTGACATTCTTAAAAGTGATGACCGGCACCATCATTTCCTGCAGTGAAGCACCGCCATGAACATAGTTCATTCCACCACCGGTTTTAAATCGGATGATATCCTGAGGGATCATAACATAGAAGTCTGAATGGTAATCATTCATAGGAACAACGATTACATGTTCAGCATCATCTGCCTTATCAGTAATGATGTATCTTCTGTCTGTCTCAATAAGGAGTCCCTTAACGTAGTCTTTTTCTGCCTTATCACTTGTCGTAAGCTTCTTGTATGAATAAAGGAAGCCATGATCTGATGTTATAAGTATGTTTGTACCGCTAAGGTCATTGGAAATAGTCTTTACCAAGTTGAAGATCTCGTCGATTGCTTCTTCACAAGCTTCAAAAATCTTATCTTCGGTAACACCAGCTTCTCCAGTAGCATCAATAACGTTGTGGTAAATGTAAATTACATTCTTTCCCGCAGCCATTTCACGCTTCTGAGCTTGTTTCATAGCAAGGAAATCTTTGTAAGTAATAGCTACACTCTCAGGAGTCTTTGCCTTAAGGATCTTATCTCTATTTGCAGTACCGTCAGTGGGAGCACCATCACAAAGGATAGTCTTTCCGTCAACAACCTCATATTTTGTATGAGGAAGCAATGCTGCCATACCATATTTAGTAACAGATGGTAAGATGCTCTGAACACCTTTAATCTCAGCATTACCCTTAGTATCACGAGTTAATCTATCCTTAAGTTCATATGCCGCTTCATATCGAAAAGCATCTGATATGATAACAAACACTCTTCCACCGCCAGAAAGAAGAGGCGCAACATTTGATGAGTAGAAAGATCTCTGATTATCAAGCATTCCGAGTTTAGGACCTGTTGCCAGTTCATCTTTAGTAAGAGAAGTCCACTTGGAAGCAAGGGGTGTCAGATAAGAATTCTTGTAAAGGTTCTCAATATAATCTGCTGCACCCTTGAATGAATCCTCAATTCTCAGATTTGAATTTTTAAGCGTTAGACCAAAAGCACGGAAGAAGGATCTGTAGTAAGAATCCATAAGGTAATATTCGTTCTCATAGTTCTTCCACATATCCTTATAATTTGCTTCATGGAAGCCGGTAATATGATCGTTATAGAACTTTTGCATATTAGCAGCTTGCATGAGACCGTCAAAATAACCTTCAACTCTGTGATACCATTTTTGAGTTCTTTTCTTCTCAACGGTCTGGATAATCTCATCCACTTTAATGATATTGAATGAGATTTGATCCATAAAACGAGAAAGAATGGACTCATTGATGCAAGGGAATATCTCAGTATCTAACAAGTCTGTAATATCCACCTTAGTAAAACGCTCATAGAGTTCACAATGATTCTCAATCTCAGTACAAATAGGGAAGAATAATTGATCATCTTCAGAGTGGATCCACTCATTTACCATTGAATAACAAGTAGTTTGATGGCCATAAGAAACATATTTCTCTAATCCTCTGAAGAAGCTATCAGCCATTGTTGAAGAAAGGGCAGTAAGGAAGATATGCGAAGCTAAATCGAGAATTGTATCATTCTCTGTATGCTCATAGCCAACATACTTGTTTACCAAGCTCCAAAATGCATTTATATCACCAAACTTTTCGATATTCTCAATGGTTTCATTCTCTTCAAGTCCAGCCAAAAGGACAGATCTAATTATTCCAGCTGGTGTGTTTACAGATGATCCAGCCAGAACAGCCATAATATCAATGTGAAGTTGACCGGCACTGGTATATGATGAATCAAAAGTTTTCAGTTTTGCAACACGTTCCTTGTTTTCAAAGAACTTCTTATATTGTTTCATCAATCTGCGCATATTGGCATTTTGATCGACATTTAATTCATCCATTGTCATGGACAATAAATCAGCTCTGAATGACTCACTGTAAAGTTCAATATCAAGAAGCCAGTTATCTTTAATGTCAGCATAGGTACAAGGATCGTAAACGAGAAAATTTGATGTGGTATCTTCCATTGATAACAACTTCTTAGCATAGAAATTGTTATTCCCGGTTAGTTTGAGTACTTTGACATCAGGAATATCAATCTCGTCAACGATTTCCTCAAATGATTGCTCCTCATCATGCCAGAAAACAATTCGTCGCTGGTAAAACTCTGGCAGCGGAGCTTCGAACTTCTCTAGCAATTTTAGCCTTATTACATCATTTCCCATGTCTATAACCTCAAATTAAAGGATTCTTCTTAAAGTCCCATGATGTTTCATAGGAATCCCAGTCAGCTTTACAGAGTTCCACAGATTCGTTTGAAAGTTGATCTACAATTGTTTTCTGCTGTTCGTCAATTTTAATAGGAACACGCGCCACATCACCAACATTCATATTTAATGTCGGATTAATAATCTTTGTTATTTCATCAACAATCTTGCTGTTGAGCAATGCCAGTAGATAACTCTGAATACTCTCATCAGGAAAACAAGATATTCCTGCAACATTAAATGCAAAATTAGAATCAAATAATCGGACAGAAAAACCTGTTGTAGTAATTAGCGACCAACTAAGAGCACTTCTGAAATTGTAATCTAAGTTCTGTGGACGAGATCGCAGTTTTCCTTTTTCATCCTTGAAATTTTTAATTTCTTTTCCATCATTTTCCCAATTAAGAATATAATCTCGATTGCCGTACCATCTTTTAAACTCACCACCCTTATTGATCGGGTACCACTTCTTTGAAGGAGAATACTGAAATGCAACATTACAATTATTTACTTCAAACCATAACCTTAGGAAAGTGTTATTATCACCAGTGATTAAACCTTGTTTTGGCTCACAAATACTAGAAAGCATGGGTGATTCTCTAAAAGCTTCTAATAGACTATTACTTACCCAATAAGCAATGGGGGAACCTGAAATAGAAGTATAATTATCATTCTTTGAAGTGAATCTATTTCTACCACTCAAATATTCCTTCTCTTTCTCATCCTGACTGGGAGCATTTAACAATCTGCAATAAGTTGAAGAATAGTCTTTTATTTGGGCTTTCCTTAGCACGAAAGATGTAGTTTGAACAACCTCTCCTCCGATTTCATCGAAAGCTCTAGCGCCTAAATGAACCATGTTAATTATGTCATTCGATAAAACCTCTTTACGAAGATCTTCAAAGCTAGATAGAAACATCCACGCATGCTGAGTTATCATAGCCTGAAAAGCAAGTTGCTTAGACAATAATCTGCATTTTTCAATAAAGACAGCAAACAAATCACTTTTACTGTCGGGATAGTACTTTTTTACAAACTCAGACAGATTCCCACTCATACCTCCATTTCCCATATACGGAGGATTAGTAACAACGACATCATACTTCAGAAGCATAACCTCAGCGAGCTCAACAAGTGGGTAAAGCTGCCTTGTTATCTCGTCAGACTGAATAACATCAAGCAGATTGCCTTCTGTAGACATCTCATCAATATCATCGAGGCGCTTCCTTAATGCCTGAAGTTCTGCTGTTGTTACTGAAGGATTAAGAGCACTTCCGTATTCCTTGGCATCTGTAAAATCTTGAACAAGTTTTCTTGCTATATATTCCTCAGGACCGAGTCTCTGCCATGCTTCAATCTTTACATTGTTGCTTTCCATAATGGAGTAGACTTTCGGTCTGATGTTCTTCGTAAGGATTTTGCGATTAAACTTCCTTGCCTTCATCATTACAGCAAAATAGGCCAACTGTCCGGCACGATCATCAATATCTAGACCAAACAGGTTATTCTCAAGGATTGATTCAGCCGCATCTCTTTCAGACCAGCCTGCAGATGTATAGATTTGCATCAGAACATCAAAAGCATATACAAGGATGTGTCCAGATCCCATACAAGGATCTATTACCTTAATATCTTCTGGCTTAATAGACTTATATTCCTCGCGTAATTTTTTTAGTTGTTCTTCAACTTCCGGTTCTTGTTGAGCTTCATCAAGATAGTATTTCCAATCTTTCTTGATCTCGTCATTAGGATGACCTTCATACCAGAGTCTACCCAAAGAGTTCTCAACCATGTATCTTACAATCCAATCAGGAGTGAAAAGCTGTGTTGCTGCAGGGATTCTTTCTTTACTAATCTTTACATTCTTTTTTAGCAGGGCAAACGTTTCATCCTTAAGTTCACTGTTATAGTACTGATAGAGCCATCCAATAATCTGAACTTCATCAGTCCAATCTTCTTCGGGAATGGAATTAACCATTTCACCAAGGATACTGTCTTCCTTAAGAAGATTATTAGGGAACAAAAGTTCCGTATAGTTTGAGATGACCTCGAACATATTTGGAAGGCCACTGCTCAGTTCATTGCACTGAGCAATCAGAAGCATCTTATATAGTTCCTCATTTTCTTGTTTCTCAAGCAACTCCATTACTCGTGCTTTGTCTAAAGACAACTCAACCGTAAGAGCCTCCTTAAGAATCTCGGGCTTGAAATTACCCTCAGCATCAGTGAAGACTCTGATCTTTGTTGGAAGATAACCGTTAACTTCCATAAACCTAAGTGCAATAAATCGGTTGAACCAAGTAAAGGCAACCTCTTCCATGACCTGATCAAACCCTTTGAGTTTGATCTGATCAATGAGCTGCCTTCTTTGTTCTTTCTCATCTTTGGTAAGAGGCTTACCGGCGACAATATCTGCACCTGCATCCGTTATTTTCTCTTTGGTGATCTCATACTGATATGCTCTTTGCTTTGCTGCCTCTATAAGATTAACTCTTGCCCAAATAGCATAGTTCTTTATTGCTGTCTTATTCATAGTCCCACCACCATCACTTGAGTTTTGCTAAAACATCTTCAAACTTTGCATAATTTACTTTGACACCATCATCAAGGTCAATTGATATCATCTGATCTGCAATGTGATGAATCTTTTCCTCAAATTTGATGAGTTCAAGTTCCTGATCCTTAAGCTTATTGAGCTGTTTGGTTGCTTTTGCATACTCGCTGCCAGATGCGCTTTCTAGTTGCTTTTCTAAGCCGTCAATAGCAGTTCTATAACGGCTCTGCATCTCGTGAATATAATCTGTTCTGATACGGGCAATTGTATCTGGTTGATATCTATGCATGTAGATCAAACATTTGAAACCATTCTTCTTTCCGCTGTCAAATAACCAATAAATCGGTCTTTTCTGATATATTTTAAGGTGATCAGAATAGAAACCATCTAAGAAATAGTTCCTAATTACTTCTCTTGATGTGCCTTTACCACCAAGAGCATCGGCTATGAACTGAAGATTCTGTTCTAGTGTTTCTTCACCGTAAACTTTTCTTACGAAATCAATAAACTGAAGGGTAAGATCATCTTCAAGGTAATCGTCATCACAGATAGGAAGAATATTGTCTGCATCTGGTATGATTGTCTTATATTTTGAGATGTCCCATTCGCCGCCAGCATAGCATAAACCTTCAGTGTCAATTGAGTATCTACCAAACATACAACCCACAGCGTAACTTATAAGGGAAACAATTTCATCACGAAGTGTTCTTGCATAATTGCTTGATTTCATTGACTCTGCAACGTCATCTTTAGAGTCATAGACCATGTGAACAGTAACATCTTTATCTGCCACGTCTGACGTCAATTCATCCTGAAGGCCATATATACCAATAAAGATTTGATTGAGTTTCTCCTCGTTCTGTTTTAATTTTAGAAAGCGCTCTTCACATTCTTTCTTCCATGCTTCGTATTTATCTGAAATAAGTCGTGCCATAGTTCTCAATCCTCTATTTACATTAGATTAAATGGAGCTCATCATAACCTTCGAGTTCTTTTAAGAGTTTCTGCTTAAGCTTACTTACATATGCATCAATGTCAGCCTCTGACTTAAGGTTAGCGGCAGGAAGAATTGTAGCTCTGGTCGTCTCATTATAGTTAACCGGAGGCGTATCTTCTTTGGGTGAAGGCTTAGTCATAAGCATCTTGATGTAGTATTGCTTAAGAGTCTGAATCGCAGGCTTCATAGCATCAAGCTGAGTTATAGTCTCAGCTGATGTAGCTTGATTGACCTTTTGATTGAAATCACTATTTGCTACCTCTAGAATCTCTTTCTTGTCTTCCGAAAGAGTTTCTACCTCTGCCTTAGCAGCATTTATCTCTTCATATACCTCGTTACGCTTTAGATTAAGAAGTTCATCATAACTTTTCTCGACCTTCTGTATCAGTGTAGGAAGCTCAGATATGCGCTTATAGGGCTTTGCAAGAGCAAGGATTTCGTTAATTTCCATCAGAGAATCAACCGCAGTAATATCTGCCTTGATGTATTCTTCTTCCTTTTCCATCTTATTTGCAAGCTTTGTAGCTTCATCAAAGATGTTACGCTGGTTCTTGAAGAATGAACGAACCTCAGCAAGATCCTCATTTAGATCAAGTAAATCATCTTCTTTCTTTTTGATTGCTGTCAGAAGAGCAGTATTGTCCTTTCTTTGACTGAGAATCTCATCAATAAGCTTGACTCCACTCTCAACAATATCCTTTCCAGGATACTTTCCTGCTGAGTAATATGATAAAAGATCATTTAGCGCTTGCTTCTGCTCATTAAAGTTATCTGTAATGAACTTGATAAGACCATCCTCGTCTTGCGGAATATCCATGATATTGAAGTATTCCTTCAGAATCTTTCTTACAGTCTCCATAAGAGCAGGCTCAATAGCATGTCTCTTAGCAACGATTGTTTTATCAATCTCTGTCTTTTTTCTTAGATAGTCAGGAATCTTCCTGTCATCCGGTTGAATAACAGTGCCACTATAAGTAATCTGCACCTTTTGTTCGTTGATCAATTCAGCAACGAGTGCAGCAATATCAATTTCACGCCAACCGTAGGGTATATTCTTGAAACGCTTCTGAAGATCTCCCATAGAAGTAGGAAGGTGCTTTCCTTCCTGCATCTGAAGATACAAATCAATTTCGCTTAATGCGTCTGCGTTAGGGCTCTTATATCCAGAAAGCTTTTCTTGCTTGTCGTTGAGAATATCAAGGATGTCCATATCCGTTGAAACCATCTTCTTAACATCGCTCAACTTTGTATAGACACCGTCAACAAGATAAGAAAGGGCATCATCAATCGTAGCCTTTGCATTGCCACTCTTGCTCTCTACACGATCTCCGGCAGCAAATATAGTTCCGGAGGCAATAGCTTTTTCGATAAGTTCCTTAGCACGCTTCTCGTAGGCGCTAGCTTGCTGCTGTCTTTCTCTGATAATAGATTGAATCGCTTCCGGCAGCTGAGCAACATTCTTGCTCTTGACATACTTTCTAATCTTGAGAGCATTCTCGATTTCTTCAAAGTATGGATACTCGTCAGAAAGTTTGATAATAGCCTCATTCTGTGATGACTTAAGGATCAATGCCTGATCTGCAGAAGTGTACATATCAGAAGCAACAGTAAGGAATCTGAGCTTAATTGCGCCCGTTAACGAGCCGTTGATAGCCTCATCGACGAGCTGATCATACTCGAAATCGTACTTGTCATACTTGAACTTCTTGCTGGGATAGAGGTCACCATAGATGATTTCTATCATCTTTTGAGTGATTTCAGAACTGTTAATGGGAACATTGCGGATATCGCGTGCAATATCCTGCTCTTCATCAGTAAGGAACATATAGAGATCGCCACTGCGTGAGATATAGTTCTGAGAATACAATCTGTCGAGTGATTCCTGTACCTGCTGACGCATATTGATCTTATCAGCATTGATCTCCTCTACCATAAGAGTAGTGATGTTGTCGATGTTTGATTTGATATCGTTTACATATCTAATAAGATAGAGTAGCTTCAGAACACAAACATCATACTGCTTGATACCATCATTGTTATCTGCAGCTTCCTGACATCTATCGATAACTCGTCTTATTGAACTTTCAAGAAATGTATGAACTGTGTTGTAGAACAGATAGAATGGGACTAAAGAGTTCTCATCTTTCTCCTCGATAGCCTGCGCTGCCTCTTGGAAACCTGAGAGCATGGATCGCTCACCACCGGACAAATGCTTTCCGGAGTTGCCATGCTTTCTAATCTCTGCAAGGACATTCTGCATAAGTCTGAACTGGTAAGGTACAAAAGGATAAGTCTCAACATAATTGAGTTCACTATCATAGCCCTTAAGGTCAAGTACAGCTCCGTTGAATGTAAAAAGGTTCCTGAGAACCGAGTCGTTCTCGCCATACTTCATCTTGAGCATTTGCTCAGCTATATCAGTCTTAGCAAGAATTCTTCTCTTAATGACCTCATCAACAGAAGAAGATGACAGGCTAAGTCTGGTATTAAATCTTCCCTGAATCTTCGAAAAGTCATCACCACTGATCTTGGTAATGGAGTCGATGGCCTCTTGACTTGTAACCATAACCCATACTCGTCCATGGCATCTTGTACCAATTTCCTCAACGATAGTCTGAAGATTAAGCATAAGATTACCATCAGAACCGATATACTGACCGACTTCGTCGATCATGAACAAGAGACGATAATCCTTGCCACGAGAATTGATGTAGTCGTTAATCTCATCAACAAGCTGATCAATTGAGAGTTCACCTGTCTCTTCGCCGTTGAACCAATTTCTAGCAGATGTCTCACTCATTCCTAGAACATCCTGAAGGACCTGCACTACGTCATCTTCAAAGAAGGAGAAAGAATCTCTTGCGTCATCCCAAGACTGTCCATTAACAGATTCAAAAGCTGATTTGAATGCTTCTGTTTTTCCTTGTTTACTGATGAACTGCTCGAGCTTAGCAACCTTGAGTTCAGTACCATAGAAGCCCAGATGTTCATAGAAGACCTTTGCAAATACACGAAGGATAGCTGTAGCATCTTTATTAATCGGGCTCTTTGAGTCGATATTGAAGAGAATTGCATCTGTTGGAATTGATGCACACTTTTCAAGCTGGCTGAACATCATGGGATCATCGAATTTATCCTGAAAGTAATCAACAGCCTTCTTACCGGCAACTACTTTGTTTGAGAGGAGATATGAAAGCATTTTAAGGAAGTGAGATTTACCGCTTCCAAAAAAGCCGGAGATCCAAACACCAATTTTATCGGTTGGCTCATCTATCGATCTCTCGTAATTATTGAGAAATGTATTGAAGTGTTTTCGCAACTCGCGAGTAATTACGTACTCTGTCAATTCCTGCTTGATACTGACTTCGTCATCCTGCGCAACCTTAATTACGCCGTTAATGTTTCTATCAATATCATTCTTGTAGATATCTCGTAATAGCATGCTCGAAGCCTCCTCTTATATCAAATTAAATGCTCTGTAGTAATTTCCATCTTCAAACTTGCCAAACAACTCAAGTGTCTGACCATCCCATTTGCCCGGATATAGCATAAGTATCGGGATATCAGCAAATACATGCTGTATGTTATCAAGAATCTTGTGGGCCCTCATAAACGGATAAACCTTGCCAATGCCAGTTAACAAAAGTATGTCGCCATAGTTATGTGGCTCATACTTCAGTTTCTCAACAAAAGCTTCTGGAGTAGCAACATTCTCAAGTTTGCTCTTAAGAACATCTTTGCCTTTGGTTTCTTCCATCTTTTGAATACTGGCTGTAATCCTCTTTTCATCACATATATCCATAAAGATGCGATAAAGATCCCGATCAATTAGATTGTATTTCTTATCTGTACTACCTTTGATTAACTTCTCGAAGAAAGTTCTGACAATGATTTCATCTTGGGGGTCATAGCAAAATACATGAATTCCAACTTCGTTGGATAACCCTTTATTCGCAAGAAAAGAATCTTCCGATATACGATCATTAATTTTTTCTAGTCTGCTAATAATGTCTGACATTTTTCCTCCTCAAGCTTATCCAAAATAGTTGAAAGCACTAAGAGCTTCAAAATCAGCATTGGCCTTTATGCCATCTATCAATTCATAATTTGCAAGCACAGCGTTAAGATCTGTCGATTTTATTGAGTCAAGATAACCTGCCTCGACTAAAGATTTTCTTAAGACTTGCTTTATTTTTCCAATAGTAGAGTCACTCCAAGATGCAACATCATCGTTTTGTTCCTGAAGTCTCATCATGAAAAGGTTAAGATCGCTTTGATTAAATGACAGATCCTGTGTGCGATATTTTTCTCCGATAACAGTAATCATGAAATCCCATACAATCTTATTTGTACGCATCATCGCATAAAGATTGACCAACTTTGCATCTTCAGCGGTTGCTTCAGCCAGCTCTCTGACTAATGCCTCAGAATTAAGCACCTCAATTCTGTTGAAACAAGTACCGGCGATAGATGCAATCATTTTCTCTGTGGGGAACTGGAACAAATTATCACTGATAATCCTTTCAGTTGCCTCTTGCTTTGTGCAGCCTTCATTTACTAATTTAGCTGCAACGCGAATCTCATAGAACAAAAACTGTTCTCTCGTCAAACTGCCTTTGTAATCATCGCAACGATTCATAGATACGATAATTCCTTCCAATCAACTCGAGTTACTTGGATTCTAGCAAAAGGGATAGCCCATTATTGGGACACTTGACACTTTGCACAAACAGTTGAATCACAAGCACTCATTAATTATATAATAAATATATATTTTTTGACATTGTGCTCTTGGCATACAACCGCAATTCGCAAAACAAAAAAGCCCCCAAACCGCCGTAATAGGCAGTCTGAGGGCTGTTTGTAAACATTTAGTGACTACGTGTTTGTAACGTTATCCAACAACGCCAAAACCGAATATCTTATTGCTATTAGCCGAGTAAGTACCTTCAGCCACAGCATCGCTCTTATTTCCCTCAACGGTATAGATATAACCGCCAGAAACCTTTGTGACGATACCAACGTGATTCGGCTTACCATCCGGTTCCCAGTCAAAAAAGATAATCATACCTGGCTGAATGAGCTTGTCACAGTTGGAACTGTTGACTTCTGAGCCATCGATCCACTTGCCCTTGTTCTTGTAGAATGAGACACCATCTGAGACAAAAGAGAAGTATGGAACCTGTCCTGCAGCCCTGAGTCCCGTCTGATCTCCGCACCAAGATACGAAAAGGGCACACCATTCACAGCGTTTACTGAGGCCGGCCCATCGCCAGAACTTTTCACCACCTTTGTTTCCAAGTTGAGAAAGGGCAAGATTGACGAGCTCGTTAGACCCTAAACCCACTCCTCGAAGGATCTCAGCCCATAAGGAAGCATTCTTGGTATCCAACAGCTCGTTGAGTTGAGCCTTCTGTTCGGCATTGAATGAGAGCTTATTAGCTTCCTCAGCAGCCGACAAGTGACTTATCTTGATGTGAAGGATAGTCTTGGTAGTAGTTTCATCCTTGTAGAGCGGATTGCCATCTTTATCTTTCTTCTGATTGCCATCCGCATCGAGATCTGGCACTTTCTTTGTTTCCGTCTTAACTTCTGTAGTATAGGTGACTGTAGTCATCTGCCAGAAGATATCCTTGAGGATCTTGACGCGGTCATCAGTAATATGGACCACATCTGTCGCACCGTCAGACTTAGTAGTGACGTATACAGCGTATACGGATAGGACATCAGGCCAGGAAGCGCTGTAACCTTCTTTGGTGACTTCATCATGGGTGACAGTCTTTTCAATGTTATCTATGGTTGCGAGATACTCTGAATTGATTTCCATAACGACTTCTCGAAGAGTCCTGGTACTTTCTCCAGACTGATCACCAGCGAAGAAGATGCCAAAAGCGGAAGCAATCAGGGCAGCAATCGAACCAGCTAAAACAAGTATCAGAAGGAGAGGGACAGAAGCAGCACCAATGGCACTTAAGAGCTTCTTAATAGCATTGACAATACCCTTAACGATCTTTTTGACCCATTCAGCGGATTTCTTGGCGAGGCGCTCAGTCTTGCGAGCTGTAGCAACTTTTTGAGAGACAATAGCTGCTTCCATTGCAGCTTCAGTTGCACTTTTCATAGCCACTTTTGAGGCTTCCGTCGCACTTTTATGAGCCACTTTTGAATCAACCTTACGGATAGTGCGTGTTCCGACCTTAATATCCTTTGTGTTCTTGATGTCAGGCCGTTTTTTCTTGATCTGACGTTTAAGAGCATCCTTAGCGTCTAAAGCAGCATCAGCTGAATCTGCAGCCGCGTTGCGAGCGGAGGCTTCAAGTTTCTCGATTGCTTCCTGATCTTCAGTTTGATCTGAATTGTCAGAAGCAGTTCGTGCATGCCTGATGGCTGCGATGCCGGATCGTCTTGCCGCATTCATTTGTGCGGTTAATGCCGGATTAACGGTAGTTTCTTTGGTTTCTGTAATCTTAGGAACAGTCTTGGGAACTGCCTTTTCTGTTGCAGGTTTTAAGTCATCTATGCGCGATACCTGCTTTATATCTTTGTCGCGCACGACTTTACTGATTTGTGGCATTTCATTTAACTCCTTTGCGGTATTTGCCTTGA
>JAFYHN010000103.1 GCA_017539165.1 Eubacterium sp.
CTTCACGCATAACTCTGAGCTTATTGATATTGATGATTTGTGACTGATCATCGAATTCTTCTTCAGGCTCCTCTTCAAGGATAGGTTCCTCAGATACATCTTCGTCACCAAGTTCAGGTGAATCATCAAGATTTCCAATATCTTTAAGTTCTTCAGATTCCTTAAATGCAGGTTCTTCCTCTTCAACTGGAAGTCCGAGATCTCCCGGAATGCTTGTTGCTGAAGAATTCTTATGCTTTGCAGCATACTCTTCATCGGTAACGCCCTTGGCCTTCTCAATAAACGCCAGGTATTCCTCGATGTACTCATTTATAACCTTAACGCAATCAAATACAAGATTCATATTTTCTCTGACATATGATTTGTTGCCGAGATTGATGGCATTTTCAATTCTGAGAGTGATCTCAGCCGCCTCAACAGCACCTATATTCTGGCAACCATTTCTTATGTTGTGAATCTTATTTCTGAAGCCACGATAATCGTTATTAAATCTCGCTCTTAGCTCTGCATTAGCATTCTTATTCTGATTATAGAACGTTGTAAGTATTCGGTTGTAAACATCGATACTTCCACCGATTCTCTCCAGAACGCCCGCAACATCAAAGAAGTCCTCGAGTTTCTTGAGACCTTCGCTGTATCTTGACTCGGAAATGTACTGAGTAACATCATTAGATCTGAACTTAATCTTAAGCGGATCAACATGTTTCTGAAGTATTCCAGCAAGTACTGTTATGTCGAACGGTTTAAGAACAACATCAGCAAAACCTTCGCTGATTATGTCTTCACGATTCTTACCGATAACATCTTCCGACATAGCAACTACAGGAAGAGTTTTGTACTTCTTACCAGAAAGATCTCTGATCTCTTTAAGAGAATCGATACCATTCATAACAGGCATAGCGATATCCATGAATACCAGATCATAATCGTTATTCATGACCATATCTATGGCACTAAGACCACTTGATGCAGTATCACATTTGATCTCCATAGCAGAAATGACATCAAGTGCTACATTTCGGCTGATCTCAACATCATCAACTAAAAGAACATGAAGATCAGGAGCCCACATCTTTTCAGCTTCTTCACGAGATATCCTATCGATAGTGTTCTCATTAAGCGGAATTGGCTTACCATTCACATCAGGCATTTCCTGAGATATCGAAACAGTAAATGTTGTACCAGCACCTGCGGTGCTTTCTACAGCTATCTCACCACCAAGAATATCAGTTATCTTCTTAGCAATAGAAAGGCTGATACCATTACCGGTCATATCGACAACCTTCTTCGCCTCATCGACATAATAAATCTCAAATATATGTTCAAGTCGTTCTTCAGTTATTCCGATTCCGGTATCAGAAATACTGAATACAAGACTTACATTATCGTCCTCTTCATCACTGAATTTATAACAGTCTACAGAAAGCGTGATCGAACCTTCCTTTGTAAACTTCATGGCATTATCAAGGATAATGTTCAGGACTGTTTTAATCTTATCAAAATCACCAATGAGAATATCTGGTATATTCTCTCCGAGATCCACAAGGAACTTAATAGGCTGTTCACTCAGACTATTAAGCATCTTATCTGAAAGGTCACATATAAGAGTTGTAATCGAATATGGTTCTGAAACTACAGCTTCAGCTCCAGATTCAAGCCTTGCAAGAAGAATAGTCTCATCGACCTTTCCAAGAACGTTCTGACCAGAATTAATTATCTCACGAAGATCCTTCTCTGTATTCTCATCCGCAGAACCTTCCTTCAGAATGTTATTCGCAGAACTGATCATAGCATTTATAGGAAGCTTGATCTCATTACTCATATTTGCAAGGTAGTCAGTCTTAGCTGAACTTGACTTAACAATATTCTCATGAGCTTTCGCAAGGTCCTCCAGCTCACGGCTCTTACCTGCAACTTTCCTCTGAAGTCTTAGAGCTATAAACATCGTAAGAAGAATAACAAGGGCTACAAGTATAACAAGACTGTATCTTACCACTTTAAGCTCCAGTATTCCCTCTTCCTTAATGATCTTAAATGAAAAACTCTGTTCACTTTCGATGCCATCACCATTAGAGGCACTAACTACGAACTCATATTCTCCACCTTTAAGCTCAGGATACACAGCCTGCAATATGTCATTACCCGTAAGATATTCCGGCTCCGTATCATATCCTTTAAGCTGATATCTGACTTTAAGATTTTCTCTATTTGAAAATGTAAGCACGGCAAACGAGATCTCAACCTTTTTCGCTTTAGCAGGAATCTGAAGAGTATTATTTATCAAATGCACGTCAGTAGATTCACCATCTACTTCCACTTCTATTTCAGAAACGGTAACTCTTGGAGAAACATCATTTGTATATATCTCTTCAGTATCAAGAGTCGAAACACCTTTATTGGTACAGATATAGCATACTTTTCCGTCGAAAAAGTTCTTAGACTTAAATGTAATCGGTGCCTCTATTCCGTCACCTGTCGAATAATATCTTTCCGTAAGAGGTTTTGTTCCAAGCAGTTCCTTCTCTGTAGCAGATATGTATCCCTTTGAACCTATGATATAAAGACGGTCTTCTTTTAAAAATAACGAATAGATACTGTTCGAGAAATCTATATTGCTGATACTTCTTACGGTATCATCAAAGTAAGAAAGGCCATTATTGGTTCCAATCCAGAGACCATTTTCACCTTTTGCAATAGCAGTTACAAAGTTCGAATTAAGTCCATCCTGTTCTGTGTAGGATTTTACTTCACCATTCTTAATACAGTAAAGTCCGCCACCTTCTGAACCAGCATATAATACACCATCATCATCCTGATATAAGCAGGAAATATTCAGAGATTCCACGCCATCTTCATAATTGTAACTCTTTTTAACCTTTAACGCATTGGAGATAATACTGATTCCGTCTTCCGTTCCAACAGCTATATCACCGTTATTAAGTTCCAAAACACAGTTGACACGGTTACTGATACGATCCGCAGATCTATTTATAAGTTCTACATTTTTATTCTTATTTACTTTTATCAGACCATTCCTACCATATGTAGCAAACCACATATTACCAGAGGAATCACATATAATATCTCTGATAGATGTATTATCGAATTTTTTTATAATTGGATCATCATCACTTCTTTTTACTTTGTTATTTTTATCGAGAACATACAGGCCTTCATCTGTTCCTATATAAGTTTCACCATCATTAGTAACACATACGGTATTGGTCATATTCTCAGGAATACCGAACTTCCTGTTTAAATTAACAAACTTTCCCTTTGCCATATAAAGAATTCCAGATCTTTTCGAAGCAAACCAATAGTTTCCTTCATAATCAATGATCATATCTTTAATATAATTATCAATGGAAAGTTTCTTTAGTGATGAAAATGAATTATCATTCTTAAAATATCCAACTCCGCCGTCAGTACACACGTATACTCTATTTCCCTTTGCAAGGATAGTATTAATTCCTTCATATTTTGCCGAAAGAATTGAGAAACCATCGAAATCCTGCATTTTTATAACATCATATCCGAAGGTTCCTATATAGATATTTCCACTATCATCGCTTGATATAGTAGACAGTTCTTCTTTTGTATAATCATTTGATTTCTGAGATATTACATTTCCAGAAGCATCAACACTAAATATATTATATCCGCCATAGATTCCCCATACCTTTTCACCAGATACAGTTATAGCGCTGATATTTTGCTTGCCAATCTGCTCATTTCTTATAAGAGACAACCCTTCTACATCAGCCGAATATAGTCCGTATGCAGTTGCGATATAAATCTCGCCATTAGGGCCTTCACAGACGTCATTGATACTTTTAATACCATCATAATAGTCTCTATCGAAATGTTTAATGGTTCCATCAGACAGATAAAACAAGCCATAGTTATTGGTTGCAATCCAAAAACGTCCCATAGAATCCTGGAACAGATCATTTATACAGTACACATCCTGTTTATCAGTATCCCACAAAGAATAAAGCTTAAAATCACTTCCGTTGAATCTATAGAGACCACCATCAGTACCTATCCAAATATATCCTGACTGTTCCTGATAGATACAGTTAATCTCAGAAGTTCCAAGACCACTATCCTGATCGTATACAATCTGCTTATAATCAGATAGATTACTATTATCTGCATCTACATAAATATTACTTTTATAAATGACAAAAAGGCATGTCAATAAACATGCCATTGTAAATGCAGTAAATACACCTAAATTCTTTTTGCCATAGAATCTAATCATATAGTCCTCTTAGTAATGGATTCCTAAGCTTCTCTGAGAAAAGCTTCGTATCCCTTTTCAGTCTCATATATATCAGCCTTAGAAGTAACTTCCCATGGAGCATGCATGTTGAGTACTGCAACACCACAGTCAATAACTTCCATTCCATAAAGTGACAGGATGTATGCGATAGTTCCGCCACCACCCACATCTACTTTACCAAGCTCTGCAGTCTGGTAGTAAACCTTGTTTCTTTCAAGAATCCCGCGGACCTTACCAATATACTCAGCATTGGCGTCGTTTGAACCAGACTTACCACGAGCACCTGTAAACTTATTAAATACCATTCCCCGGCCAAGGAATGATGCATTCTTCTTCTCAAAGCAACTTGCATAAAGCGGATCAAAACCTGCGCTGACATCAGATGAAAGCATGCATGAATTCTGGAGACACCTTCTGAGTGCAAGATTGCTGTTAAGCCCTGAAAGCTCAAGGATTTCAGCAACACAGTTCTCAAAGAACTTAGACTGCATACCCGTAGCACCTACTGAACCTATCTCCTCTTTATCTACAAGAAGAGTACATGTAGTTCTTTCAGGTTTCTTCACATTAAGCTGTGCAACAAGTGATGTGTAAGCACACACCTTATCATCCTGACCATACGCTATGATCATAGATGAATCAAGTCCCATATCACGAGGTTTTCCTGCCGGAACTATCTCAAGCTCAGCTGACATGAAATCCTCTTCTTTTATATCATACTTCTTCTTTAGGATATCAAGAACAAGCTTCTTAACCGCATCCTTTTCATCCTTTGCTTTCTTACCACCCTTCTTGTCATCCTTCTCGATAACAAGTGGTCTTGATGCAATAAGAAGGTCGAGGTCTTCACCCTCAACAGCTACATTTGCCTTCTTAGCCATCTGATTCTGAGCAAGGTGAATAAGTATATCAGTTACACAGAATACAGGATCCTTATCATCTTCTCCGATAACGATATCAACCACTGTTCCGTCAGTCTTAGCAACTACACCGTGTATAGCAAGTGGAAGTGTTACCCACTGATACTTCTTGATACCACCATAGTAATGTGTATCAAGATATGCAAGGTCTTCAGTTTCATAAAGCGGATTCTGTTTAACATCAAGTCTCGGAGAATCAAGATGAGCTCCAAGGATATTCATACCTTCCTCAAGAGACTTCTTACCAATATTGAACAGAGCAACTGTCTTACCCATGCATACGGCATAGATCTTATCACCGGCTTTAAGCTTCTTCTTTGAAGCAATAGCCTCATCAAGTGAAATATATCCGGCTGCTTTAGCCTTCTCTATAACATACTTTGTTCCTTCACGCTCTGTCTTTCCTTTAAACAGATAATCCTTATATCCGTCGCATAGCTTCTCGATAGCCTTCTCATCTTTAGCGGTATAAGTCTTCCAAGCATTCTTTCTTTCCATAGTATAAACCCTTTCTTATCATATGTTTTAATATTTTATCTCTAAAACCACATATGATAAACTCCATCGATTTCCTTGATACAGATTACTCTATAATACTTTTATAACGCCTTTTTAATTATCTCAAATGCCTTATCACAATCTTCTTTAGATGCAATAAGTGGTGGAACCATACGTATTGTATTCGGTTTAATTACAGACATAAGAAGTCTATTATCAAATGCAACATGCTTTACATGCATAGCTATATCGTCATCGAACTCTACACCTACAAGAAGTCCAAGTCCACGAACTTCTTTAACATGAGGAAGTTCAGCAAGTTTAGCTCGGAAATACTCTCCGACTTCTTTGGCATTTTCAGAAAGCTTCTTCTCAACTATCTCTGTAACTGCAGCGTATCCGGCAGCACAGCAAACAGGATTTCCTCCAAATGTAGTACCATGTGAACCTGCACTGAGAGCCTGCATAGCTTCATTTGTAGCACACATAGCAGCAAGAGGCATTCCACCACCAACAGCCTTCGCCATTGAAACAGCATCAGGTTTAACACCATAGTTCATATATGACATAATAGCTCCGGTACGTCCCCATCCTGTCTGAACCTCATCAAACAGAAGAAGCATTCCCTTTCTGTCGCAAAGCTCACGAAGCCCTGTAATGAATTCCTGAGTTGCAGGATATACACCACCCTCAGCCTGAACCGGTTCAATCATGATAGCAATAACATCGTCCGTTGCTGCCTCTTCAAAAGAAGCAAGATTATTAAACTCAGCATATTTAAAACCATCTACAAGTGGTTCAAATCCTTTATGAATTGCACTGCCCGGCTGGCCTGTTGCAGTAAGGGTAGCAAGTGTACGTCCATGGAAAGAATTGATTGCAGTAACAATCTTATATCTTCCATTTCCATACTTATCATTTCCGTATTTACGAGCAAGCTTGATCATAGCTTCATTAGCCTCAGCTCCTGAATTTTGGAACTGAATCTTATCCATTCCGATAGTCTCACATATAAGCTTTGCAAGCATTGTCTGAGGAACTGTATAAAAATAGTTGGAAGCATGAATAAGCTGTTCACACTGCTCCTTTATAGCATCTATAACTGCTCTGTTACATCCACCAACAGAGTTAACTGCTATACCACCGAGAAAGTCGAGATACTCTCCACCATTCTCATCTATAAGATTCATGTCTTTGCTTTCGTTAACAACAAAATCATAACGAGGAAAAGTCTCGTTCATGTACTTCTTTGTAATCTCAACAAATTCTTCTTTACTCAGATTAAAATCCTGAATCTTCATAATATCACTTCTCTTTCGTTAAATTTTCATAGATAAATATTCTATCACAAGATGAGGGTTTTGTCTTTCTTTTTATTTTATAAGCTTTCTCCCCGATATTGATATTTTATTATCTTCCGTTCTTTCATGTCTTTCCGGAGTTCCGAATCTTGGTTCCTCATTTTCTATTGGAGGATTATTGTTCGGATTAGGGTCATAATAATCATTATTTGAAGTGTAAGTCCCCGGCATGGGTCTTGCAGGTATAGAATCATACTGAGCAAGATCAAACTGTGCAGAATTAACCTGCGCAGGATTTTTAACCGGGTACGGAGTATTTACATATACGCCGCTATCACGGCTATCGCCATACAGCGGGACAGGGACCTTAGCAGCCGCCCTTTTTTGGATAACAAAAATTGTTGCATCTACAAGTGTAAAAAGTAATCCCATCACAAATACTATAATAGCCACACCACCAAGAGCACCTTTACTTTTAGTAGCGTCAAGATATATATATCTAATTTTTATTCTATCTTTCTTATTTTCTACTTTGTTATTGTAATCTTTTATTCCCAGATCTTCCATGGCATCATTATAATACCCTTTTAGCCTAGAATCGTATATGAGACAAAGCCATCCTTCCAGTGTCAAAACCTGTTTAGAATGAAGATTCTTTGAAGCGATCGTCTTACTGGTAATCTGATCCAGCCTATCTTTATCATACTGGTCCTTTACTTTGATAGCCATGACAGTATTATCTTCCAGATATACTGCATAGAATGTTCCGTCACTGACCGTAAAATCAGTGCTGTCATAATTTTGCTTAGCAAAACTTCCAAAGCATGAATTAATGGTAAGCGTCACATAATTCGACTTTTTCGCCATATCTTTGGTGTCAAGATTATAATTATTTTCTTTAAGCAATTCATTGATATTTACAGGATCACCATGAGACATATATTTAAGATTATAAATATATAATCCCGCACCTATAATCATCACTATAATACCAATTAATATAAATTCTCCTCGTGATTTTTCCTTTACGCTCAAATGTATTCTCCTAAAAATAATATAGTAATTATTTTTTATTCTCCTGAACGAGTGAGGTCACTCGCAACATTTAACTTCATGTCTCTGATACATAAGACATTGGTTCCGCAAAGCACTGCCAGCTCGAGAAGCATAGCTACAACAATAGGAAGCCATGTCAGACTGAAATTTGTGCCGAGAACGTGTATCATTACCTCGTTATAAAGCACATACTCAATGGCTATTCCAAGAGCGAGTCCTACGATTGATGAGATAATCCAAACTATTCCGCCTTCCAGGACAACAGCTTTAGTAAGGCTTTTTTTCGTCATTCCGATTGCACGAAGCTGCTACTATAGCACACGCAACTACAGTTATGATTACACGTCTTTTATTCTGATTTAGATACTTATTGCCCAATTCGCGATAATCTAACATATCAATAGTTCCTAATATTTTTTACTCAACATCCATCCATTCGATCTTCTTTGAAGCATTTTCATCTTTGTGCGCTTCAACTTCTTTCTCAAACTTTATCATCAGTTCGTTCTTTTCTACATTTCCTTCTTCATCAAATGTATAATTCTTTCCGTAGTCGATAAAGTCGTGAGAATAAAGCGAATAATCTTCACTGACATTTTTGATGATATTGTTAGGATCATTGGCCATATATAGATCCCAGCAATTCTGTTCCCCATCCTGCAATGGGGGTCACCTATTTGGTAGCTAATAAAACTACGTTTTTTCCTCTGATTCTCATAATACTTTTGTTCCTCCATTCTTATACTACATAATTAGTATTTTATGATTTTATCTATTTCTTCGGCTCTTTTTTCTGTTATATGACTTTTCTCAGCATAATACATCCATTTTGAAATAATATGCTTTGTTTCTTCAATTATATTTTTACACTTTCTGACATTTAAGCCCATATTAGTTCCGCACTGGATTAAATCATCATCGGATATATCAATAAATTTGCCATTGATTGTCATCTGATGTCTGGATATCCATCTATTTCCGGGAACGTATGCAAAGCATATATCGTACGCAGGTGATAATCTCCATCCCCCTTGTCTATTCATTAAGAAAGAAAAGTTTTTAACATGATCGTCATAATTCTTTCCCAAATCAGAAAAAACCATTCTTCTGAATATCTGTTCGATACCGGAAGCACCGATACCAAGTTCTCTAGCAAATCTCGAGTACAGTTCATAGCTGCATTCACCCAGTGTATTATAATCAAAATGTCCTAATGCAGCCAATGTCTGCATATGTATCTTATCTCCATTCATTCTATCAAATCGTTTTGTCATAAAATGATAAAGACCGTCTTTTTCGAATATTCTGCAATCATTCATTTCTATACCCAAATCCAACGCCATAAGATAATATGCAAATTCTATTAATGTATACTGTTTCTTATCCTCTTCTCCGTGATCTCCATTTCCTTCTATACCATCGAATTTAATAATCCAATAATCATATCCTTTTCCGGCTTCAATCTGTCCGGATCTAACCGAACCTGTTTCTTCGTTCCAAGCAATTACAGCTTTAGCCCTAGCTCCACCCGCAGAGGAACCAATATCTATTAATTGCGCCTTGGTAACATTTTCTTCGTTATAATCCTTACTTCCTTTGTTTTGTATGATATCAGATGCAAATGAAACCATCTCACTTACATTTATCTCATCATTGAGACTATCGGGACCATTAGATGGCATATACTCTAAAGCTCCCATTCCTCTTTTGCCCGTATAACATAATCTATCTAATGCAGTAAATTCTGAAGGATTATGTCCTGTTATGCTTAACCAATTATTTATCACAGCATTACCAAATCTATCAGGAAGCGAATCAGCAATCAGCCCGGGAAGTCCATGAAAAGAATCAATTCTGGCAAGTTCACTAAATGAATAAACAGAATCACTTAGTGGCATCTTGAAAGGCGACAACTCAATTCCGCTTTTTATAAAGCTTGAATCATATTCAAAACCTGCAACTATATCATCTTCTCCCTGAAACAAAGTCCCTATATGAGTCCCCCAAAGATAAACATCTACAGATTTAATCATTTTTCATCCCCCCATACCCAGTTATCATTAACTGAATTCTTCTCAGATTTACGAACTCTTTGCTTAATTGTTTTGTTACCGGCTTTAACAGATGGTCTATCTTCTTGATCAGCAACCAAAAGTTCAAGTCCGGCTATTAAATCCATAGCTTTTAATATCTTTATTACATTCAAAAAACTTATATCCTCGCCTTTTTCAAAACGCTTAATAGTTCCAAGAGAAACCATAGACTTCTCAGCCAGTTCCTTTTGAGTCATAGGATATAACAATCTATATTCCTTTATTCTCTTTGATAATTCAGAAAGAATTCCCTTTTCCTGCATATTAGATATCTTAGCCATATTTGTCATCTCCATTACAAATATAATACTAATCTTATAATACACATGACGAGTTTAAAAGTCAATATATTATACTTTATTACACTATCCAATGCTTAAAAGTCAATATTTTGACTTTTATAAGAGTGAATTCTGGTAAGCAGACCCTTTTACGAAACTGCTAACTTCTTGTAACAATTCTGCAACGGGGGTAAGTTATCTAGCTATTACATTCCACTGGTAAAAATCATAAAGATAAATAAACCAAAGCCACAACCAATCCACAGAATAGCCGAAGCGATGATGTAGAATATATTGTCTCTTGAACGAGTATTTACATTAATCTGCTTTATTGTAGCAATGATAAGACGTACGAGATAATATATCGGCATTATAACGTGGCATATCATTAGAGGAAGAAATTCCCATTCGTCCCTATATGTATACCACCTGCCGTTTTCATAAAATAACCATATAATGGTGAGTAAAGCCAAAATAAAAGGCGGTAATAAAAATATAATTTTTTTCTTTAGGTTCTTATCCATTAATTATTTAATCTCCTGAAAACAAAATTAAAAAATCGTCGAGTCCCGGGGTATGTAACTATTTGAAATCCTCTGCAATGGGGTCACCTAGCTTCAAGTATTCTATATAATCTTTAACTGTCCATCTATACATAAAAATGCAACTCCTGAAAAATTAAAAACTGATTTCTGATCAATATTTTTATATTTAATAAAGAACCCAACTCACAAATCACTTCAGTATCATCAAAACCATAATAAACAGTGTTGTGGTACAACTTAGCTATACCACAACACAGGCACCTAGCTTCAGGAACAATTCGGCTGTATAAGCAAAATCATATCCCCAGCTCATAAGTTTTCTCATATCTGCAATAAGATCAGAAACCTAACTCCTAGGTCTAGGGCTCACTTAGCAACAATCCTTATCAATATACTCCATCCATACATAATAAATATCATATAATCTATTTTTATTTTTTTCTCTACCAGATCTTCTTGTACACGTATTCACAATTACTCTTGGATTCAGATCTTTATCACACACAAATCCAAGCAATGTCGGTTCATTAACCGATATTCTATTTTTAGGTTTAGTGAAATATCCCCAGGATATTTCAGGATTATTTCTAACGATTACCTCAGCGAAATAAATAGCAATATCTAAACTTATCTTAAATGTTTCAAAAGAAATATCTTTATTTGAAATATAATTTTCCATCCATTTGGGATATTTATTTTTTCTTGATTCTATTTCATCAACAGATAATTCTCTATAAGATATATGATTCTCATACCATTCCCACAAAGGAATTAGTGATTCAACAGAATAATCAAAAACTATATCTTTGCCATCATCTATAATGTAACTATGTAAATAATTAATTCTATTATCAATTTGGGAAATAAACCAATCAAAATACTCTTTAGCTTGTACTTTATTCATGTCTACAAAACGTATTAATTCAAACGGCGGAATTATAGTATTATATTTCATATAAAAAATCTCCCCTCTTTAATCGTTATCACCTGGAAGTGTATATGATATCTTGTATTTTTTCAAAAATTCTATTAAAGGTTTTGATGCACCTCCATTTCCAGTCACGCCACTTGTAAAGAAATGCCAATGTGCACCATCAATATCTCCTTCACTTACCAATTCAATGTCTTTTAAAATTTGTTTTTTTACAAACTTGGTTAAAGAAGTATATCCAACTTTTGACTCATGACCTATATTATCAGGATCTAATACATCTATAAATCGTCGACCTCTAGTAGTTTTTTTATAAGCGTGTCTTTCTCCTCCATAGGTTTCATAAAGTTCAACTTCACCATCATCTCCAGTCATATATTTTTTTTCATCTTTATCACTAGAATCATTACATCCGCCAGTTGAATTGTTATTATGAACTAATAATGAGATTTCAGATACAAAATATGTATGGTTATCCGCAACTTCAAGATTATATATTTTTTCTGAATCAGATAAATTATCAATATTTACTGATACAACCTTAGCTGTACCATCATCTGTAATTAATATATCACCTACAATTAGAGTTCCTGCTCTGACCCAACCTATACCATCCAGGTAAAATGGATGGCCCTCTGTTGTCGTAATCTCTTCAAACTCTCCATTTTTTTCAACAATCAAATGAACTAGTTTTATTGTTTGATTTACATAGATTTTAGTCACTGGTTTTAATTCTTTTTTTCCAGTTTCTATGTTTACAGACCAAACAATATCTCCTACTTCTAGATCTTCAATTGCAATTAAACCGTTTTCAGTTGAAACAAGAGTATCCCCAATAAAGCATTGAGCCGTTAATCCCCAAATAGATACTACTAATTCTACACTTTTTACAATAATTCGCGTAGTATCCTTCTCTTTAATTGCATCAAATAATTCTTCTACATCCCCTTTTACACCCACTACGGCTAAAACTGGTTTTAAAACCACGCCAAGTGCTGTACCGCACGCAAAATTGATGAGATAGCCAACTGCTATACCCTTTAATAATTCAAGCACAACATTTGTTACAGATTTTTCACCAATCCACACTTCTTTTATAGTTGTTAAAACATTATAAGCTGTAACTCCTGCATTAGCTAAATTCATTATTTTATTTAGCGTCTTTATCTGATGTATCTTCTGATTGATCATTGATATTTTCTGACCAACTGATACGATACACTCACAAAGCGAGAAGTTTCCACTTGGATCGATATTCATCACGGGATTGGCATTAGCATAGAGATACTTATGCAGTGTTATAGGATCACTAAGAGAACCTGCATAGCTGTCCATGCTGATAAATGTTCCTGTTGAAGGATCCATGTATCTTGCTCTCAGGTAGTAAAGCTCTGTTGTGTAGTTGTACTGTTCTCCTGTATACAGGAAGTCGTTTTCTGTATCACCTTCTTTTTCAA
>JAFYHN010000104.1 GCA_017539165.1 Eubacterium sp.
GTCATCATAGGCGGCAAACCTCCTTGAAATGATACTATAATTATATCATAAAAAGGGCTGTAAAACCAGTAAATATAAGGGTTTTCAGCCTTTTGACAAAGAAAAATCAGGGGCGATGCCCCTGACTTTGTCTACAGTCTGTGGCATGGATTTATAATCCATGCCTTTTCATATGTAATAGGAAACTGTGTCTCTGTACGAGGAGCAAAAAAAAGTTGACAAAAGGAAGTTATAGTTGTAATATGTTCGCCGTAGAGACAAAGCGAAATATCGTGAACAAATAAGAAGTAGTAAGTTATGAACATCTCTAGTGAAAAACACGTTAAATCTAACAGAATAAAGAATAAGAAGACAGATATTAAGAAGTTTTTCAAAGTTCTTTTCTTTGTTCTTCCGGCGATGATACCTATGTCGCTTTTCTGGATCTATCCTATCCTAAAGAGTGGATGGGTTAGTCTTACTGACTGGGATTACATGAGCACAGATTATAATTTCGTTGGTTTGGAAAACTATTCTGACATCTTTGATGATGCAAGATTCTGGGATGCATTTGCGCATACAGGAGTTTTTGCAATCGGCACAATAATACCGACTATAGTTCTGGGCCTTATGTTTGCCCTGCTCTTACAGAATCAGCTTAAAGGAAAGGCTATCTATCGATTCCTTCTATTTTCACCATGGATAACTCCAACAGTTGCAATATCTATAGTGTGGAGCTGGATATTTCAGCCAAAAGGCGGAATGGCAAATGAAATCCTAACGCTTCTAAATCTTCCTACTCTTGAATGGATCAACAGCAGTGATACAGCGCTTCTGTCAGTAATAATAGTTACTGTATGGAAAAGTATTGGATACGCATGTATCTTCTATCTTACAGCACTGGACAAGATTCCTTCTGAAAGATACGAAGCAGCTTCGCTGGACGGAGCTGGATTTTTCAAGAAACTTATCTATATATCGATACCGGGCATATCGCCTACAACATTTTTCCTGACTATTATTACAATGGTTGATGCACTTAAGGCATATGATCAGATACAGATACTCACACAGGGAGGTCCTTCAGGAAGTACCAGAACACTCACATATCTGTACTATCAGTTGGGATTTGAAGAATTCAAGATGGGACGCGCGTCAGCAGTTGCCATCATCATTGTACTTGTAACGGTAACACTTTCGTTTATACAGTTTAAGCTGTCGAAGAAATGGGTGAATTATTAATGAAGAAAAGTTTACAGATAATAAAATACCTTGTTCTGACAGCGGTCAGTATGATCATGATTTTCCCGCTGTTCTGGATGATACTTGGAAGTATGAAGACCAGTAAGGAAGCGATGAACCCGGAGATGATATTTCCTGATATCATCCATCTGGAAAATGTAATCGAAGTCGTTACGGACTCCCCGCTTCCAAAATATATTGGAAACAGTCTGTTCGTCGCTATCATTGCAACATTGATTCAGGTTGTAACCGGAGCGATGCTGGCATATGCATTTTCATTTATGGAGTTCAGAGGCAGAAATATTCTGTTCGGAATTGTAATGGCGACTTATATGCTTCCTTCATGTGCGACATATATTCCGGCATTTGTAATACTTGCGAAGATGAATGCGCTGGATACCAGAACAGGACTTATCATCTCACAGTGTGTGAGCATATTTGGAATCTTCCTGCTTAGAACGGCATTTCTTCAGTTCCCGAAAGAACTGATCGAAGCAGCTTCGCTGGACGGAGCCAGTGATTGGAAGATACTTTGGAAGATTGTGATGCCTGTGACAAGGTCTTCATTTATAACATTTGGACTTATGAGTTTCATAAGTCTCTACAATAATTACATGTGGCCATCACTTATAACAAAGAAGTCAGATCTCTATCAGGTAGCACAGGGACTCAGAAGCTTCTTTGTGGAGGATGGAGCTTATGGAACAGATTGGGCAAAGGTTATGGCAGGAAGTTCGGTTATAATCATTCCGCTCCTGATACTATTTGCTTTTACTCAGAAATGGTTCATATCTGGACTCTCAGGTGACTCTGGAGTCAAAGGTTGATCAGAGGATATATATTAAAGGAGAAAAATTATGAGAAAGAACATTAAAACGACTGCAAAGAAAGGTTTGGGACTTGTTCTTGGTGCAGCTATGATGACAGGCCTTCTTACAGGTTGTGGTATCAGTACATCATCAGCAAGTGCTACAGACGAAACAGATGTTACAGAAGCTGATACTGTTACAGAGACTGAATCAGTAAATACAGCTAGTGATCCTGAAAAGGCAACTGCAACTGTGGCTGAGATCGATACATCAAACAGAACAGAACTTGAGTTCTGGTTTGCAGGTGGAAAGACAGCAGCTGGAGTTATTCAGGATATCGTTACAGAGTACAACAAATCTCAGTCAGATTACTATGTTACAACAGTTCAGCAGGCTGACTACGATGAGACATATCAGAAGCTTCAGGCTGGTATTGCCGGAAATGTAGCTCCTGACATCGCACTTATCGAAGTTGAAGCAGCTGACAATCTTTCAAAGAAGGATCAGCTTACAGACCTCAGTCAGTACATCAATGAAGATGCTGATTTCAATAAGGATGATTACCTTAGTGTATTCTTTGAACAGGGTGTAGACGGAGATAAGGTTTATGCACTTCCTGCATACGGTTCTACTCAGATCATGTATTACAACAGAGCAGTATTTGAGAAGGCTGGGGTTGAACCTGAGTCAATCAAGACATGGCAGAATCTTGCAGAAGTATCTAAGAAGATTAAGGATGAAGGAATTGCTACATACGGCTGGGAGCCTATGTGGAATGAAGATAATCTTATAGATTTTGCGTTCTCAAACGGAGCACAGCTTCTCAGTGAAGATGGAAAGACAGTACTTGTAAACTCAGATGAGTGGGTACAGGTTTGGGAAGATATTCGTACATGGATACATGATGATGAGATCATGGCAGTACATTCCGGTGGACAGGGATGGGAATACTGGTATAAGACAATGGATGATGCTGTAGACGGAACAGCAGGTGGATATGTCGGATCAAGTGGTGATCAGGCGGATCTTGACTTTACAGTAGTTGGTGCTATGGAACAGCCTGCATGGGACGATGATTCAGAATCAGCTCCTACTGCAAGAGCTAAGCAGCTTGTATCAGTTGGTGTTTCATCTGATGAAGAGAAGCAGGGTGCATATGAATTTATGAAGTACTTCACAAATCCTGAAAATCAGGCAGCATGGTCACTTGCTACAGGATATGTTTCAGTAAGACAGTCAGCACAGGATACAGAAAGCTTCAAGGAATATGCACAGGATCATCCACAGATTCTTGTGCCTCTTACACAGTCATCACATGCTTCGATCAGACCTATCGATCCAACAGGTGGAGAGATCTACGATGCTCTTAAGATTGCAGCTGACAAGGTAGAGCTTGAAGGTATTTCTGCTAAGGAAGCCCTTGATGAAGCAGCTGAGACAGCTCAGAAGGCACTTGATAAGGCTAACAAATAATCAGTAATTTGAGCATGCATTGAATATGCAAGTAGATAAATAAAAAATCGGCAGCCGAGAATAATCGGCTGCCGATTTTTTATGTGTCATATAAGTTAACAATACTGATCAAGTATTTCTATTCACCGAGGTTTTCTGTTTCCTTAACAGATACTCTGTGCTCGTAGATAGCAAACATCTCATCTATCTTAGCCTGATCCGGCTTAGGAGTGATAAGGCTTACTATAGGAACTATGATAAGTCCTGCAATCATTGTTGCAGCTCCTGCGTTGATAGGAGAAGCTATGATAGGGTTTCCTGCTTTTGAAGCAATCATGTTAGCAAGTGTGAAACCAACACCGATGATGTAGCTTGCCCAAACTGAAGCCTTTGTGATCTTCTTGCTGTAGAGGCCATACATAAATGGTGCCAGGAATGCTCCTGCAAGTGCTCCCCATGAAACTCCCATGAGCTGAGCGATGAATGTAGGAGGGTTAAATGCGATCACTACGGAAATGATAATGAAGAACATTACAAGTCCCTGCATAAGTCTAAGCTGAGTCTTCTCTTTAAGCTCTTTTTTCATAAGTGGTTTGATAAGATCAAGCGTAAGTGTTGAACTTGATGTAAGAACCAGTGATGAAAGTGTTGACATTGAAGCTGAGAAAACAAGTACTACCACGACACCGATAAGAATATCCGGAAGTGTTGAAAGCATTGATGGAACGATATTGTCGAAAGCAACCTTAACGGTTCCGTCAGCTGCGGTTTCGATAACTCCTTCGCAGTTAGCGAAGAGACGACCGAATCCTCCGAGGAAGTAGCATCCACCGGCGATTATGATGGCAAAAAATGTTGAAACAACTGTTCCTGTCTTAACTGCTTTCTCGTCCTTGATAGCATAGAACTTCTGAACCATCTGAGGAAGTCCCCATGTACCGAGAGATGTAAGGATAACTACACCGAGAAGACTAAGTGGGTCAGGTCCAAACATGCTGGCAAAAAGTCCCTTGCTGTCTGCAAGAGCAGCTGTTGTAACTGAAGGATCTGTTTCAATGACTGAAAGCTCTTTTATGGCATTAAGGAATCCACCCTGGCCGGCAAGAACTGCACCGATAACTGCACAGATTCCGATAAGCATGATGATACCTTGTACGAAGTCATTAAGAGCAGTAGCCATGTAACCACCGATTACAACATATGCTCCTGTAAGGAGTGCCATGATGATAACACATATACGATAATCTATAGAGAAGGCCATACCAAAAAGTCTTGAAAGACCATTGTAAACGCCTGCAGTATAAGGTACAAGGAAGATAAATGCTATAAGAGATCCAACAACACGAAGTGATTTTGAATCAAATCTCTTTCCAAAGTACTCTGGCATTGTCTTAGCATCAAGCTGCTGTGTCATAAGTCTTGTTCTACGACCGAGAATAAGCCATGCAAGAAGACTTCCTATGAATGCATTTCCGATACCGATCCATGTAGATGCAAGTCCGAATTTCCAACCGAACTGTCCTGCATATCCAATGAATACAACCGATGAGAAGTATGATGTACCGAAAGCAAATGCCGAGATCCAAGGACCTACTGTACGTCCTCCAAGTACATAGTCGTTTACATTCTTTGCTTTGTTACGTGAATATATACCTATTATCAGCATAGTAGCAAAGAAGATGATTAGAAGAATGATTTTGATAGCCATTTTTACTGTCTCCTTTTGTAACCGTTAAGCTACTTTTTTATTCTTAGTACGCTAACGATTTAACGCACTAAAGTGTATTATACATCGAATGAAGTAAAAGTCAAGCATTGCCATATGATAGTAAATATAGAAAAATAGGGTGATATGTGATATACTGCAGAACATCAGTAAAGGAAGTAGGAATTATTTATGGAACTTGGAAGATGGAATACTCTAAGAATAGATAGAATCAAGGATGTGGGAGCATATCTTACGGATGGAAAAGGGCTGGTGAGAACTTGGAAGAAGTCAATGGACAGTGATGAACCTGAAACGATGGATGTGCTGCTTCCTACAAGACAGATTCCTGAAGGCTGTGAAGAGGGCGACAATGTCCGTGTGTTTATATATCGTGATTCTGAAGACAGGCCTATCGCTACAACACATGAACCGCTGATAACCCTTGGCGAGATTCGTAGACTAAAAGTTAAGTCAGTTGGTGATATAGGGGCATTTCTCGACTGGGGACTTTCAAGAGATCTGTTCCTGCCATTCAAGGAACAAACTATCAAGGTACAGCAGGAGAAATCATACCTTGTTAAGTTATATATAGATAAGTCAGGAAGACTTGCGGCATCGATGAAGATTTCGGACGTATTAAGCAAGGCGGCAGAAGGACATGAGTTCGGTGAGCTTAAGAAGGGTGATCATATCAGGGGCGTTGTTTACAATGTAAAGAAGGATTTTGGCGCGTTTGTAGCGATAAACCTGAGTGACGGCGAGACACCTGTTTATGGAAGCTCAGGACTTATACATTCCAGTGAGATATTCGAGAATCTTTATGTGGGCGATGAGGTGAACTGTCGTATCGTCAAGATCAGAGATGATGGCAAGATGGATCTTGCCATGAGAGATGAGATCCCGCAGCAGATGGAAAAGGATGCGGCTATGGTTCTGGATATCATAGAAAGTTATGGTGGACATCTGCCATTTAATGATAAGGCTGATGCGGAGCTGATAAAGAAAGAGTTCGGTATCAGCAAGAATGCATTTAAGCGAGCTGTCGGAAGACTGCTTAAGGAAGGTAGTATAGAGATTAAGGAAAAAGGCATAGAGTTGATTTAAAACAGATATAGATTTATACTGTTATAAGATTTGAAAAAAGAGTCTTCAGTTGGAGTCTTATTTAGGGAGGAAATGTATTATGAAAAAGATAGTGGCAACAGACAAGGCACCTGCGGCAATCGGACCATATTCACAGGCAGTTCAGATCGGTAATCTGCTTTTTACATCAGGTATGATTCCTATCGATCCTGCAACTAATACACTTGTTGAGGGTGGAATCGAAGTTCAGGCTGAACGTGCACTTGAGAATGTGAAGGCGCTTCTTGAGGCATCAGGTACTTCTCTTGATAATGTTGTTAAGACAGTAGTATTTATAAAGAATATGGATGACTTTGCAAAGGTAAATGAAATCTATGCGAAGTATTTTACAAAGGATTTCCCTGCAAGAAGTTGTGTAGAAGTTGCTAGACTTCCAAAGGATGTACTTATTGAGATTGAAGCGATAGCTGAGATTTAATCAGGATAGAAAAGTAAACTGCGGGACGGGGTCTGACCTTGTAGAATCAAAGGTCAGATAATCTGTCCCTTTTTCCTTTTTTAATACTGTCCGAAAAATGTTAAGAAGTAAAGAGTTTGGGAGGAAGGCTGCTTTGGCCAATGGCAACATATCGATCATTATAAAAAATGACCGTGATGCATTTATAGAAGAGTTTAATGAATTTCTTGATACCCATAAAACAGGGTATCTTCTTGTGGTATCTCCGAAGGATACCTTTAAAAAAGAAAAAGAAGGAATCGATGCGGCTTGGGAGATGGCAGAAGAACTGGCAGATGTTCTGGATGAAAATGAATCAGCCGTTCTTGCTACGCCGAAGAGGTTCTTTCAGTTTCCTGACAGAATCTGCGGAGTTATGATCAGACTTCAGTCTGTTGCAGAGCTTGAGGAAGAGTCTGGTGAACGTATCCGACTTAAGAAGAGTCTCACTTACAGTTGTGAGGCTGATTTTCTGCTTCGGTTGATTGACGGAAGACAGTTTATCGCGGAGGCAGGTCCTGAATATGTTCAGGGTGATCCGGGAGATGGTAATTTCAGGGAATTTGAAGGTATATATGATAAGACCTGGTATACTTCTGATATGGTACAGCATCTGATACCAATGCTTACAGAATATAGATCAAAAGGTGAGATACCTTATTATATTCAGTTCTACGCTATGTATTATATTACCTGCAGACTGGATGCTAATAAGAATAATGCGAACAGACATGTTCTGTCTGGCGAGCAGATTGATAAGTTTAAAAACAGAGTGGCTGAGGCACTTCAGTTTATAGATGATGATATTATAATGAACGCATATCGTTTTCCTGTATACGCGAGGGATTATCAGTTCAGCAGAATGCTTCTTAGAATTAAATATGCCACCTCTAAACTTGGGGCTGAGCAGGGAATCAGATACATGGGATTTGATTCTGAAGAGGCTGCACGGAATCATATGGGTGAAGATTCGGATGAATTCCATCATACAATAGGAGTGAATTATCCAGCTCTTTTTATCATGAAGGATAATGTCCCTATATACAGTTCTTCCAGGCTTAGATGCAATATTCAGTTTATGGAATATAAGAATGGGAAGCTGGAGATAGATGGTTCGTTTCCGGACATTTTTGATAAGGAAGAGATTAAATACTATTTTAAATTCTGTGGCAAAAGGTATGAGCCTGTATGGTGTGAGAGATATTCGCTTACTAAGTTTTTTGGTGAATCGGCTTATAAGAGGTATCCATTTCATGTGAGTCTTCCGATCGATTCGGAAGAAGCTGGTGATAAGACTATAAAGTTCTGCATAGAATATGCGGGAAATGAATATGGGATAGCGTTTGAATTTAAGTCTCATACAAGCAGACTTGCAGCATATCCTGTAAATACCTATTGGCATTTCGGCGATTATCTGGCACTTACTGAGCAGATGGTAACCTCGCGAGGTGGCAAGATAGTAACCGGAATAAAGATTGTGAGTTATAGCTGGCCGAAGATGGCGATGAAGGAATTGGGGATGGGATATGAACTTCTCAGTTCATTTCAGATGCATCGTTTCAGATTCTTCCTTCTCAGAGCTGCTTGGGTATTAACGAGACCGTATTTCTCAAAGAAGAACATATGGATGTTTTTCGACAAGATATATAAAGGTGGAGATTCTTCTGAGTATCTGTACAAGTATGCAGAGAAAATGTTATCCGAGAAGAGTGCTGATAACAAGAGTAATAAGTCACCGGATAAGCTATATTATCTTTTGGACGAAGCGTCTTCGGATTACCGAAGGCTGAAGGAAGAGGGATATAAACCACTTAAGAGAGGTAGTTTTCTTCATAGACTGGTCTTCCTTAATGCGGATATGATGATAGTATCCAATTCGACGGTATTTGCGTTCAATGACTATTATCTGGAGAATTCAAGATATATTAGAGGAATTGTTGACTTTCATACAGTCTGTGTTCAGCATGGCCTTTCTGTTCAGAAGATAGCGCTTGCTCAGCAGAGACTTAGGGATAATACGAGACTATACTTCTGCGCTTCGAAGTATGAGATAGAGAATCTTCTTCATCCGGTCTATGATTACGAGGGCTATGATGCTCTGAAACTGACCGGAGTTCCGAGATATGATGGGTTGGAGAATAGAGATAAGAAACAGATCATGATATCTCCGACCTGGAGAATGCAGTCGGCGATGCTGGTAAGTAAAAATGAAGGCGTTGAGAGAGATTACAACCCGTTCTTTAAAGATACGGATTACTTTAAGGTTTATAATTTACTTATAAATGATAAAAAGCTTATTGAAGCTGCTGAAAATTATGGCTACAGGATAGCTTATGTGCTTCATCCTATAGTCAGCCCGCAGGCAAAAGACTTCGATTCGAACGATTATGTCGATATCATTCCTTCGGTGGGTGACATGAGTTATGAGAAGATGTTCTGTGAGTCGAGTCTGATGGTGACAGACTACAGTGGTATCCAGTTTGATTTTGCATATATGAGAAAGCCTCTCGTATATTATCATCCGGAAGAACTGGAAGCACATTATGAAGAAGGAACATTTCACTATGACACAATGGCTTTTGGAGAGATAGTCAGAAAAAAGGATGAACTGGTATCACTTCTTATCGACTATATGAAAAATGGCTGCGAGATGAAGGAAATATATAGAATGAGAGCTGATGATTTCTTTGAGTATGACGACAGAAATAACTGTCAGAGAATATATGATGAGATGATCAGATATCAGGAAGACCTGGCAGAGGAAAGTAAAAAACTATATACAGTGAAAGAGAGTATTTATGGATAAGATAGAGATTTGGGGAGTACTCGGAATTGATCCGACAACCGACGAAGAGGAACTTAAAACAGCATACAGAACTCAGCTGGTCAAGGTGAACCCGGAGGATGATCCAGAGGGATTCAAGAAGCTTCGAACGGCATATGAAGAAGCAGTAAAGTATGCCGCAGAGGAGGAGAAAAAATCTGAGAATGGTGGCAGGGTAACTGCATCAGATAAACCCGATTCTGAGAAAAATGAGATAGACAGACACATGGACAGGGCTGCTGAAATATACAGCAGTCTTACGACGCGTCTTGATGAGGAGGTTTGGAAGGAGTGGCTTAGTGCACCTGAGTGTACAGAACTCGATCTTGCGGATGATATGAGGGAGGCATTCCTTGCATATACCATGGATCATTATCAGTATCCACATAATATATGGGCACTTTTTGATCAGACATTTTGTTATACGGCTGAGCACGCTTCGCTTGTGGAAATGTTTCCGGAAGAGTATCTGAACTATATCGAGTTTCGCGCAAAGAATGATGATTTCTTTGAGTTTACGAGACTTGCTCCTAGAAGTGAAAGTGAAGAAAAATACGGTGAGATTCTGACAGAGGTAAAGTTTGATGCGGCTCCTTCACCAAGCTTGGATGAGCGATACGATGTTCATGTAGATGGATATCTGAGAGAGGGCAGCAACCTCATCAATATAATAGATACGATCAACAGACTTAGATTTGATTCATATGCTCGTAGAAAAAACGACGAGATGGATGAGAGTGAGAAAGAAGAAATCCAGAAAAGACTTGAGGAAACAGTTGGTACACTCCAGAGTACACTCGAGTATTTAAAAGCATATGACATATGCCATCCTATTGAGATCGCAGGAAGACTCAGAGCCCTTGAGATGACTGGAAGAATGGATGAGGCATTAAAGTATTCTGAGAGACTTGCGTTCGAGGAAAATGAAACGGACGAGGATTATTATATGATGTCTACGGCCGTTTATATACTGCTTTTAAATATGGCTGATAATGAAGCAGTAGATGAAGATAGATTAAAGAGATGTGAAGAAGTAATAGATTACATTCTTTCGGATAGAGAAACATTTCTTATGGCTCTTAAGTGCAAGAGTCTTATTCTTATGCTTACTGGCAAAATGAAGGAAGCCAGTGATACTATCATTAAAGTTCTGGATATAAATTCCAGAGATAATGAAGCTGTAAAACTTCTTAAAGATATCAGTAGCGCTGCGGTTGAGAATTATCGTGAAAATGCCAATGCTGAAGACATGTCTATGGAAGATAAGCTGGAGATGGCTTGGGCTATGTTTAGACGTGAGGATGCCGAGGGCGTGCTGGAGCTTCTGAAACAGATAGAACCGGATGAGTCAATACAGTATGGTTATAACAGTCTGTACGGAAGAAATTACTTCAATATGGACAGGTTTGAAGATGCGTATCCTTATCTTCTGAAATGGAATGAACAGATGAAGAAGATAGAGGCTCGTAAAGAAGCTGGGGAGGAGCTGTCTGATAAAGATAAGGAGAGACTCGACAGGCGAAGTTTCTGCTATTACATGATGGCTGCCTGCGCTGAAGAACTTAAGAAATATGATGAGTCTCTTGCTAATTACGAGTTGGCAGTAACTACATTAAAAGAGAATTACAGGGATATAAATGAACTCCTGTTTTATGAGGAGTCATATGGAAAACTGCTTCATCAGCTGGAGAGATATCCGGAAGCGATGAAGGTATGGAATGATATGGTAGATCTTGTGGATCATTGCATTCCTGCGTATATCCGCAGACAGGAGACTGCTTATGAGATGCGGGATGCACAGCTTGTCATAGATGATTATTACAATATAACAAGGGATTTTCCTGCCTATGCGAAGGCATATGTTTATGCTGCAAAGGTTTTCATGATATTTAATCAGCAGAATGATGTAGATAACGTTCTGGCCAGAGCGAAGGAAGCTGATGTTGTCAGTGACGAACTCAGAATGCTCGAGGCAAAACACCTCTGTAAACAGGATAAAGATGAAGAGGCTGAGAAGATATATCTCGAAGTTGAGAAGAGTATGGAAAATGAAGAAAGCGACATCGAAGATAAGATGTCTTTCTATGCAGATATATCTACGTTCTATATGAATCTTCGAAATGAAAATGGAGAGAGAAACCAGCTGGATAAGGCTCATATGTATATTATGAAGGGACTTGAGAAGTACCCTGATGATAAAGCACTTCTCTGGAGACTCACGGATATCTATGAGTGGAAGGAACAGTATGGAGAAACTGAAACTCTGTATAAGAAGATGATGAGTATCTTTCCTGACGATGCAAATGTTAATTTTGAGTATGGTGAGTATCTCAGAAGAACGGACAGAGAGAGTGAAGCTAAGGAACAGTACTATGAATGTCTTAAGAAGGACAGAGGACATGCGGCTGTAAATAACCGTCTTATGGACATTTACCAGAAGAAGTATCTGAATTCTGAGAATGAAGATGATTATAAAAGAGCAGTAAAGATGGCTACTAATCAGCTCGAGATAGTTGATGATGACTATTACAGAATTGAGAGGACTCTTCTTTATCTCGATGGTTTTGAAACTGCGAAAGCTCTGGATGATGCAAAGGCTGCTGTTGAAAAAGCACCTGATAATGTGTACGCTCATAATGCTGTTGGTCTAGCGCTGATGCAGATGGACAGATTTGATGAAGCGAAGGCTGAGTTTGATAAGGCTATAGAAGTAGATGAGGCAAATGATACTCCGAATCCATATTTAAATGCTTCGAAATGTTGTGAAGTAACTGAAGATTTCGATATGGCAATCCAGTATCTGAATCGTTGCGTGGAGAAGTTTAGTACAACGATAAATCTGTTGGACAGATTAGCACTGCTTTATATCAAGAAGGGTGACGTGGATAGTTCTCTTAAGATGCTTGATGAGATATGTGATATATATCAGAAGAAGTATGAAGATACCGGAAATAGATGGTATAATTTTCAGATATTCAGAACGCTTATAAAGGGTGTATATAAGGCTGTTCTGGCTGATGATCAGAAACTCATCGGGGAAAGAGAGACTCTTCTTTGGGATTTTATGCGTAATAAAGGTTACGATGTAAAGAAGGAGTCTGTGTCTGAACAGGACAGAGGCTTTATGTCAGATGTCTATGAAGAGCTGGGAAGCTTTTACAGAAATCTCAGACAGTATGATAAGGCTGCTGAGTATTATTCTGATTCGCTTAGTCTGAAGATGATAAAATCGACAGAAATCCAGAAAACCAAGTTTGGTTTTTCAACAAAGAAGGTCACTGTTGAGAGATTTCCAGAAGAAGATAAGAATAATATGAACAAGGATCTGGCGGATTTCTATGCGACTTATACATTCATTCTCTATATGTGTGGAAAGAAAAAAGAGAGTGAAGCGATTGCAAATCATGCAATGAAGTGTATAATAAAAATGTTCGGCGGTGTAGATAATTATCTGTCATTTCCTAAGCTGCGACCAATCAGACTTCAGTATGTTGCTAATATAATGCTGGGTCTTAGAGACAGTAAGAGTGCACTTGCCTTTAGTAATAAAGCGGAAAAATGTCTCAGATGTGATCACTGTCATTATTCGGTTTGTATAGATAGATTCCTTATGTTTGCATCATATTATGAGTCTGAAGGACGACTGAGAGATGCACTCGGATTCTATAAGATGGCATGGATGGCCAGCAGGGATGACACGGAGTCATATCTCGCAGTTAAAGAATTAGAAAAAAAATTAGAAGAGGGATAAAACTACTTTTAAGTGGAGTAAAGATGATAATAGGAATAGATCTGGGAACTACAAACAGCCTTGTGGCTTATTATACAGATGAAGGTCCGAAGGTTATACCGAACAGACTGGGAAAGAATCTTACACCTTCTGTTGTCAGTATTGATGAGGAAGAAAATGTCTATGTAGGTGAAACTGCACAGGAGAGACTTCGTCTCTACCCTGATACCAGTGCGTCTGTTTTTAAGCGAGACATGGGAAGCGACAAGAAGTTCAGACTTGGTGAGAAGGAATTCACTGCTGAAGAACTTTCGTCTTTTGTGCTGCGCAGTCTGAAGGAGGATGCTGAGCATTTTCTTGGTGAGCCCGTAGAAGAGGCGGTTATAAGTGTTCCTGCATATTTTAATGATATGAGAAGAAAAGCAACCAAAAGAGCAGGTGAACTTGCCGGCCTTAAGGTTGAGAGAATCATAAGTGAGCCAACGGCTGCAGCCATAGCTTACGGTCTTTATAATGAGCAGAAGCCGGCTAAGAATCTGGTTTTCGATCTGGGAGGAGGAACACTTGATGTTTCTATCCTGGATTATTTCGCACCGATACTAGAAGTAAGAGCTGTAGCGGGAGATAACTATCTGGGAGGAGAAGACTTTACACTTGTTCTCGAGGATATGTTCTATAAGAAGTTTCCGGCTCTCAATAAAGAGGAAATGAGCTACAGAGAGAAAGCTCTAGTACATAAGGCAGCTGAGTCATGTAAGAAGGAACTGTCTGAAAAGGCTTCAGTATCAATGAAGTGTAGGATTGGCGATGAAAGCTATGAGACAGAACTGAAGTTTACGGATTATGAGAAGGAATGCGAAACTCTGTATGAAAAGATTCGTATTCCTGTAAAGAGAGCGCTCAGCGATGCGAAGCTGAAACTTTCGGATATAGATAAGGTTGTTCTTGTCGGAGGTGGAACGAAGTATATAGGTGTGAGGACATTTGTCAGCAAGCTCTTCCATACGTTCCCGGATACCAGTATAAGTCCTGATGAGGCGGTTGCTCTTGGAGCGGCTGTTCAGGGGGCGATGAAGGAGAGGGTTGAATCCATTAAGGAGGTTATTCTCACTGATGTATGTCCATTTACTCTCGGTACCGAGGTTATGGTAGAACTGGGCGATGGCATCAAGGAAGGTGGACACTACTGCCCTATCATAGAAAGAAATACGATAATACCTGCAAGCAGAACCGAGAGATTTTATACGGTTCATGATAACCAGACCAGGATAAGCCTGAATGTCCTTCAGGGAGAGAGCCGTATGGCTAAGAATAATCTGGAACTTGGAGTTCTGGAGGTTGAGGTTCCGAAGAATAAGTCCGGCGAAGAAGCTGTGGACGTTACATATACTTACGATATCAATTCCATTCTTGAGGTGGAAGCCAGAGTTATATCAACTGATAAGAAATATCGTAAGATCATAAAGGGTCAGTACACCGAGATGACAGATGAGGAGATAGAGAAGCGATTTGAAGAACTCTCTTATCTCAAGATTCATCCGAGAGATCAGGAAGAAAACAGACTGGTTCTTCTTAGAGCAGAAAGACTCTATGCTGAGTCGCTTGGTATCGATCGAGACTATCTGGAAAGAGAAGTCAGAAAGTTTGAACTTGCGCTGAATTCGCAGGATAAGAGGATCATTGAGAAAGAGAGGAACAAACTCAAGGAATTCCTTGATGGATGGGAATCGGAGATATAAATGTTTAAAATGGTACATTATGTAGTATGGATTACTAAAAATCCCACTATATAGTGTACCGTTTTGGCTATTTTGAACATTGACATAGAATAATGCGTATAGTAATGTTAATTTTACATTGTTTTTTTATTTTTAGGAGTGGAATATGCCGGAGAACACGCTTTTTGAGAGTTTACCTGCTACGGACAGAACTGTTCTTATGAAGGGGGCGATCTTCAAGGTTGCTCGAACAAATAGTTATCTGTTCAGAGAGGGCGATAAAGTTGATAGTGTGTACCTGATCTTAGAGGGAAGTATTAAGCTTACCAGATATGATTCCATGGGACATGAAAGGATAGTCGGTATCTTTTCGGATAATGAGTTTCTGTGGGAGAGTATGCTTCTTGATAACAGTACATTTCCTTACAATGGGGTATGTCAGACCAAGGTCAGATATTATCAGATAATGAGAGAGGACTTTGAAAGAGCGCTTAAGAAGAAGGATATCGCGAAGGGAATCATCATGCTTCTCAGTAGAAAACTTCGTGATGCAAATGCCAGAAATATGTATCTGGCTGCTGAAGATCCATTATCAAGAATTGCCGGATTTCTACTATACAGCGAGGAGAGAAGAACGGGAGATTGCCTGGAACTTAAGCTGGATGATATAGCCGCAAGTGTTAACCTTCGTTCGGAGACGGTTAGTCGTAAGCTTAAGGAGATGGAAAACGATGGAATTATAGAACGCGTAGGCAAGGGAAAGCTGGCCGTTTTGGATTATAAAAGGCTCAGAAGTCTCTATGGAGTATAAAACTTGATTACAATCAAGTTAAAGTTGCAAGATTCTTGATTTAAATCAAGGATATTAATGCTGAATGGTAATATCATACAGCAATGGCAACGGAAGAGTTGTAAAAAAATGAATCACATTTGATGTAATGTCAAAATGACAGGAGGAAATCAAAATGCAGAAAGATTTGATGCTTTCGTTTGATGAATGGGATGGTTTTACAGGCCGTCTTTGGAAAGAAGAATGTAATGTAAGAGAATTCATTGCGTATAATTATACTCCGTATTCTGGTGATGAGAGCTTTCTTGAAGGACCTACAGACAGAACAGAGAAACTTTGGGGCAAACTTCAGGAGCTTCAGAAGGCAGAGAGAGACAATGGCGGAGTTCTTGATGAGGAAACAGATATTGTTTCATCACTTACAGCGTATGGCCCTGGCTATATAGATGAATCCATGAAGGACATGGAACAGATTGTTGGACTTCAGACAGACAAGCCACTTAAGAGAGCATTTATGCCATTTGGTGGAATAAAGATGGCTGAGGAATCACTTACAATGTATGGATATGAGCCAAATGCTGATCTCCATAAAGCTTTTACAGAGTATCATAAAACTCACAATCAGGCAGTTTTTGATGCTTATACTGACGAGATGAGAGCAGCAAGAAGAAGTCATATCATCACAGGTCTTCCTGATACATATGGAAGAGGACGTATCGTCGGTGATTACAGAAGAATCGCTCTTTATGGAATTGATCAGCTTATAGCTTGGAAAGAGGAAGACAAGCAGAATTGTGGTCATGGTGTCATGACTGACGATATAATCAGACAGAGAGAAGAACTTGCTGAGCAGATTAAGGCTCTCAAGGGAATGAAGAAGATGGCTGAAGTTTATGGCTATGATATCTCTCGTCCTGCTAAGAACGCTAAGGAAGCAGTACAGTGGCTGTATTTTGGATATCTTGCAGCTATCAAGACACAGAATGGAGCTGCTATGTCAGTTGGTCGTGTGTCTACATTCCTTGATATATATATTGAAAGAGATCTGAAGAAGGGTATCATAACAGAGAAGGAAGCTCAGGAGCTTATCGATCACCTTGTTATGAAACTCAGAATGGTTAAGTTTGCGCGAATTCAGTCATACAACGAACTTTTCTCAGGAGATCCTGTTTGGGCTACTCTTGAGGTTGGTGGTATCGGTATGGACGGACGTCCACATGTTACAAAGAACTGCTTCAGATTCCTTCATACACTTGAGAACATGGGACCTTCACCAGAACCAAACCTTACAGTGCTTTATTCTTCACAGCTTCCAGAAGCATTCAAGAAATATGCTGCTAGAATATCTGTTAAGACAAGTTCAATTCAGTATGAGAATGATGATGTGATGAAGCCGGTATGGGGTGATGATTATTCTATCTGCTGCTGTGTTTCTGCAACACAGACTGGTAAGGAGATTCAGTTCTTCGGAGCCAGAGCTAACCTTGCTAAGTGCCTGCTCTTCGCTATCAACGGTGGTGTTGATGCTAAGTCACGTGTTCAGGTTGGACCTGCTGCAAGACCTATCACTTCAGAATACCTTGATTATGATGAAGTAATCGAGAGATTCGAGTTCATGATGGATTGGCTTGCAGGACTTTACGTAAATACACTTAATCTTATCCACTATATGCATGATAAGTATTATTATGAAGCAGCCGAGATGGCTCTTATAGATACAGATGTTCGTAGAACATTTGCTACAGGAATCGCAGGATTCTCACACGTTATAGATTCACTTTCAGCGATTAAGTATGCAAAGGTTAAGGTTATCCGTGATGAAGACGGTTTTGCTGTTGATTATCAGACAGAGGGAGAATTCCCTAAGTATGGTAACGATGACGACAGAGCCGACAGCATCGGAGTATGGTTACTTAAGACATTCCTTGATGATATAAAGAAGAGACATACTTATCGTAATTCAGAGCCTACTACTTCAATACTTACTATTACATCAAATCTTGTATATGGTAAGTTTACAGGAAATATGCCTGATGGTCGCCGTGCATGGACACCACTTGCACCAGGAGCTAACCCAAGTTACGGAGCTGAGACAAGCGGACTTCTTGCTTCACTTAACTCAGTTGCGAAGATCCCTTATGTATGGGCCCTTGATGGAATATCAAATACTCAGTCGATGAACCCTGATGCTCTTGGACATACTGAGGACGAGAGAGTTCAGAATCTTATGAATGCTATGGATGGATACTTTGACCAGGGTGCACATCACCTTAACGTAAATGTATTCAGCCGTGAAACACTTGAGGATATCATGGAGCATCCTGAGAAACCAGAGTATGCTAACTTTACAATAAGAGTATCTGGTTATGCGGTTAAGTTTATTAGTCTTACCAAAGAACAGCAGATGGATGTTATCAGCAGAACATTCCACGACGCACTTTAAACAGCACTTAAATATCAATATAATGAAGATTTAAAATCTTCTGAAACTATGAAGTAGTTTCCTGCTATAATAAAGCTGACAGTTGAGATCAGATCTCGGTTGTCAGCTTTTTGAAAATGAATAACGGGATTGATAAACGAGGAGGATTATCATGTCAGATACAATAGGATATATTCACTCTACGGAAAGCTTTGGGGCGGTTGATGGTCCTGGCATAAGGTTTATAGTTTTTATGCAGGGTTGCAATATGAGGTGTAAGTATTGTCATAATCCTGAGACATGGAGCATCTGTAATGGTGTTAACCTCGAAAAGCTGAATGACAGTGGGATAACTGTACATAGTGCTACTCCATCAGAGATAATGAGTAAGGCTCTTAGATTCCGTACGTATTGGAAGAATGGTGGTGGAATAACAGTGAGCGGAGGGGAGGCTCTGCTTCAGATCGATTTTGTTACTGAGCTTTTTACACTTGCGAAAAAGGAAGGGGTTAGTACAGCTCTTGATACATCGGGAAATCCTTTTAAAAGTGAAGGAGAATTCTTTGAAAAGTTCAAAAAGCTATGTGAAGTGACGGATCTCTTTATACTTGATATAAAGCATATAAAAGATGAAGAACATAAGAAATTGACTGGTCATACTAATTCAAATATCTTGGAAATGGCTAAGTATCTTTCGGATAATGGTAAGGAAATGTGGATAAGATATGTTCTTGTTCCGGGGATTACAGATGATGAAGACTCAGTTGAAGAATTACGAGATTATATAAAAACATTAAATACTGTTTCAAAAGTAGAGGTACTTCCTTATCATAAGATGGGTGTTCCGGAGTATGAAAGACTGAACATAGATTATCCTCTAAAGGATGTGAATCCTCCGACAAAAGAAGAGATTGAAAAGACACGAAGGATTCTCGGAATCCAATAAACAGTAACTTTATAGTAGCAATATATATATCCAATGTGTTAAAATAGTCAGTGGACTGAACATTTACAAAAAATTAATAGAGACCACGGGGGAGAAAACGTTGGGTTATTTCATAATTGCTTTAGTCGTAATGCTAGGCATTGCATTTATATACATAACAACAAGAATAAATAAACTTGAGTCGGTTACCAGAGATAAAAATGCTGAGGTGGACGCAGGCATATGGGACCGCGGCTTCCGTCTTGGAAAACTTGTTGAAGCTCTTGATAAGGCTGGGATAAAACATGAGATAGAAGCGCCTGATACTTCTGCTTTCACACTTGGAACTCCTGCATCGATGCAGTCTGTTACTTCAGAACAGCTTGATAAGGCTGGTTCAAAGCTTAAGGAAGTAGTTGAAAAACATCCTGAACTTAAGCAGGATGTGGAATTTGTTGAGAATCTTGAGAAGTTTGATGTGGCGAGAAATGATATGTTCAAGGCGAGTCTTGCTTACAATAAGAGCGTATCTGCTTACAATGGATTTATATCTGCATTTCCAGGGAATGTGATTGCCAATCTGAGAAAGAAATCTGATAAACAGATTTTCACATATGTATTTACGGACATTAAGAAAGATAATCCGATTGAGTAATCTGGCCTGTAAAAAAATAAATAAAGAGAACAAACGAGAATATTAAAAAAGAAGTAGGAGCTGATTATCCTACTTCTTTTTTATATATATGAATTTTTAAATCTGCTTTATAAATATCCCAAAGGATCGTAATACTCTCCACCGATTCTTATACCGAAGTGAAGATGAGGACCGGTAGAAGCACCGGTAGATCCTACGTATCCAATAACTGTACCTGCAGTGACATTTGCACCCTCACTGATTCCGAATGCTGACATATGCATGTACAGTGTGGACATTCCGTCACCGTGGTCAATAATGACTGTATTACCACCTGCACCGAAGTAGCCTGTGAAGGATACAACGCCATCAGCGGCTGCTACGATAGGGAGTCCTTCATCACCAGCAATATCAACTCCGTGATGGAATGATGAGGCGCCTGGTGTAGGAACCTCTCGGGGACCGAAAGTATCGGTTAATGTATAACAACCCGGAAGAGGCCATGTGAATGCACCTCCGGAATAAGAGTTTAAAGTATCTGGAACATCGTAGTCTGATCCATCATCTGCGTCTGTAGGAGATGATGTGTCATTAGATGCTCTGGATGCAGCTAATGCTGCTGCCCTGGCCGCTGCAGCATTAGCTTCTATCGCTGCAATTGCCTGATCCTGCTCTGCTTCAAGAGCTTCCATCTCTTCTATAGTTATCTGCTGATCAGCTATTTCTATATTATACTCAGAAAGAGTTGACTGCTTTCCGTTCTGCATAACTTGGAGAGCTTCCTGCTCACCTTCAGCTTCTGCCTTAAGGCTGCTCACTTCTTTTAAGTTATCAGAGATAGTCGCTTTGAGTTCTGCAATGCTCTTCTCGATTTCAAGAAGGTCGTTCAGCTGATGCTGATCAAATACTGAAACTTTGTCAACGTATTCTGCCTGATTAGTTACAGCTGAATATTCTTTGATGGAAAGAAGAGCTTCTATATAATCCGCATCACCATTTTCATATGCGAACTGAATTCTCTCTTTCATGCTTTCATACTGTTTCGACTCAGCTATATAAGCATTCTGAAGATTATTTTCTATTACAGCTGCTGAAACCTGAAGACGATTCTTTTCATCTCGAAGATCGTATATCTTTGTCTGATATCCGCTTATCTCTGTATCGAGAGCCTCGATAACCTCGAGAATATCTTTTTTAGCGGTTTCAAGCTGAGAAAGCTTATACTCTGCTTCTTCTCGCTTTGACTGTGCTTCGGCCTTTTTTTCCTCTGCATCAGATAATTCATCCGCGAAAACAACGCTGTTATTTACGGGGATAGCCTGAATGGTTCCTGCTATCATAGTGCCTATAAGAATGGCACTGAGTAGTTTCTTGTTTTTATATCCCATGCAAATCTCCTTGGTACAAGACATTGTCTACAATGAATAATTATACGATAAATATACAATTAGGGCAACTAAAGATTTTTTAGCTCTTCTTCAATCTTCTCGTATACTTCATCTGTTATATAGATATAGGCTGCTTTTTCACAGCTGTTTTTGAGCTTCATCATATTTGTGGACAAGAATTCAGGCTCTTTGATCATTCCGCCTGAAGCCCATTCAATGACCATTCCAGTTACACCATATGCAAAAAACTTGGCAATGAATTCGCGTTGTACTTCGTCAACGGCCTTTCTTTCATCAAGTATATCAATTGCTTTTTGGAAAACAGTCTGGGTCTGTTCGGTGATATATCTATGTATATAGTTTTCAGTATGATTGATCGTGTTGACATAGAAAGCCTTATCATTCTTCATGGCTGTAAGAGTCTGATAGAACTTCTCGCCCCAGTTATCGAAATCAATGCCTTCCATATTGGCATCAAAAAGATCAGTTTTATAAATCCATTCCAGAAGAGCAAACTTGTCCTCAAAATGATAATAGAATGTCTGACGATTTATACCACATTTTTCAGAGATGTCCTTAACGGATATTTTATCAAATGTTTTTTCTGAGGTCAGCTCTTTTAAACTATCAGCGATAGCACGCTTGGTTATATGTGATTCTGACATGTTTTCACCACCATTTTAAAGTTTAAAACAATTAAATGTTATCATAATACATATTAAAAATAAACATAAAACATTTTTTACTATACTTTTTAGTCGGAAAATAATATAATAACATGGGATTTAACTTTTGTTATATTTGAAAGTAGTTATTTTACCAGCGGGGGGCAAAAAAATGCATAAAGATAACATTATCGACAGACTGACTAATGCATGTAAAAGCTACAAGGGAACGTTGATGCTTATCAACATGGATAACTTCCAGCTTTTCAATGATATATACGGAAGGGAACTGGGAGATAAGTTCCTAGAAAAATGTGCTTCGATCATTGATAGTGTGACACATAATGATGTTATAAAAGGAAGACTTGGCGGAGATGAGTTTATTCTGTTCTGCAAGGGTCTATATAATAAAGATGAGATAGCCAGTATGCTGAGACGCATTAATAAAGGTATTAATCAGGCGGCTCAGAATCTTCTTGGAGAGGACAGCAATGTATCTGTCGGTGTTTCGATAGGAGCAGTAACTGTACCTGATCATGGAACAGATTACAAGGATCTCTTCCAGAAAGCTGATGTAGCTCTTGAGTACGTAAAGCAGACAGGAGATCATGGTTGTGCTTTCTATGATAAGGAAGATGCGGGTGCTGAGGAGATAGAAGCTATCACCAGGGGACTCGAAGAGAAGCAGGAAGGCAGAGGTGCACTTTGGCTTGGATACGGTAATTTCAGTATCGTATACAGATTCCTTAAGAGATATATTCAGACTTATAATGGTACTGCTTGTAAAGTCCTTGTAACCATAGATGTTGATGAGAGTGTTACAGATAAGGAAGAGTACGACAGAATTATTAAAAATTATGGAATGATAATCAATCAGGTTCTAAGAAGAAGTGATCTTATGATGCAGAGCAGAAGCAATCAGTTTTTCCTTCTTTTGCCTGAACTTCACGAGGAATATCTCAACAAGATTTATACCAGAATAGCGAACAGATGGAGCAAAACAGGCATGGCTGATCTGACCAAGATTCACTATAAGGCATCACCTATTATTCAGAAAGAAGAAAGTGAACAGTAAAAAGTTTTCAAAAAGGGTTGCAGTTTTTTCAAAATACATATATAATTAACGAGTTGTTGACGGCTGCTATGCAGCCGTTAATTATGCCGGCATGGCGGAATTGGCAGACGCCCGGGACTTAAAATCCCGTGAGGAGCGATCCTCGTACCGGTTCGACCCCGGTTGCCGGCACGAACCAAGAAGAGTTTCAGACTTATGTTTGGAGCTCTTTTTTTCTTTTATACCTTTAGGAAACCATAATTCTTTAGACAGTTTTCTAAATGTGTCCAAAAATGTATCACCATATCATATGTGTCTAATTACAAAAATCCCTTAATCGTCTATAAATAGGTTTGACAGTTAAGCAATACATCATTTGCTTGAATAAATATTCTAGGAGGAATCTAAAATGAAAGGTTTTGGACAGGCTGTTGTACGAATGAGAATTCCCATCCTTATCCTGGCCGTACTTCTTCTTATACCTTCGGCCATAGGCTATATCAAAACCAGAACTAACTATGATATCCTGACATATCTTCCGAAGGATATAGAAACTATGAAGGGACAGGACATACTTGCGAAGGATTTCGGAACTGGAGCCTTTTCTATGGTCATAGTTGATGGTATGCAGGCGAAGGATATGGAAAAGCTTGCGGATAAGATAGGTGAAGTTGATCATGTTAAGAGAGTAATCTGTTACGACTCTCTTACAGGTGGAGGAATACCAAAAGAACTGCTTCCGGATAAAGTAAAGGATGCGATCGTAAATGGTGATTCTCAGTTAATGATCGTATTTTTTGATACTACACTCTCAGCGGATGAGACTCTGGAGGGAGTTGAGAAGATAAGGGCCCTTGCTGATAAACAGGTATTCGTAAGTGGTATGTCGGCAGTGGTAATCGATACTAAAAATCTGAGTGATAAAGAAGTTCCAGTATATGTTGTCATAGCGGTTGTGCTCTGCTCTCTGGTACTTACACTCACAATGGATTCATTTCTTATTCCGTTATTCTTTCTTACGAGTATAGGAATGGCGGTTATATATAATCTGGGTTCGAACTTTATAAGTGGAGAGATATCATATGTGACTAAAGCACTCGCGGCGGTTCTCCAGCTTGCGGTAACCATGGATTATTCGATATTCCTGTGGCATAGTTATTGTGAAGAAAAACAGGAATATCCTAACAATAATAAAACCGCAATGGCGGTTGCAATAGATAAGACGCTGGTTTCGGTAGTTGGTAGTTCTATAACGACGGTTGCCGGATTCATAGCACTTTGTTTTATGAGTTTTACTCTCGGACTCGATCTGGGAGTAGTCATGGCCAAAGGTGTTGTTTTGGGAGTTATCTGCTGCGTTACGGTTCTCCCAGCCCTCATACTAACCTGTGACAAGGCTATCTCCAAAACAACACATAGGCCTATAATACCTGATTTTTCGAAAGTAAGTTCATGGATAGTAAAGCATTATTATCTCGCAATAGCTGCATTTGTTATCCTGATCGTTCCAGCATATTATGGACAGAGTCACAATAAAGTTTATTACAACCTGGATTCATCACTTCCGAAGGATCTTCCAAGTATACAGGCAAATGCAAAACTTGAGGATACATTTGACATGAGCTCAACGCATATGCTTCTCATTGATTCAAATCTCAAAGATAAAGAGGTTCGTGATCTGATAAAAGAAGTAGAAGATGTTGATGGCGTTAAGTCTGTTATGGGACTTCAGTCCATGCTTGGGGCAGGAATGCCGAAGGAGATGGTTCCTGAGCATATAAGAGAAGTTCTTGATGATGGTGAATACCAGCTGCTCTTTGTTATGTCAGAGTATAAGGTTGCATCCGATGAGGTAAATAAACAGTGCGATGTGATAAATAAGATTCTGGATAAGTATGATTCTAAGGGAATGCTTATAGGCGAGGCACCATGTACAGAAGATCTTATAAAGGTGACAAATCACGATTTCAATGTTGTAAATTCAGTTTCAATCCTTCTTGTCGCCGCTATTATTCTTTGTGTATTTAAGTCGGTTTCACTACCGGTGATCCTGGTTGCAGTTATTGAGTTCGCAATATTCATAAATATGGGTATACCACATTATACAGGAGCTGTGCTTCCGTTTATAGCATCTATCGTTATCGGAACTATTCAGCTCGGATCTACTGTTGACTATGCGATTCTCATGACGAACAAATACAAGGTTGCAAGAAGTTCCGGAATGGATTCAAAAGATGCAGTGACAAATGCCCTCGAAGGTTCTGTGTCATCTGTATTTGTAAGTGCTCTTTCGTTCTTCGCTGCGACATTTGGAGTAGGAGTGTATTCGAAGATAGATATGATCAGTGCTTTATGTATCTTGATGGCAAGAGGTGCAGTTATAAGTATGTTAGTTGTTATACTTCTGTTGCCGGCAGTACTTAGAGTATTTGACCCGATCATAGTCCATACGTCTTCCGGATTTAAAAGGAAGGTAAAACTTGAGAGGAGAGGTGCATGATGAAGAATATATATTATAAGGCTGCAAAAAGAAGAATAGCTATAGCAATGTCTATGCTGATGGTTGGAAGTCTCACTGCATGTGGTGCTTCAGAAGTAAGAGAGATCGATCCTGAGACTGGTGCTATGGCCGATAAAGAGGGAAATGATATCGAAGACGTTATCAAGGATTCGCTTGGAATAGGTACGGCGACAGACGCTGATAAAGATGAGACTGTATATGTGATGGCTGATTCAAATGGATCGGTAAAGAATGTCATAGTAAGCGAGTGGTTGAAGAATACTGATAAGTCGGATGTCATTTCCGATATATCTAAGTTGGATAATATTGAAAATGTAAAAGGTGATGAGACATTTACACAGGATGGAGATAAGATAACATGGAATGCTCAGGGTGATGATATCTATTATCAGGGAACTACCGATGAAAAAACTCCGGTTTCTGTGGATGTTACTTATTATCTGGACGGTAACAAAGTAGATGTATCTGATTTGGCCGGAAAGAGTGGTCATGTTAAGATCAGGTATGAATATAAAAATGATTCTAAAAATGGTGATGTTTATACTCCATTTGTTATGGCTACCGGAATGATACTTGATATGGACAAGTTTGATAATGTAGAGATGGAGAATGGTAAACTTATCTCAGATGGTTCCAGATATATAGCTGTAGGATATGGTGTGCCGGGACTTACAGAAAGTCTGGGATTGGATGAGAATGATATAAAGTTACCGGATCATTTTGAGGTCGAGGCAGATGTAAATGACTTTGAACTGGGTATGAGTGTTACTGTAGCGTCTGCTGAGACGCTTGGGGATGAAGATGGAATTGATATATCTGAGGCTAAGGATAAGATTGATGAACTATCTGGTGAATACAGCGACGGAATGAATTCTCTTGTAGACGGAATAACACAGTATACAGAAGGTGTGGATAAGGTTGCTGAAGGTGTTGATACATTGGGAAATGGTGCAGGTTCGCTTGCATCAGGTGCTGAACAGCTGAAGGACGGAATTGGATCAGCGGCATCAGGAACTGATCAGATAAAAGGTGGTCTTGATAAGGCTTATGAGGGTTCGAAAACGGTTAGTTCCGGAACTTCAGAACTCAGTAAAGGAGCAGATTCAGTTGAAAAGGGAGCCAAGACTCTCTCCAAGGGAGCTGATTCACTTAAGAATGGAACGGGTTCTTTAAGTGGAGGTGCTAAATCATTAAAAGATGGCGCAGATCAACTAAGTACAGGAGCTTCAAGTCTGTCTGATGGAGCAAATTCAGCATACGATGGAGCAAAACAGATAAGCGATGGAGCAAGTACTCTGAATGAAAAGGTTCAGGCTATAACTCTTCCGGATACATCTAAACTATCGAGTGGAGCAGCTGATGAAGCAACGAAGAATGCTATAAAGTCTTCTGCAGAATCTATTCTTGGAACTGACACTTCATCGAAGATCAGTTCTTCAATAGCATCAGTAGCTGTAGGTACGGCACCAACTATGGCCTCTCTTGGAGGACTGTCTGCGGCAGAACAGCAGGCTGCAGTTGCGTCACAGGCGTCAGCCATCGCTTGCCAGAAGGACGGCTCTTCTGTAATGGATCCTTCGAACGGAACGACTATAAGTGATGTTCAGGCATCTATTAAAAATGGAATACAGACCAGCGTTGCTGAGCAGGTTCAAGGGGCTCTTGATACACAGTTAGCTGATGTAAAAGGCAATATTGCATCGTCAGTTAATTCGCAGGTAAGCGAGCAGGTTTCTAGTGGTATTGAAAGTGCGGCATCTAGTGAATCAGCCCAGCAGATAGTTGCAGGTCTTATGGCATCCGGAATGAGTCAGGAGGATGCAGCGGCGATAGTTCAGGGACTTCTCGGAACAGTCGGAGCAAATGTAAATGCTAATCTTCAGAACGTAAGCGTGGATGTAGATATAGATACTGCTTCACTTGCATCTGGAATGGCTTCATCCGTAGCTGATGCAGTGGACACGAGTGTTAATCCGGTGATTCTTTCTGCTTTTCAATCCGGTTATGGACAAGGTTATGGAGCAGGATTCGGTTCAGCGGCAGGTGAGTTCTCTGCATTTACATCAGGTCTGGCAGCTAGTGACGGAGAATTCGGAAAGGCAGTAACAGATGTTGCGTCTGCGTATGCGACAGCCGGGTCCCAAGTGACACTCGGAAAAGTCGGAGAGACGATAAATTCATTTGGAATGCAGTTGAATGCTCTTAAGACAGGAACTCAGAAGCTGGCTGATGGTACATCAACTCTTACTTCAGGATTGGAAAATCTAAAGACGGGAGCAGGAAGTCTTGCTACAGGAGCAGGAAGCCTTGCAACTGGAACAGATAAACTTTATACCGGCGTAAAGAGTCTCGATTCCGGAGCGGGAAAACTGGCAACTGGTGCAAAGAGTCTGGCGCAAGGAAGTGGAAAACTTGCTACAGGAGCTGGAAAGCTTGCTACAGGAACAAAGTCTCTTGAGGGTGGACTTAAAACACTTGATGAAGGAGCTGGAACTCTTCAGAGCGGAATGAACTCACTGAAGAACGGTTCTGAAACATTATATAACGGAACAACGACTTTAAGTGATGGAGTTGGTAGATTAAAGAGCGGAACAGATACCCTCACTTCAAACAGTGGAACGCTTCGTGATGGTGCCGATGAACTGAAAGGTGCTACAGATAAGATAATGGATAAACTTGATGAAACAGAGAACGGAGTAGAGGATTTTGTAAACAGCTTTAATAAAGTGAATGCATCTGCTATGAATTATCAGAGCTTCAGCGGTTTAGCTTCAGGAAGTACTGGAAAGACAAAGTTTGTGATAAAAGTAGATGGGATCGGCGAATCAAAACAGTAAAATATAGAGGTGCCCCCTCGACAATATATTTTTTGAGACGGCTTCGGCCGTCTCATTTTTTCGTTTTTTGGAAAATGCAGATTATCTGTTTTTCAGATTAACATTCATCGTGCTGTATGGTATATGAATATCAAAAGGTGCAAGTCGCTGCATGAGATTTTCTCTAACCCATGAGCAGGCTGCAAAGTTCTCTTCTATGGTATGTGTCTTAATAAAGAATGTATAAGCTACGAATGATTCTTTGAAATTAATATAGATAATATCCACGTTTTCAATAGTCATTGGACATTCGACAACAGATTTTTTGATCTCTGCTTTGATGATTTCAGATTTCTCTGTATCTTCTGCATCCTGATAGCTTACGGGAAACTCTATGATATATCTATTATGTTTATCATATCCATTATAAGTGTTCATGATAAGTGAACAGTCAATCTTGGAATTTGGAATGATTATTTCCGCATTCGTCTGGAAGTCATTTATAACCACATGTCTTATCGTGATCTTCGAAAGAGTACCTGTATAATTCGTTCCATCGATGAGGATTTCAATCCTGTCACCGATGCTTACATGTGAAAAAAGACGGAAGATAACTCCATGGATGATATTTGTGATACCTTCCTGTAATATAAATGTAGCTATCGCTACGCATAATGTTATTATCGCTGCGCTCATATAAATTCTTTCTCCCTGATATATTATCGCTCAACATTATAAATCACTTTTGGTAAATGTACAAATGAGAGTATCGTTTTTGGGATTTTACTTTATAGAAATTACGAAATATGGTAAAATATAATTTCAATTGTTACATGTAAATGTATAAGAGAGAGGGTGTTACATTGTACAATACTTATGAGAACAGAGAACTATCCTGGCTTCGCTTTAATGAGAGAGTTCTTGAAGAAGCAGAGGACGAGAGAAATCCTTTGTGTGAGAGACTGACTTTTATGTCGATCTATCAGACGAATCTGGACGAGTTTTTCATGGTTAGAGTGGGGTCTATCCATGATCAGATGCTTCTGGAGGATAATCCGAAAGAAAACAAGACTAATATGACTGCGTCCGAACAGCTCGAGGCTATACGAGAGCGTGTTAAAGAATTAGGAATAAGGAAGGATAAGTCATATCATAAGCTTATGAAGCAGATTAACAACAAGGGGATTAAGATTGTTAATTTTGCAGAGCTTGATGAAAAAGAAGGGGAGTTTTTAAGAGGATTTTTTGACAGAGAGATACTTCCACTTCTATCACCGATAACGGTAAGTAAGAAGCGCCCATTTCCTTTTATCAAGAATAAAGAAATCTGTGCAGTTGCCGTTCTTGAAACAAAGACTGGAAAAAACAGATTTGGAATAGTTCCGTGTAATAATGGAATGTTTTCCAGACTTATAGAGATTCCCGGAAATAAGGGAACTTATATGCTTGCGGAAGAACTGATACTGCATTTTCTTCCGGAGGTTTTTGCGGGCTACAATATTGCGGTAAAGTCTCTTGTGAGAATAACGAGAAATGCCGATATCGATGCGGACAAGGTTTACGACGAGGAACTGAATTACCGTGATCATATGGCAGAGGTTATAAAACTCAGAAGAAAACTTCAGCCTGTAAGATTAGAGTATACAAGAGAGGTAGATAAGAGTATAATCCGTACAGTGGCGGATTTCTTTACTATCGATAAAGATATGATATTCAAGACGGATGCACCACTTGATATGTCATTTTTATTTACCATAGAAGATGAACTGAGGCATGACAAGGATCTCTTCTTTGAGAAGAGACTCCCCCAGAAGTCATATATGTTCGACGAGTCGAAGCCTATCCTGCCTCAGATTTTTGAGAAGGATAAGTTCTTATCCTATCCGTATGAGAATATCAGACCATTTCTCACCATGCTTCATGAGGCGGCAAATGACCCTGAAGTTGTTTCTATCAAGATGACTCTATACAGGCTGGCTAAGAACAGTAAAGTTATCGAAGCGCTGGTTGAGGCTGCGGAGAATGGAAAAGAAGTTGATGTTCTGGTAGAATTAAAAGCCAGATTCGATGAAGAGAATAATATCGGATGGTCCAGAATGCTGGAAGATGCAGGCTGTAATGTAATCTATGGTCTTGATGGTCTCAAGGTACATTCAAAACTGTGTCTGATCACATTTAAAAAGGGCAGTGATGTTCAATACATTACCCAGATTGGAACGGGTAACTATAATGAAAAGACGGCTCGTCTTTATACTGATATATGTCTTATGACTGCAGATCAGAAGATAGGAGCTGAAGCTGCGCGAGTATTCTATACTCTATCTATGGGAGATATTATGAAGAGGACTGAGCATCTTCTCGTTGCTCCTAAATGTCTTCAGAACAAAGTTCTGGATAAGATAGACAGAGAGATACAGATAGCCAAGGATGGCGGTGAGGGATATATCGGAATCAAGATCAATTCGCTTACAGATAAGAAGATAATCGATAAATTGATCGCCGCTTCAAATGCAGGCGTAAAGATAGAGATGGTCATAAGGGGCATCTGCTGTCTTCATCCGGGAATTCCAGGTAAGACTGAGAATATTAAGATCATCAGCATAGTTGGAAGATTTCTGGAGCATTCACGCATTTATATATTCGGTAAGGGTGAGCGAGAGGAGATATATATCGGTTCGGCAGATTTCATGACGAGAAATACCGTAAGACGTGTGGAAGTTGCTACGCCGCTCTATGACCCTGAGATAAGAAAAAGAGTCAGAGATATGTTTAATCTACAGATGTCTGACAATTATAAAGCAAGAGAACTCGGACCGGATGGAAATTATACGTATGTAAAACATACAGAACCTGCAGTAGATGCGCAGGAGATACTTTATAAAGAAGCTTATTATAATTCCGAGCGATCGGACTAAAGATATATCGGGCAGAAAGAAGGAATTTGTGAAGAAACATATTAGCATCAGATCCTACATACTTATTACAATACTGATAATGGTATTATTGGCACTTGCAAGTGTTTTTGGCGTGTCATACTATGTGATAACTGCAAGGATTGAAGAAGGACGCATAGAAGAAATAAAGAACGAGCTTGGAAATCTGTCCGAACGTTTTGCAGAAAAAGAAATCGAAAGTGCTGTCAATGACAAGAATCTATCAATGCGAGTTGAAGATTTTGCAGGAATAGTAAGCGGAAGGATTATGATCATATCGCGAGACTATCGAATACTGGTTGATACTTCTGGTGAATTTACGGATACACTTATCATCAATAAGAATATCATGAGTGTTATGACGGCGGAATCGGCAGAATTAGTCTATAAAGATGGTGATACCAACAATATACTTATTCCTATTAAACAGAATGGAGAAGTCAATGGTATTATTATGGCATCGACATCCATGGGAAAGATTATAGAGAGCCTAAATGGTGACTTTACATTTGTCGCTTTCTGGTGTGTGATAGTTTTCTGTATTTGTATCATTGTCAGTATCAGTATTTCAAAATCAGCTCTTCGAGATCTGGATGATATAAATGAGCAGATGGCTCATACAACTCAGGGTAACCTTCAGAATGGTCTTTCTGAGCAGAGGTTTGCGGAGACGCAGCTCCTTGCTGAAAATTACAATGAGATTCTTTCAAAGCTGGCGACTATCGACCAGACAAGATCTGAATTTGTTTCAAATGTCTCTCACGAGCTAAAGACACCTATTACATCGATGAAGGTCCTTGCTGAATCTATAACTCAAAACGAGGGAGCGACGACTGAAGATTATAAGGAATTTATGATTGATATCGTTGATGAGATAGACAGAGAAACCAAGATAATAAATGACCTTCTTACTCTTGTAAAGACGGATTCTCAGGGTGGTGAGATGAACTTTGAAGAGAAGAATATTAATGAGATGATGGAGACTATCGTAAAGACAGTCACTCCACTAGCAAAGCAGAGAAATATAGATCTGAGTTATGAGAGCTATCGAGAGGTTAAGGCTGATGTTGATTCTGTAAAACTTTCGCTTGCCATTTCCAATCTCATTGAAAATGCAGTTAAGTATAATATCGACAACGGCTGGATCAGATGCAGCCTTAATGAAGACCATAGATATTTCTATATCAAGGTTGCTGATTCAGGAGTAGGAATACCTGAAGATGCAAAAGATAAGGTCTTTGAGAGATTCTACAGAGTAGATAAGGCGAGAAGCCGAGACACTGGTGGAACGGGTCTGGGACTGGCGATAACAAGAAGTATTATAAATGCCCATAAGGGTACGGTAAAGCTTTACAGTGAAACAGGAAAAGGAACGACATTTACTGTAAGGATTCCAATGAAACAGGATAGAATAAGAACCAAAAACTCGGATGTTTCTGAGAAGAAAAAGAATTCTTCAAAGGATTCGAAAAAGAAGGGTTCAAAGAAGTCAAAAGAGAAGGAAACTCAGTCTGCACAAACTAATCAGACAAATGTGCTTAGACAGACAAGTGTACTTAAACAGCCTGAACATACGGGTGTGTTAAAACAGAATGATAAATAACGGAAAGCTATGAAAAAAGATACTAATCATAAAGAGAATAAAAAACAAAGACCAAAGAGACACAGTAAACTGATATTCGGAATGCTGTTTCTTCTGCTGGTGGGCATTTTGTCTGCGTGTGCATATTTTGAAAAAGCGTCTGAACCAGAGATGAGTGAGCAGGAATTTATTCAGCCGCCTCCAGGAACAGTTCAGTTATATCACGCTACGGAAGACGGCATCGAACCGGATTCTGAGCTGTATCAGCTTAAACAACCTGACAATCTGACAGCAACTATAGAAGAACTTGTTGAGTGTATGCAGCTGGATGAGCATATATCCATCGAGAGATTCTCAATAGATGAAGAGAAGAATGTTAGTCTTTACATTACCCGTGATGGAGAAGTTTCCAGTGAAAGCTGGCTTTTGAATCAGGCGGCTATAGTGAAGAATATAGAAGAGCTGGAGATAAATAAAGTAATAATAGTATTGATTGATGAGAATGGAAATGAGATCAGCACGGCGACATATTCCGATGCTTCGTTTTACTATTATTAATAGGAGGAAAGTTTGAGAAGACCACTACTTGTATTTGGCGGTTTATTCGTGATGGGAGAGATCGCCTGCCGGATGTGGTATGAAGATATATATCCGGCACTTTTGATGGTACTGATCTCCGGGGTGATCATATGGTCAGTGCCTAAATGGAATAAAGAAAAGATGACAAAGAGCAGCGACTACGCTTTTGAAAATAAAAAAAGCGTCGGTTTGTTGCTTTTTTTGTGTTTTGTATCTGGAGTGATATGGAACGTAGCCTATTCAATATCAGGTGATAATGAGAAACTGGATCATTACGTGGAGACTGAAGAGGATGTTGATATGCTCGTCAGGATCAGCTGGATTGAAAAAACGACTTCGGGAGAGAGACTTCTGTTAAAGGCAGGGAAAGCTGGTCTCATCGCATACATTTCCGATGAAGAGATATCTGAAGATTGTGATGTACCCGGTAGATATATAAGAGTGTATGGAAGATTAGAGAAACTGGATAAAGCAACAAATCCCGGAGCGATGGATATAAGAAAGTATTACGAAGGGAAAGATATTGGATACAGTATCCATATCAAAAGGGTGGAATCTGTAGATTATAGAGTGAATATATTTGCCAGAATAAGAGACGAGGCTGTTGGAAGGCTTTTTACTATCAGACAGAATATGTCTTCAGGAGTAGATGAGATCTATGATGAGGAAAATGCAGCGATAATAAAAACAATGCTTTTGGGTGACCGGTCATCATTGGAGAATGAGACAAGAGTGCTATACCAGAGGAGCGGGATGGCACATGTTCTGGCAATATCCGGTCTTCATGTTGCTTTGCTGGCAGGAGTTTTTGGTCAGTTACTTAAATGGCTGAGAGTACGAAGGAAGGCAGCTTCTTTTATCATCATTATGTTTGTGTTTGCTTATGGAATGATGACGGGGATGTCGGCTCCGACCTTCAGAGCAGTCTTGATGCTAGCTATAGGGGAGATGGCATTTGTCTGCGGGCGAACGCCTGATATGCCGACAACTGCGGTTGAGGCTCTTATACTGATAGCAATAGTAAGCCCAGGAAGTGTATGCGCCGGAGGTACGCTGATGAGTTATGCGGCGGTTATCGGGATCATATGTTCCGATGCTCTGTATACAAGATTCTTCGGTAAGGAGAGATTTCTTGGTGTGCCTGTGAAAGTTAGAGGTGTTTGTAAAAATGCAGTGAGAACGATTCTTATGTCGGTAAGTATAAATGCGTTTATGCTTCCGTTGGTCATGCGAAATTATTATGAAATACCTGTCTTCTCCATGATACTGAACTGGATGGTGATACCTATGCTTACTGTTGTAGTGGCATCTAGTATGTTGAGCGTGCTTCTTGGAATGATTGGAGGTAATCTCGAGTTTATAAGTCTGATAAATCAGATCCCAATATGGGTAAGCAAGACTTGTCTTTTGATATATAAGAGTCTCTGCAGGGCATTTCTAAAAATACCGGGAGGGGTTTTTGTTTCCGGGCATATAGAGTTTTGGCAGATGGTGATAATGTATATGGTTCTGGGAAGTTTTATCGTTCTTATATATTTCAGACATAAAAGGGACGCTAAAAATATAGGCAAAAACAATGTAAAAGAATCCATCAGATGGACTGCAGTATATTGTCTGGGGATATTTGCAATAGTCTGGATATCTGTGGCTTTCGTAAGAACTTTTAATATATATTCTTCTGAAGTTGTTTTTCTGGATGTGGGACAGGGTGATGGCTCGATAATACATATCTCGCCGTTGGATGAAGGTGTTAAAAAGAATGTGTTTATGTCTGATAAACACGGAAGAAACTATATAGTAGACGGGGGTTCCAGTAGTGAAAAAGAAGTCGGAAAGTATGCTATGGTGCCGGCACTCAAGTACTATGCCATGACAGAGATAGACTGTATCTTTATATCTCATACTGATGTGGATCATGTGAGTGGAGTTGTATTTCTGATAGAGAATGCGGATCTATATGGAATAAAGATAAAGAATGTTGCACTTGCTTCAGGAACAGAGCCTGAAGAAAACTACCAAATGATCAAGTCGGCTATCGAAAAATATAACAGAGAAACAAATATATTGAAGAGTAATCTTGATCTCGTTTCTCTTAAGAAAGGAGATGTAATTGACAATAGGTTTGAAGTCCTATATCCGAGTGGTGAGGAAGAGATAGAACATAGTGGGAATGATTATTCACTTGTTCTCAAATTCAAATCTTCATTGTATGAAATCCTTTATACCGGAGATATAGGAGCAGATGCGGAGCGGAGCTTACTTCAGGAACTTAATGAAAAAGAAAGTGTCGCGAAAAAGAGAATACTTAAAGTTGCTCATCATGGTTCGAAGTACTCTTCGTGCGAAGAATTCCTAGACACATATGCTCCGGATATTGCAGTCATATCAGTGGGAGAAAAAAATATGTATGGGCATCCGTCGCAGGAAACGTTGGAAAGACTGGAATCGGAAGGAAGTGCGATCTACCGCACAGATAAAACAGGAGCGGTGGTGATTGAATAATTGCTCAAGATGAGGGAGAAGAGTATTAGAGATGATTATACGTTGCTAAATATCCGTTAAACATAAAGGAAATAAGGAAAATGATAAAAGTGTTAAAAAAGGAATGGGGATATGATATAATTTATATGCAGTTTTTTGGTAATCTCAAATCAAATATTAAGATGTAAAGTATTGTATTGCGGGGATAAAAGTATGAGAAAAGAAAAGGTTATGTGCAAACTATCCAGGAAAATGATTTTAACGCTTGCGTGTTCGGGGCTCTTGGTACTTGGTGGATGTGGTGGTTCTAGTGGCGCGACAAGATATGACAGTGTCCGGGAGAGTAATTCTTCGAAGTCTGCTTCGTACTCCGGAGGTGCGGAAGTGGCGATGGATGAGGCATATGAAGCGGAGGCATATGAAAGCACGGCTGCTGATAATGCAAGTGGTTCTTCTGAAGCTGCAACGAAGGAAAATACTACTAACAAGATTGATACACAGAAACTGATCTATAGATGTAACATTGATATGGAAACGCTGGATTTTGGAGGCGCTATCGCTTCATTCCAGTCTCTTATAAAACAGTATGGTGGTTTTATAGAAAGTGAAAATACTACTTTAAGAGATTACAGTTACGGATATGATAGTGGGCTTGGTTATTATACAGCAACAGTCCGTGTTCCTTCGGATCAATACGATGCCTTTGTAACAAGTACAGGTGGTATCGGTACTATAAAGAGTAAATCACAGAATGTTACAAATGTTTCTCAGGAATATTCTGATCTTTCGGTTGAACTTGAAGTTCTGGAGGCTCAGAAGGAAGATTATTTGCTGATGCTGAAAGAGGCTAAGTCCATACAGGATATGGATAATGTCATAATTATAAGTGATAAGATAGCTGAGGTAAGCACTAGTATTAATCAGATTAAAACAAGAATGAATTCTATAGACAATGATGTCGCATACAGTTATGTGGATATCGTTATAGAAGAAGTTAAAGAAGTTACAGAACATACTGAAGATACATTTGCTACAAGATTCAGGAGAGAAGTAAAACAGGGATGGTATGATTTCGGATATGGATGTCAGCAGTTTATCATATGGCTGGTTGCAAATATATGGGGACTGCTTCTGTTCTTTGGAATAATATTCCTGATCGTATTTATAATCAAGAAACTCATTAAGAGATCCAATATGAAAGCTGAAGCTAGAAGACAGGCACAGCTGGAGGCGATGGGAGTTCCGATGTCGGCGGCTTCTCAGCCACAGAATCAGTCTCCTTATAAGAAAAATGAAAAATCTGCATGGAAGAAACATGGCAGAGCAGAGGAGAAATCTGCGGATCCCAAAGAAGCAAAGACAGAAGAAAAAAACAAAGAAAAAGTAGACGAAAAAACAGAGGATAATAAGTAGTCTTTATTCTTGTTTTTGCTCACATATGGTCATATAATCTATATATTATTACTTCGAGGAGGAAGGTATTTATGGCAAAAATCAGGGTACTTAATTGCGATATCAACAGTGAGGACATAATAGTAGGAGCTCTTCTTGGTGCCGGAGTTGCATTTGTGGCACTTGGGATTAAGAGTCTTTTCGATGCAAGGAGAATAAGACTTGAGCAGGAAGCACCTATGGATGAACAGGATGAGCTCGATGAATTTGAGGAATATCTTCTTGAGAAGGAAGAGAAAGCATACGCAAGGATGAGAAGATGCGTGAAACGAGGCATCTTTGGAATTACTGCCGGAAGTCTGGTTGCAGCAGTTGCGGCTCTTGCGCTTACACCTTATAAGAAAATCATTCTTGAGAGTGATGCGGTTGCAAGTATCAAAAATGCAGATGTCATTAACAGAATTAAAGAAGCTGACGTGATCGAAAAGATTAAGAGTGTTGATGTCAATATCAAAGATACTCTTAAGAATATTAAGAAGCTGGAAAGTAATATTGATAATCTTGCATCTATAACCGATACAATAGAGAAAGTGAAGGAGAGGCTGGCGTAAATGCTGACCAAACAGATTAGAAGAGATATAAAAAAAGAAGGACTGAAGAATCTTAAGAGAAGATATTATATGAATATCATTATTATCTTCATCGTGTCCGTAATAATCAATGGTGGTTATCAGTTCGCTACCAGAAAGACTCAGGATGTAAATGATACGACAGTTTCAACTGCTGCCAAAGTTGTTGAAGAAACTAATCAGAATATCCTTCTTGGAAAGGACGCACGTTCTTCGAATGCCACAATAGTCTGGCAGTTTCTTGTAAATGTATTTGAGATAGATGATGTACCTTTATCGGCTACAAAAGGAGCAGCCTCCACCAAGTACTGTGGTGGAGTTGCTTCTGTTTTTGTGAATGAGATAACAGGAAGTCAGTCATACATTTTCGGAATTATCAACGGAGTGAATCAAGTCCTGTTCAAGGGGAAGATAGCAAGCTCAATCGTAATCTTTGTATTTGCAATCCTTTCGATTCTCCTGTTTGTATTCGTGAAAAATGTCATCGTAGTCGGAAAAAACAGATATTTTCTGGAACAACGAAGATATCACGAGACTGGTCCTGGAGAACTTCTATTCCCATATAAGAATAAACGTCTTAAGAATATTGCATTCATAATGTTTTTGAAGTACATCTTCCAGGTGTTTTGGAATATAACAATAGTTGGGGGATTTATCAAACGATATGAGTATCTTTTGATTCCTTATATAGTTGCAGAAAATCCGGAGATCGATCCGAAAGATGCTTTTGAGATATCAAAGAAACTCATGTATGGAGATAAGTGGAAAGCATTTGTGGTAGAGTGTTCACTTCTTCCGTGGTATCTGCTGTCATATCTTACTTATAATATATCTGCGCTGTTCTTTTCAGATGCGTATATTGAGTGCATCAGAGCTGAGATGTATATGCGTATCAGAGCAGAAAAGAAGGACACTCTTGAGCTCAGACTTAGAAAATGGCTGAATGACGATATGCTGGATATAGACCATGTCGAGGAGGGAGAACATCCATCTGGTAAAGAAGTCCTGGATATCCCGACCTTGGATATACATACTTTAAAGTATAACTATATGAGGAAGTATCCATTCCTGTCACTGGTTCAGCTTTTCTTTACCTATTCATTTGTAGGCTGGTTATGGGAAATGTCATTATATATAGCAGCTACTGGTAAGTTTGTAAATCGTGGAACTATGCACGGACCATGGCTTCCTATATATGGATGTGGAGGATTACTTATAATTCTTCTTCTAAAACCGCTTAGAGAAAAACCGCCGCTTCTTTTTGCAGGAACTGTTGCGGTATGTGGAACGGTTGAATATGTTACATCATGGTTCCTTGAAAAAATGTTCAATGCAAAGTGGTGGGATTACACGGGATATTTCCTGAATGTAAATGGAAGAATATGTTTCGAGGGGCTTCTCGTATTTGGAATGGCGGGATTTGCATTTACATACATCCTCTCGCCGATGATAGATGACTTCTATTCAAAGATAAATAAGGATAAGCGAAGGGTTGCGTGTGGGATACTTATCGTACTCTTCGTGATGGATCTGATATGGTCTGCATTATCACCTAATGTTGGAGCGGGAATCACAGATAAGCTGGTTCAGCTGTTTAGACTGTTTTACATCTAAAAGTTACTGATGTATTAATATGCCAAGAGATTGATGATCAGGTTTTCTGCTGAATTTACATCTGTAAGTTTTCCTGTTTTTACGGAAAGGTCAGCTTCCTGACATCTATCCAGGGCTGTTGCCAGATCTTTGATAGAATAACGGCCACAGATTGAGATATACTTTCTAGCGGCAAATTCAGGTGTTTTAAGGAATGAAGCAATCTCAGAAGGGCTCTTCTTTTCTGAGAGGAGCTGACAAACCTGAAGAAGCTGGTTGTACTGTCTGCTTATCAGATATATAACAGACATTGGTGAAGTTTTAAGAATACATAGGTCATTATACAGGGACAGTGCTTTGGCGCTGTCCTTTTTTGATATAGCTTCACACATATCAAATATTTTGTCTTCAACAGGATTTACACAAACTGCACTTACATCTTCGTCTGTTATCTCACCGCGTTCAATGCAGTAATCATGAAGCTTGGAAGCTTCGTTCTTCAGTGTATTCATATCACTTCCGGCTGCTGTAATGAGCTTGTCCGGAACAGTAACCTTTACCTTGAGACCACCCTCAGACAGAATTCCGGACAGCCATTTTGTAAGAGTTGGTATGTCTGGTGTGGCAAATTCAAGACATGATGCCTTCTCATTTTTGTTAAGAGAAGTGTACATCTTCTTTCTCTTATCAACTTTTTTTTCACAGAAGATAAGTATATTCTCCGCACCCATCTGTTCTATGGATTCAAGCAGGGAATCATCGGATTTGTCGAATATACCGCTGTCTTCTACAAGTACTACTCTGTACTCTGCAAGAAATGGCATAGTAACGATGTCACCTGCTACGGAATTGATATTATATGAATCTGCTGTATATGAGGTGAAGTTCATATTATCGCCCTCATTTACGAGAGCGGAAACCAGCATATCCCTGTACTGATTTACAAGATATGTTTCCTCACCAAAAAGAAGGTATACTTTTGAAAAAGTACGCCCTTCAATATGTTCTTTGATGGTTTTCATCGATTGTGAAGTTGGATTTGATTTTGCTTTTTTCTGATAATTTGCCATAGGTGCATTATAAACCGATTGGTAAAACGGGGCAAGGGGAAATGCAAGAAAGAAGAGGTGAACAAACGTTACTTTTTTCTTTAATATGAATATAATATGTGTTAAAATATCCCAATAGGGGAGAAGGAAATACAGTTTTTTTAGAGTTGCTTACTTGGTAAGGCGGGGGTGCTTATGGCAAGAAGAATTACTTCTAAAAAATATCTTTCAGCTACATTTGCTATGCTTTTTATTTTGGCGTGTTGCTGTCTTTTTTACAATTCCGGAATTTTAAAAAATGTATATGCTGAGACTGATACAGAAGGCGAGCAGGTAACTATTGACCCTACAGGAAGAGGCGATGGTTATGCGACTATTCTTTATGATAGTACAAATGGTCTTCCGACTTCTGAGGCAAATGCCATAGCAGAGACTTCTGATGGTTTTATATGGATCGGTGGTTACAGCGGCCTCGTCAGATATGATGGTGTTACTTTTGAACGAATCAGTTCAACGGTAGGGATAACCAGTGTTGTAAGCTTGTTTGTTGATAGTAAGGATCGTCTCTGGATTGGAACAAATGAGAATGGTGTAGCTGTTTATGAAAATGGTGAGTTTACGTTCTTTGATCATGGAGAAGGCGTGGAATCTGCATCTATTCGTTCCATTGTGGAAGATAATAAAGGAAATATACTTGTTGCGACAACTCATGGGCTGGAAATGATTGGCAAGGATATGAAGCTTCAGGCTGTAGAAGAACCTTTGATAAGTGAGGAATATATCTGTGAACTTAGAATAGATACAGATGGTAGGATATATGGTGAAACAGTAGATGGATCTGTATTTACTTATGAAGATGGAAAGGTTACAGGAATATACAGTGGTGAAGAACTTGGTGTTGGATATGTAAGGACTATTCTTCCTGATCCGGAAAAACCGGGATTTGTTTATATGGGAACAGATGGTTCAGAGATATATTATGGAACTATAAGTGATAAATATGAGAATCCTAGGAAGATAGATATAAGTCCTCTTTCGTATGTAAATTCCATAGAGAGTATCAATGGTGTTATATGGATCTGTGCGAATGATGGAATCGGTATGATCTATAACGGACGATTTATGGTATTAAAAGATCTACCTATGGATAAATCGATCAACAGGGTCATGTCTGATTATGAATTAAACCTGTGGTTTTCTTCATCTCGTCAGGGACTTATGAAGATAGTTCCGAATGAATTCAGAGATCTGAGTGTAAAGTATAATCTGGAAAATATGGTTGTTAATTCGACCTGTATATATAATTCAATGCTTTTGGTGGGAACTGATTCAGGACTTAAACAGATTTATCTTGGAGCGGGAAATGTAAAACTTTCGGGACTTCCGATCAGTTCTTGTACGAATGAAGTGACAAAAAAACTTATTGGTAATACAGAAACGATGCTTGAACTTCTTGAGAATGTCAGGATCAGATCTATAATCAAGGATTCTCAGGGGACATTATGGTTCAGTACATATAGTGATCTCGGTCTTGTAAGATATAAAGTAGGACAGGTAACTTGTTTTACTGCTGATACAGGACTTCCTTCAAATAAGGTCAGGACAGTCTCTGAAAGAAGTGACGGAGTGATCATGGCGTCATGCAGTGGTGGTATGGCCCTTATTGAGGGGGAAAGTGTTGTAGAATTATATGATGAGAAGAAAGGTCTGAGTAATACAGAGATTCTTTCGTCCTGCGAAGGTGAAAATGGAATCATGTATCTTGGTTCGGATGGAGATGGAATATATGTAGTGGATAAAGATAACATTTCTAATATAGGATTGGACGATGGCCTTAAGTCAGAAGTTATTTTACGTATTAAGAAAGACAACAGAAATAAGGTGTATTGGATCATTACAAGTAACTCTATTGCATATATGCGAAATGGTTCTATTACAACTATAGATCAGTTTCCATATTCAAATAATTTTGATATGTATGAAAACAATAAGGGTGATATGTGGATACTCAGTAGCAATGGTATCTATGTTGTAAAAACTGAGGTCCTTCTAGACAATAAAGAAATCGATTATGCGTTTTATGATTATAATTCTGGAATTCCTTGTGTAGCAACGGCAAATTCCTATAGTTTTCTTGATAATACTGGTAATCTCTATGTGTCGGGATCTTCAGGGGTTTTTGCTGTAAATGTGGATAAATTCAGTGAGAAGATAAGTGATATAAAGATGGCTGTGCCATATGTGGAAGCTGATGAAGAAGTTATCTATGCTGATAAAGATGGGAAGATAGTGATACCATCTTCGGTAAAGCGTATATCGATCCATCCATATGTATTTACATATTCACTTAAGAATCCTAAGATTACGTATAGTTTGAAAGGGTTTGACAGCGTAGAAACAACAGTTCTCAGATCAAATCTGAATCCGGTAAGTTATACGAATCTTGGCGGTGGTACATATACATTTAACATGAAGCTGAAGAGCAATGTTGGTGGAGAAGAAAAATCCATTGCCGTGATAATAGAAAAAGAAAAGGCTATCTATGAATTTGTGTGGTTCAAAATACTCCTTGGATTTATAGGAGTAATGATGATAGTTGGGATAGTTACAATGTATTTCCGACGCAAGACAGCATCTCTCGTTAAGAAACAGAATGAGAATAAGATGTTTATAAGAGAGATGATAGAGGCATTTGCCAAGACCATAGATATGAAAGATAAGTATACAAATGGTCATTCGAGTAGAGTTGCAGAATATACAGCTATGCTTGCGGAAGAACTTGGGTATGATGAGGAAGAGGTTGAGAAGTTCTATAATATTGCCCTTCTCCATGATATAGGCAAGATCGGAATTCCTCCGGAAGTACTAAATAAACCGGGTAAACTTACAGATCAGGAATTCAATATCATAAAGTCCCATTCGGCACAGGGTTATAAGGTTTTGAAGGATATAAGTATCATGCCAGAACTTGCAATAGGTGCGGGAGCTCATCATGAGAGACCGGATGGCAAGGGGTATCCTAAGGGGCTTAAAGGTGATGAGATACCAAGAGTAGCACAGATCATAGCGGTTGCTGATACATTTGATGCGATGTATTCGGACAGACCGTATAGAAAGAGAATGAATTTTGAGAAAGCTGTTTCAATAATCAAGGAAGTATCGGGAACTCAGCTCTTCCCGGATGTTGTTGATGCATTTGTAAGACTGGTTGAAAAAGGTAAGTTCCGTGCTCCGGATGATGAGGGTGGCGGAACAACTGAAGACATCAATAACATACATAAGAAACAGGATAGAGAAGCGGAGAAGTTAGAAGAAAAGAAGCAGGAAGAGGAACGAAAGGAAGAAGATAAGAAAGAAGATAAGATAGAAGATAAGATAGAAGAAAAACAGGAAAAAGAAGAAAAGGATAAAAAAGGATAAAAAAACAGCCCCGGATGATTCCGGGGCATTTTACGCTAGCAAAAAATAATTATGCAATCTTGTTAACTGCAACAGTAAGACGAGAAATCTTACGAGCAGCTGTGTTCTTGTGGTAGATTCCCTTAGAAGCAGCTTTGCTGATCTCGCTGATAGCAACCTTGAGTGCTTCCTCAGCTTCAGCCTTGTTACCTGCTTCGATAGCAGCATCAACCTTTTTTACAAGAGTCTTAACCTTGCTCTTGATTGACTTGTTTCTCATTTCTTTTTTCTTGCTTACGAGTATTCTCTTCTTTGCAGACTTAATGTTTGCCATGACTTAATTCCTCCGGATTGTTTGTGTCCCTTGCAATGAGTCAGCCGTTCTCAGTGCAAAAGAGTATCTAATATTTAATCTGTTCTGTTCGCATATATTATATATACGGCTGTAGTCTCATCGAGATATCATATCTCAAGCCAAGACACGTCAGTATAAGGGTTGGACATCCCTCACACCGGGCATATAAGTCCACAGCACATGATATAATAACAAAAAGGTTTATCTTCGTCAAGGGATTTTTATTTCTTGCGGTAAAATCTCATAAATGTTAAACTTAAGACGGTTATGTACAGTTATATTATACGTTAATGTGTTATGGAGGGGTAGTAACATGAGAGATAAGCTTGAGAACTGGATTAACTGGATTTTGTATGATGAACTGATCGACGGAAAGATAAATGCGCCAAAGCATCTGTTGGGTAACCACGATTATGGGGATGGACAGGTTATCACATGCTATAAACCTCATAGCCAGAGTGTATCTATAAAATCTCCTAGCGGAAAAAAAGTTGTTCCTATGGAGAAGATAAGTGAAGACGGCTTTTATGGGGTATATTTTTCAAAGAAGAAATATAACGGAAATAATTATAGATTAGTTACTGAGTATTATGATGGTACCACGGTAGAATCAGCGGACTGTTATTCTTTTGATGGGCTGTTTACGGACTATGATGCGTACCTATTTGCCGAGGGCAAGAATTACGATATATATAATAAGATGGGTGCTCACCCTATGACTATAAACGGAGTGAAGGGAACTTACTTTGCGGTATGGGCTCCTGATGCGAGAAGGGTATCAGTTGTTGGTGATTTCAATATGTGGGATGGAGCGCTTAATCCTATGCAGATTCATAGTGCATCCGGCGTATATGAACTTTTTATCCCGGATGTTTTGCCTGGTGCTGTATACAAGTTTCAGATACTGACACGTTATGGTGACATTTTGTATAAGGCTGATCCTTACGGGAATCAGGATCAGGTGAGACCTGATAATGCAAATGTTGTTGTTGATATCAGTGATCTGAAGTGGACAGATGATAAGTGGATCGCTGACAGAAAGAAGATGGGCAGAGTTTCAAGAATGAAGAAACCTATGTCTATCTATGAATGCCATCTTGGTTCGTGGAAGAAAAAAGATGAGGATTCGGATTTTGGATTTTTTAACTATAGAGAATATGCCAAGAAGATAGGAAAATATCTTCTGGATATGGGCTATACGCATATAGAACTTATGGGAATAGCTGAGTATCCGTTTGATGGTTCATGGGGTTATCAGGTTACGAATTATTATGCTCCGACATCAAGATATGGAACTCCGGAGGATTTCGCTTATTTTGTAGATTATATGCATAGCATAGGGATAGGTGTCATACTCGACTGGGTTCCGGCGCATTTTCCTCGAGATGCTCATGGACTTGGACGGTTTGATGGAATGCCTCTTTACGAGAATGCTGATCCTCGCAAGGGTGAACATCCGGATTGGGGTACATATATATTTGATTATGGCAGAAATGAAGTTGCGAACTTCCTTACGTCAAATGCTCTCTTCTGGGTTGAGAAGTATCATATAGATGGACTTCGAGTTGATGCTGTTGCTTCAATGCTTTATCTCGATTATGGAAAGAGAGATGGTGAGTGGGTAGCGAATAAGGATGGTGGTAAGGAAAACCTTGAAGCTATCGCACTTCTTCAGAATATTAATAATATTATGGAAGAAAGAAATCCTGGAGCTTATCTTATAGCTGAGGAGTCAACCGCATGGCCGGGAGTTACAGCACCTGCCGATATGGAGGGACTAGGATTCCTGTTTAAATGGAACATGGGGTGGATGAATGACTTCCTTGAATATATGAAGCTGGATCCATACTTCCGGAAGTTCAATCATAATAAACTTACATTCTCACTTTCATATGCATATGCAGAGAATTATATACTCGTTATTTCACATGATGAGGTTGTACATCTTAAGTGTTCTATGCTGAATAAGATGCCGGGACTTGAATTCGATAAGTTTGCAAACCTTCGTACTGCGTATGGATTTATGACCGGACATCCGGGCAAGAAGCTTCTCTTTATGGGACAGGATTTTGCTCAGCTCAGGGAATGGAGTGAGGCTCGTTCACTTGACTGGTATCTTCTTGATAATCCGCTTCATAAGGGAATACAGGAATATGTAAAAGCACTAAATCACATTTACACTAAGTATGATGCGCTCTATTATAATGATAACGAGATGATGGGCTTTGAATGGACGAAGGTTGATGATTCAGATAGTGGGATCGTTGCTTTTGTAAGACGAGGAAAGACTGTGAAGGATCAGATAATGTTTATCTGTAACTTTGTTCCGGTTGAAAGAAAGGAATATAGGATTGGAGTTCCTTGCCTTACTAATTATAAAGAAATCCTTTCATCTGACGATAAAAAGTATGGTGGCCTTGGACGAAATATTGGACCTAAGAAAGTTATAAAGGCAGAAGCAGAACCGGCTGACAGAATGAAGAATTCTATCATAATAGATGTTCCTCCTCTTTCAGTAACAGTTCTTAAGTATGATTATAAAGAATGATCAGAAAAATGTGTCAGCCGGATTTTCTCTGGCTGACACATTATTGACGGATAGGTATAGCAGTTGAATAAGAGTATCGAGAGTGACAACAAACGAATAATGATAATTACTACCATGCTGGGTATGGTGCTTATCGCCACGATAGTTATCAGCGTGATTTTTTTTCGTGGAAGACTTAAAGAGACAAAACAGCTTCTGGTATCATCAGAATACAATGCGTATGATAAATACTATGTAATGATAACCGATAATAGAAACAGTGATTATTGGGGAAGTATATATAATGGTGCGTTGGAAGAGGCGAAGAAAAACAATTCATATGTAAAACTCATGGGTGATGATCTGGAGGACGAGTTTACTAAGGAAGATTATCTTCGTATGGCTATTAATTCAAAGGTAGATGGTATTATTGTTGAGGGTGATGATAATAGAAAGACCACTGGACTTCTTATAGACGCGTTGAATGCAGGCATTCCGGTTGTAACAGTTGCAGAGGATAATGTTGACAGTGGAAGAAAGAGTTTTATCGGAGTCAACGGTTATAATCTTGGAAAAGAATATGGAGAGCAGGTTTGTCACTATGTGAAAGAAGCGCATATGACTGATTGCAATGCCATGGTTCTTCTTGATAATGGTCAGACTTCGACCAGCCAATCAGTTATTCTGCAGGCAATCAAAGAAACAATCAAAAACTACAGTATGGATGAAATCATCAAAGTAGAAGAGAAATCAGTAACGAGTAATACGGATTTTGCTGCAGAAGAAGAAATACGAGATCTTTTTGTAAGCAAGGAGGCATTTCCGGATGTCATAGTATGTCTCAGTGAAAAGAGCACAGTGTGTGTTTACCAGACTGTTGTTGACTATAATAAGGTAGGTAAAGTTGAAATATTTGGATATTACCTCTCTCCGACTATAGAGTCGGCTATAGAGAAGAATATCATCAAGTCTTCTCTGGTTGTAAATACTGAGCAGATGGGACAGGACTCGGTTCGTGCTTTGGAAGAGTATAAGGAAAGTGGATATGTAAGTGCGATATATCTGATTGATACAACTCTTATTACCAAAGACAGTCTCCCAACTTCTGAAGAGGAAGGAGGGGATGAAGATGATCAGGAAGCTGAGTAAAGCCTTTGCCGATATCCATCTGAGATCAAAGTTGTTTCTGGTTATCGCTGGAACAATGCTTATCATTCTTATGGTAAATATTTTCGTTTACTATAATCTGAATCTGATCATAAAACAGTTGGATGATATATATATAGGAAATGTTCGCCTGAATGAACTTGAAGATGCACTTGATCTGGTACAGGACAATATGGCTGTATATCTGAACACAAAGAGTACGGATTCTCTTGAAGGTTATTACCGTTCGGAACAGAAGTATCAGGGACTCCTTGATAGTCTTGAACAGAGCGTGACAGATAATGAACTTAAACTCATGGAATATGATATATTTCATATGTCACAGAGTTATCTTACACTGGCAGAAGAAACTATCGAGGCAAAGCGAGGTAGAAATATAGAGAAATACAAGAAATATTATGAAGAGGCTAGTAAGATATATAAATATATCAATTCTTACATTACAAGCTTGAACGGATACAGATTCCGAGGGAATACTGAAAGTTATAAGGAACTATCGTCGGCACTAGGTTACATGGAATTTACAAGTATGATGATATTCGTGGTTATGGCGGTGTTTGATATAATGCTTGTCTTTCTTGTTACGCGAAATATCACAAGACCTCTTCACGAGCTGGCTTACGCTGCAGATAAGGTTTCGGCGGGAGAACTTGATGATGTTGGTATCGTCAAGGTACATGGTAAGGATGAGATAGGTGTAGTTACGGTGGCATTTAACCAGATGGTGAGCAGTATTCCTGGATACCTGACAAGACTTCGAGAAGGTATGCAGAAGGAACAGTTATTGAAAGAGAAGGAGTTGATGATGGAATCTCATCTGAAGGATGCACAGCTTAAGTATCTTCAGGCACAGATCAATCCGCATTTTCTGTTCAATACCCTGAATGCCGGAACGCAGCTTGCACTTATGGAAAAAGCAGATCGAACTTATGAATATATTCAGAATGTGGCGGCATTTTTCAGGTACAATATTTCGGAAAATGATGAAGTGACACTTGCACAGGAGATTCAACTGGTAGATACATATGTGTATATACTTAATGTTCGTTTTTCTGGTGATATACATTTTTCAAAAGATATAGAGAGCGAGGATCTTCTGAATGTCAGAATTCCAGGAATGATCCTTCAACCTATCGTGGAGAACAGTGTTAATTATGGAATACGTGATATTGACAGAGAAGGTCATATTGATCTTTCAGTATACAGGGTAGATGAAAATATCTGTATAAGTATAATGGACAATGGAGTAGGAATGACTCAGGAGACTATTCAGAGCATTCTCAGTGGAGAATATAAACCGGCAAAGGCAGAGGATGAAGTTAAGAAGGGAAATGGAATCGGTCTTAATAACGTTATAGAAAGACTAAGGCTGTACTTCAATAATAATACTAATTTTGAGATCATCAGTAACGGCAGAAATGAAGGAACTGAAGTAGTCATTACTGTGCCATATACGGAGGGATGATATGTATCGTATAATGATAGCAGATGATGAGGGAATAGTTATTGATTCCTTCAAATATCTGTTAAAGGAAGAATTTGGTGAAAATGTTCTGGTTGAAACGGCAAAAACCGGAAGAAGTGTTATCGAGCTGGCGGAGAGATTTCGTCCTGATATTGCACTTATGGATATCCGTATGCCTGGAATAAACGGAATTGATGCCATAAAAGAAATTAGAAAAAGAAATGAAGGAATCATCTTTATTGTCATTTCCGCATATGATAAGTTTGTTTATGCACAGGAAGCTATCAACCTGGGGGTTATGGATTATCTGAACAAACCGGTTGATAAGGATCAGTTCATTCAGACAATAAAGAAGGCCATGCTTCAGGTTGATGGCGAAAGGGAGAAGAGATCCCGTGAGCTTGAGATACTTGAGAAGATGGAGACGGTAGCCCCTATCATCGAGAATGGACTTGTCTATAATATGTTGTTCCAGGACTTTCATAAGGAAGATATGGAGAACTTCAAAAAGGTACTGGAGATAGAATCAAATTATGGTTATATGATAGCGCTGGTATTCGGAGAACAGCAGAAGGACGGGTTTATGACAAATGCCGTCGGTTCGTCAGTAAAGATACAGAATCAGATCAGGGATCTTCGAGAGATAATAAAGAGTTATTTTAACTGCGTGATCGGTGCGGTTATGGCGAACAAACTTGCGGTCTTTATACCATATGACAAAAAAGAGTTTGACTATAACGAAAGAATTGAAATAATAGATACTGCCAGGAATATGATAAGAAGGTTGAATACCCAGATGGATGTTACCTTCAGAGCGGGAATAGGATCTATTAAAACTCTGGATCAACAGATGATATCATATAATGAGGCGCTGGACAGTCTTACAATGACGACGGGATCTGTGGTGCATTCTGATGATGTTGCTGTGGGTTGTGATTACGAAGATGATTATCCTATTGATGCCGAGAATGATATATTCGAAAGTGTTAAGAATGGTGACCTTAACAAGGCTATGGGAGCGGCGAATCAGTTTTTTGACTGGATGGTTGACAGGTATAAAAACTATGCTGACGATATCAAGTTGAAAGTATTGGAATTCGTTCTGAGAGCCGAGAGCCTGGTTTATGAAAAAGGTGGAAATACATATCATTTCCGTGCCAGAGAAGATTATCTCAGAATCATAAATGGTGCTCAGAATTATGATGCTCTGAGAAAATGGTTTCTGGATAAGATTTCAGAGGCATGTCATAATGTTATGAGTCGAAGAGAAAATCGCTCAAATGGAGTTATCGACAGGGCACGAGATTATATTCAGAGTAACTATAAAAACGATATATCACTAGATGATGTTTCAAGAGAAATAGATATCAGCCCATATTATTTCAGCAAGATATTTAAGGAAGCGATGGGTGAGAACTTTATAGAATATCTTACGAATCTCAGAATAGAGAAAGCAAAAGAACTGCTTGATAAAACTGATATGAGTATGAAGGAGATATGTGTTGAAGTAGGATATTCCAATCCGAATTACTTTAGCAGGATTTTCAAAAAGAATGTTGGAGTTACACCGACAGAGTATAAAGGTTAATAATATGAAGAAGTTTTTCAGAAGAGGACTTGCCATGCTTCTCGTTCTGTGTCTAGTGTGCCTGACGGCATGTGAGGAAACAGAGGTCGAGAGTGTGAATGAGGTGAGCGAAGAGAAAACAGGAATAAAAATAGGAATGAGTTTCGATTCATTTATCATCGAGAGATGGAGAAGAGATTGTGATGTATTCGTGTCTAAGATACAGGAGTACGACAAATACGCTGATGTAAATGTTCAGAATGCCAATGGGGATATAGAAACTCAGAAATCTCAGATCAGATACCTTATAGAAAAGAAAGTTGATGTTCTGGTCATAGTATGTATAGATTCAAATAGTTTAAGTGATACTGTTACAGAGGCTAAGATGGCTGGCATTCCGGTTATAGCATATGATCGTCTTATCAAGGATTCAAATGTAGATTTATATATTTCGTTTGATAACGAAAAGGTAGGCCGCCTTATGGGAGAGGCGCTTGTGGGTTATGAAATGCCTTACAAGAGAGTCATTATGCTTTCCGGACCCAAAGAAGACAATAATGTATCTATGGTAGAAGATGGCTTTAGACAAGTTATGGAGGAAAATAATATCCATATTTATGACTGTTTTAATGTCCCGGGATGGAAAGCTGAGGAAGCTGCACAATACATTAATGAACATCTGAATAATCTTAGAAGAGTAGATGCGATAATGTGTGGAAATGACAATATTGCAACTACCATTATCAGAACTCTTTCGGAAGCTAGATTGGCAGGAAAGATAAAGATAGTAGGACAGGATGCCGATCTGGAGGCGTGTCAGAGGGTCGTTGAAGGTACTCAGGTAATGACGGTATATAAACCGGTGGATAAACTGGCACAGGTTGCGGCGGAGTATGCGATAGAGCTGGCAGAGAACAAAACACTGACGGATCTTACTGATACTATATCGGATGGAACTTATGATGTTCCGTATTACTGCCTTGATCCTATAGCAGTCACAAAAGATAATATTGATGAAACGATTATTGAGTCTGGATTCCATATGAAGGATGATGTATATTTGAACGTTTCAGACTAATTGTTCACTATTCACAGTGGAGTGGATAGCACATAATTGTCATTTATAGCACAATTACGCAAGATTGTGCTATTTTTTTGTGTTTTATTATGCATAATGATAAAAAATTAAAGAAAGTTGCAATCTATTACTAGACAAAGTGTGATAATCTTATTCCATCAACTAATAAAAACAAACAATTATAGGAGGTTTTTAAAATGGTTAAGAAGAAGTTAATGGCTGCCCTTTTAGGAACAGCAATGGCTGCATCACTCCTTACAGGTTGTGGTGGAGCAGCAGATTCAGGAAACTCAGGTTCTGGTGATTCTACTACTGCAGCAGCAGTAGAAGAGACAGAGGAAGCTACAGAGGCTGCTTCAGAGGAAGCTACAGAAGCTGAAGCTTCAGAAGAGGCAACAGAGGCTGCAGCAGATGATTCAGCTGGCGGAAAGAAAGTCGGAATCGCAATGCCTACTAAGTCTCTTGAAAGATGGAACCGTGATGGTGCATATCTTGAGGAGCAGTTCAAGGGTAAGGGATATGATGTAGCTCTTACTTACTCAGACAACAAAGTTGATCAGCAGGTCAAGGATATTGAAGGACTTATAGCTGATAAGGTTGATCTTCTTATCGTTGCTGCAGTTGATGGTGAGTCATTATCACAGGTTCTTGCAGAAGCTAAGGATGAGAACATTCCAGTTATTTCTTATGACCGTCTTATCCTTAAAACAGACGCAATAAGCTACTATGTATCATTTGATAACTATACAGTTGGAAAACTTCAGGGTGAATTTGTTAGAGATCAGCTTGATCTTGATAATGCTGAAGGACCTTTCAACATAGAGTTTACAGCTGGTGATCCTGCAGATAACAATGCTGGTGTATTCTTCAAGGGTGCTTATGAAGCTCTTGAGAAGTACATTGACGACGGAAAGCTTGTAATTCCTTCAGGACAGACAGAGTTTGATCAGGTTGCTACAAAGGCTTGGGATACTCCTACAGCTATGTCTCGTTTCCAGAACATTCTTGCTTCTAACTATTCAGACGGAACACAGCTTGATGTAGCTCTTTGCTCAAATGACTCAACAGCTCTTGGTGTTACACAGGCTATCGAAACTGACTATGCAGGAACAAACTCAGTTATCGTTACAGGACAGGACGGTGACGAGGCTAACCTTGCTAACATCATCGATGGAAAGCAGACAATGACAGTATATAAGGCAGTTGCTAACCTTGCAGTTGCTACACTTGATCTTGGTGTATCAATCCTTAGTGGTGAAACACCAGATGCAGGACTTATCGACAAGGCTGGATGGGACTTCAAGTGTGTATATGATACAGAGTCATATGACAACGGAACAGGTAAGATTCCTTCATTCCTTCTTGATCCTACAGTTGTTACAAAGGACAACATCCAGACAGAACTTGTAGATACAGGATATTATGAGATGGGTGAAGATGGATATCCTCATCCAACAAAATAACAATTGATTGATAAATGACCATCAAAAAAATCGGTCTGGGGCAGGTGTTTAAGCCTTGCCCCAGCCCATTTTTTGAAAAAGATGAGTGAAAGGAGGTAATGACTTGTCAGATTATATTTTGGAAATGAAAGAAATTACCAAACTTTATCCTGGTGTTAAAGCGCTTGATAATGTTAATTTACAGGTAGAACGTGGGGAAATTCATGCTCTGGTTGGAGAAAATGGTGCTGGTAAATCAACACTTATGAACGTACTTTCAGGTACAATCCCTTTTGGTGAATATACGGGTGATATCGTATATAATGGTAAAACGTGCGAATTTCATAATATACATAATAGTGAAGAACTGGGAATAGTTATTATTCATCAGGAACTTGCTCTTATTCCCGAGCTGACAATAGCAGAAAATATGTTCCTCGGAAATGAGAGAGCTAATAAAGTCGGAAAAATTAACTGGGGTGAAACCTTTAAACAGGCTGGTGAGCAGATGAAACGAGTTGGCCTTAAGGAGAATCCTTCAGTTTTGATAAAAGATATAGGAACTGGTAAACAGCAGCTTGTTGAGATTGCAAAGGCACTTTCTAAGAATGTTAAGCTTCTCATCCTTGATGAGCCTACATCATCTCTGAATGAGGAAGATTCCAGAATGCTTCTTGATATGCTTCTTGCATTTAAAGAAGAAGGGCTTACTTCTATTATTATTACTCACAAGCTTAATGAGGTTTCATACTGTGCAGATAGAATCACGGTACTTCGAGACGGTTCTACTATCGAGACTATCGACAATGCAGGACATAATATTGATGAAGATAGAATCATCAGAGGAATGGTTGGTCGAGAACTCACAGACCGTTATCCTACTAGAGAACACCATGTGGGTAATGAAGTTCTCTTCGAGGCTAAAGATTGGACCGTATATCATCCTGTTTACACAGAGAAATGTATGGATAAAAATGTCAGCTTTAAAGTTCACAAAGGAGAGATAGTTGGTTTCTCTGGACTTCAGGGTGCCGGCAGAACAGAACTTGCAATGTCACTCTTTGGAAAGAGTTATGGTAGCGGTGTTACAGGACATGAGTTTATAAATGGTAAAGAAGTTCATCTTAAGAATGAACATGATGCTATAGCTCATGGTCTTGCATATGTTACAGAAGATAGAAAGACTAATGGACTTGTTCTTTCAGATTCAATTGCAAGAAATACAACAATGGCTAAGCTTGAGAAGATATCTAAAAATGGTATCATAGATTTTGGTAAAGAAAAGAAAGTGGCTCAGGAATATGTTGAAGCCATGAAGACCAAAACTCCTAGCGTTGAACAGTCTGTAGGAAATCTGTCAGGTGGTAATCAGCAGAAGGTTCTTCTTTCTAAGTGGATGTTTGCAGAACCTGATGTTCTGATTCTTGATGAACCTACCAGAGGTATTGACGTAGGTGCCAAATACGAGATTTATTGCATAATGAATGAGATGGTTAAGCAGGGTAAGGCGGTTATTATGATTTCCTCCGAGCTTCCTGAACTTCTGGGTATGTGTGATCGTATCTATGTAATGAATGAAGGTGAAGTAGTTGGCGAATTCAAAGCAGAGGAAGCGACTCAGGAGAAGATCATGAGTGCGATTCTTTCTCATAATAGTAGTGAACTTAAGGAGGCATAAGAGATGAATGTTAAAGCATTTATAAAGAAATATACCATGGTAATCGCACTGGTAGTAGTATTTATATTCTTTACAGTACTTACCGATGGAAAACTTATTCTGGCTCAGAATATTTCAAACCTTCTCCTTCAGAATGCATACGTTCTGGTTATGGCATGTGGTATGCTCCTATGTATTCTGACTGATGGTAACGTAGACCTTTCAGTAGGTTCTACACTTTGTCTTTCTGCAGCTTTAGCAGCAAAGATAATGGAAAAAGGAAACAGCCCTATAGTAGCAATAGCTGTTTCACTTTGTGTATCAGTAGTAATTGGTATCTGGCAGGGATGGCTCATAGGTTATATCCATATTCCTCCATTTATCTGTACACTTGCAGGAATGTTCCTTTTCAGAGGTCTTGCTCGTGTTGTACTTGATTCTAAAACAATAAGTATTATGGATAAGGGATTCCTTAATCTCTTTGCTTCATATATCAATATTCCTGGGCTTGATGAAAAGCTTAAGTGTAAATCAGCTCTTTTTGTTGGTATTGCAGTTGCAGTTGCGCTTATGATTTATACAATAATCAGCGTATTAAAGAAGAAAAAGAATGGTTATGATACAACATCTACAGTTAGTCAGATTGCAAAGATGGCAGTTATCTGTTTACTTATCGTATTCTATTCTATTAAGCTTTATTCATACAAGGGTATTCCTGTAATGCTTGTCTGGATACTCATTGTTGTACTTCTGTTTGCTTTTGTTACATCATCAACAGTATTCGGTCGTTACTTCTATGCAGTAGGTGGTAACGAGAAAGCTACAAAGCTTTCTGGTATTGATCCAAGAAAAGTTTATTTCTGGGCATACTTCCTTATGAGTTTTCTTGCAGGATTCTCAGGACTCCTCGTTGCTGCTCGTATCGGATCAGTAGATGGTAACATGGGTAACTCATATGAGATGGACGCTATCGCATCATGCTTCATCGGTGGTGCTAGTGCTTACGGTGGTTCAGGTAATGTTCCTGGAATCATGGTCGGAGCTATTCTCCTCGGTGTTATCAACCAGGGTATGTCAATCTACGGACTTTCAGATCAGTGGCAGTACGTAGTAAAGGGTGCGGTTCTTCTCGTAGCCGTTGTATTCGACGTAGTATCAAATCACAAGACAGGAAAGTCATGATAAAACATGACTTCCGGTCTTATGACCGGTTTAGTTATAGATTTATAGGGTGAGAGAATTGGATAAAGAACAAACAAAATTTATAACTAGATTATTAGTTTCAGCTTATTTACTGTATCTGTCTTATAATCTGATGATCAGCAGCAAAAGTTCCGAACAGGCAGTTTTGCTTATAATAATTGGTGCAATCTTCCTAATAGCCAGTATAGGTTTCATAGTATATTCTATACGTAAATTTATTAAGAGCAAAAAAGGGAAAGATGATAATAATGACGATACAGTTAACAGTTGATTCATCGATGAGATAACCTCCTTTTTAGCAAATTAATGCTAATCATCTCATAGGATCAACTGATAATAATAGAGAGGTCAGGTGTGAAATCATGGCAGCACACCTGACCTCTCTGTTTTTATGTAGTAGGAAACTGCGTCTCCTATTACACAAAAAACGCTCCGCTGAGGATGCGTCTTGGCGCGATAGGAAGCTAGTTGCCTGCGGCAACACGCGCCTCGCGCGGAGAGTGTCGCAAGCGACACTCTTTGTTTTGCAAAAAAATGACATATCGTGTTTATCTCATTATGCCGAAATGATGCAATAATGATTAACGCTTGATTCTTTCGGGTGTAAGAATAAAGTTGTACAGGGCAGCAGGTAGAAATTTCGCTAAAAAACCACCACTACAACATGTCTGTGCGCCCTGTATTTTGGGTTAAAAATCTATTATTTTAAAATATGAAACCCGAAAACATAACTGAAAATACGAGGTAATGACATGAGGAAACGACTACAAATAATTAAGAGAGCATCGGTTACAGTGCTCGTTGCAGCTATGATGACAAACTGCACGACGGTGACCGGTGATTTTTTTAGTTGCCCTTTATTTGTAAAGGCTGCTGAAGAAGAGGAATATGAGGAACACACCCAAACAGACGGTGTAAATGAGCATACAAAGACTGATGCAGCCGTTATCGATTTCGAAGATGACACCCCATATGAAATGCATTTTTTTGATGATATATTTTTAGAGAATCATCTTTATTTCAGTAATAAAAATGCAATGATTGAAGAGTGTTCGGATGGGATTCATATAAGTGGAAAGAATAAGGACTTACAAGGACAGAGACTAATTATAGGTAAGAAGTTTGACTTTGAAGAAGGTGCCTGCACAATGTATTTTGATGCTATTTCCAAAAGAGGAAAAAAGGTTATGGCAAAGTTTTATCTGGATGATGAAGAGACTCCTTTTGCAGAGTATAAACTTCCGCTACAGAAAAAGAAAGATGATTGGTCAACTGATGGTGAGATGCGTATAGAGCTACCGGCGAATGTTCTGACAGGTGAACATTCGATTTCAATAGAGTTTTATGATGAAGATACTTTGCCGGATAAGAATACAGAAGTATCTCTTAGAGACTTTGTATTTTTTAAGCAGACAGGTATTCCGGTAATGGATATCAATATAGATGAATCATATACGCCTATCGATGATATGAATGAGGATATGGCTCATGCAACAGAATGCTATGGAAAGATAAGCATTTTTGTGCCAGAAGGATTCAACAGCGGATATAGTGACGAAGGGCAGACTGAATACACCGGTGGTGAGTATAAGCTTGATTATATCCGTGGACGAGGTAACTCGACATGGGGTGAGAGTAAGAAACCATATAAGATTAAGCTTGAAGAAGCGGCTAATCTTTTTGGTATGGGAACGGATAAGCATTGGACTCTTATAGCGAATCATTTTGATAACAGTCTTATTCGAAACAGAATTACATATTATCTCGGAGAAAAGCTGGGGATGGAATATACACCACAGATTGTTCCGATAGATGTAAATATGAATGGTGAATATATCGGTAGTTATTATCTATGTGAACAGATAAGAATAGGTTCATCAAGAGTTGATCTGGATGATCTGGAGAATATTGAGTCAGACAGTGAAGATATATCAGGTGGATATCTTTTGCAATTCGACTCGGGAAGTGCTAATGATGGTTACAATTTCTTTACACATATGGAGATGCCCCTTCAAGTGGCATCTCCAAAGGAGATATCAAACAGTAATATTTCCGAAGCTAAACTAGATGAGATGAACCAATATATTGAAGAATATGTAAATAAAACAGAAGAGGCAATATATGGAGATGATTTTAAAGATACTGAGGGAAAGCCGTATACGGAATATCTGGATCTGGATTCTGCTGCAAAGTATTATCTGATTCAGGGATTTTCACGTAATAATGATGCGTATTATACTTCAAGCACATATTTGTATAAGAAAAAGAATGGTAAACTCTATTGGGGCCCTCTGTGGGATTTTGATTTTGTTGCATGGGGATCATATGACTATACAAAGGATCCGAGATCATGGGGGGCATATATACCTTCGTGTTCTTGGTTCAATAGATTATTGCTTAATGAAGAGTTCAGAAACAAAGTTCTTGAAGTATGGGGAGGACAGGATAGTGAAGATCCTTCGACATTATACTATCAGCTAAATGAACTTATAAAAGAAGGAGGAATTCTTGATCAGTATGAGGCTCAGATGACGACCTCTGCAGAAAACAACTTTGCAAAATGGGGAATGACTTCGTTTGAAAATAACAATGAAGAATACGAAGGGGAGATGTTTAGTTGTGAAAATTACCATGATGAAATCGAAAGGTTGAGAACATGGATTTCCAAACGTATGGAATGGTTTGATAAAACCATCAATGATAAAAGTAAATGCAGATTCTATGATGGAGATGAGCTGGTATTTGAAACAGATATATATATGGGACAAGTTCCTGCTTCTGAGCCTGAAAATCCACAAAAGGATGGTTATGTATTTGATGGATGGTATCCTAAAAACGTGGATGAGGAACACGAGGATGGGGAGTTTTATGCTAAGTGGATTCCGGAAAACGAAATCATAAATCTGGAAAAAATCCATGTTTTGGAAAAAGAGATTTATATGGAAGTGGCACAAGATACAGATATTTCTTATTCGTTAATACCGGAAGGGGCATGGTTAGGACCGCAGGGTGAGAGAATAACTCTTGTATCATCTGATGAAAGTATAGTTTCAGTGCTAGAAAAGACAATATATGCAAATGACGTAGGAGATGCGGAGATTACTGTTTGTTCACCTGGAGGGATTACAGAAACAATAATTGTTCATGTTTTGCCTGAAATACCGGAAGAACAAGAAGTCATTGTTAATATAAATGAAAAAGATGTTGAGATGAAACTCGGAGAAACAAAAGCAATAGATTTTAATGTTGAACCGGAGATACATTTACCATTGAATATTCGAACAGCTAATCTTAATCCTGAAGTGGCAAGTATGGATGAGACAGGTGTGATAACAGCAAAATCTGTTGGAAAGGCATATATAGTCGTCTTTTATAATGATAGTGATGAAAATATAGTTATCAAAGTAGATGTCAAAGCGGGTGAAGAGGATAAACCTGATATACAATTACAAACAGAGGATAAAGAAAAGAAAAATCCTGAAGCTGAGACCATAGATGCGGTTTCTAAAGATAAGCCTGATAAGAAGAAAGATGACACAAATACGTCTGAAAAGAATAAAAAGACTAAGGTTGAAAAGCTGAAGAAGGGAACCGAATTTGAGAAGGGTAACCTTAAGTATGAAGTTACCAAGGCCGGAAAACTAAAGAATGGTAAGGTGACCGGTGGAAAGGTCAGGGTTGTAGGTTTTTCTGCCAAAGGAGTTAAGGCTAAAACTGTTACAGTGAAAGATACTATTTCCTATGAGGGGAATACATTTAAGATAACAGAAGTATGTAATAAGGCATTTACTGGAAATGACAATATCACTAAAGTTACAATAGGTAAAAATGTAACAAGAATAGGAAAATGTGCATTCAATGAATGCGAGAATCTGAAAAAACTGGTTATTAAAGGAAAGAATGTAAAGTTTAGGAGAAAAGCATTCAAGGGTACAAATGTGAATCTTAAGGCATATGTTCCTGCCGCGAAGCTGAAAACATATAAAAAACGTCTTTCTAAAGTAGGACTTACTAAAGAACAGGTTGTCAGAAAAGAAAAGTAACAAAAAGTATGCCATTATGATGCAATTATGATTAACCCTTGATTGTTTTATATGTAATAATACACACATACAAGGGAAGCAGGTTAACCTTTCGCAATACATACCATTTCACATTTATCTGCTTCCCTATGTTGTAAAAATCGTTAATGAGTTAATCCTTTTAAATATTTTTCGCACAAAATGGCCCGAAGGAAACCCCCTTCGGGTCATTTTAGGTTATAATAAATCGGGTATAATTCAGTATTGGTTTTTGTTTTATTTTGTGATATATTCTAAGTCTATAGGCGGTTACTGTGAACAGTAACTATAAGTGAGCGTTCAATTGATGGATTCTGTGGGGATGCGTCGAGAGGATGCTTGCGTTTATGTTTAAATGAAGCGAGGAAAGAATATGGGTATGAAGAAAAAGCCTGTAACAGGTATGAAAGATATTATGCCGCAGGAGATGGCGATAAGAGATTATGCTATCGGTCTTATTAAAGATACATACAAGAACTTTGGATTTACTTCTGTTGAAACTCCGGCGGTTGAACATATAGAGAACCTTACAAGTAATCAGGGTGGAGAAAATGAAAAACTGATATTTAAAGTAATGAAGCGTGGTGATAAACTCACTTCTGCTGCTGCCAAACTGGTTGAGGCTGGTGTGGATGGTGAGGCTATAGGAGGGCTTTCTGATTCAGGTCTCAGATATGACCTTACACTTCCTCTTTCAAGATATTATGCTAATAATGCAAATGATCTTCCAAGTCCATTTAAAGCGCTTCAGATGGGAAATGTTTGGAGAGCTGACAGACCTCAGAGAGGGCGTTTTCGTCAGTTCATGCAGTGTGATATAGATATTCTTGGAGAGCAGAATATCATAGCTGAGATAGAGTTGATCCTTGCAACTACGACTCTTCTTGGAAAACTTGATTTCAAAAACTTCACTATAAGAATCAATGATAGAAGAATTCTTAAGGCTATGGCTGCTTACAGTGGTTTTGCCGAGAGTGACTATGATACAGTATTTATCATTCTTGATAAGATGGATAAGATCGGACTTGATGGAGTTAAGGAAGAGCTTCTTAAGGAAGGATATTCAGAGGATAAGGTTGAGAAGTATCTTGGTCTCTATGCTAAGCTTGCTGGTTCGGATAATGCGTCTGCAGATAAGGGACAGGTTAGTATCGAGAATATCAAGACGATTAAAACTGAGCTTGGTGACTTTCTGGATACTGAAGTGTCTGAAAATCTTGAGACAATTATTTCAAGCGTCGAAGATGCTAAGTCGGCTGATTTTGGAATGATGTTCGACCCTACTCTCGTAAGAGGAATGTCCTACTATACAGGACCTATCTTTGAGATATCAATGGATGAATACGGTGGATCTGTTGGTGGCGGTGGACGCTATGATGAGATGATCGGAAAGTTTACAGGACAGTCAACACCTGCTGTCGGATTCTCAATCGGATTTGAGAGAATAGTAATGCTTCTTCTTGAGAATAACTTCCAGGTTCCTGGACAGTCAGATAAGAAGGCTTATCTTATTGAGAAGGGTATGCCTTCAGATAAGCTTCGTAAGATTCTTGAGATGGCGAAAGAAGAACGTGCGGCAGGAAAATCGATCAACGTTGTAATAATGAAGAAAAATAAGAAGTTCCAGAAAGATAAGATGCAGGAAGAAGGATACACAGAGTTCGTAGAGTTCTTTGCGGATCGTGAATTCTAATAAGAATTGCTAAACAAGCAGCAGAATCTATAAACTGGGAAGTCTAAAATTTGGAGGAAAGATAAATGCAGTCAAGAACGCATACTTGCGGAGAATTAAGAAAAGAGAATGTCGGTGAGAAGGTTACTATTGTCGGCTGGATGGAGAACGTCAGAGAGGTTGGTGGAAATCTAGCATTTGTTATAATGCGTGATTTTTATGGAACAACTCAGGTAGTAGTTGAAACTGAGGAAATGATGGGTGTTATTAAGCCGATTAACAAGGAGTCAACTCTTAAGATTACAGGTACAGTTCGTGAGAGAAGTAGTGTTAATAACAAGATTCCTACAGGTGAGATAGAGATTGTTCCGGATTCGATTGAAGTACTTGGAAAGAACTATCATGCCGAGCTTCCATTTGAGATTAATCACTCAAGAGAAGCTGATGAAACTTTCCGTCTGAAGCATCGTTATCTTGATCTTCGTAATCCGGAAGTTAAGAACAATATTGTGATGAGATGTAACGTTGTTGCTGCTCTGAGATCAGCTATGATAGCTCATAACTTCCTTGAGATTACAACGCCTATCCTTACAGCATCATCACCGGAGGGCGCCAGAGATTATCTTGTTCCTGCCAGAAAGCATCCTGGCAAGTTCTATGCACTTCCACAGGCTCCACAACAGTTCAAGCAGCTTCTTATGACTGCAGGTTTTGATAGATATTTCCAGATTGCACCTTGCTTCAGAGATGAGGATGCACGTGGAGATCGTTCGCCTGGAGAGTTCTATCAGTTAGATATGGAGATGGCATTTGCATCAAAGGACGATGTATTTGAGATAATCGAGGATGTACTTCCTCCAATCTTTGCTAAGTATGGAACATACAATATCGCTTCAGATGCTCCATTTACAAGAATTCCATACCTTCAGGCTATGGATGAGTTCGGTACAGATAAACCTGACCTTCGTATAGATCTTAGAGTTACTGATGTAACAGAAGAGCTGGCAGATTGTGGTTTTGAACCATTTAAGGATAATGTTATCAAAGCTGTTCCTGTATCAGACTGCAAGCTTACAAGAAAGCAGATTGATAAGATCTGTGCAGACATCGAAGTTCAGGCTGGCGCAAAAGCTTACTGGTTCAAGTGTGACGAGACAGGTGCTATAGCCGGTGGAATCGCTAAGTTTGTTAACGCAGATGCTGCAACTGCTGAAGCTATTACCAAGAAGTTAAATCTTGCTCCAAATACACTTGTAGTAGTTGGTGCTGGTAAGAAGACTCTCGCACAGAAGATATCAGGTGTTGCGGTCAAGATGCTTGGTGCAGAGTGTGAAGGACATATGGATAAGGAAAGATATGAGTTCTGTTGGATCGTAGACTTCCCAATGTACGAGCTGGGAGAGGAGTCAGGACTTCTCGAGTTCTGCCATAATCCATTCTCTATGCCAATCGGTGGTAAGGAAATCCTCGAGAAAGCACAGGCTGGAGAGGTTGATCCGCTGAGCATTATGGCTGATCAGTATGACCTTGTATGTAACGGAATTGAGCTTTCATCAGGTGCAGTAAGAAACCATGATCCGGAAGTTATGGTCAAAGCGTTTGAGATGGTGCGTCTTGGCGAGGACGAAGTTAAGGCTAAGTTCCCGGCTATGTACAACGCATTTACATACGGAGCACCTCCACACGCTGGAATCGCTCCTGGTGTAGACAGAATGATCATGCTTCTTGCGGGAGAGGAATCAATTCGTGAGATTATCGCATTCCCGATGAATAAGAATGCACAGGACATCATGATGGACGCTCCTTCAGTAGTAGAACCGTCGCAGCTTGAGGAACTCCATATTGCTATTACTGAAACGGAAGAATAGAATGCTTGTAGATTTATTTTATTACGCTTGGTGGGGGGATAAAATGAGTTATGCATTTATGACTGTTCTGGCGGTTGCCGGAGGTTTTCTGTATACACTTTTAAACGTAATAATTCGAAGATATGTGGCAAATGTCAGAAGCCGTGAGGATTATGATGAGGATGTTGACGGGAAGATGACAGCTTCTGAGAAAGAGGCGTCGATCGCCTCTAAGGCATTTGAACTCGAAAAGAAGAAAGTGGGCTTCAAGGAGGTATTTGACGAAAAGCCGCTTCGTTTTGCGGTTATAGTATGTCTAGGAGTTGTGCTTAATGGACTTCTGGCTATTGATCAGGGGCTTACGCCTATGGCTTTCGTTTACTTCCTGTTCTTTGCACTTCTTACAATTATTGCATTTGTTGATCTGGACACTATGGAGATTCCGCCTAGTCTGAACTATATCATCCTCGGATTGGGGATTATATCCATATTTCTTCAGCCGGAAGTGACGATAGTCCAGAGGCTTATTGGATTTGTATGTGTCAGTGGATTTTTGCTGTTACTTACAATTCTTATTCCTGGAGCTTTTGGCGGTGGAGATATAAAGCTTATGGCTGCTGCTGGATTTCTTCTCGGCTGGAAGGGGATCCTTACAGGGTTTATTATTGGATTGTTTGTTGGGGCCGTGATCGGAGCTTTGCAGATTGCGATGAAACAGAAAGGCGGAAAGGAACATATGCCATTTGGCCCTTCTCTCTGCATAGGACTTGTCGCAGCTGTCCTGTATGGACACATGATCATAGAATGGTACTGGAACATTATCAAGATGTCCATGCCGAACACCTATGGTGGATAAATAATGATTTTAGAAAAATATGACAGTTGAAATCAGATTTCAACTGTCATATTTTGCGTTTTTGTTATATTTATACGATTTCAAGAATTGTATTGACCATCAGATCGTTCTGTTTTGGATTCATGAAGCAGAATCTGATGTACTTGTTTGAAAGTCCTCGGATGTCATCGCATTTTCGGATGATGATTCCACGCTGATTGCAGTGCATTGCTACGTCTGCGGCTGTAATATCATCTTTGAGAAGTTTTACAAGCATGAAATTCGCATCCGGCTTAAACAGATGAATACTTCTGCTGGTTGACATTGCGAGATACACAAGTGATCTTTCTGTGTGGATAGTTGACTGTGACTGGGTTATATAATCATCGTCTTTTAACATATCCGTAATTGCGATAGCGGTGAGCGAATCTATATTGTTTTTCGTCTTAATGATGTCGATTTTTTCTTTGTATGCCGGATTACTCATGATAGCATATGCGAATCTGAGTCCGGGAACAGAGAAAAATTTTGACACGCTTCTTATTACGGCGAGATTATCATAAACCTGGGCAAGACCGGTTGCTGTAAATGCCTCATAATTCTCAGTGAACTCAATATACATTTCATCAACAATGAGGAAAATGCCCTTCTTCTTACAGGTATCCGTGATTTTAGTTATGTCTTCCAGCGATATACGTTTAGAAGTTGGATTATTCGGATTGCTTATTATAACCATATCCAGGTCATCGGTTATGGCGTTAATAAAATCACTGGTATTCAGTGCGAATTCGTCCTCTTCCTTGAGATTGAAGTATACGATATCTGTGTTATTGGAAGAAAGAACTCTGGTATATTCAGTTGGTCCTGGTGAAAGCAGAAGTGCTTTGCGCGGAGAAATAAGCGCAGTAAAAAGCTTGAGAAGATCATTGGATCCATTTCCCATAATTATGTGTTCCAACGATGCATTAACATACTCTGCCACAGTTTTTTTAAGCTTTGTATAATAGATGTCGGGGTATTTGGAAATAGAACTGATGTTCTGCTGAATAGCGCGAGTCACGGAACCAGGGATGCCACGGGGATTCAGATTTGCATTGAAAAGAACGGTTTCATATTGCTCTATCCTCAGCGGACTGGAATTCATAGTAGTTTTCCTCCAGATAAAAATAGTCTTTAAAACTCTGGCCTAATCTGATATAATAAGGTGATTTATTTTCGTTTTTTGTTAACAGATATATTGTACAAAGTTTTTAAGTTAGTTGCAAGGGAAAAATAAATATGAAGGCTATAGTAGAACAATATGCAAAGGGACAGTTTAAGATAGACCGGCCGGAGGTTTATATCTCCGAGCAGAATTTCAAGATCAATATTGAAGCCGGCACCGTATACGAGGGACAGTTCCTGATAGAGAGCAGGAACAATTACCCGATAAAAGGTATGGTGTACGACAGCAGATACATGCTTCGCTTTGAAGATCACAGCTTTATAAGCAGGAACTTCACAGTGAAGTATACTTTTGATGCTACTTGTCTGGAAGCCGGTCAGAATTTCCGCGGACATATAAATGTCATAACAGACGGTGGTGAGTGGAGGCTTCCATATGATATCAGCATAGTTCCTTCGTGTGTAAAGTACCATGATGAGAAGATTGATGATCTATTTAAGTTCGCTTCCCTTGCGGAAAGAAACTGGAATGATGCGGCAAGACTATTCGTCAATGACGATTTCCGCCGTACTTTCATCTATAAGGAGACGCTTATTAAAAAGATGTATGAGAGTCTTCTTGAGAGCCGTTCAGTTAATCAGGCTATGGAAGAATTTCTTGTTCTTGTTTCCAAGAAACGTACAGTTACTCTGTCTGTATCTAAACCTAAGATAGATATCGATATGCCAAGAGAGACAGAGAGCATAACTGTTGATATATCAAAGAATACCTGGGGTTATACATTTTCAGAGATATATTCCGATTCGGAATTTATTATTCCATCGAAGAAGACCATATCAGCAAAAGACTTTTCGGGAAATGTATGCTCACTCAAGGTTTACATTTCACCTGAGCATGTTCCGGATGGAGAGAACTCAGGAAAGCTTATAATTGAGAATATATATCAAAGGATAGAGGTTGAGATACATCTTGCAAAACCTCTGTCTGTTCGTTCGAATACTGAATATCGTATGCGACTTCAGGATTATAAGAAGAGCAGATCTACGATCACCAGAGCTTATATTGATTTCAGAATGGATAGAATATCTCTTGATGAGTATATTTCCAAGAATATCGAAGCTCTTGGTAAGCTGAATGACCTCGAACCTGAAGAGGATATGTACCGGCTTGGCATAATGCATATGAATATTCTGGCGGGTGAAGGCTCCAGGGTGGAGCAGGAATTCATGCGTATTGAAGCAGATGTCGACAAGGACAGTATGAGCAACCAGCAGTTGTGTTACTATAACTATCTCAAGGCTATGGTAACCAAGGATGAAGAGATTACTCAGCAGGCTGCAAATGTCATCCGAAGGAATTACAGAACTCAGGAACCAAAGATGTTCTATTTCTGGCTTCTTCTCTTTGTTGACCAGACATATACAGAAGATAAACCTGCTCTGTACAGAGAACTTGCGCAGATGTACAACGAGGGCGAGAACAGTCCTATCATATATTTCGAGTTGTGTAACCTGTTCAATTCGAATCCGATGCTTCTAAAGAAGCTCACTCCTTATGAGATAACTGCTATCAAGTGGGGACTCAGAAAGAAGTTTATCTCAGATGAAGTTCTTCTCGAGTTTGTAAAACTCGCAGGAAAGAATAAAGATTTCAATAAACAGATATTCTCCGTGCTTCGTGAGATTTACGATAAGAATGAAGCAGAGCTCAGAGCTCAGCGCCTTAAGATCGCAGAATCCAGAGGACTTAGCGAGAGTGATCTGTATGACATTCCTTTAAAAGAAACAGACGGTGTAAAGATTTCGTCTATACATGAGTACGATGATGAATCTCTTGAGGATATGCCATTTGAATTTGGACAGACAAAGGATTCAGAACTGGCTGATGTTTCGACTGAGACAAAAGAATCTGATGCGACAGAGAATGACGATCCGTGGGGATTTGGCGATGCAGAGGAAGAGGTTGAATCTGAGGATGAAGCTGAAACTCTCAGTGCAGAGATTGACGAGGGACTGGAAGATGAAGGGGAAGAGGACTTTATCGGCAGTCTGAGTGATTCGATAAGAGGTAATGTAAATAAATCACAGTCTATATCCGATATCCTTAAACAGGGAGAGGATGAGGCTGAGATAAAGGATGAGCCAATCGATTCGAAACTTGATGCGGCTGTTCGTGCAGATGTGGCAGAGAAACTGTCACGTAAGGAGAATGAGAACCTGGAAGTTCTTTCGAGTATATGCTCCATGCTCATTTCTGCAAATATGCTCGATCATAAGTATCACAGATTTTACAAGGCTGCAGTACTTAGAAGCCTCAAGTTTATCGGTTTAAATGAGTGCTACATCAGAAGTATGAATATGAAGAGGTATGATCTGATACCTACATCAGTTCTTATGTACCTCAATTATAAGAATACACTTACTGAGGATGAACTTGCTTATCTTTATGCAAATGTAATCTTCAATAAGTCCGAACATATGAAGATTTATCATGAATATGCTCCAACTATGGAGGATTTCATGGAGAATATGATAGTAAAGGGCAAGGTAAATGATGACCTGACGGTTATCTATGATGAATTCCTTGAGCCGGAGAATGTAAGCTCGCTTTACGCAGGTAAGCTTATCAATATCATTTTCAGAAGAAAGATCGTATGTACGAACAAGAATCTGGCTGCGGTAATCGTAAGTCATGAGGAACTTCAGAACGATCAGAGAGTTCCACTTGTGAATGGTGAAGCGTATGTAGAGATTCTTTCCGAAAATGCCTCTATCATATTTGAGGATAAGAATGGAAACAGATACGCTGGATCTATACCGTATCATTTTGAACGGATAGTTGATGAGAAAGCATATATGCCAATATGCAGGGAGTACAGTCCTAGAGATTTCAGAGTACTTCTCTTCAACTATGAAAGTATAGGTCAGTTTACTTACAGAAGCGCCAAAGAAGTAAATGCTGCCAGAGAGATAATCCAGTGTGATGAGATCTCTTACGAGTATAAGCAGATGGCGTGTCTGAACATTATCGAGTATTATCATGAGAATCTTGATACTGACGTTCTTGCGAAGTATCTGAGCAAACTCGATATCGAGTATCTGACACATGCAAATGCCAGAACAGTCATCACATATCTTATCGATATGAACATGTTCGCTAAAGCGTTTCAGGCTGTTAAACTATATGGATTTAACGAGCTGGATGTAAATGAGCTTTACCGACTTGCTGATTACGGTGTTACTGATGCGGATGGCTTCGTCAATGAAGACCTTCTGTCTATCTGTATAAACCTCTATAAGACAGGAACGGTAAATGTAAATATCCTGGGATATCTTACATCAAACTTCAAGGGAAGCCTTGAGGAACTGGCAGACCTCTTTAAGCTGGCTAAGGACAGAGTTTCTGATGTTGGACAGCTTGCGGAGAACACACTTGCTCAGATGATGTTTGCCAATACATATGACGAATACATCTACGATATATTTATAACTTATTACGGTGGAAGAAGCAGAGGACTTGTTGTTAAGGCATTTACAAGGCTATCAGCATACAATTATCTTGTAAAAGATGCTCAGGTGCCGAACTTCATCTTCGATGCTATGTTCCAGGAAGTTATCAAGGGTAATATTGACGACGAGATCTCAAATATGGCATTGCTGCTTTATTTCAGCAAGCTTGAGAGATTTACGGATGTTCAGAAGAAATGGATAGAAGATAATGTTGCTAAGTTTGTGGATGCAGGTAAGATCCTGCCGTTCTTCAAAAACTTTGCATCATTCATCAGACTTCCTCAGGATGTATTCCTTAAGACATATCTTGTTTACAAGAGTGAAAATGAGAGACAGGTATTTGCTCTCTTCAGTTTTGATACAGGAACAAGAAGTAAGCAGAGAATCGAAAGAAGACGACTTGAAGAAGTTGTTACTGGAGTTTATGTTCTGGAATTCGTTGTATTCCACGGTGAACGCCTTGTGTACTCTATCGAGGATGATCCGAATGGAAATGCCAAGATAGTTGAATCAGAGGTTCTGAAGAAGAAGTCATTTGCCAGCAAGAATCTGAGCAGATTCGAGCAGATAAATTCTATGCTTGTAAAGCAGGAGATGAGAAAAGACAGAGAGCTTCTTGAAGATCTTGATGTATACATCAATACAGTTCATCTGTTCGAAGAAACTTTGCGGATTTTATAAGGCAGCTATTCACCGGCTTAACGAGATTATTTACTACGGCGAATAGTAACAGGAGGAGATACACATGGCAGACGTGTTCTACATAGGTATGGATCTGTGTTCGGATTTTACACAGTTATCTTACTATAACGACATAAAAAGAGAACCGGAATCGGTCAGCCAGCTGAACAACAAAGAGACATATCTGATGCCGAATATTCTGTTCTTCAGTACAGATACTGAACACTGGTATGTGGGCGGTGAAGCCTCAGAGGCCAGATTCAACGAAAATGGTACGGTAGTTGATGGGATATTTGAGAATCTTGAAAACAACGATACTATAACAGTAGCGGGTAAGGATTATACATATCAGGAACTCTTTATGATGATGGTAAAACTGCATATAGACTCGTTCCTTTACAGATATGAGACTGCTGAGATCAAGAAGCTTGTTATATCGGTTGATGATTATAATCCGCTTATATTCAGATTGCTCGGCAGACTATACGAGACTATGGGAGTAAGCAAAGAGACTATAGAACTTACCAGTCATCTGGACAGTGGTCTGTATTATATATTCAATCAGCCGTCAGAACTGTGGAATAACAGCGTGGCACTTTATGATTATAGTGCCGACGGACTGAACTATTACAGAATTGACATAGCTAAAAACAGAGATCCAAAGAGTATAACCGTTATTCATGAAGACTATCAGGAACAGATGTCACTTTCCAAGTATGGAAATGACACTTATCAGATGGATATAGACTTTGCAAAGATTGCTGAGTACGAAGGCAAGAAGGCATACATTTCCGCGGTCTTCCTTACTGGTGTTGGTTTTTCAAACAAATGGATGAAAAAGTCGACAAATGTTCTCTGCCAGGGACGACGAGTCTTTGTCGGACAGAACATCTATACTAAGGGGGCCTGCTACAGAGCGGTTGCTGGTGAATACAGATCGTTCTACGATGAATACTTTATTGAGACGAAGGAGAATGTCCTTGCCGATATAGGTATTACTCTTATGGATGAGAAGGATACATTTGTCCCTATCATCAGCGGTGGAAAACAGTGGTACAATACCTATGGTAAGTTAAATGTCATCATGGATGATACGGATAAGATTACTATAGTCTATAAGAATCACAAGACCGAAGAAGAGAAGAGGGAGACTGTTCGTATCCATGGACTTCCAAAGCGACCAAATAAGACAACGAAGCTTAGTCTTGAAGTTGAATTCGAGAGTCCGAAGGAAGGCGCAGTCATCATCAAGGATATGGGATTTGGAAAGCTTTTCCCTACCACTAACAAAATATATAGAAAGGAGTTTAAACTCTGATGTCGAAGATTATATTATGTACTTCAAAAACGGCAGAGACTCCTTTTACTTTCCTCAACACTAAGGTTGAGATATATACATATGAGGAGCTGTGCTTTTACATTTATAACAATACGGTTCTTATAAGTAAGTCATCTCTTTCTGAGAAACTCTTTGAGTGGATAAGGGATGAGCTCGGTATGGATGAACTTGCAGACAAGCTTTTAGGTATGATGAATAAGACTACCTATGCGCAGGATTTTCTTATTGAAATTCTGAGTGCAGGAGAATACTATACCGTAGAAGAGATTAAGAACTATGCCGAAGCATGGCATAAGTACCGTAAGCTCGACCATCTTCAGAAGGCAAAGCTTAAGGCGGATGGTTATCTGGCATATAGACGTTATATTAAGGCTGCAACATTTTATGATGATATCATAGATGAAACCGATGAGAATACTGACCCCGTATTCCTTGGAAATATCTATCATAACAGAGGTGTTGCTGCTGCCAATAATATGGATATGGATGATGCAAAGGAGTATTTCCTTAAGGCCTTTGAGCTGAATGAAAATCCAGATTCCATTAAGAGCTACTTCTACATAGTGGCTATAACATCTGATACATCGACACTCAGGACTGAGATCAGAGACCAAGGTTTTCCTGATGAATATCTGGATGAGATCATGGCTGAGATCGGAGAATCGAAGGATGATGTTAGAGAGATGACGATCTTTGCAATGCTTCAGAGAGCAGCGTATAACAAGATGAATAAAGATATGACGGACTATGATAAGAGAATGGATATTATTCTTAGTGAGCTTAAAGATGATTTCCGTGAGCAAGCTATATAAGACGCCGGCATGAAATATGCCTGCTCAACTCTACTCGCGTACGGTTTGGGTCACCCCTAGAGGCCGCTTCGCTCGCTAAACTCTCACTTCGCACGATGTGCTCGTGAATCGTTAAGCGCCTAGGCCCAAAACGGTCTCGCAGGCATACTCCATGCCTTGCGTATATAGCCGGACGGGAGAGTGAAAGCTTTATGTCACAAAGAATAATATTGGGGAAATAGAGAAAAGAGAAAAGAGGAAAAAGAAATGAGTAAGGAACTGGAAAAGAATTACAATCCTGCTGAGATTGAAGGCAGGTTATATCAGAAGTGGATAGATAAAGGTTACTTCCACGCTGAGGTGGATAGAAGTAAGAAACCTTTTACAATCGTGATGCCACCTCCAAATATAACCGGACAGCTCCATATGGGACATGCTTTTGATAATACAATGCAGGATATCCTTATTCGTATGAAGAGAATGCAGGGCTATAATGCTCTGTGGCAGCCGGGAACTGATCATGCAGCTATCGCTACAGAGGTTAGAGTTATTGAGAATCTTAAGGAACAGGGAATCAGTAAGGATGACCTGGGACGTGAAGGATTCTTGAAGAGAGTATGGGACTGGCGTGAGGAGTATGGTGGACGTATCGTTAATCAGCTTAAGAGAATGGGTTCTTCTGCTGATTGGGACAGAGAACGTTTCACTATGGACGAAGGAAATAACAAAGCTGTAAATACGGTTTTCAAGAAGCTGTATGACAAGGGCTGGATTTATAAGGGATCTCGTATAGTTAACTGGTGCCCTGTTTGTCAGACTACTATTTCTGATGCTGAGGTTGAGCATGAGGAGCAGAATGGTAACTTCTGGCACATCAATTATCCAGTAGTTGGCGAAGAGGGAAGATTTGTAGAAATAGCAACAACTCGTCCGGAGACTCTTCTTGGTGATACAGCTGTCGCTGTAAATCCTGATGATGAAAGATATGCAGACATAATTGGAAAGACTCTTCTTCTTCCGCTTGTAAACAGAGAGATTCCAGTTATTGCTGATTCATATGTAGATAAGGAGTTTGGAACAGGATGCGTTAAGATTACTCCTGCTCATGACCCTAACGACTTTGAGGTTGGAAAGCGTCATAACCTTGAAGAGATAAATATCATGAATGATGATGCTACTATCAATTGTCCTGAAACAAGATATCATGGCATGGATAGATATGAGGCCCGTAAGGCAGTTCTTGAGGATCTTGAGGCTCAGGGGCTTCTTGTAAAGGTTGTTCCTCATGTTCATCAGGTTGGTACTCATGATAGATGTGGAACTACAGTTGAGCCGCTCATCAAGCCTCAGTGGTTTGTAAAGATGGATGAGATGGCAGCTCGTGCCCGTAAGGTTGTTGAGACTGGCGAAGTAAAGTTAGTTCCAGAAAGAATGAATAAGATTTACTACAACTGGCTGGATAACATCCGTGACTGGTGTATATCAAGACAGCTGTGGTGGGGACATAGAATTCCAGCCTGGTATTGCCAGGATTGTGGTGAGACTATCGTAGAGATGGAAGCTCCATGCTGCTGTCCAAAATGTCAGAGCAAGAATCTGAAGCAGGATGAAGATACTCTTGATACATGGTTCTCATCGGCACTTTGGCCATTTTCAACACTTGGATGGCCTGATACAGAGTGTGGGGACTATAAGTATTTCTTCCCAACAGATGTACTTGTAACTGGTTATGATATCATTTTCTTCTGGGTTATCAGAATGGTATTCTCTTCACTTGAGCAGACCGGAGAAGTTCCGTTTCATACAGTTCTCTTCCACGGACTCATCCGTGATGAGCAGGGAAGAAAGATGAGCAAGTCTCTCGGAAATGGTATCGATCCTATAGAAGTTATCGATAAGTACGGTGCAGATGCGCTGAGATTCATGATCATTACAGGAAATGCTCCTGGTAACGATATGCGTTTCATCTGGGACAGACTTGAGGCAAGTCGTAACTTTGCTAATAAGATCTGGAATGCTTCAAGATTTATCATGATGAATATGCCTGCTGAAGATGCTTCTTCAGGTCTTACAATGGATGCTATAAATTCAGTTAAACTTGAAGATCTTACAATGGCTGATAAGTGGATTATCGCCAAAGCTAATCAGGTGGTTCGTGATGTTACAGATAACATGGAGAAGTTCGAGCTCGGTATCGCAGCTGATAAGATCCATGACTTCCTTTGGGATGAGTTCTGTGACTGGTATATAGAGATGGTTAAGCCGAGACTCTGGGCTGAAGATGATAACACAAAGGCTGCTGCACTCTGGACTCTGAGAGAGGTTCTTTCAATCGGACTTAAGCTTCTTCATCCTTATATGCCATTTGTTACTGAAGAGATTTATTGTACTCTTACAGATGATGAATCTATCATGGTTGCAGACTGGCCAGTAGCTGATGAGGCAAGAGACTTCAAGGTTGAAGCAGAGAATGTCGACATTATCAAGAATGCCGTTAGAGCAATAAGAACAGTAAGAACAGACATGAATGTTCCACCTTCAAGAAAGGCTGCAGTTTATGTTGTTTCTGATAAAGAAGATATTCGCAAGATATTTGAAGAGAGTAAGGTATTCTTTGGAACCCTCGGATATGCAAGTGAAGTAAATGTACAGGCTGATAAGGCGGGAATCGCAGATGATGCTGTTTCAGCGGTTATCCATAATGCGGTTATTTACATTCCATTTGCGGATCTCGTGGATATAGATAAAGAGCTTGAAAGACTCGGTAAGGAGAAAGCTCGTCTTGAGGGCGAGATCAAGCGTGGTGAGGGGATGCTCAGCAATCCTAACTTCGTAGAGAAAGCTCCTGAGGCTAAGGTAAATGCCGAGAAAGAAAAACTCGCTAAGTACAAGGAAACATACGCTCAGGTATGCGAGAGAATTGAAGCTCTTAAATAAAGGGTAGCATTTAGAATGAACAAAGAAAAACAGCTGAAAAGAAAAATAGAATACATCATTATCATTCCGATACTCCTGGCGCTAACGCTGCTGGTATTTACTATAATTGAGAATGGTCTTGATACAAGAATCGGTACTATAAGTGTTGCGCTTCTTGTGGTTTACATCGCAGTGGTTATCATACTGTATCTGAGACTTATCCCATCTATCAGCAGTGTGCTTGTTGATTATTCGCTGGAGCAGGGAAAGGTTCAGAAGGAGCTTCTTCATGAACTGGAGATACCATATGCAATACTTGATACGTCAGGTCATGTAATGTGGGCAAATAACATGTTTCATGATATTCTCGGAGTTGGCCAGGATAAGCGTATCAAGAAAACAGTGGACTCATATTTTCCTGAAATATCAACTGACCTTGTTGATGAGGCAGATACCATAGATGTTGGAATCGAGTATGAAGACAGGAAGTATAGAGTGACTCTTAGAAGGATGGATCTCTCTACTGTTTTTGAGGATGATAAGTCTCCTAAGAAGGATGATGACATAGTTATCGCAATGTATCTCTTTGATGAGACAGAGCTCAGGCGTTATGAGCAGGAAAATGCAGATCAGAAGCTTTACGCTGGTCTTATCTATCTAGATAACTATGATGAAGTTATGGATTCGCTTGAAGATCTGAAGCATTCTATTCTTACAGCACTTGTTGAGAGAAAGATAAATATGTATCTCAGCAATATCGATGCAATCGTAAAGCATACAGAAAATGATAAGTATTTCTTTGTTTTTAAGCAGAAGTATATACAGACTCTCAGAGAGGATAAGTTCTCACTCCTTGATGAGGTTAAGGGTATAAATGTCGGAAATGACATTTCCATGACACTTAGTATCGGTATCGGAGGAGACTCTGATCCGGTGCAGAATAGTTTTATGAATGCCTATGATAATGCGCGTACCGCTATTGGTATGGCTATGGGACGAGGTGGTGACCAGGCGGCTATCAAGTATGGTGATCAGGTTACTTACTTTGGAGGAAAAAGTGCCGGAACAGAAAAGGCTACAAGAGTTAAGGCAAGAGTTAAGGCTCAGGCTTTCGAGGAGCTTCTTCTCAGTAAGGACAAGGTTCTTATCATGGCACACAAGAGACCTGACGCTGATGCTTTTGGGTCGGCTATAGGTATCTATAGAATGGTTACCAGTCTTGGTAAGAAGGCTTATATAGTTATAAATGAAGTGACAGATGCGATAAAGCCTCTGTACAATTCATTTAAGGTGGGTAACTTCTATGATGGAGTATTTTTGACGAGTACGGAAGCTGTAAGTCAGGTTAATCAGAATACGGTCGTTGTTGTCTGCGATGTTAACAGACCAAGCATGACTGAGTGTGAAGAGCTTCTAGGACTTGTGCCTACGGTTGTTGTATTTGACCATCACAGACAGACAAATGAGGCGGTACAGGGAGCTACGCTTTCTTATATAGAACCGTTTGCTTCGTCTGCTTGTGAGATGATAGCAGAGATGTATCAGTACATTTCCAGAAATCCTAAGCTTCGTACTCAGGAAGCTGACGCCATGTATGCGGGAATACTTGTTGATACGGATAATTTCCTGACGAAAACTGGTGTTAGAACTTTCGAGGCAGCTTCATACCTTAGAAAGAGTGGAGCGGATGTTACCAGAGTGAGAAAGATGTTCCGAAGCTCTATGGAAGAGATGAAAGACAGGGCTCAGGGAATTGGAAATGCAGAGATATACATGGATCATTTTGTATTATCGTATGTAACTCCTGATCGTGCTTCGGGCGATGCGCCTACTGTTGCTGTTGCAAAGACCGCAAATGAACTTCTCAATGTTGAGAACATCGACGCTTCTTTTGTTGTAACTGAAGCGGATGACGGAATACTCTATGTTTCCGCAAGATCCATAGGAGATGTAAATGTTCAGCTCGTTATGGAGAAGTTTAATGGTGGTGGACATGCAAATGTTGCAGGTGCACAGTTAATAGGTGTAACAAAAGAGGATTTCTTCGCCCAGTTGAAGGAGGCTCTACAGGAAATGCATACAGGAGGAGAAATTTAATGAAGATAATTCTGACACAGGATGTTAAGTCCCTTGGTAAGAAGGGCGATATAGTTGAGGTTAATCAGGGATATGCTAGAAATTTCGTGCTTCCAAAGAAGCTTGGAATAGAGGCTACACCTGAGAATATGAATGACCTTAAACTGAAGAATAAAAATGATGAGAAGATAGCTGCAGAGAATCTTGCGGCTGCAGAACAGTTAAAGAATGAACTTGCAGAGAAGAAGATAGTAGCAAGTATGAAGGTTGGTGCTAATGGCAAGACTTTCGGTTCTGTATCTTCAAAGGAGATAGCTACTCTGATAAAGAGCCAGCTTGGTTATGATATAGATAAGAAGAAGATAATTCTTAAGGATGCTGTAAATACACTTGGTGGTTTTACTGTAAATATCAAACTTCATCCAAAAGTAACAGCAGAGCTGCTTCTTGATGTAGTAGAGCAGAAATAATAATCATTTGATGGTAGAAGAATAATGGCAGAAGAAAATGTTATAAAAAGAATACCACCGCATGACAACAATGCTGAACGAAGTGTTATTGGTTCTATGCTCATGGACCGTGATGCTATCTCTGAGGTGAACGGAATTCTTGAAAAAGAAGATTTCTATAATACTCAGTTCGGGATACTTTATGAGGCAATCGTAGGATTATTCAATGAGGGAAAACCTGTCGACGAAGTTATTCTGGGAGAGAAACTCAGAGAGATGGGGGCTCCGGATGAAATCTGCGGTCTGTCATATCTGTCAGAGATATATGCGAGTGTTCCGACGGCAGCATTTGTCAAGTCGTATGCTGCTATTGTGAAGGACAAGTCGTATCTCAGAAAACTGATAAAGCTGTCTGATGGTGTTATAAACCGTTCGTATGAAGGTTCTGACCCTGTTGATACCATATTGGAGAGTGCTGAGACGGATATGTTCCAGCTCATGCAGAAGAGAACAGGTGCTACAGATTTTGTTCCTATCAGGAATATTCTTGTAAATGTTATCGGAGAAATAGAAGCAGCTACCAAGAATAAGGGTAAGATAAACGGTCTTCGTACTGGATTTACGGATCTTGATAACATGCTTACAGGACTTCACGGAGGTGAGCTTATACTTATCGCTGCGAGACCTGCTATGGGTAAGACGGCATTTGTCCTTAATATAGCTCACCATGTTTCGATGAAGGAGAGAGTGCCTGTTGTACTGTTTTCCCTCGAGATGAGCCGTGAACAGCTTGTTACCCGTCTTGTTGCTGTGGATTCTATGGTTGAGGCTAAAAAACTTAAGACTGGTGAACTGAATGATAATGACTGGACGAAGATTATCGAGACAGCCGATAATATGGCTACAGCCTCGGTGTTTATAGATGATAATTCTTCTATTAATATGGCGCAGCTCAGATCTAAGTGCAGAAAGCTGAAACAGACGGAAGGAATCGGTCTGATCATAATTGACTACCTGCAGCTTATGAGCTCCAGTGAGAAGGTGGAATCGAGACAGCTCTTTATTTCTGAAGTATCGAGATCTCTTAAGTCACTTGCACGTGAACTGAATGTTCCGGTAATCGCACTTTCACAGTTGAACCGTGCGGTTGACTCGAGACCGGACCACAGACCTGTTCTTGCTGACTTGCGTGAGTCGGGAGCTATCGAGCAGGATGCCGACGTAGTAATGTTTATATATCGAGACGATTATTATAATCCGGATACGACCGAAAAGCCGGGAGTAGCTGAGATAATCGTGGCAAAACAGAGAAACGGATCTACCGGACCAGTAGATCTGGCGTGGATTAGCCGTTATACCAAGTTTGCTAATCTTAAAAAAGATTGATACATTTCAAATGACGCCCGAGAGAGCGTCATTTTTTTTGGAAAAATATTAATTTTCTGCTTTACATAAAAAATGATGTGTGTTATTATCCTTTGTGCAGTTTGTATTTCTGCGAGGAGCAAAAACGGCAAACTGCACAATTAAATGTGGCGTGAAAGGCGAAAGGTTATGGGTAAAATACTGAGAGTGATAGCAGTGTTTGTTGCTGTACTGATCACGATAGCATCTGCTCCTATCTGTATTATGTAATGATATTTTATGCGAATAAATGTGAAGTTTTAGTTACGTAGTCTTATGAGCTTTTCGAGCAGTTCTTCATCTGTAAGATTATATATATTGTCGATTACCCAGATATGCATCTCTTTTGCTCTCTGCTTAAAGAAAGAAGTACCGCTTGAAGATGAATCACAAGGCATTGCCATTGCCAGAGCCTTGCAGGCGTACTTGCCGCCAAAACGTTTGGTTACGGTTTCCAGTTCATGAAGTGAATTGCTGCTGGCTTTGCCGCTCTTGCATGATATGAAGATTGGCACGCAGGAGCGCATGAGAATGACGTCAATCTCATTTATAGTATCGTATGTCGCATTCATATATTTCTCGTACTGAGTCTTATATTCTATCTTTTCGTCCTCGGTCTTGTCTCCATTCCAGTCGATCATGGCGCCGATTATCTCATCGGTGAAAATCTTAGGATTTCTCGAAGCTACTTCGTACACGTGAAGTTCGAGGATATTTCCGGTTTTTGTTACTATATGCTTTATTGAATCACTTTTGAAACGAAAATGTATTCGTTTGGCATCCTGACTGTAATCTCTGATCATATCTATTTTTTCAAGACTATCGATGAGCCAGACTGCTTCTCCGAGAGAGGATTTCGGAAGAGTGTAGTATCCGCTTTCGTCACATGGATTTGCTTTTATCACATCTTCTATTATAGAACAATATCTGTTCCATTTGTGCTGGATGCGTCTTGCAATATCCCATATCTTTCGAATGTCTTCCTTAAACTCGTCAGTGAAACTCCAGGTTGCATAGTTTCCGGTCTGTCTTGTGAGCTGGCCGCCATGAAGAATGATATTCTCTTTTACAGTGATCTTGAGATTGTCGTGGTGCTGAGTTGGCTTACTTCCGGGCATCATATCGACTTCGAGCCCAGTATATGGATCGATTCGGAGCGTTTTCAGGTTCCTGGAAGCGCTGATAAAGCCAAATGCAATCAGCAGCATCTCGCCTCCGCCGGTCAATTCGTAGTAAGCATCCGGAAATCTTTCGACGATGTCATTTATTGCGTCAATACATTTTTCAAGATTATCTCGTGGGACTTCCTTGAACTCCAGCTCGGTTTCCGGAGACTTCAGATTGGCAAAGTCTGTCAGACTGTCCATTTTCCTGGTGAGCATGGTTGATTTGTGCCCAAGATAGATGATTCTTGCTGGTTTGTACTGAAGAAGGCACATTACATTTTCCAAGGCCTCATCAGAAAAAAATTCTACATATACATCTTTACTCATATTATCCCCCTTTTTGCTACATCACTTTTGTTGATCAATACCATCCACCGTCGAAACTCACAACCTCTCCTGTAAAATACGGAGGCATGTTAAGAAGAGACAGAACTGCATCGGCAGCTTCGTCTGCGGTAGCCATGCGGCCTGCCGGTATTTCATCTTCGAGGATTGCTTTTTCGTCATCTGAAAGATGAGAGTTCATTTCGGTATCCACCACACCAAGGGCAACAGCATTTACCTGAACGTTGCTTGGTGCAAGTTCCTTGGCCAGGGCTCGTGTAAATGCATCTACGGCGCCTTTGCTTGCACTGTATGCAACCTCGCACGATGCGCCGATACGTCCCCAGACAGAGGAGATATTAATGATATGCCCACTATGCTGTCTTATCATATAAGGAGTATAGGTGTGGCATGTGTTGTAAAGAGATGTAATGTTTGTGCTGATGATGTGATCCCACTCATCAGGTGACATATCCGTCAGAAGCCGGATATAAGCTACTGCGGCATTATTAATGACGACATCTACCGGACCGAAGTCTTTATAGATGCTTTCGATATATTTGATATCTCCGACATCACCAAGAGTGGTGATGACATTTTCGACACCGCGTGACATTATTTCCTGTGCCGTCTCGTTAAGTGAGGCGGAATTCTTATATGCATTGATAATGATCCTTTCGAACCTTCCGGAGTCGGCACATTTGATAGCTATAGCTCGGCCTACGCCTCGAGAGGCTCCTGTAATCAGTATTTTCATGTGACATCTCTCCTGGTTTATTATATTGATTTTATTTGTATTGATAACTAACCCTAGTATAACACATATGGCGGGAAATATCTTGAAATACTTTTTTAGGTTTGTTATACTTTTACACGTTAAAAACGAAGGGTTTTTCGAATTTATCGTGAATGGTAAATGCTTGATATAGATAGGAGGGTCAAATTGGCTTCTAAAAAGAAAAAAGATAGTACGATCGGAATGTTTTTTTCGTTTTTTCTAAAGGCCTCGGTTATTATTCTTGGCCTGGTAATACTTGCGATGAGCGTATATCTTGTTAAACAGATTATGTTACAGAAGAATTCGGAAGCAGAGAATAAAAGTGATGAAGCAGTGTTTGAGGATGATCAGAGAGATGATCTGATGATGGCCAGTAAAGGGGATGCGGACGTTTTGTTTGCTAAAGATGACGACAAACTTGACGTGGCCGAAAATAAAGATCTTGGGTTTGATGCCAAAATAGTTGTACTTAATGCGACTGAGACGGCAGGACTTGCCGGAGCATGGAAAGAGAAACTGGAAGAAGAAGGTTTCAAGAATGTTGAGGCTGGTAATTATACCGATGGAGTTCTGGAATCTTCTAAGATAGTTTTAACAGCTGAGAAAACTGGCGAGAACCTTAAGAAATACCTGCCTGAAGCGACTGTGGAAACTATGCCTGCAGACCAGGTGCCTTCTGATGTTTCGGGAGATAGCATAGCAGCTTTTTTTATAATAGGAAACTCAGATAATATAATAGCGGAATAACAAATAACATTTAACAATTTCGTAATATGTTTAGTGAAACTATCACAAAGCGATATGGTAATTTCTACAAATAAAACAATTTTTTGGGCAAAAGTGATAGCACTATAAGGTCAATGTGCAAAATGAACAAATCTTTTTTGAATTATTTATGTAAGATATACATAGTCTAAAAACGAAAAAAGTTGTATTATCAAACAAGTTAAACGCCTTGGGTGTTTTAAGTGCTGAAAAAGTAAAGCGAGATGCTATTAGGAGGATTAAAAAATGGCAGGACTACAACTAAAGAATATCTACAAGATTTACCCTAATGGTTTTAACGCAGTTAAGGACTTCAACCTTGATATCGAGGATAAGGAGTTCATAATCTTCGTTGGACCTTCAGGATGTGGTAAATCAACAACACTGAGAATGATTGCCGGACTCGAGGATATCAGTTCAGGTGAACTCTGGATTGATGGTAAGCTCTGTAACGATATAGAGCCAAAGGATAGGGATATCGCCATGGTATTCCAGAACTACGCTCTGTATCCACATATGTCTGTATATGACAATATGGCATTCGGACTTAAACTCAGAAAGGTACCAAAGGAAAAGATTGATAAGCAGGTTCATGAAGCTGCTAAGATCCTTGAAATTGAGCACCTTCTTGATCGTAAGCCAAAGGCTCTTTCAGGAGGACAGAGACAGAGAGTTGCCATGGGACGTGCTATCGTTCGTGAGCCAAAGGTATTCCTTATGGACGAGCCACTCTCAAACCTTGATGCTAAACTTCGTGTACAGATGCGTGTTGAGATCTCTAAACTTCATCAGAGACTTCAGACAACAATCATCTACGTTACACATGACCAGACAGAGGCTATGACACTTGGTACTCGTATCGTAGTTATGAAGGATGGTATCGTTCAGCAGGTAGATTCACCTCAGAACCTCTATGATCATCCATGCAACCTCTTCGTTGCCGGATTCATGGGAATGCCTCCTATGAACTTCATCGATTGTAAGGTAGTTAAGTCAGGTGCTGACGTGCTCCTTATGTTCGGTTCACACTCAATCAAAGTTCCAGAAGCAAAGGCTAACAAGCTTATTGCTGGTGGATTCATCGATAAGGACGTTGTACTTGGTATCCGTCCAGAAGATATACATGATGAGCAGCTCTTCATCGAGTCATCACCTGAGTCAGTTATTGATGCTCGTATCAATATCTACGAAATGCTCGGTGCTGAAGTTTATCTGTACTTTACAATTGACCAGTTCGATATCACAGCTAGAGTTAATGCTCGTACAACAGCTAGACCTGGTGATACAGTACAGTTCGCATTTGACCTTTCAAAGATTCATATCTTCGATAAGGAATCAGAGGAAATCATTGTAAACTAACATAACGATTAAAAAAACGTTCACTGTATTAGTAATAATGTGAAAAAAATATGAGGAAATGTAGAAAATTCTACATTTCCTCTTTTTTATAGCTGAATTTTTTGGTATACTTATTAAGTATGCATGGACTGTTTATTTGATGCAGTTAATATGTAGATTTTAAATATAATGTAGAATCCAAAGGGGATACAAAGAATAGGAGTAGGGCTATGATATCAAATCAGATCTTACAAGAAACACTTGAAGGAATTAAAACCATAACAAAAGTAGACCTTATTGTTATGGATGTGGAGGGAAGACTTCTGGCTAAAACATCAGAGGAAGGACCTCTTGATTATGAAGATGCTGTAATGGCATTTGCAGAATCACCTGCGGAAAGTCAGTCGCTGCTTGGCTATCAGTTTTTCAAAGTAACAGATGACAAACAGCTTGAGTATATTATTCTTGCTAAAGGTGATACAGACAGTACCTACATGGTAGGACGTATGGCAGCGTTCCAGATCCAGAATCTGCTCGTTGCATATAAAGAGAGATCGGATAAAGATAACTTTATCAAGAATCTGCTTCTTGATAATCTGCTTCTTGTTGATATATACAACAGAGCAAAGAAGCTCCATATCGACACAGATGTGAAGAGATGTGTATTTATCATCGAGACAAAATCCGATAAAGACAGTAATGCTCTTGAAACTGTTAGAAATATCTTCTCAGTTAAAACAAGAGACTTTATTACAGCGGTTGATGAGAAGAACATCATACTTGTTAAAGAGGTTAAGCCAACTGATACATATGATGAACTTGGTAAGACTGCTAATGTGATCGTAGATATGCTTAATACAGAGGCTATGATCTCTGTTCATGTAGCTTATGGTACGATTGTAAATGAGATTAAAGAAGTATCTCGTTCATACAAAGAAGCTAAGATGGCACTTGATGTAGGTAAGATATTCTACAGTGATAAGAATATCATCGCATACAGCAATCTTGGTATCGGAAGACTTATATATCAGCTTCCAATTCCTCTTTGCCGTATGTTCATTAAGGAAATCTTTGATGGCAAATCACCTGATGAATTCGATGAGGAAACACTTACAACAATCAACAAGTTCTTTGAGAACAGCCTGAATGTTTCTGAGACATCCAGACAGTTGTACATTCACAGAAATACACTTGTTTACAGACTTGATAAGATTGAGAAGTCAACAGGACTTGATCTTAGAGTATTTGAAGATGCGATCACATTTAAGATTGCGCTGATGGTTGTAAAGTATATGAAATACATGGAAAGCCTCGATTTCTAATTCAGGGAGGATTTTGTAACCCATGATTAAGATGGATAATGTAACAATGAGGTATCCTACAGGAACAGTTGCCCTTAAGGATGTCAATATAGAGATTGAAAAGGGTGAGTTTGTTTTTGTAGTAGGTTCTTCTGGTTCCGGTAAAACTACCTTTATAGAACTGCTCCTCAGAGAGCTTGTTCCTACAAGGGGACGCATAGAGATAGCTGGTTATGACTACTCAAGAGTAAAGAAAGATAAGATTCATTTGGTTCGAAGAAAGATTGGAGTTGTATTCCAGAACTTCCGTCTTCTCAAAGATAGAACTGTATATGAAAATGTTGCTTTTGCACAGAGAGTTATTGAAACTCCATCAAGATATATAAGAAGACAGGTCCCGGCAGTGCTTTCGCTGGTTGGACTTGCAAATAAGTATAAATCTTACCCGAATCAGCTTTCGGGTGGTGAGCAGCAGAGAGTTGCACTTGCACGTGCACTTGTTAATAAGCCTGATATAATTCTTGCTGACGAGCCTACAGGAAATCTTGATCCGAAGAATTCTTGGGACATCATGAATCTGCTTGATGAGATAAACGCGAAAGGTACAACCGTCGTTGTAGTAACTCACAATAAAGAGATCGTAAATGTCATGAAGAAGAGAGTTATAACATTGAAGGAGGGCGTTGTTGTAAGCGACGTTCAGAAGGGTGGTTATATCGATGAGGATTAGTTCTGTAGGTTATAGTGTAAAACAGGGTGTAAAGAATATCAGGCGAAACATTCTGTTTTCATTGGCTTCAATCGGTACAATAATAGCGTGTCTGTTCGTATTTGGCCTGTTTTATTGTGTTCTGGTCAACTTCCGTTCGGCTATTCATAAGATTGAAAACAGTATATCTATATCAGTGTTCTTTGACGAAGGGATATCTGAAGAAGGAATAAACCTTATCGGAGAACAGATAAAAACCAGAAAAGAAGTAAATACCATAGATTTCATTTCTGCTGAAGAAGCCTGGTATGATTACTCTGAGACAACATATGATGATCCTGAAGCAGCCAGAGCAGCTTTTGGGGATGATAATCCACTTAAGAATTCTGCATCATATACGATAACTTTGAAAGATTCTGAAAAGCAGGCAGATTTTGTTCAATTCCTTAAAGGTATTGATGGTGTCAGAAAAGTCAGCAGTTCAGCTGTAACTGCCGATAGTATATCTGCAATCAATGCATTTGTCGGATATGCTTCATTCGGTATTATCCTTATTCTTTTGCTTGTTTCCATATTCCTGATCAATAACACGATCACAATAGGAATCACAGTCAGAAGAGAAGAGATAAAGATAATGAAGCTGATCGGAGCAACAAATACATTCGTAAGAGCTCCGTTTATCGTTGAAGGTGTGATCATCGGTCTGATAGGATCGATAATTCCACTTATTTTGCTATTCTATCTATATGATATGGTTCTTAATTATATAGCCGGAAGGTTTTCTATCCTTAAGACTCTTTTTGACTTTGCGGCACCTATTGATATATTCAAACTTCTTATTCCTATAACGCTTGCGCTGGGTATCGGCATCGGACTTGTAGGAAGTTTGATAACAACGAGAAAACATCTTAAGGTTTAAATCGTAGTACTGAGGTTTGGATCTAATGAGTAAGAAAAAATCTGTATTATTATTTATATCGGTTTTGGGCATTGTTTTGTTCCTTTGTGGTCTGTGTATATACACAGGTGGCGGTGAGGGTCTTCGCAGTGTCAGAGCTGCAAAGAAAGCATCCGAAACGGATGCTGAACAGCAGGATAAGGATAAAATAACATCTGAGGATACAGCAAGCGGAGACGTAACTGATACAGGAGCTGATACTTCTACAACAGAAGAGGATACTTCAACTACTGAACAGAATACAATTGCTATGCCTCAAATAACAACAACATATATTGATACAGCTGCTTTGGCAGCTTTGACAAATGATTATACTGACACTCTTAAAGAGAAAGCAGAAGTTCAGACTAAACTGAATGAGCTTATGGAAAGTCAGAATGACTTTATCAGCAAACTTCGAGAGATAGATGATATGATCATCAAATATCAAGACAAGATAGATGATATCGAAAGTCGGACAAGTACTGCTTATGAGATGATGAAGGAACTCTCTGATCAGGTGGCATTAGCTGAATCTCAAAGAGATGAACAGTATCAAAAACTTAAGGATCAGATAGCCCAGGAGTATGAGAATGGGTCATATACTTATATGGACGCACTGTTTAATGCAACTGATTATTCTGATATAGTTAATAAGAGTGAGTATATTCAGAGTGTTGATTCATATAATAACAACATACTTGGACAGCTCACGGATGCTAAAAGAAGGCTGAATGATAAGAGTACACTTCTTGCGAGCCTTACATCTGATCTGAAAAAACTTGAAGAGGCTTATACAAATGAACAGGAAACTCTTCAGATTCTCTCGGATGAAAAAGAGAAGCAGGTTAGTATGTTCCAGTCTTCGATTGAGACGGTAAAGGGTGAGCTTAATAAGATTGAGAGACTTGAGCAGGAACAGTCTTTACGTATATCTTCGATGGAACAGTCATACAGAGTATCTGTTTCCACAGGAGTGTCAGAAAGTGGTACTAAATATGCAGGTGGAGATTTCCTGTGGCCGTGTCCAAGTAGTACTACTATTACTTGCCCGTTTGGTCCCAGAGAAGCACCAATAGAAGGTGCATCTACCAACCATAAGGGTATGGATATAGGCTGTAATACGGGTGCCAATATAGTTGCTGCCGCTGATGGTAAGGTTATCCATGTCGGATATATGGATATTAACGGAAATACTATAGTTATAGATCACGGAAGCAATATTTCTACAGTTTATGCCCATTTGTCCGGGTTTGCTGTAAATGCGGGAGATACAGTACAAAGAGGACAGACGATAGGGTATGCGGGTAGTACTGGAGTATCAACCGGACCACATCTGCATTTTGCTGTAAGAGAAAACGGAGAATATGTAAATCCTCTAAAGTATTTTTCGGGATTTGGAGGCTCCGGACAATAATTTTATGGATAAAATTTAATCAAGATATAAAATGAAAAGGGGGTTAATCCCCTTTTCGCATTGTGAGGAAAAATGAAGATGAAACTAAAAGAACTAGGTAACAAAAAATCTGCGACGAGGCTGATTTGTGGTACATTTGCCTCGCTGATGGTAGTTGGCAGTGTCAGTGGATGTGGAGTAGTTGACAAGTTATCGTCTGTTGGAGAGAAGCCAGAGATAATTGATGACAGTGATAATGCTGATAACAGTAGTGCCGCTTCATTTGAAGAGGACTCAAGTGATGTTAGGCATAAGACTGATGAGATAGAGGGAATCATTGACAAGTACTTCTACTTCGATCAGGATGAACAAAAAAGAGAAGAAAGTTACTATGACGGAATCATGAAGGGACTTGATGACCCATATTCTGTTTATTATACAAAAGAAGAGTATGATAAACTCATGGAAGAGGATTCGGGTAAGTTTGAAGGTATCGGTGCCACCGTTTCCAAGGATAATGAGAAGGGTACTATCTATATCGTTAAACCAATCGTAGGAAGTCCTGCTGAGAAGGCCGGTTTGCTTCCGGACGATATTCTGGTGGCAGTTGATGATCTGGACATAACGACTGATATGGAACTTGATTATGTTGTAGATCATATCAGAGGAGAAAAAGGTACCAAGGTTACTCTTAAGGTTTACAGAGAGGGCGAACCTGATTATCTCTATATAGATATAGTAAGGGATACTATTACAAATACTACTGTAAATTATGAGATGCTTGATAATAAGATCGGCTATATACAGATTGAACAGTTTGTGGAGAATACTCCGGAACTGTATAAGAATGCAATAGATGATCTGGTATCTCAGGGGGCAAAGGGACTGGTTTTCGATGTTAGAAATAATCCGGGTGGACTTCTGAAGGCTGTTATAGAGATGGCAGACTATGTAATAGATGATTCGAAAGTTGCTGAAGGTGCTGATAGTGCCGGACTGCTTCTTCAGACAAAGGATAAGGATGACAAAGTTCAGGAAGAGTACAGTTGTGAAGATAAGCACAGTGTTGATCTTCCGATAGCCGTTCTTGTAAATGGAAATAGTGCTAGTGCTTCTGAGATATTCTCAGGATGCCTTAAGGATTATGGAGTCGCAACTATCGTTGGTACTACTACATATGGTAAAGGTATTGTTCAGTCGATAATGAAACTTAAAGATGGTTCTGCTATTAAGCTTACAATAGCTCAGTATTTCCTGCCTTCAGGAACAGCTGTTCATAAGGTTGGTGTTGAGCCAGATGTTGAAGTTGAACTGAACGACGATCAGAAGCGTAAAATTACTATTGAACATGATAAGGATAATCAGTTACAGGAAGCAATCAAACAGCTAGGTAAATAGCTAAGGAGGAAGAGATGGAAAGAGAACTGATAGTTGTTCTGGATTTTGGAGGACAGTATAATCAGCTTATAGCAAGAAGAGTCAGAGAGTGTAACGTGTATGCAGAGGTTCATCCATATACAAGATCTCTGGAAGAAATCAAAGCACTTAACCCTAAGGGAATCATCTTCACGGGTGGACCAAACAGTGTTTATCTGGAGACATCTCCAAGTTATACTAAGGAGATATTTGATATAGGAGTTCCAGTTCTGGGAATATGCTATGGATCACAGTTGATGGCACATCTTCTTGGAGGAAAGGTTGCTACAGCTCCTGTAAGTGAGTATGGTCGTACTAAAACTATTATAGATGGAAGTGGTTCATCAATTCTTTTTGAAGGAATACCTTCAGAGATTAATTCATGGATGAGTCATACGGATTATATAGCAGAAGCTCCAGCTGGATTTAAGGTTACAGCTCATACAAATGACTGTCCTGTTGCGGCTATGGAGAATGTTGAAAAAGGTTTCTATGCTACACAGTTCCATCCTGAAGTAATGCATACAGAATATGGTCAGGAGCTACTTCGTAACTTCGTTCTGAATGTGTGTAAATGTTCAGGTGATTGGAAGATGGATAGCTTCGTTGAGACTACAGTGCAGGCACTTCGTGAGAAGATTGGAAAGGGTCGTGTACTTTGTGCTCTTTCAGGTGGCGTTGATTCATCCGTTGCAGCAGTTCTTCTTTCAAAGGCTGTAGGAAAACAGCTTACATGTGTATTTGTTGATCATGGTCTTCTTCGTAAGAATGAAGGAGATGAGGTAGAAGCAATATTTGGACCGGAAGGTAACTATGAGCTTAACTTTATAAGAGTAAATGCTGCAGACAGATTCTACGGAAAACTTGCAGGAGAGACAGATCCTGAGAGAAAGAGAAAGATAATCGGTGAAGAATTCATCCGAGTATTTGAAGAAGAAGCTAAGAAGATAGGTGCTGTTGACTTCCTTGCACAGGGAACTATCTATCCTGATGTAATCGAGTCAGGACTTGGTGATTCAGCAGTTATCAAGTCACATCATAACGTCGGTGGGCTTCCTGACTATGTAGATTTTAAAGAGATAGTAGAACCGCTTCGTATGCTCTTCAAGGATGAGGTTCGTAAGTGCGGTCTTGAACTCGGAATTCCTGAATATCTGGTAATGCGTCAGCCATTCCCGGGACCGGGACTTGGAGTTCGTATAATAGATGAGATAGATGCTGAAAAGGTACGCATCGTACAGGATGCTGATGCAATATATAGAGAAGAAGTAGATGCTGCAGTAAAACGCGGGGAGATTAAGAATCCGCCAAATCAGTACTTTGCAGCACTTTCCAATATGCGTTCAGTTGGAGTTATGGGTGACTTTAGAACATTTGACTACGCAGTAGTGCTTCGTGCTGTTAATACATCAGACTTCATGACAGCAGACTGCTGTGAGATACCATTTGAAGTTCTCCAGAAGTGTATGAACAGAATAATAAATGAGGTTAAGGGAGTAAACAGAGTAATGTACGACCTGACGAGTAAACCGCCAGGAACTATTGAACTCCTATAGTAAACAAGAGCTCGCAGAAGCCCTAAAATAGGGCACTCGCGAGCTTTTTTGATGCTTCGTGGTACTAATTTGGTACTAAAACAAGATTTGGGATGGTACTTTGTCTTAGCTTTTTTCTTTATTTTGAGAATTTTTGGATAATGCTTCAATATATAATTGCATCCTTTTAATCAATTCTTCTCGTCTATTATCAGCTCTGCTTAATTCTAGGAAATCAAAAAGGGCTGGATTGTCATCTTTTTTTAAAATAATAAGATTAGGTGACGGGTCATTTGTTTTATCTGTTAGGTATTCAATCGACGTATTTAATACATCAGCGATTATAGTGAGTGTCTGGATAGATGGAACTCTATCTCCATTTTCATAACGTAAATATGCAGGTTGCGAAAGGTTCATTCGTTTCGCAGCCTCCATTTTTGTTATTCCTTTTTTGATTCTACATTCAATTAATCTATCTGTATTTATTGTGAGATTCATACTTAACATACCTCGAATAAATTTAATTGATTATACCACCGGTATATGGTATAGTCAATTATACCGACGGAATGATACCGACGGTTACAAGTCAAAGGTTAGCATTTGAAAAAAGCAAAGTTATTTGTGCCAACAGTGTTGTTACAAATTATTTTGGAGGAATAAATGGGTAAAGCAGATAATGAAAATAGTAAAGAGCTTATTCCTGTTGAGATTACAGTCGATAGTTTAAAATCAAAAATCTATACTATCAGAGGGCAACGGGTTATGCTGGCTTCGGATTTGGCTGAAATTTATGGTTATTCCACAAAGGCTTTTAATCAGCAAGTAAAAAACAATATAGAAAAATTTGATGAAGATTTTCGATTTCAATTATCTCATGATGAGACGGATAATTTGCGGTCAAATTTTTTGACCGCAAATGTTAACACTAAAAGTAGATATGAACCATATGTCTTTACTGAATCTGGCATATATATGCTTATGACAGTATTGAAAGGGGATTTAGCCGTTCGTCAGAGTAAAATTTTGATAAGAACATTTAAGCAGATGAAGGACTATATTATTCAAGATACTTTGTTGCTTGATGCATCAGCTGCTATGAAACTGTCGTTACAGGTCTCTGAGAATATAAAAGATATTAGTGAGATAAAAGAAAACATGCTTACAAAGGATGATTTGACAAAGGTTATACAAAGCTTCTCTATTCCTGATAAAGGAATAGAATATGTAATATACTCTGGAAAAACATTTGAGGCTGATTCGGCTTATGCGGATATTTATAGTAAGGCGAAGCGAAAGATATTCATTGTGGATAATTATATAGGGCCGAAGACTTTATTAATGCTAAAAAGTGCACCATCAAATGTAGATATTATTATATTTAGCGATAATATAAGAAATATGCTTCGTTTGTCTGAACTTCAATCATTTCAAAAGGAATATCCAAATGTCAGATTATCATTTCAGAAGACTGGCGGAAAGTTTCATGATAGGTATATTATTCTGGATTATAAATGTAGAACGGAAAAGATATATCATTGTGGAGCTTCGTCAAAGGATGCTGGTAACAAAATTACTACGATTTCAAAATCAGATAATAATGTACTTTATTATCCGATGGTTGATGATTTGATATTACAGCCTGCCTTAATACTGAGATAAAATGTTTATACATAATCCCCCACAACTTGTGGGGTTATTTGGCTGAAAGTAAAGATATACAAAATTTGCCACAACTTGTGGTACAAATATCGGAATGTTATAACATTCTAATTAAGTTTTGGTGATGATGCTATGAAAACATATAGGGAAGTTCTTTGTCCTGATTGTGGAAATATATCCAAGCGGAAGGATAGTGATAGGACCAGATCGGTTTCATAATACAGGTAGGTGGATAGATTATTATCCTCAAGGAAAGAAGAGGTGAATAGTATGGAATTAACAAGTGTAGGGTTTTATAAAGAAATGCCTCATGGAGGGGATTCTGAATTATCAATTCTGGATTTTGTTGATAAAGCAAAGGACAATATTTATAAAATTGTCAAATACTTAATTGATGGTAAAGCTTTGATAATTAGCCCGGGTTTAGTCGATGATGTTATTGATAGTAGTAAAGGTCCGGCAGGAACACCTACTGTTTACACAGATGGGAAATGGATATGGCCGGGAGATTTAGCATATTATGTTAAGAATTATCATCTGGAATTGCCTCAAGATTTCTTAGATTATATGAAAGAAAAGAATTGGACAGTTGATTTTTCTCTGGATGATATGGATTTTGATTCAGTGATGATTGATGGACAGCATGTTGAAATGTGATTTAAGAAGTAACATTTGATTGCGCAGCTATATTGAAAATTAGATATAGCTGTGCACTATCAAGGATAGTTTTTAAATAATTTGAATACTACCTCAAAACCACTCGGACTTTCATCAGTAAAGATTTTGCCACTGTGGTACTGGAATGGTACTAAGAGAAGAAAGAAAAATATGGACTAAAAGAAAAAACAGAGAAACACTAAACAAAAATGCTTAGAATGGCGATTGTATAGACCGAGAAGAACTTTGAATTCTGCGAACTCCTATAGTAAACTTGCAGAAGTGGCAAAAATGAGTTAAATCATTCTTGCCACTTTTTCATTTGTTTGGTCAGTGTTATTATACGATTATAAGATATCTTATAATCATTTGCAGGAATGCTACACAAGGATTTATAAGGAGAATTCGCTATGAAGAATATAAACAAACTCACGGATTGGGTAATTCAAAAGATAGAAAAAGAATATAAAGAAGATATTGCCTTGCTACTTGCAGTACATGGGCATAACACTGACGGGGATCAGCACGGATTATGTTTTGATTATTTTGTGCCAACTACGGAAAGAGGATGTGAACTGGCTGAAACTTTTATTATCAATGGAGTAGGTCATGACCTGTATCCTAGATCTTGGGAGAGGCTTGAGGAATCAGTTCAACTGAATGATATGCCGATAGTGATAGAAGGAGCTGAGATTCTTTATGCTCACTCAAAAGAGGATGAAGAAAGATTTAATGATATGAAAATGCGTCTTCAGGGCAATCTGAAGGATCCGGAATTTGTATATGGGAAAGCTTTGGAGTACATGGATAAGGCACTTGAAATCTATAGAACAATTATCTTTGAAGATAAGTCATACCGTGTGATTAATGAAGCTGGTTGCATTCATTTATTCCTTACTAAAGCGGTTGCAGTTCTGAATCATACTTATTCAGAAGGACCAATCTTCAGTAGAAAGCAGGCATACGATTCTGATCCGGATAGTCGTATTTACTCCTGTCCAGAAATGAAACTGGTTCCGGATGGATTCTTTGAAAATGCAGAGAGACTTTTGAAAGAAAAAGATCCAGAGAAAATAAAAGAAATCATTATGCATTTACTTAAAGCAACAAGAACATTCATTCTTGAAAGGGAACCAGGTAGCGGTCAGTCTCGGGATTTAACAAAGGTCGATTTTAATGGACTTGCCAACTGGTATCAGGAACTCAGTCTTACATGGAAGAGGTTAAGATATTTCTGCAAAAATAATATGACTGAAAAAGCCTTTTATGATGCTGGATATCTGCAGGAAGAACTTCTATATATTTTCCAGGAATATCATGTGGATGAAATGAATCTACTGGATTCTTTTGATGCAGATGATCTTAGTAAGCTTGTTACTCGGGCAGATTGCATAGAAAAGAAAATTCTGGGATTACTTGCAGATCATGAAACATCTGTTAATTCTTATGATTCATTGGAAGATTTCCTCGAGGCAAGGGAGATATAGGAAGGATAGGCATATGAAATATCGAAATGCATTAGATATTTTTCCGGATGAACTCCTAAAGGAAATTCAGAAATACAGTTCGGGCGAAATGATCTATATTCCGGAGAATACAAAGAAAAAGGATTGGGGTGAAAAGTCCGGAGCACGGGATTATTATGTCAAAAGAAATACCGAAATCCGCGATAAATACCATAAAGGTAAGTCAATTCAAGAACTGGCAGATGAGTACGGACTTTCCCGTGATACGATACGTAGAATATTATATAAGTAGGTTGAGAAACAATCACTAAACAACTAAACACTTTTGGCATATTAGTTTTATTGTGGTATAGACGTAAAATGATATAATGTATATAATCGTAAACACAATCCTATTTATATATTTGGGGAGAAGAATATGATAGAAACAGAAAGACTTTTACTAAGAGATTATTCGATGGATGATTTTGATGCGCTTTATGAAATAATGTCAGATCCAGAGACTATGCAGCATTATCCAGCTCCATTTGATGAAGCAAGAACAAGAGGATGGATTGAATGGAATCTGGATAACTATAAAAAGTACGGTTTTGGTCTGTGGGCGGTTGTGCTAAAAGAAACGGGAGAATTTATCGGTGACTGTGGCATTACTATTCAGAATATTGATGGGGAAATGCTTCCGGAGATAGGTTACCATATTCATAAAAAGTACTGGAGACGTGGATTTGGAAAAGAGGCTGCGCAGGCTGTCAGAGACTGGGTATTTCATAATCTGGATTACGATGTAATCTACTCCTATATGAAGTATACTAATGTCGGATCTTATTCTACCGCTATCGCTAATGGTATGAAAAAAGTGAAGGAATATCCGGATCCAAAGAATACGATATCTTATGCATATGCGATTACACGTGGAGAGTGGGAGAACCTGCTTTCGAAAAAAGATGACAAGTTAAATCAGATTTAACCTGTCATCTTGATAAATAAAATATTATTAGAAATTCTTATAAGATAATTCTTTCCTTTTGGCATTGATGGCGCATATTGCAAATGTGATGATCAATATCAGCCACAGGAATGGGACTCCGTTTCTTAATAAGACAAATGGTAATTCAAACAAAAATGCAAATACAAAACGTGGACCATTAAGATTCCATAATCCTGGTGTTAAGAATAAATCTTTTGGATGCAGAAAAGATGTTAAGTCATAATGAGGTAAACATACAAAGAACAGACATAAAAAGATAGCCAACCATGTGATAGCATATATAAAGAGTCTTTTATACAGTTCTGCATGTGAATGCTTATCAGAGAATAATTCATCATTCGTATCATCATTCATCTGTTCGAAATATTGTATACCGCTATTCTTTGTTCCTTTAATGTGTTTCCAACCTGCGTCTTCAAATAAAGAGAGATAATCCTGATATTCATCATTTTTACTGAACATTCTATAATCTATTCTTACTCTGGGAATGAAGGTGTCTTTGCTTTTCTTGAATATAAAAGAGAAGGATTCATTATTTAAATATGCAAGCTTGTATCCTTTTTCTCTGTAACTATCCATAAACTGTTGCTCTTTTTCGATATCTATGATAAATATTCGATGTTTAACTATTGTCTCTTTTTCCATGATATTATCCTCCATAATAAATGATGCTATAAATTATTAGCGTCTGCAACGGACACCATTGATCTTAATCGGTTCGTTTCTTCCTTCAGAATTGCCATACCGCTGTCAGTGATCTGATAAACTTTTCTTCTTGCGTCACTGCTGGGAACCGAGGTTATCCATTTTAGCTTCATAAGATTTTCAATAGCTCCGTACATGGTTCCGGCGGCAACTCGTACATTCCCATCACTTAATTCTTCTACCTTTTGCATGATACGGTATCCGTGTCCTGGCTCAATGAGAGCAATTAATATAAGATATGTGGTTTCTGTAAGTGGCAAATACTTACTTCTATTCATCTGTTTATTCCTCCAAAACTGCTAGTTCATATTTATAATCATAAGCATGTATCCTTAATTCAGATCAATATACAGCTCAACTGTATAATTGGATTATATACAGTTGGACTATATATATCAACTATATATTTGAATAATTCTATTTTATAATGAGTTTTTTGACACAAAAAAGCTGATATGGCTTTGTATAATGCAAAGGCTGATTCGAATAACAGATACTGTGTTTATGGATGAGACTCCAGGAAATACTTCCTATATTGGAGCGGAGTTATCGCCTCGCGCTTTTTGAATAACTGGATAAAATGACTGCACTTGTTAAAGCCGCAGAGTTCTGCTATCTCAGATACGGATTTATCAGTGCTTCTTAGCATAGCTTTTGCAGTTGAAAGCCTTGTAGTTATCAGATATTCATAGGGACTATATCCCAGCTGTTCTTTAAAAATGTGTGAAAGATAGAATTTGCTGACTTTAAGGCGGTCGCACATTTTGTCTAATGATATTTCTTCGGATAGATGTTCTTCCAGATAATTTGCGGCGTCACGAACTAAAGGCGTGATGTTACCTGAATCAGCATCTTGTCCGGTCTTTAACGCCATAAGATATGAAGAGCACAGATTTATAATCTTGGTAGAAGCTAGAAGAGCACTTAACGGATTGGAATCATGTGCATTTTTTAAAATGTCATCAAAGAAGATGTCCATATCTGTTATTTCAACGGGAGCCCAGTTATCAAAAATATCAGAAAGATATCCCTCAATTCCGGAACCGTAGAAATGTAACCAATGAAAATCCCAATCGTTTTCAGGAACAGTATAGTATGAATGAACCTGAGTGCAGTCTATAATGACGGACTGCCCTTGTGATATATAGTGTCTCTGTCCCATAAATTCAATACAGCCTTGTCCTGATACAGTATAAATGACAAGATAACTACTAAGATTACTTCTTTTTAATACATTATAACTATCTGATGTGCGGAAGAAACCCATACATTGAACATAAAGATATTTTCGTCTGGTTTCCTCAGAAGGTGTGTAATCCTCGGCCCAAGAGCCCTCATATATGTTGTTGTATGGTGTGACAGTTTTCATTTGAATCTTCTCCTATATAAAAACAATGATATCATAAAACTGTTAAATATGACACAGCAAGATAGTGATATTTTTATGGCAAGTTAGAGTAGTGACCAAAACTTATTGGTATGTTAATCTCAGTTTTAAAGGATGATAAAAACCGGTTATAAGATCGGTAAGAGGAATGTTTTGAGGATTATTATAAAGGAGAAAAATATGAGTACAGTAAAGATTTGGGAAGAACAGGTAATTATTCCTACGTATGAAGTAGGACCTGCTGATAAGAATCCTATGTTTCTGGAAAAAAGAGTTTATCAGGGAAGTACAGGTAAGATATATCCATATCCATCAACGAATGAGATAAGCAGAACAAAAACTGATAAGGTATGGAATGCTGTATGGCTTGAAAATGATTATATCAAAGTTATGATCTTACCTGAGCTTGGGGGACGAATTCAGAGGGCTTATGATAAGACAAATGATTATGATTTTGTTTATTACAATCAAGTTATAAAACCTGCACTTGTAGGACTTACAGGTCCATGGATATCAGGCGGAATTGAGTTTAACTGGCCACAACACCACAGACCTACAACTTATAGTACAGTTGACCACAAGATTGTGGAAAATAAAGATGGAAGTAAAACCCTTCTGACAGGTGATGTTGACCAGATGTATGGAACAAAGGAGATAACAAAGTTTACCCTTTATCCTGATAAAGCATATATCGAGATCACAGGGCAGTTATATAATAGGACTCCACTGCCGCAGACATTTTTATGGTGGGCTAATCCTGCCGTTTCGGTAAATGATTATACTCAGTCTATATTCCCGCCTGATGTGCATAGCGTATATGATCATGGAAAGAGAGCAGTGTCAAGATTCCCTATTGCTACAGGAGAGTATTATAAGCACGATTACAGTGAAGGAGTTGATATCTCCAGATATAAGAATATTCCTGTTCCGACTTCTTACATGGCTGAAAAATCAGATTATAACTTTGTCGGCGGTTATGATTATCAGAAAAAAGCAGGACTTCTTCACGTTGCAGATCATCATGTATCTCCCGGAAAGAAGCAGTGGACATGGGGATGCGGCGATTTTGGTAAAGCATGGGATAGAAATCTGACTGATGAAGATGGTCCGTATATAGAGCTGATGACCGGAATGTACTGCGATAATCAGCCTGATTTCTCATGGCTTAAGCCTTATGAGGAAAAAGTATTTAAGCAATATTTTATGCCTTACAAGGCAGTAGGTCAGGTGAAAAATGCAACTATAAATGCTGCATTAAATGTTGAGAAGAAAGAAGATGGAAAACTCTATATTTGTGCATATGCGACCGGAAAGTATGAAGATGCCGAAGTCATAGTAACTTATGATGGAGAAGAGGCATATAGCGAATCCATCATCATCTCTCCGGTTGATATATATGAAAAAGAATTAGAACTCAATCTGTCTGATATATATAAGGCGAAGGTGGCTGTATATTCAGGAACAAAAGAACTTGTTTCCTATCAGGCTAAGGATCAGGGGATACCGAAGCTCGCAGAGCCAGCTGTTGCGGCAAAAGAACCGAAGGATATACTAACAAATGAGGAACTATATCTTACAGGACAGCATATTGAGCAGTATCGACATGCTACATGGCTTCCTGATCCATATTATGTAGAGGGATTGAAGAGGGATCCAGACGATACAAGAATAAATAATGCATACGGACTTTTGCTTCTTAGAAGAGGCCAATTCGAGCTTGCTGAGAGATATTTCAGAGTTGCGCTTAAGAGACTTACTTCTATGCATCCAAATCCATATGATTCAGAACCGTATTATAATCTTGGTCTTGCGCTCTTTTATCAGGAAAAATACGATGAGGCTTTTGATTCATTTTATAAAGCTACATGGGTAAATGAACTTCAGGAGATGTCATTCTACTATCTGGCAGCAATCTGCGTAAGAAGAAGAGAGTATGAAGAAGCGTTGGAACTGATCGATAAAGCGTTGGTTAAGAATGTTCACAGCGTTAAGGCCAGAGGACTTAAGGCTGCTATACTATGGAAACTGGGAAGAAATGAAGATGCTGAAAGCTGGATTGCAGAAAACCTTGAACTGGATGCATTTGACTTTGTTTCAATGTTTATACGTATATGTATATCAAATCATTCAGAGCCGCTGATAAGCGAATTCCATAGACTGACCAGAGAGTTCCATGAAACATATCTGATGGTAGCGAGGGACCTTGCAGAGGCTGGTTTATATGATGAGGCGGTAGCTGTTCTTGATGAATTTTCTGGAGATAAGCCTATGCTCCACTATTATAAGGCTGCATATCTCATGAAGCTAAACAAGGTTAAACAGGCTAAAGAAGAACATGAAAAAGCAAAGCAGTCCGATCCATCATATTGCTTCCCGAATAAGCTTGAGGACATAGCTGTTTTGAAGAATGCTATAGAAACTGATAAGAATGATTCGAAAGCGAGATACTATCTCGGGTGCTTATATTATGACAAGCTTCAATTTGGCATAGCAATACAGCTTTGGGAAGAAGCGAAGGATATCGATCAGAGCTTCCCTACTCTTTTAAGAAACTTGTCTATAGCTTATTACAATAAATGTGGTGAAAAGGCAAAAGCTAAAGCGTGTATTGAAAATGCATTTGAACTCGACAAGACTGATGCGAGAATATTCCTTGAAATGGATCAGCTTTATCAAAAGCTTTGCATTCCACTTGACGAACGTTTAAAGAAATATCAGGATAATATCGGACTAATTGAAAAACGAGATGACCTATACACAGAGTATGTCACATTGCTTAATAGCATCGGTATGTATGATGAGGCATATGAAAGGATCACTACTCATAGTTTCCAGACATGGGAAGGAGCTGAGGGCAAGATCACGACACAGTTTAAGGTCTGCCTTATTGAGAAAGCCAAAGCTCTTTTGGATAATGGTGATGGAAGAGGTGCTGAGAAACTTCTGAATGAGGCAATGTCGTATCCGGAGAATCTTGGAGAAGGACGTCTTGAAGGAACAAAAGATAATCATATCTACTACAATCTTGGACTTGCATATGAACTTATGGGAGATAATGATAAGGCTAAAGAATGCTTTAAAAAAGCTACCCTTGGAGCTATGGAAGTAGCAGGAATGATGTATTACTACGATCAGCCCGCAGATATGATACTCTATCAGGGACTTGCAAAGGAAAAGCTTTCTGATCAGAAGGCTGCAAATTCCAGATTCTACAGACTTCTTGATTTTGGCGAACAGCATCTTAGAGATATATTTAAAATGGATTATTTTGCTGTATCTATGCCGGATATGTCTGTATACGATGCTGACATGACCAAGAAGAATTCAATACATTGTTACTATCTTATGGGGCTTGCAAATCTTGGCCTTGGCAAAAAGAACGAGGCAGTTAAATTCTTTAATACAGTACTTGAAATGGACAATACCCACCAGAATGCATATATATATATGAAGATGGCAGAACAGTTATAAGTGATAGAGTAAACCGCGGCAGAGATGCCGCGGTTTTGTTCTGTGCTTTTGTTTCTTACCGGTCATTTACTCTCTGATACCGTTCATGTCAAAACTATTTTCTTTTCTGAATCGGCTTTATATAATCACTCCAACATTAACAGATACCAAGTGATATGAGAAAGGAATAAGTTATGATCAGAATAGAAAACCTCACAAAAAAATATGGAACGAAGGAAGCTGTAAAGGGTATTAGTTTTGAAGTTAAGGAAGGTGAGATGCTTGCGCTTCTCGGAGTTAACGGTGCCGGAAAGACCACTACTATAAAAATGTTGTCCTGCCTTTCGAAGCCTTCGGGCGGAAGTGCTGAGATAGCAGGATATGATGTAGTTGAAGAATCAGATAAAGTGAAAAAGATGATAGGTGTTTCAACACAGGATACAGCGATAGCGAAGAATCTTAGCGTAGAAGAAAATCTTCAGTTTATGGCCGACATTTATCTGGATGATGAAGAGTATACAAAGAAGGATAGGGTCGCTCATGTAAATGACATCATAAAAAGCTTCAAACTAGATGAAGTAAGAAAGACCAGAAGTGGAAAGCTCTCAGGAGGATGGCAGAGAAGGCTTTCGATCGCTATGGCTATAATCGGTGATCCAAAAGTTTTATTTCTTGATGAACCGACGCTTGGACTTGATGTTCTGGCACGTCGAGAACTCTGGAAAGAGATTGAGAATCTTAAAAGGGATAAAACCATAATACTAACTACACATTATATGGAAGAAGCAGAAGAATTGGCAGACAGGATAGCGATTATGATAAACGGAAATATAGTGATGATGGGAGATCTGGCTGCGCTGGAAGAGAAAACAGGACAGAAGGGACTTGAGAATGTATTTGTAGCTGTTGCGGAAGGAGAATCAAAATGAAAACTATAGTATTCGCTAAGAAAAATCTTATAGAGCTTTCAAGGGATGTGCTGGGATATATTTTCTGTATTGCATTTCCAATAGTGATGTTGATCATTATGTCGGTTGTAAATGAAAGCATTCCGAAAGAAGCGGGGATGAGCATCTTTAGAATAGATAATCTGGCAGGTGGAGTTCTTATATTTGGACAGACATTTATAATGCTTTTCACAGCAATACAGGTAACAAATGACAGAAGCAGTTCATTTCTGATAAGACTTTTTTCATCGCCTATGAAAGGCAGAGATTTTGCGCTTGGATATATTCTTCCAATGTTGCTTGTCAGCATTGTTCAGGCGGTAGTTACATTTACAGCGGCAATAATTATTTCTAAAGTAGTTGGATATGATCTGAACCTTGGAGGACTTGCGTTGGCAGTTGTTACAACACTTCCGTCAGCGATGATGTTTATTTCAATCGGACTCATATTTGGTTCGATACTCAATGAGAAGTCTGCGCCGGGAGTATGTTCTGTGATCGTTTCGGGTGGAACATTTCTCGGAGGTGTTTTCTTTGATGCTGAGGGTGTGGGTGGATCTATCTATAAGGTATGCAAATGCCTTCCATTTATTTACTGTACCAAAGTAGCCAGAGCAAGTGTAAATATGGATATCACGGGTTCTTTTGATAAGTTTGGGCGCCCGTTTACAGTTACTGTTTTATCGGCTTTGGTAATAAGTGTAATTGCTATATTAGTTTTTGGTAGACAGATGAAGAAAGATTAAATTATACTTTATATATGTTTAATTATAAAATCATCCCAAATACAAGGCAGGGAACCCTTTTTGAAGATAAAAGCAGAGATAAAAGAACAGTATAAAGAGATAGAGGTTCATGTATGTAATAATGAACTCAGTGACGAAGTGAAGAATGTGCTGGATAAGCTCCACACATTCTTTGATTCGTCTATTTCTGCTACAGATGAAGTGGGTAATAAATGTATGCTCAACCCGATGGATGTGATCACATTTTACTCGGAGGGGCAGCGGGTTATAGCTATGGATAAGGACAAGAAGTATATTATCCAGAAGAAGCTTTATGAACTAGAAGAAGAATATGAGTCACTCTGTTTTGTAAGAATTTCTAAGTCTGAGATAGTCAATTATAAGCGAATAAAAAGCCTTGATATGTGTTTGGCAGGCACAATCAAAGTGATCATGAAGAATGGATATGAAACCTATACTTCGCGTCGAAATGTTTCCAAGATCAAGGAGCTTTTGTTGAAAGGTAAAAAATAAATGATGAAAGAAGTTTTAAAAAAAGGGGCTATAAGCTTTTTCATCTCTGCTTTTGCGGGTGTGATAGTTAACTTAATAATATATATGGCAGCCAATGCGGCGGGGGCTTCGGATTTCTGTTCGATATCTCCGGAGTTTAGAGCACTATTTCCAACAACTGCGATAGCTGTTTATTTGAATATCATTTTGTATGGAATAATAGGTGCTACATTTGCAATGATGACAGTTATATATGAATTTGAAAAAATAGGGTTCATAATTCAGAGCGTTATATATTTTGTTGTTACTACATCGGTTTGTCTTGCAATAACTATGCTTCTGTGGCAGCTGCATAGATATCCACAGGCTTTGATAGGGACATTGCTTGGTTATACGGCGACACATGTAATCATGATCACATTAGAGTATAATAAATTAAAAAATGACATCAAAACTATAAATGAAGAAATAGGTGAGGAATAAGTATATATAAGAAAAAAATAATTTAAATATGGAAGAAAAAGTTAGTAATTTGATTGATATTGCACATTTTGAACTTCTTGAGAAAAAACGTAAAAATTTGACATTGATTATTTGAATTAGTGTGGTTATAATCGTAGGGCGAAAAAATTACATAAAGAGGAGTAAAGTAAAAATGGGCGAAAATAAGAAGGATTTTAAACCTTATGTTCCGGCTGAAAAAATCACACCGGAATTCACGTTCACATCAATCATTATGGGTATCATTCTTGCTGTAGTTTTCGGCGCGGCTAATGCATACCTCGGACTCAGAGTCGGAATGACAGTTTCTGCATCCATACCGGCAGCGGTTATCTCAATGGGTGTTATAAGACTGATCATGAGAAAAGATTCAATACTCGAAAGCAACATGGTTCAGACAGTTGGTTCTGCAGGTGAGTCACTTGCAGCAGGAGCAATATTTACAATGCCTGCTATATTCCTTTGGGCAAAAGAAGGCGTTACAGAATCACCTAGTATGGTGACAATTACACTTATCTCTTTATGCGGTGGTATTCTTGGAGTTCTCTTTATGATACCGCTCAGAAATGCACTCATAGTTAAAGAACATGGCGTACTTCCTTATCCGGAAGGAACTGCCTGTGCAGAAGTTCTTCTTGCAGGTGAAGAGGGTGGATCTAGTGCAAAGTCTGTATTTGCAGGTATGGGTCTTGCGGCACTTTTCAAGTTGATCGTTGACGGATTCAAAGTAGTTCCTGGAGTTGTCACTGCGAATATCAAAGCACTTAAGACAGAGCTTTCAGCTGAGGTTTATCCGGCGCTTATCGGTGTAGGATATATCTGTGGTCCTAAGATTGCTTCATACATGCTTGCCGGTGGTCTTCTTGGATGGTTTGTGTTTATCCCGGCTATCGTTACATTTGGTGCTGATACTGTACTTTATCCAGGTACAGACACTATCATGAATATATATCTTGAAAATGGTGCAGGTGCAATCTGGAGTTATTACATCAGATATATCGGTGCAGGAATGGTTGCTGCCGGAGGAATCATAAGTCTTATAAAGTCTATGCCACTTATCTGCAGCACATTCGTAGATGCTATGAAGGGAATGAAGAGTTCCGGAGAAGCTGGAGCAAAGCGTACAGAACAGGATATCAACATGAAGGCTGTTCTCGTAGGAGTATTTGCAGTAATACTTCTGATTTGGCTTATTCCACAGATTCCAGTATCACTTATTGGAGCAATTCTTATAGTTGTATTCGGTTTCTTCTTTGGAGCAGTTTCATCAAGAATGGTTGGACTTGTAGGAAGTAGTAACAACCCAGTATCTGGTATGGCTATAGCAACACTTCTGTTCTCAACATTTATCCTCAAGTTAACAGGTGACACAGGTTCACATGGTATGCTTGGGGCTATATCAATCGGATCTATCATATGTATCGTAACAGCTATGGCAGGAGATACATCTCAGGATCTGAAGACAGGTTATATACTTGGAGCAACTCCTAAGAAACAGCAGATTGGTGAGCTTTTCGGAGCTGTAGTTGCAGCACTCACAATCGGTGGAGTTCTTATACTTCTTGATAAAGCATGGGGCTTCGGAACAACTGAACTTGCAGCGCCACAGGCAACACTTATGAAGATGATCGTTGAAGGTGTTATGAATGGAAATCTTCCATGGGCACTTGTGTTCATCGGTATATTTACAGCAGTTGTTGTTGAAATCCTTGGAATCCCTGTACTTCCAGTAGCTATTGGTCTGTATCTTCCACTTGAGCTTAGCACAACAATCATGATCGGTGGTATCATCAGATGGTTCGTTGATAAGAAGTCTAAGAAAGCTAATAATGAAGCTGGTTCAGGAATACTCTTCTGTTCAGGAATGATTGCGGGTGAGGGACTCGTAGGTATCCTTCTTGCAATACTTGCAGTTGTTGGAGTTGATTCAAAGATTGACTTCTCAGGAAGTATAAATCTTGGAACTATTGGTGGAATTGTCCTTCTTGTTGCGATGATAGTTTGCGTAAAGATATTTGCTAAGAACAAGAATGCAAGTGCGAAAGAAAAAGAAAGTTCTGAAAAATAATGTCAAAAGATAAAAACGATAACTATCTTGATTTCATTCCTGTCAGATCCGACAAGAATAAGTGGGAAGCTGATGAGGAGGGAAATGTAACCATATTTGTAGAGAATAAAGGGGTTTTTAATAAGCTGGCACAGATGCTGCTTAAAAAACCCAGATTTTCACAGATACATCTTGAACAGTTTGGAAGCTTTATATATCCTCTCATAGATGGAAATGATTCTATATATGAGATAGGACAGAAGGTTAAAGAACACTTCGGAGAAGAAGCAGAACCTCTGTATCCGAGATTGATACAGTATTTCAAGATGTTGAATGACTATGGATTTATAAACTATAAAAAATTATAAGTCAGAATGATATAAGATAAAAGGTCAAATGAGGATGAGTGTCTCGTTTGACCTTTTTTGCTATATTTTTATGTTGTTTGTTTATAGAAAAACATTTAATACATGATTTTTGCATTAGAAGACAGTTTTATATTTTTAGTAGTATTTTGCATATACTAGTATCTGCAAGGCCGAGCAAAACAAAAACAACAAAACAAAAAACAACATAAGGAGAACAAAAATGAAAGATTACGAAGTAAACAACGCAGTAGAGGAAATCAAGGAGCAGGATCTCGAGGGACAGGAAGCTGGTGCAGGAGTAGGAACAGCAATCCAGCTTACACTTGCAAGTAAGTGTGGTGGATGGTTCACATTCTCATATGAGTGCACAAGCAACAACGTAAGCTGTGGCTAAGATTTACTCATACTTGAAATAAATCCAAACTAGAATAGATTAAGCAAAACAAAAACACAAAACAAAAAACAACAAAAGGAGAACAAAAAATGAAAGATTACGAAGTAAACAATGCAGTAGAAGAAATCAAAGAGCAGGATCTTGAAGGACAGGAAGCTGGTGCAGGAGTAGGAACAGCAATTCAGCTTACACTTGCAAGCAAGTGTGGTGGATGGTTCACATTCTCATATGAGTGCACAAGCAACAACGTAAGCTGTGGCTAAGATTTACTTATACTTGATATAAATCAAAAAAGATTTAATATACACTTCTTAAAGAGATGCGGATAGCCTGTGCTATCCGCAATCTTTAATTTAGAGAAAAAACGGTTAATGCGTAATATCGCGATTATAAGACAATTTTTGTATGTTTGCTTATATTTTGCATATACTAGTATCTGTAAGGATAAGCGAAAAAACTATGTAAGTTACTAAAGTATAAAGGATAAGGAAATGAACATAGATACAATAAGAACGGAAAAGAACATAACAGAAAAGAGAATAGACAACTGGCTATGTCTGTTTCCTAAAAAGAATCAGAATGAAGTAGATGAGATATGTATAAAAATCTCTGGGAAAACTCTTGAAGATTTCAATAATGAATATTCAGAAGAGAAAGAACTGATTGATAGAATAGAAGATACATTTGAGAGAATAAAAAAAGATGAGACAAGGATTTGGCTGGAACAGATCTTTGAAAAGATTTACAACGAAAATAAGTGGGTGCATTTTTATACACCTCTATTCTATAAATATATAGATCTTATAGATAAGATCAAAGAATCATACGATATCGTAGGAGATACAGAAATCCTTCTTGGATCAGTTTTAAGAGATGTGTCTTATAAGCTAAGTGATAAAAGCTACCGGGTATTAATGAATGAGTATAATAATGCTTCAGTAGAGAAAGAACATTTCTTTGAAGCTGTATTAAAAGATAAGGATTATGATGAGAAGCTCTTCGAAAGATATCCGGGTCTTTATGAGGTAATGGATAGTACCGTAAGATACAGTTTAGAGTATGTTAATGAAATATTAAAGAATACCAATGCTGAAATAAAGAGTATTGCTGCAGAATTTAATTGGGACAAGTCATTTGGTAAGATTCGTACTATTCAGCTTGGTACAGGTGATACTCACAATAACGGAAGAACTGTTGCAGCTATATCTTTTGAAGATGGAAAGAAACTTATGTATAAACCTCACTCCCTTCGTATGGAAGAGAGTTACGGAGAATTCGTCGATTGGCTAAGAGAGAAAACTAAAGGTGAGATAGATCAGGATTACTGCAGAGTATACCGTGCTAAAAATGTCGGCTGGACAGAATTTATAGAGAATACTGAATGTTTAAGTGAAGAAGAAGTGAAAGACTACTACAGAAAGATGGGTGAGCTTCTGTGTATTTTATATACATTCAGTGCTAAGGATTTTCACTGTGAGAATATAATCGCAAGAGGAAAGTATCCGATACCTATCGATATGGAAACACTCATTCAGATGCAGCATTCATCCAGAAACAGTGAACATACCAGTGTTGAAGAAACAATATGTGACTTTCTGGAGAAGTCAGTTTATACTACTGCATTACTTCCGTCGGTTCTTCACAATTTCAATACTGACGAGAGTATGGAAGTAGGTGGAATATCATCAGGAAGAAAGAGGATCTCACCATTTAAAGCCAAGGTTGTGGAATATTCGGAGGGAGATAAACTCTCAGTAAAGAATGTAAATAAAGAAATTCCTTTAAATCAGAATCTTCCGGTTTATAAAGGAGAGAAGATAGGTGTAGTTGGATACTTCAGTGAAGTAAAGAATTCATTTGAGAAGACTTATAGGTGGATCTTAGAGCATAAAGAAGAGTATATTAAAAAGGTTATTGAGATATTCGGAGGAGTAGAATGCCGAGTTATATTTAAAACAACAAATAATTATACTCAGCTTCTTGCTACCAGCTATCATCCGTCATTTCTACATAATAAGATCGACAGAGAAGTTTACTTCCATCGCATCGGACTCTTATATGATGAGAAAGAAGACATGGGAACGCTCTATCGTGATGAGATAAAGAGTATGATGAACGGTGATGTTCCTGCATACTTTATGATGTCAGATGATACAACAGTCTATAACATGGATCATTCTGTGGTTTATACAGGTTCTTCAAAGACTCCACTGGAGGATATTGAAGAAAAGATTAACAACATGTCATTGGAAGATATGGAACGACAGATATCACTTATCTACCTTACATTTGATGGATGCAAGATTCCTACAGATGTAAATGAGAAGAGTAAACTGAGTGGTATCAGCTGCGGAACTATACAGAAGGAAGAAGTACTAGCTGCGGCAAAAAGAATAGCAGATAAGACTATTGAGAGAGCTTTCAATGAAAATATAAATGGACACAAACTTATCAGCTGGCTTGGATTTATGGGAATGGGCGAAAATGGTTTCGGTATTCTTCCGGTAGGCTGGGATGTATACAAGGGGAACTGCGGAATAGCATTATATCTTCTCAGGCTTGCTGAGACGACGGGAGATAAGAGATATCTTGAATACGGAAAAGATATTCTTAAAACAGTTGAGAAGACTCTCAATGAAGCTGATAATAATGCTCTTAAACTGATGGGTATAGGAGCATTTACAGGATTCAATGGTTATATATATACCGTATGTAAGTGCGCTGAACTCGGATGGCTTGAGGCAGCCGAGATAGAAGCAAGGATGCCTATAGTTGAAAAACTGATAAACTATATGGAAGAGGCTGAAACAGAGAACGAAAGACTTGATGTTTTAAGCGGACTTTCCGGAGTACTTGGGGTGTTCGTAACATTACATGAATGCATCATCAATCCGAAACTGAGAGGGTTTAAGGTTTCTGATGAAAGTGTGATAAAAGTTATTGCAAAACTTTCGGATGCTTTACTTTGCAGGCTTACATATTTTGATAACGGAAGAGCAACCTGGTTCGAAAATGGAGATATCGGTTATGTCCATGGAAATGCAGGAATAATGGCTCAGCTTGCCAGAGCAGCTCAGTATATCAAGAATGAAAAAATATATAAAGCTATCGATGCTTCACTCAGGTATGAGAGAGAAGGAAGATATGATAAGGACAATGAAAGATGGATACTGAGAGATGGAGTCCATTATATGTCCTGGTGTAACGGAATAGCCGGAATTCTTATAGCTAAGATGATAATGAGCAAAGCAATAGGAAAAACGGAACAGTTTGAAGATGAGATCCGTAGACTTGCATATCAGCTTAAAAATGTAGGCTTTGGAATCACACATTGTTTATGTCATGGAGATATGGGATCTCTTATAACATTAAGATATGCAGCAGATCATATTCAGGATGAGGAACTAGTGAAAGAGTGTAGAGCTACCGCATCTGAGTATATAAAGAAGAATGTTAATAAGGATATGTTCGTAAGAGAAGACTGGGGTCTGATGACCGGTGTCTCAGGCGCAGGTTTTGGTCTCTTAGAACTGATGGAGGATAAAGATATCCTTCTGTCAATCCTATCATTAAACTAACAAAAGGAGAGAAATTATGGAAAAGATTCTTGAAACACGCGATATCAGGAAGGTTTACGGAAATGGAAACAGTGCGGTTAATGCGCTGGATGGAGTGTCATTTTCAGTAAATAAAGGTGAATTTGTGGGGATAATGGGTGCTTCGGGATCCGGTAAATCAACACTTCTGAACTGCATCTCGACTATCGATGATGTGACAGAAGGAAGTATCATGATCGGTGATGATGACATCACTAAGATGAAGAGAAAGAGTAAGACAAAATTCCGTAAGGATAAGCTTGGATTTATCTTCCAGCAGTTTAATCTACTTGATACTCTTACTGCATATGAGAATATAGCAATCCCTCTTTCTATCAAGGGAACAGCACCTAAGGAGATAGATGAAAAAGTAAAAACTATTGCTAAGAAACTGGACGTGGAAAAGATGCTTAAGAAGTATCCATATCAGATGTCAGGTGGACAGCAGCAGAGAGTTGCAGCTGCCAGAGCTATAGTTTCTGAGCCATCTATCATTCTTGCAGATGAACCTACAGGAGCACTTGATTCTAAGTCAGCTAAGATGCTTCTTAACAGCTTAGAGACAATGAATGAAGAAATGAATGCAACGATACTGATGGTAACACATGATTCATTTTCAGCCAGCTACTGTAAGAGAATCCTCTTCATTAAAGATGGAAAGGTTTATAAAGAAATCGAAAGAGGAGGTAAGGACAGAAAGGCATTTTTCGATGATATAATGGATGTAGTGTCTGAGATCGGAGGTGCTGAATAATGTATCTGAAGCTGATTTTTAAGAATGTTGTAAAGAATATAAAAGATTATGGAATATACTTCTTTACACTTATGATTTCGGTTGCAGTATTCTATTCGTTTAATTCCATAGAATCACAGCCGGTTATAAAAGCGGCGCAAAATTCAAACGGAAATATGATGAAAACACTTATTCCGATGATTCATCTTATTTCCTGGTTTGTAGCTATCATGCTTGCATTTCTTATAATATATGCTAATCAGTTTCTTCTTAAAAGAAGAAAGAAGGAACTTGGAATATATATGATCCTTGGAATGTCAGAAAGCAGAATGTCTGGAATCTTCGTTGGAGAAACATTGATCATAGGAATTATGGCTATGATATTCGGTATGGGTATCGGTGTTATTATGTCCCAGGGAATATCAATGTTTGCAATAAAAATGTTTGCATATGATCTGTCAGAATACAGATTCGCTTTTTCGATGGATTCATTTAAAGAAACTATGATCTGCTTCGCAATTATATTTGTGGCAGTGATGATCTTGAATGTTATTACTATCACTAAAGTTAAGCTGATAGATCTGCTTACAGCATCCAGAAAGAACGAAAGAATGGGTGTGGAGAAAACAGGAATGTTCGTTATAGTGTTCCTCTGTTCGCTTATTCTGTTCGGACTTGCAGGATATCTTCTGTATTATAAAAACGGTCTATCTTTTAAGACTAAGGAACCGGCAATCGTTGTAGTGGCTATCTGTGTAGGAACAGCTATGCTGATCTACAGTATATCAGGAGTTGTTCTTAAACTACTTCAGAAGAATAAAAAATGGTATCTGAAGGGAATTAACAGCTTTCTTGTTCGTCAGATAAGCAGTAAGATACAGACGAATTATCTTACTATGACAGTGGTAAGCCTTCTTCTGACAGGTACAATATGTATCATCTCGGTCGGTATGGGCATGGCTTCTTCTATGAATGATATGGTTAAGAATGCTACGCCATTTGATATTGTTCTCTATAAAGTTGAAAAAGGAGTAAATGAATCAAAAGAGAGCTTTTATGATGATCTACAGGCTCATGGTATGGAGCTTGATAAGGCTGTTACCGATTATGAGATAATAACAAGTAGAATTGATAAGACATTTACATATAAAGAAATATTATCTGATACGGAACATTTGGCACCTGTTGATGTGGATGATGTAGATAGTCCGGTAACGATCATCAGTGTTAGTGATTACAATGCTGACATGAGACTTCAGGGTAAAGAAGAGATAACTTTGGCTGATGGCCAGTATATGATAAATAGTAATTACAGAGGTACAGATAAAAATATTCAGGCTAAGTATGACAGTAAACCGGAGATTACAGTTGGAGGAACAAAACTAGTTCCTGCTAATGATACAGTTCTTCATAATACGTATTACCTTACTGTTGTAGGAATGAATGATAAGGGTACGGTCATAGTGCCGGATTCGGTAGCAGAAACACTTGATATTGATCTGCATATGTTTGTTGGAATGATGAACCCTGATTATGATGAGCAGACTATTAATGGAAATATTATAAATCTGTATGGAGATGTTATTGATTCGCAATATTCGGGATATACAAAGGGGATGATACAAGCAGGATTCTACGGAACTTTTGCAGTTGCTGCATTTGTTGCCTGCTATATCGGAGTAATACTTCTGATAATCTGTGTTGCGCTTCTTTCACTTCAGCAGCTTACTGAGACAAATGATAATGTCTATCGTTATCAGCTTCTTGGAAAACTGGGAGTTGAGAGAAATGTTCAGAACAGTGCATTGTTTAAACAGATTATGATGTACTTTGGAGTCCCTCTTGTAGTAGCCTGTATCTATGCGGCTGCAGGATTACCGAAGGTAGTGCAGAAGATTAAGGACATGCTCGCTATGGAAGTGGGTTCTCGTGCAAGTGTCATAATAATTTTAATGGTTGTAATCTATGGAAGTTACTTCCTGATCACTTATTTTTCATGCAGAAGGATAATTGCTGAAAAGAAGGGACGTTCAGACATAGATTAAAAAAATAATCGACGGTTACATCGTAATATATACATTTTACGACAAACTGATATATTATTTGACCGGATATGTTATTATGATAACAGCTTAAAAAGCTGAATTGTCATACACATATGAACGGAGGAGAGTATGTTAAAAATATATGTATGCGAAGATAATCAGGAGCAAAGAGATAGAGTGACTAAAAGTATCGGTGAGATACTTGAATCAGAGAATTACAATATGGAAATGGGGTTAGCCACAGGCGACCCCATGGAAGTATTAGAGACATTAAAGACAGAAAAAGATCTTGGAATCTTCTTTCTGGATATAGATCTTAATGCAGAGATAAATGGGATTGAGCTGGCGAATGAGATTCGTAAGTTCCAGCCAAGATGCTATATAATCTTTGTTACAACTCACTCAGAGATGTCTTATATGACATTTACATATAAGGTAGAAGCAATGGATTTCATCATAAAGGATAATCCGGGAGATCTTAAGAATCGTATTCATCAGTGTCTGGATAACTGCTATCGACTGAGTGATCAGCAGTCTGATGATGTGACAAAGAATTACATGGTAAGAATGGGAAGTCGTGTTAAGGCGATTCCTTATACCGATATTCTTTTCTTTGAAGTGTCACAGAATGCGAGAAAGATAATCTTGTGCTCTAAGAACGCAAAGATAGAATTCGTTGGAAAACTTAAAGATATCGAAAAAGAACTGGACAAACGCTTCTATAGATGTCACAGATCATTTCTGGTTAATAAGGAAAACATTGAAGAAGTGGATGTTGACAGTGGAGTCATCACTATGGTAGGTGGTGTTGAATGTCCGATGTCAGTTAGAATGAGAAAGGGGCTGATATAGATCAGCCCCTCTTTAAGTTATTTAAATAAATGTTTTTAATTGTTTAGCTGAAGCAAAACAAACATCGTTGTTGCTCATCTGAATAGTTCTCTCTTTAATGTCAATCTCGCTTATGTGATTCTTATTTATAAGATAAGATCTATGGCATTGAGAGAATCTTCCGTCCAGGGTTGCGGCGATATCTTTCAGCTTACCCTGAAACTCAAGAGTACTTGAAACTGTATGAACTATAACCTTATGAGGGTTAAGTGATGATTCGAAATAGATGATGTCATCGTAAGGGATACAGTATTCCTTGTCACTGAGTTTAATAACATAGTTAAGGTCTGTGTTATTGTTAGAAGAAGCGTATCTGGAATAAGCATCCAGGATACACTTTCTGATACGATTTCCCATATCACTTTGATTGTCTTTGACTATAAAGTCCATAGCTTCGACTTTGTAAGTAAATGTCATATAAGACATTTCAGAATGAGTGGTTACAAAAACGATGAATCCGCGTGAATCGTACTTTCGGATTTCTTTAGCAAGTGTTAGACCATTTATATCACTGTTAAGATCGATATCGAGAAAATAAAGACCTGTTTCGGAATGGTTCTCGATAAGACTTATAATCTCATGAGGATCAGCAGTTGCTTTTACAAAATTAAGATCCGCATCCTCTATGAGTACTGTGTTTTGTATGTGGTTTGAGATGATCTCACGCTGCTTATCATTGTCTTCACATAAGTAAATGTTGAGCATAGGATACATCCTTTCGTGTTGATAAGTATTTAAAAAATTTTAACTAACGAAGAAATTTTAATATATTATATTTTAATAGTCAATAAAAGAAATGAAAGAAATGTGAGAAAGGTGAAAAAATGGATTTACAACATAAAATGGCAGAAAAACTTGCGTTACTATTTCTTGATGATAAAGATGATGAAAGAGAAAAAGCAGTCATCACTTATGGGATAGAAGTGGTGCTGAATGAATTGTTGAAGGCTATCTTGATTTTTTTGTTGGGAGTTTTATTTGGTAAAATTTGGATTGCAATAATTGGATTGACATATCTTCTTATTATTAGAAGATATCTGGGCGGAAGACATTTCGACAGTAATATAATGTGTACTATATTTACTGTTTTTTCGGCTTTTCTAGGTCCTGTTATGATTATGATGATAAGGATTCCATTGTTTATTCAAGTAGTGGTGGGGATAATATTGACGTTGACTATTATTTTTATGAATCTATATACGAAAGATGAACCATTTCCGCCAGAAAAGATACGAATTAATAAAATTATTTCAATTGTATTATTTTGGACTGTAGGAATCATTTCATATATATTCGGAGGACTTGATTATCTAAGTGCTATTTTGTTTATTGAAATTATAGGAGTTGTTTTTGCGTTTGATTTAAAACGATGGAAACAATAAAAAAGATAGATTTTTATCAATCTATCTTTCAGACTGTAGACAAAGCCGGTTGCGAAACGTAGTTTTCGCAACCGATTTTTCTTTTTAGGCTTATGCTAAAGCAAAACCGAATGAAAAAGGATTAATTGGTCCTCCTATTATCCCCTTTCTTTGTAACATTTTTGCA
>JAFYHN010000105.1 GCA_017539165.1 Eubacterium sp.
GATAACGCACTAACACATTATCCAGACAAACGGGAATCACTCTCTTACAAGTGCATACATTTTCATATCAATGATATTGCCACATTTTATAGCATTGCACTTTAATGTCCCTTCATATTGGAATCCCGCCTTTTCCAATGCTTTACATGAAGCTATATTATGCGCAAATGGTTCAGCAAATATACGAATAATATCTGTATTCCCAAGTACATACTCACAGACCTGTTTTATAGCATTAGTCATATAGCCATTCCCCCAGTATGGCTCACCTATATAATATCCCATTTCAGCGGTCCTGCTATGAATATTATCCTTCCGAAATACTCCAATGCTTCCAATTACCTTATCATCAAGTGTTATAGCAAACGCAAATGTACTGTCCGGGTCAGCCGATAGCATCATCCGGATAAAATCCTCTGCATCATCTTCTGTGTACGGATATGGCAGTCCATCCCTAAGGTTATTCAAAACCTTTAGATTATTTAGGTTTATTGCGAGATCTGACTTGTCTTCGATTCTCCATTTTCTTATAGAAAGATTCATTTCTTCTACTTTGCTCCTTTATTTTGATTATTCTGGAGTATATTATTTCCTTAAGTACTTCTCATCCGATTCATATTCTTCGCTAACAAATCGTTCCACTGTCATGTGAAGATCATACTTATCGCGAAGCTCGGCAAGTTGCTTCATCATCGGTGATGCATGATGTACATCTATAGCCTCCTGATCTGACCACGAATCAATGAGCAATACAGTCTCGGGGTCCTTGAGAGGTTGAAAGTATTCATACCTCAGATTTCCTTCTTCTGCTCGAATAGCATCAGCGATACCTGATGATTCCATTTCATCCACAAATGCACGTGCATTTCCGTTTATTCCCTTATAGTATAGGTTTACTGTTATCATAAAATCTCCTTAGTAAGTTACTGGAATATAATCTTCTTCTAAAGATTTTAATTCATTTTATTCCTGATCATCCATACAAAGATATTACGCTCTTTTCATTACCATTCTGACTATTGTAACCGGTGTGCCGAGAGTCCATTCCTTTTTGCAGCCGTCAAACTCAAAACCGTATTTGTGATAAAAGTTTATGGCCCTCTCATTCTTTTCGAATACCCACACAAAAAATGTATTGTATTCGCTAAGCCTTGAAATTGCTTCGTTCATTAATCTGTATCCTACTTTCCGGCCGTAATACTCCGAAAGGACATAGATCGCATCAACTTCTCCAGCGTCCGGCAGGTCTTCATCTCTCGACGGACTATATACTGCGAATCCTATAACTTTATCTTTATCCTTAGCTACAATAGTATTTTCCGGGAAATTCCTGGCACGTGCTGTTGTAGCCTCTGTGGTCATCGTATCAAGATATCTGTCACATACAATGCCTCTGTAAGATTCCTTCCATGCAGTACAGTGAACATATCCCCTCCCGCACAATTCCTCATCGGTTTCAGCTGATTTTATGATTATTGAATCATTTATTTTTTCCATGAAATTATTACTCCCCATTCAAAAAACACAATCTGTCATCGTCTATAAAACTTTTGTTTTTATGCAATATCATTTCGAAAACGCCAGCAAATAAGCATTTTCTGTCTCAATGATTCGTTTCACTTTCAATCCCACCTGTTCGGCAAATGTAACAGTTTTCTCTGGTGTATCCGGATAAATCCGAACCCTCCGACTCCCCATGTCTATCCATTCACTTTGATTCTTGTCAATGGATAAACAGAGAAGTCCGCCGTCATTCAGTAAAGAACTCATCTTCCCAATCACAAGCGCCTTATCCGGAAAATGCATCA
>JAFYHN010000007.1 GCA_017539165.1 Eubacterium sp.
ATCTTTTCATTCTGTGTATAATTCATGTGAGACCTCCGGTTTGGTTTGGTATTTTCATCCGTCAAGATGTACCTATATCATATCGATAGGTCTCTCTTTATTCAATTGGCGCTATTTACAAATTACAGGAATGCTCCTTATTTGTTAGTTGATATGATAACAATGTCGGTACACACTTATGCTACTGTATAGCCTTCTTCAGTTCTTTTTCATGATCTTTTGTAAAATCACTAAGTCTATATGATCTGATACGCTCGTTTACCATGATAGGTTCAACAAATCCGTTCTTAACCAGAACAGACAATCTGTTTATTATTGTTTTATTAGTTACTGCAAATTCCTTGCTGACTTCAATCGGAGTGAATTCCCTTTTATAATGCTTCATAAGGAACAGAAGCAGTTCTTTTTCTTTGCCTTTCAGATAAGAAAGACTTCCGGTTATTTCCTCAGTGTTCGAATCTTCTGACAGTTCGCAAACCTTATTTGAATAAAGCTGGACCATCCGAAGAAAATAGTTAATCCATATTTCAGGGTGCGGCGGATCATTTCTTCCTGAATAGTATAGAGCCGGCAATCCCATCTGAATGGATTCATAGTATTCATTCACATCATAAGCAAAATATTCTTCCAAAGATCCAATGCCATTGAATCCAAATCCATTAACGTCAAGAACATACCCTGAAAGAAGGCGTGCTGTCCTTCCGTTACCATCTTCAAAAGGATGGATTGTCACGATCTGATAATGAACAATTGCCGCAACAATAAGCGGATGGTCGTCTGTTGTATTAACATATTCCACCAGTTCATCCAATAAACCCGGAATATCTGAATACTCCGGCGGGATATAATCAGGATTTCCTGTTTGTGAATCATACACGGCAAAAAGTACACCTGGGGGCATAGGACCACGAAGGCCTATCTTTTCCTTTGATGCACCCTTTTCTACATACTTCTGCACATCGAGGATCAGTTTTTTAGAAAATTTCTCTTTCTTTTTTGCCTTTTCCTCCAGATAATTCAATGCAAGAAAATAGTTTCTCACTTCCTGCTCAGGCTTCAGAAAATGCTTTCGTTCATCTCGATCGATCACTTCATCAACTTGTTTCTCAGAAAGGGGATTTCCTTCGATCTTGTTTGATGCATATGAGCTCTTCTTTTTTGAATTTTTACGGAGCCTGCTTGCAACAGACCGAGACATCTTTACAGTAGAAACTTTATATCTGTTTTTTTCGATTTCTGTTATATACTTAAGAATCTCGTTGGTAAGTATTGCTTTGATCATGCCAGATCACCTCAAGATGATTATATCAGAATCGTTCTAAGATATCCATTAAAATTCCACTATTTTTTCACTATTATTCATTATGTTTGGTCAATTAAACGTAATGTGAATTTTTAAATTCCGTATTTCCTTCACTCAGGAGGTGCGGACAAAATCTTGGACCAACTAAGGTATTAGGAGGTCGATATGTATTCATACGAAGAAAGGATCCGCGCCATAAAGTTTTATATTAACTGTGGCTTTAATTCAGCTTATACCGTTCGAAAATTAGGATACCCCGACAAGTCCCAGATTCATTGCATTGATAGGGGTGTATTGTGCAGAAGATCAGGCAAGATAAATGCATTGGGAATAATATTCGTATTCTTAGAACTGCAGCCAATTATACGCAGGAACAGGTTGTTACTCATTTGCAGTTACAAGGTTTAGATATATCAAGATGGCTTGTAATTCCGTGTCTTAAAAATGAATTTGTTGTCAAATTGTTGTCTTTTAGGATTTCTGTTGTCAGAATTCACAGCCTGACTTTCTTAAAATATAAGCGTCTTTATCCCAAATAATAAAATATCATTTCAAAATCTCTTCATTCAGAAGGAATTGCTCTACACCAACATATGTGATCCCGTTTTCATCCTGCCACGGCTTAAGGTAATCCCGAACCACAACAATCTTGCTAAAAGAGTCAGGTATTCTTTTCAATGATTCTATCTCCTGCTTCTTTTTTTCAGGATCAGCTATAGACAAGGCAGATTGAATATAAAACCGCTTACCTCCCCCGTTTACAACGAAATCCACTTCCAGCTGCTTTCGGATCTTCTTACCGTTTGCATCCTTGGTATTGTATTCCACCACCCCTACATCAACGTTCATGCTTCTTCGGATGAGATCGTTATACAAAATATTTTCCATAATATGAGTCTCTTCCAACTGTCTGAATCCAAGCCGTGCATTGCGAAGCCCCATATCAGTGTAATAGTACTTGGCAGGAGTTCCGATGTATTTCCGGCCCTTAACATCATATCGAACAGCTTTCTCAACGAGAAATGATTCCACAAAATAACCAATGTATTTTTCGATTGTTTCGGAGCCTATGCCAATCTGTCGTTCACTTTTAAATGTATTAGCCAGTTTACTGGGATTGGTAAGCGAGCCTATTCCTGACGCAAGGACATCAAGCAATATATCCAGCACTTCGGTATTATTCTTTATTTCGTGTCTTTCAAGTACATCTTTTATATAAGTCCTGTCGAAGAGATCCTTTAAATATCTGCTTTTCTCCTCATGTGATTCAAGAGAAGCAGCATATGGCATCCCACCATAAGTATAATAATCCTGCCATGCTCCACGCTTATCTCCGTCATATTCGCTGTAAAACTCTGCAAACGACAACGGATATACACGGATTTCATCGCCTCTGTCCCTGAACTGAGTCAATATATCCGAAGACAGCATCTTGGAATTACTGCCGGTAATATACACATCTGCATTTTTCATCTGCATAAAACCAAGAATAACATCTATAAATGATATTTTTGCCTCAGAATCCGTGACATACGGATTCTGTATCTCCGAGACAAACTGGATCTCATCTATGAAGATATAATATCGCTTCTTCGGATCGACCATATGATCCCGGATATACTTATCCAATTCCAATGGATTACGATACTTGGCATTTTCCAATATATCCAATGCCAAGGCAATGATCTGGTCTTCCTTCACACCTTCTCCCAAAAGCCATTCCCGATACAATTGAAACAACAGCACCGACTTACCGCTTCTGCGAAGTCCCGTAATGATCTTTATACGTCCGTTATCCTTCTTTGAAATTATCTCTTTCAGATATTGCTCTCTTGGATACATTTGATTCCTCACGATTTATTTGCGGTTATCCGCAAAAATTTCACCTATACTATAGCATCTTCTAACCTTTTACGTCAATGATATACATGAAATTTTTGCGGATATCTGACCGGTACCTTAAAGATAATAATCCCGATGCCTGGCTCATGAAGGGTGATAATGAAATGCATTACATCCTGTATACCGGTGCAGAAAGATTCCTGACAAAAAACGGATTCGATACAGCCGGGATCAGCCCTTCAAAGCTTAAGGAAAAGCTGGCTCTTATGAAACAGCAGCGCTCCTCTCTTGAAGCATCACTCCGCACCACGGAATCCGATGTAAAATCACTCGAGCAGGAGCGTTCTCTCCTGCAGGAGTACATGGCAAAAGACTACTCCCGGGATGTCGAAAAGCCCAAAGAAAAGGATAAAGACAGGGCGATATGAACCCTGTCTTTTCACTTATAATTTATATGGAGCGTATAGGGGAGTCGAGCCTGAGATTCACAGCGCACCATTAGATCATAAAATAGTGAGATAACGTACTATCCCGTTATCCCGACAAACAGGATTATCTAACGGATATTGAATCAATAAAACCTATTATTTCCTTGCTCATTTCTTTGCTCTTAAAATAATGGATATAGTGTCCGCAATCATATGTGATCAGTCTTGCATCCATAACTTCCGCAAACTCATGTTGGTTTTGGATCCAATTTCTGAAAGTCTGCTTTCCGTTAGAAGAGAATAGCAATG
>JAFYHN010000008.1 GCA_017539165.1 Eubacterium sp.
GTGCAAAGCACAGCCAAGGCTTCCGAAGGAAGACTTGCATGATTACTGTGTAATCATGGTACAATCAAGGAAGACGAGGAAAATAGCTAATGATAAATGTACTGTTTGTATGCCACGGCAGGATGTTAACCGATATAAAGAAATCCTTTATTTCTGCCATAATTTGGTAGGGGGCCGGTGATTATACATCAGCTTTACATCAGATAAAACGTGGATTAAATAGCAGTATTTAATGGAATCATAAGAAGGAAAAAAGAAATGATAAATGTACTGTTCGTCTGCTGGGGCAACATATCCTTTAACTAAGAATAGTTAGATTTTATGCACTCTTATAGACTGAGAATCTTCTTTATACATCAAGTTTACATCAAAAATAACAGGATTATTATAAATGAGTCCAAACCTATATTTTATGACTATGAAAAACGTGAGATGCAAGTTGTTGCATCTCTTTTTATTTGAGCAGAGGATTTGCTCAGGGAAGGAGTTTTACATGAGAGAGTATAAAATTAATGAAACAATAATACTTGGTATTGATCATGGTTACGGCAATATCAAGACGAGACATACAGTAACCAGAACTGATGTAAAGAAGCAGGACGGCAAGCCGGTATTCAGTAAGAACTATATCGAATATGAAGGAACTTATTACATAGTTGGTGAAGGCCATAAGAGCTTTATACCTGATAAGCAGGAGGACATGGATTATTATATCCTTACTCTTGCAGCGATTGCGAAGGAACTTAAAATCAGAGATGTAACAGCTGCAAAGGTTCATCTGGCAGTTGGACTTCCTCTTAAATGGGTTCAGTCACAGAGACAGTCCTTTGAAAAATATCTTATCCGAGAAAGATATTTAAGGTTTAAATATTCTGATGTTGAATACAGTGTTGAAATAACCGGATGCACGGTAATGCCGCAATGCTACAGCGCTGTGGCTGAAAATCTGAGAGACTTTACCGGAATGAATATGGTTGTAGATATCGGAAATGGAACCATGAATGTTATGTACTTAAATGATGGGAGAGCTATGGAAAGTAAAGCCTGGACTGAGAAGCTGGGAGTATATCAGTGTATTCAGAAAATAAGAAATTACATCATGGATAAAACCGGGGATAAGATACCTGATGAAGTAATTGATAGTTTTCTTAAGAAGGGAACTACTGAGATAGCTGAACCTTATGCTGGAATAATGATTAGGGCTGCGGAGGAATATGTAGAAGAGATATTTAGAAAGCTGAGAGAATATGAGTATAATGACAAGCTCATGAAATTACATATTATCGGTGGAGGAGCGAGAATAGTTAAAGCGATTGGAAAGTATAACAAAGAGAGAACTACATTTGATACTGATATCTGCTCTACAGCAAAAGGCTATGAATACTTCTGTTATATGAAGCTTCGTGGAGACAGCAGAAATAATACTTGAAATGGAGGATATGAGCTATGATAAAAAATCACAACTTCCGTTTCAATCTTGATCGTGATGCGGATAGATCAGCCTGGGAAGTGCTCCACTCGGAAAGGGTGGAGCAGGATTTCAAATCCCAGAATCAATTTGTTGTAAAAGCAATAAATGATTACAGTGAGAGACATATGAAAGAAGTCACAGATCCGTTCTTATCATCAAGGGAGAAGGAAGAAGCATTTATAGACAGGATTCTTGAAACAGTACAGGAAAGACTATTCAGTAATCTTCCTGAAATAATGGGCAGATATCTTCTTTTGTCTTTGCCAAGACAAGACTGTGATAATGGAAAATCATCTATGAATCCTTTAAGAGCATCGACAGATGAAGATTATCTTGGCGCGCATGGAAAAAAGAGTGAAAGAAGTTCTAATGAGGAACCTGAAGAAAACGAACTATTAGACTTTAATATGTTTTGAATGAAGGGGATGAGTATATGTTTAAGAAATCAAATACAGGATTGATTCGACAAATTAATGTCAGATTTAATCTTATGAATCCATTTGATAATGAAATATGGACTCTGTTGGAAAGAGAAGAAGGAAAAAGGACTGGATCAAAGAATGATACTTTAAAGAGAGTTTTATATAGAGGTCTTACAGGACATCATTCTTTATATACAAATATTAGAGATCTTGAGGATATAGCAGAGAATGCGATAACTGAAGAAAGACTTTCTGAAAAAATGGAAGAAGTGGAATGTGAGCTTCGTAAGATGATTCATGAAGAATTTGCCAAAATAAAATATTCTCTTTAATGTTTTATTGTACCATATCCAGCAGGCTTTAAAGGCGAATTATATTTTCAAGAAAGACAACGACTACGTCGTGAACGACGGCGAAGTCATAATCGTCGACGAATTTACCGGTCGTCTTATGATAGGACGGCGCTATTCCGACGGGTTGCATCAGGCGATAGAAGCAAAAGAAGGCGTTAAGATAAGAAACGAAAACAAAACTTACGCTACGATAACCTTCCAGAATTATTTCAGACTTTACAAGAAACTTTCGGGTATGACGGGTACGGCGAAATCGGAAGAAGAAGAATTCCGCGCGATATACGGGCTGGACGTTCTGGAAATTCCCACAAACAAGCCCGTCGCGAGAAAGGATA
>JAFYHN010000106.1 GCA_017539165.1 Eubacterium sp.
GTCCCTATCCGGCGTAGGCGTAGGATATTTGAGAGGAGCTGCCCTTAGTACGAGAGGACCGGGGTGGACGGACCACTGGTGTATCTGTTGACGACCAACGTCATGGCAGAGTAGCCAAGTCTGGCCGGGATAAACGCTGAAGGCATCTAAGCGTGAAGCCCCCCTCAAGATGAGATATCCCATGTTAAACATGTAAGACCCCTTGAAGACGACAAGGTAGATAGGGCCAAGGTGTAAGTGCAGCAATGCATTCAGCTGATGGTCACTAATAGGTCGAGGGCTTATCCAACAGGAAATGGTCAATATTTGATATTCAGTATTCGATTTTTGGAGTTCATGATAGAGTAAGCAGAGATCCTGCTTACTTTTTTTATTAAAACATTTGTAAATTAATCAGAATATATATTCAATTTTCTTACAATTGTGTTATAATCTTTATATGACTGTAGGTCTAGGGGGATAACACAAGAGAGGTATACTTATGGACACAAACATACTTTTGGAGAATGGCACTAACGAGTTGGAAGTTCTTGAGTTTCAGGTTGCGGGCAATTCCTATGGTATCAATGTTGCCAAGATAAAGGAGATAATTCCTTTTCAGAGTGTTACACCTGTACCCAATGCTCATCCCAGTATTGAGGGATTGTTTATGCCCCGTGATATAATGATCACGGCCATAGATTTGAGAAACTGTCTGCAAAGAGGTGTATCAGAACCCGGAGGATTGTTTATAATAACAAACTTTAACAATCTTGATATCGCTTTCCATGTAGACGCAGTTCTTGGAATCCACAGAGTATCATGGTCTGATATAATCAAACCCAATGCAACATTTGCAAGCTCTGAAGAAGGTATTTCAACCGGTATCATAAAGATAGACAACAAGCTGATCATAATCCTTGATTTTGAGAAGATCGTTACAGATATAAATCCTGACACAGGTCTTAAGATCGAAGAGATAGATGCTATCGATTCAAGAAGCGGCAGAGGCGATCATCCGATAATCATCGCAGAGGATTCTATGCTTCTTAACAAGCTGATCGTTGACAGCCTTGTTAAGGCAGGATATACAAATCTTATCCATACAGCAAACGGACGTGAATGCTACGATAAGATAATGGAGTTTAAAGCAGCTGGTACTCTTAAAGAGAACATCAGTTGTGTAATAACAGATATAGAGATGCCTGAGATGGACGGACATCATCTTACAAAGCTGTTAAAGACAGATGATGCTACAAAGCACATACCTGTAGTTATTTTCTCTTCTCTTGTTAATGAAGAGATGAAGAGAAAAGGTGAAGCTCTTGGTGCAGACGGACAGTTGTCAAAGCCTGAGATAGGTAATCTGGTAACCATGATAGATGATCTGTTATTAAAATAGTTTGATAGAAGCCGGGAGTTAGTTCCCGGCTTTTTTTAAGTACATTTTTATGTTATAATTGAAGGGTTGGTAACGTCATACTTTTAAGAGGTGGATATGGCAGTTGATACAGATTATCTGGATGATTTAATGAAGTCAATAGAGCCCATAGTTTATCCTGACGGAGTTCCAAATGAAGAGGGTGAAGGAAACGACGATATGCAGGATGATGCTGATGTATCTTTAGATGAGCAGGCAGAAGAAGCTGTTTCTGAAGAGGATTATGAGAGTGAGCTTGCATCCATACCGGAAAAGCCAAGCGCTAATCAGCCGACTGAAGCAGAGATGGAAGTTGCGGCTGCTTTAGAGGATGTAGAAGATCCTGTTATAGAGGATGCTGCACAGACTAAAGAAGAGGCTGAACTCGCTGAA
>JAFYHN010000107.1 GCA_017539165.1 Eubacterium sp.
ACATCTGGTCGCAAATGTGTGCCTCAGGGCATGCTGCCCTCTTGGTTCTATATGTGCCTTTTTACATATTCTACCGAAGTAATTAGACACATCTGAAGTGCGGAGAGGCTTGCCGGAATAGCGATCGCAAAACAACAGATCCAGCTTATTTGGTTTCTGCCTTTCCAGTGCCTCTCGTAGATATGGTTCAAGCGACCTACTTATCGGGACATCTCTGTTCCCGTTTTGTGTTTTTGTGCCTTCCTTTATGAAAGGTTTGTTGTCTGTACCAATCGATATAGTTGAATGAACGCGAATTATTTTCTTCTCAAGATCTATATCATCCGGTTTTAGTGCGTTGATCTCGCCCATTCTCATACCACTGTACAACTCGATGAATAACTGAAGTCTGAAATCATTACGTCCATATGGAGGTTCAGTGGTATTCATAGTATCTATAAGTCTGCTTTGTTCATTTCTGGTCAAAGCTCTGACTTTCTTATCTCTTCTGTCAGATAAAGGTTTCCGGACTCTTTTTGATTTCATTGGATTATTTGTAATGAGCGCTTCCTCCTCAGCGATAGCAAATGCTGTCTTCAGACACTGATGCAGAGCTTCAATCACACTGTTAGAGTAGTGTTTTACTGATACTCCGAATTCATCTATTTCATTTATTCCAACCATTGATATCGGGATAGCTCCGATGACATTCTTTCCTATAATTCTAAGCAGCTCCCTCTTGCTTCGAAGAGTAGACTCTCCAATATGATTCGCTTTGTAATCACCTTCGTACTTTCGCTGCAAAATATCTGTAATAGTAGAACTCTGGTCAAGGAGCTTGATTGACTCCATATACTTTTGAAGCCATTCATCTGCTCTTCGATAGCATTCTTCTCTGCTGCCACCACTTATTGACTTTCTCTTCTTTTGTCCGTATTCATCTATATAGAAGAATCTGTACTCGAGCCTTCCATTATTCCTTACAACGAAACATCCTTCGCTCTTCCTCGGCGACATAAAAAACCTCCCTGTTTCTGATTTCTTGTAATGTAGCTGTTACAAAAATCATAGAAACAAGAAGGCTCCCAGTCACAGCTGCGAATTCAGCCGTGATTATTATCTGGATTATAACTTCTTATATGAGCCGGTATTGCATGCCATATAAAGCATCATCTCAAGCACACTTGTAAATCCGAATTTGTTGATTAAAGCCCGACAAACGACTGGATCTCCTGCTCCAGGAGACGGAATACGTTCGCTACCAGGTAACCATCCGCAATCGCATGATTCAGGCGAACAGTTACCGGCATAACAAGTCTGCCGTCTTCTTCTCTGTATTTTCCCCAATTGATAATAGGAGCAAAGAACAAGTGACCATCAGGCAGCTCAATATTCAGCGAATCATATGAAAGCCATGATATATATGATGCATCAAACCAGTTTGGATGGCTTACCATATCAAGACCATATTCCCGTGTCTGCTTTGCCGCTTCAACATCTCGCAAAGCAGCATCGTAAAACTTACTATAGTCCTCATAGTATTCCGTATACACCGGAGTGCAGGTTTCCGTGTCTTCATGAAAAACATACTGTGTAGGATTGATCACATCATAACAGATCAATTCATCTGTCTGCCAGAGATATCCCATTCTGTAATCCTCGCGTGAATTTAAAACCCTGGAGAGAATATACAGGAAGTTTATATAAAACTTTGTCCCCATTTTCCCGGAATACTCCACAAGATCCGTAACGTCAACTCTCGCCGTCATGGATGTTGAGCATTTACAATCTTCTGAGAAGTGACGAAACACACCTTTTCTATAATATGTTTCTTTGTCTATTACCTTGTAATTCATTTGCATCATCCTCACAAACTGGAATTTGCCTTTATCTATGCTCTTCTACATACTGCAAAAACTCAGGTGTTTTTGACCAATACTTAATACCCCAGTTTTCAAAATTCCATTCTTCCATATAGTCATTGCACTCGTAATCAATATAAAAGATCTCACCATTGTTAACTACAAAATTAGTTGGAAAATAATCGATATTAGTGTTTGTGGGATAGAGTAGCTCACACATAGCTTTCATCTGGCTTACATATTCAGGCTCCATCTTATCCTCAAGTACAAGATCGTAAATTGTTTCACCATCAATGTATTCCTTTACAATTCGCTCATTATCTATATCCACATCCAACATTTCTGGCATCTTGATACCAATCGTAGATAATCGCTTATAATCGTCAATTTCTGACTGAATCTTATTTCCAAACTGATAGTAAGAACATGGTTCATGATGAATTTGCTTGAGCACATATTTCTTTCCATCTTTTACTGCTAAATATGAATATCCTCCTTTACCTTTTCCCAAGAGTTTTTCAATCTCATATTCAGTTTCGTTAACAGTTAACTTTTCCATTTCCTTATACAAACT
>JAFYHN010000108.1 GCA_017539165.1 Eubacterium sp.
ATGAGGATGAACACGAGGAAGATTCTTGGGCATTGGATGATCCTAATATGCCAGATTGGTTACATCAGTATCTGTAGTTTATTAGAAGTACGAGTAGTATTTCGAAGGTTATTAATGGATAAACGGTTATGAGAGGAGCATACATGCCTAACAATGGTTTGTTTATAAGTAAAAAGAAATCTATGGACTATCAATTATTTATATATGTATTTTTTCTTGTGAGTTTTGGAGTATTGATGGTCTATAGTGCAAGCTCATTTATTGCTTCACGTGATTATGGGAATGCAGCATATTATGCTATTAAACAATTATTTGCAGCTGTTTTGGGATTTGTAGGGATGTATGTAATGTCCCGGATTAGATATCAATATTTGAAGTATATTTCCAAGGTTCTATTGATTTTATCCGGGATACTCCTTTTACTTGTCTATATTATCGGTTCAGCTAGAAATGGATCGACAAGGTGGATTATTTTAGGGCCTATAAGTTTTCAGCCTTCTGAGTTTGCTAAGTTTTCTTTAATTGTTTATATGGCACATATATGTTCTGTAAAAAGAAAAGATATGCAGACTTTTATTGGAACGTTAAAACTATTTTCGTATCCTATAGCAATAGTATTGATTATATCTATTGAGAATTTGAGTACAGCCATAATATGTGCAGTGATAGCCGGCGGAATATGGATTATAGTGACTCCAAAACCTCGATATGCTCTTGTGTTTATAGCTGCGGGTGTATTTATCGTAATTATTCTGATAGCTGCAAAAGGATATCGTGGAGATAGATTGACGGCGTATTTTAATCCTGAAGAGTCTGATGTGGGGTATCAAACCATGCAGGCTTTATATGCTATAGGGTCTGGAGGATTCTTTGGTAAAGGTTTGGGGCAAAGTATTCAAAAGAGAGGCTTTATACCAGAAGCTCAAAATGATATGATATTTGCGATAGTATGTGAGGAATTAGGGATTTTTGGAGCTGCAGGTATAATAATCGTTTATTTGATGTTATTATGGAGGCTTAAATATATAGCGGATCAAGCGTATGATTTGTTTGGTTCCCTGATAGTGGTAGGTGTTATCGCTCATCTGGCGATACAAACACTGTTAAATATGTGTGTTGTTACAAAGATTCTTCCTAACACAGGTGTTACACTGCCGTTTATAAGTTATGGAGGAACATCGCTATCAATATTACTGGCTGAGATTGGTTTGGTATTGGCTGTATCACGACAAAGCGACATAAGATATAAGGAATACAATGAACATACGTGAACTAAAATTTTTAACATTCATCGCTGGTTTTTTGTGTAACTGATTTTGGAAAAAATGAGTCTTTATGTGACTATGAGATTTTTTTAATATATTTAGAAAGTGTTATCTATGAATTATAAATAAGGATGTTAATCATATGGTATTAAGAACAGATTGTTATAGAAATCTTGAAGAAGATTTAGCGACAGTATTAGATACTGTCGAAATGTATATATATGAGCAAATTTTTGATTTTGATAAAAAGTATATTGTAGCAAATGGACCGGGTTCTGATTGGGATGCATTTTATGATGAAATAGACAGGTTTATAGAGGAAAATGCAGATTTGGAATTGGTTGATGAGGTATATGTATATCATTTGAGTAGAATGTTCCGGGAAGAAGAACAATTAATTCCTTTGAAACAACTTTTAGTTGAGGAAAGCGATTTATCTTGTTTCTTAAAAAAACATGATATTCATTTCTTGGTGGGATCTGACGATAATATTGAATTTTACTACAAAAATAAATTTGTCACACCAGAGATGATTTTATCAAGTGGTCATCATAATTTACTTGCAAAGAGATTAGGTTATTTGGGCGAAGCAGATTTTTGCATAAATGGTTTTGCTTTTTGGCCAGATATTCAAAAGACATCAGATGGATATTTTGATTATCTTAAACGAAGTCCTGAAATCATATTAAATCTTGACGATTATCTAGGAACTAACATGTGGAAGGAATTTCAAAAAGAAACACAATACTATGGCGTTGTATTTAAAGTGCCAATAGAAGAAGTGATTTTTGATGGAAAAGATTTGTCATTGACTAATGATGTAAAAGTAAAACTATTACTTAAATATGCTCTTCGGACAATGCATGGTTGCTATTATCAATGTGCGTCTAGTGATAATAATCCAATAATACGGTTAACTGATAGCGAGACAGTTAAGATTGATCATTTTATTAAAATTGAGGATTAAATTTGTTCGTAGATGAAAAGTGTTGAAAAAAGGTATGGTTATTCATGAAGAGGGTAGCATGTCATAATGTAGAATACTCTGTATTTTCCAATATCCTCTGAAAGCCCTAATTCTGGGGCTTTTTGAGAATTTCGCAGAATTTAAGTATTGACAAAACGTTGGGACGGGCAAAACGTACGCATCTGCCTTTGGTTTACGCGATGCTCTTAATAGAATTGGAGCAAATAAAAGAGTGCTTTTTATTGTGCATAGAGAGCAGATTGCCAAGCAGGCTATGAAGTCCTACAAGATGGTCTTTGGAAATACCAGACGTTTTGGTCTTCTGTCGGGTAATAGTAAGGATACGAATTCTGACTTCCTATTTGCCACAATGCAGATGATGGCTAGGGAAGATGTGCTGCAAAGATTTGCTAAAGATCATTTTCAAACTATAATCATCGATGAGGCACATCGTACCGGAGCGGGAAGTTATCAGAGAATTATGGACTATTTCACACCGATGTTCTGGCTTGGAATGACAGCGTCTCCAGAAAGAACTGATAACTTTGATGTATTTGCTGCGTTTGATCATAATATTGCACTGGAAATCAGACTTCAACAGGCTATGGAAGAAGACTTGCTTTGTCCATTCCATTATTTTGGAATAACTGATCTTGAGATAGACGGTGAAGTAATAGATGAGGAAACAAGTCTTAGAAATTTCAATAGATTAGTTTCGGATACTCGAGTTGATTACATTATCAAGCAGATTAAATTCTACGGTTATTCCGGAGATAGAGTTAAGGGATTGATTTTTTGTAGCTCCAGAAAAGAAGCAGAAAAATTAAGTGAGATATTCAATGAGAGAGGGTATAGAACAACTGCATTAACAGGAAGTGATAGTCAGGAAGAAAGGGAACGGGCGATTGAGCTTCTTACCAAGGATATTGAAAATGAAAACTATCTCGATTATATTTTCACTGTTGATATCTTCAATGAGGGTGTGGATATTCCTGAGATAAATCAGGTTATCATGCTCCGTCCTACGGAGTCACCGATTGTATTTGTTCAACAGCTTGGACGAGGGCTTCGTAATGCTTCAGACAAAGAGTTTGTTGTTATTCTTGATTTTATCGGTAATTACAAGAATAACTTTATGATTCCTATTGCCCTTTCTGGTGATCGAACATACAACAAGGATAACATTCGCCGCTATGTAGCAGAAGGGGAGAAGGTTATTCCGGGAGCATCAACGATACATTTCGATGAGATTTCAAGGAAGAGGATTTACGCAGCAATTGATACTGCAAATTTCAGTGACATCAAGCTTATCAAGGAAAACTATAAGAACTTGAAAAACAAGCTGGGACGTATTCCGACTCTTATGGACTTTGATCTGCATGGTGAGATGGATGTACTTCGAATCTTCGATAATAGCAGCCTTGGTTCGTACTATAAGTTCCTAGTGAAGTATGAAAAGGATTATAAAGTTCGACTTTCTGCTGACGAAGAGAAGATGGTCGAATTTATTTCCAAGAAATTGGCAAGTGGAAAGCGGATTCATGAGATTGAACTTCTTTCGAGAACGATGATTTATAATCATGGTTTGATTAATGGTATGAAGAGTGACCTCAAAGAGAAGTATAACAAAGACTTGAGTGATAAAGAGATTAACAGTGTAATAAACGTTATGACCAATGAATTTCCATCTGGCTCCGGTAAGAAAACCTATGAGAAATGCATTTTTATTGAGAAGGATTCCGGGGATGATTATCAGTCGGCTCCTGCTTATCAGATCATGATGAAAAATAAAGATTTCTATAATATAATCAAGGAATTGGTTGAATTTGGAAAGTACAGGTATCAGAGAGATTATAGTGAGAACTATAAGGATACCGAGCTAGTGCTTTATCAGAAATATACTTATGAGGATGCTTGTCGGCTTCTTAATTGGGAGCATAATGAAGTTCCACTTAATATTGGTGGATATAAGTATGATAAAGCTACTAAGACATTTCCTGTTTTTATAAACTATGATAAGTCTGATGATATTCAAGATACAATAAAATATGAAGACCACTTTACTTCAAGGGATTCACTGATTGCCATTTCGAAACAGAGTAGGACTGTAGAGTCGGAAGATGTGCAGAACTTTCTGTATGCAAAGGAACGAGGGATATCAGTTGAACTATTTGTTCGAAAGAATAAAGATGATAAGATATCGAAGGAGTTTTATTACCTTGGCAGAATGACGGCGACTGGTGCTGTAAACGAATTCATAATGGCCAACACGGATAAGACAGCAGTAGAGATTGAGTGGCAGCTGGAGACGCCGGTTAGGGAAGATATATATGAATACATTATAAGTGGATAAAAGTATCAGAATGATCATACCAAGATTATTCCAGAATATACCTATGGAGACTCCAGGATAGATTTCTATATGGAAAAATCTGATAAGAATGGTAATCTTCAGAAATATCTTATCTATAACATGATATACTGATGTGGATTTTTATTGATTACGGAGAGTTGATTATGGCACTTTATAAGATTATAGACATAACAGAAGCAGATTACGGTTGTGAGGAACATTTTGATGGCCCTCATGCGATGTTAAGATTTGAAGATGGAAGCAGTGCTGAGGTTACTGAAAAATGGATAGCCGATAACGGAATAGAAGAAGGTAAGTCAGTTTGGATTAATGAAGATAAAGAAGTCAGCAAAGCTATTGAAGTGGTTGCTGCGGTTATTAAGAATGACGATAAGATCTTTTCTACTCAGCGAGGCTATGGTGAATTCAAAGATATGTGGGAATTTCCGGGAGGAAAGATGGAATCCGGTGAGGCTCCGGAAGCAGCTCTTGTAAGAGAGATAAAAGAGGAGCTGGATACAGATATAGAAGTTGGAGAACATATCATTACAGTTGATACTGATTATCCGAATTTCCATATCACGATGCATGTGTACTGGTGTTCTATCATCAGTGGAGAGCTTAAACTTCTCGAACATGAAGCTGCAAAGTGGGTGAAGATTGATTCGAAGCTTCCTGAAGCAGTGGACTGGCTACCTGCAGATATGGAGGTTGTTTTAAAAATACTGCGTTAATCAGGTGTCTAAGTAAATAATGCTGAAAAACTGCGGAGTAATCTGCAGTTTTTTATTTGACAAATTACTATTACTAATAGTAATATACCTATTAGTAATATTATGGAGGTGGTTTATCATGCAGATTATTATTGGAGCACTTTTATTGTGCGTTGTTATAGTGATGAGTATTCTTCTTATTTGTGGCCTTCCGTTGGGAGAGTTTACTATGGGAGGAAGATATAAGGTATGGCCAAAAGGACTTAGGATAGTGGCGGTGAGTCAGCTTGCAGTACAGATTTTTGCACTGTATGTTCTTCTGGCTGCAGGAGGCAAGGTGCCAATCTTTATATCAGCTAAAGCTACGAAGATAACATGTATCTGTTTTGCGATATTCTTTTTCTTTAATACTGTAATGAATCTTTTTTCGACCAGTAAGAAAGAGAAGTATGCTATGACACCTATGTCAGCTATAGAAGCGATATGTTTTCTAGTTACATTTTTAAGAATATAGGGGGAGTAGATATGTATGATATCGTAGAATTGGGGTTACTTAGCAAGGAACAAAGTGATCAGGCAGTTGGACTTTTTATCAGTGGATTTGGGAAGTTTATGACATTTTCTAAAGATGAAGAATTAAAAAGGAAACTGTACCTGAAGTTATTTGATTCAAAGCTTTTCCTATGTTATGTTGAAGACGGTAAGGTGTTGGGACTCATGGGACTTGCCACAAATAAGAAGCGTCCGATATGTTTTTATCCTGAGATATGCCGTGAATATTTTGGTCAGATAAAAGGTACGATCATCAGTAAGCAGATGAACGTGGTGTTCCAAAGCCCGGTTGTTAAGGATGATGATGAATTATATCTTGATGTGCTTGTAACGGATTCGGAGAACAGACGGAAGGGTGTCGGTACAAAACTTCTGAATTATGCATTTGATCTGGAAGGCTATAATGTTGTTTATACGGAAGTCTTTTCAAGGAACGAAAATGCAATCAGGTTTTATGAGAAGAATGGATTTATAGTAGATAAAGAAGAAAAGATGTCCTTACTTCGATTTCAGGGAGAGGGATATCCTATAAAGATGAAAAGAGAGAGGAATAGGAATGGAGAACATAATTCTTAGCATGCTTATTTTAAGATCTATGACTATATATGAGATAAGAGGTTATATTCAGAAGAACCTATCCAGTGTCTGTAGTGACAGTCTTGGGAGTATCCAGACAGCGGTTAAGAATCTGCTTGGCAAAGGTTATATCGCTTATGAAGAGTATCAGGAAAATGGTATGACTAAAAAGAAGTACAGCATAACCGGTGATGGAGTCAGTGCATATAAGGACTGGCTCGGAAGTCCGATCAATATATCTAAGATGAAGAATATGGAAGCAGGGAAGCTATTCTTCCTGGGGCTTGCTGCGAAGGATAAGCGTAAAGCTTTTTTGAAAGAACATATCGAGGGACTTAAGGAAGTATATGAGAACCTGTGTGCGATAAAGAAAGTAGTTGGAGATAACAGGGCATCGGTTATCAAGGAGAATGTCACTCGTATTAATGAGGACGAAGAGATCGTTAAAAACTTATTGAATGTATCTGGAGAAAAGAAAATCAAGAATGTTTTAGAGAATGTATATACATATCAGATTTATATGCTTCAATACGGTCTTATGAGAACAAAGACAGAGATTGAATTCTATGAGGACATTTTAAGAAAAGAATGATACATATTGGATGATTCCATATAGGATTATATAAGACGTCAGATAAGTATTTCTCAAAAAATAGTGAATGGTTAAAGGGAGACATTAGAAGTGAAGCGATTATTTGAAGTAGATGCGGTGAAGTTTTTCGCCATGGTTTTTATGATATGCATTCATACATTTGAAATGTATGAAACGTGGGACTATCATGCATGTAAGCCGGATTCTTTGTATCATAACATCATGGAGATACTGGGTGGACCTTTTGCGGCACCTGTGTTTATGTTTTGCATGGGAATAGTGATGGTTTATACGAGACATAGTTCACCGGCTGACTTTATAAAGCGTGGATTTAAGCTTATGCTTACGGGATATGTTTTGAACTTCTTCAGGCAGACATTACCTATGCTTATTGCGATGAAGCTTGGAATAGACACCGGATATAGTCTTATCGGCGGGCTTCTGAATGTAGATATCCTCCCATTCGCCGGGATGGCCTTTATAACTATCGGATTAATGAAAAAGAAGAATATATCTCCAATCAAGATGTGTGTAATCGCAGTATTATTACAGGCTGCAGGAATATGGGCAACTCATCTGGATATAAGATCAGTTGCTGTAGCTACGCTTTTGGGACTGCTTCTTCCATCAGGGGAGCATGTTGCGTTCCCTATGACATTATGGCTTATATATCCTGTTCTGGGAATTCTCTTTGGAGAGCGTCTCAAGCAGACTGAAGATAGATCACAGCTGTTCAGAAAGCTTATGGCTGTTGCTTCGATAATATTTGTTGTATATTCCGTAACACTTGTTTATATTGGATATGATATTCGCGACTTTTATGGACTTCATGATGAAGCATATTATTACCAGACGTTTTTATCAACGCTTTGGATTATGCCGCTGGTCATTCTTGCTTTAGGCTCGTGTTACTTTCTGTTTAGAAATATCGAACAGACGAAGCTGGTAAGATTCATCAAGTATTGCAGCAGCAATCTTAAGACCATTTATATCATCCAGTGGATCATAATCGGTTATTCATATGGATTCAGTATCCTGCTTGGAATAGAAAAAACAGATTCTCTGTTTTGGCTTACATTGGTTGGATTAGCTATCATGGGTGCGTCTATAGGGATTATGAGTTTGCTCAATAAGATAAAAAGTCTAAGGAATGTCGCAGGTAGGAAGGTAATATTAGATGAAGGATAAATATCAGAAGACACTGGTCGCGTGTTATCTGGGGTTTATTACACAGGCAATTGCTGCTAATTTTGCTCCGCTTTTGTTTATGACATTTCATAAGAGACTCGGAATTCCCATGGGAAAGGTTGCACTTGTATCTACTGCGTTTTACTTTACGCAGCTCATCGTGGATGTGATATGTGCTAAGTTCGTTGATAAGATTGGATACAGAGTATGCGTGGTTGCGTCGGAGATCACATCGGCGCTGGGACTGATAGGACTTGCAATACTTCCGAATCTTTTCGCTGATCCGTTTGTCGGGATAATCATAAGTGTCATTATATATGCAGTCGGAAGCGGACTTATAGAGGTACTGGTTAGCCCTATTGTTGAAGCTTGTCCGTTTGAGAATAAGGAAGCGGTAATGAGTCTGCTTCACTCGTTCTATTGTTGGGGCAGTGTGGGAGTTATCCTCCTATCCACCGGTTTTTTTGCTGTTTTCGGTGTGAATTCCTGGAGATATCTGGCCTGTATATGGGCTCTGGTCCCACTTTATAACATTTACAACTTTGCAACATGTCCTATAGAACTACTTGTAGAAGATGGCGAAGGAATGTCTATAGGTGAATTGTTTAGGAATCCGATGTTTTTTCTGGGAATTGTACTGATGATCTGCGCCGGTGCATCGGAAATGTCAATGGCACAGTGGGCATCTGCATTTGTTGAGTCAGCACTGGGATTATCAAAGACAGTTGGTGATCTTGCGGGACCGTGCCTTTTTGCTGTTGCGATGGGAATAAGCAGAGTGATATACGGCAAGTATGGAGACAGGATAGATCTTGCCGACTATATGTTGGGTTCCGGTGCTTTGTGTCTCCTGTGTTATATAGTTGCGGCTGTATCGAAGAATCCTGTCATTAGTTTGATGGGATGTATTCTTTGCGGATTCTCTGTCGGTATCATGTGGCCGGGAACTATCAGTATACTTTCCAAACGTCTGGCCAGTGGAGGAACGGCGATGTTTGCGCTCCTCGCTATGGCTGGTGATCTGGGAGGAGCTTTCGGACCGGGAATTGTCGGATTGGTAACTCAGATTAAAGATGATGATCTCAAATCAGGGCTTCTGGTGGCGTGTCTTTTCCCAATCATACTTATTTCAGTTATAGCCATAATAAAATCAAAAGTTATAAAAGAGTGATAAAATGGATGCTAAGGATAATTTCCTATAGCATCCATTTTGTTATATATGTTATATTAGTGTTATGCTTAAAAGTAATAAGTTAGACTTATATCAAAAAATTAATGATTTAATATATTAATGGGTATGAAAAAGTATGTGAAATAGGAGGCGGATCAATGAGATTTGCGGCTTACCAGTTTGGTGTGTCAGGAAATATAGAGAAAAACTTTGAAGTGATCAGGAATGCTGTTGAAAAAGCAGCTAAGCAGGATGCAGATATGATCATCTTTCCAGAGTGTGCTTTATCGGGTTATCCGGGACGTGATTTCTCGAAAGTAAATGTGGTAAATCATACATCTATTTCAGAGAAGATAGATCAGCTGAGAGAAATATCTGATAGATTCAGTATAGGTATACTTGTTGGGACAGTAGCTCGTGAAGAAAACTCTTATAACAGAGCATATTTTATATCTCCGGAAAAGCCTCTTCAGTGGTATGACAAGAGAGCCCTTTGCGGGATTGATGCGGAGAACTTCTCAGAAGGAACATCAGATGGTATTTTCGAATTCAAGGGACATTCCATAGGTGTGAGAATCTGTTATGAGATAAGGTTCCCTGAATACTTTAGAGAACTTTATAAGGCGCATACTGATTTTAATATCGTTCTTTTTAATGACATTTCCGAGAAGGATGATTCGCATAGATTTAGAACTATTAAGAGTCATCTCGTAACAAGAGCGGTTGAGAATGTTACGCCTATTATATCGGTGAATTCGTGCAAGCCATATCAGACAGCTCCGAGCTGTTTTCTGGATGCTTCCGGAAATGTTGTGGCGGAATGTAAGCGAAATAAAGAAGGTCTGGTCGTATACGAATTCAAAGACAAAGAGTTAAACGCTGGAGAGTTAAACAGAAAAAATCAGTCGGATGCACTTCTTGGAATCTGACAGGACTCGTAATGTATTAGCTTTGACATGCTTCGCTTGAAAAAAAATCTTAAATATCGTAGTATATACCCTGGTTATAAATTGCCGGGTTAGAAAAACTTCTATCTAAGTAGTGTGAGGAGTTGAAGTTATTACGAGTAGTACAGCAAAGAGAAAAACAGTAAATAACAGAACTGTAAAGAAAAAAACTGCAAATAGAAAAACTGTAAGAAAGTCCTCAAAAAAATCTTCATATGATGGAACATTATTGCTGATCAGAATTTTATTTGGTTTACTAATAGTTATGATGCTATTCTTGATAGGTACCATTATCCTGACCTCGTCAGAAGGGATAACTTTTTCTTCGAAAAGTATCAGATACTCAGCTGATTCGGTAGATGAACGTAAGCAATTATGGAAAGTTTTGATGAAGCATTTTGATAATAATGAGACTGCTGTGTTGGGATTGATGTGCAACATAAATGAAGAATCTAACTTTAAGTCTTACAATCTTGAGGATCACAATAACATAGATTGGGATATTACAGACGAGGATTATACATATAAGGTAAACAAGGGTTCTATCTCTGAGAAGGATTTCCTGGAGGCGCGGTATGATGGTACTTCTTCAGGATATTACAATTCACATGGACAGTGGTATAATACGAATGGTGGATACGGATATTGCCAGTATACTGCCTATGAGAAGAAGAAGGCTTTATATGACTATGCTACAGAGTGGTTCAGTAAGGGAGGCGAAGGCTACGGCTTGTCTTTTGATATAGCTGATCCAAAGATGCAGGCACATTTTATAGTACATCTTTTAGATAATGAATTGTCTGATATAGATAATAAGTTAAGAACTGCAGATAGTGTTGAAGATGCGGTTTATATATGGTTATCTGAGTATGAGTGTCCGGAAGGTGAGTATCACTCAGTTGCACTTTCCAGATCGGAGTGTGCGGAAGAGATTAAGGAATACTGTACGTCAAAACATAGTAATAATTCAGGTGGGGATGCTCAGAAGTATTGATGAATAGAATTTACAAAAGAGTTGGTGATATGAGTATATAAGAATACTTATATCACCATTTTTTTATTTTGTGGTAGAATAGTATTCGGAGTGTTACTTGGAGTGTTTGAGGATAATGAGAGGAGGCACTATGACAGAGTACGAGAAAATGGTTGCCGGGATGTTATATAATCCTGAGGACAAGGAAATCATGGATGAACAGATGGCATATATGGATAAACTTTGGGAGTTTAATCAGTTGAAACCTTCTGAATATGAAAAGAAGGTTCAGTATATGAAAGAAGTTTTTGCAGAATGTGGTGAAGGTAACTATATAGAACTTCCTTTCAGAGCAAACTGGGGTGGACATCACATTCATTTTGGTTCGCGTGTTTACGCGAATTTTAATCTGACGGCAGTAGATGACGGTCATATATATGTTGGTGATAATGTGATGATTGGACCAAATGTTACTATAGCAACGGCGGAGCATCCGATAGAAACTGAGCCAAGAAGACTGGGACTTCAATCGAACAAGGATGTCCATATCGAAGAAAATGTATGGATCGGAGCGGGCGTGGTGGTCCTTCCGGGAGTAACGATAGGAAAAAACAGCGTTATCGGAGCCGGTAGTGTTGTGACAAAAGATATTCCGGAAAATGTAGTCGCTGTGGGTAATCCATGCAGAGTGATAAGAGAGATTGATTAAAACGAGGTAAATAGGGATGAATAAAAAGGAAGAGCAGTATCTGATGCGCAAGAGCCAGATTCTGGATATTGCTTTGAGTCATTTTATCAAATATGGATATTATGGTACTTCGACCAGGAAGATTTCCGATGAGGCAGGAATCAGTTCGGGACTAATGTTTCATTATTTTTCCGACAAGAAGGCGATATATGAGGAGCTGGTTCAACTTGGGAGTGAGAAGATGACCATCCCCGAGGAGTATGGAGATAATCCACTGATTTTTTTTGAAAAGCAGGTAGAAGGTTTTCTCGGTGTTGCATCACATGATGACTTCTCTTCAAGAATGTTTATCTTTATGGGACTTGCTGCTATAAACGCGCAGGATATCTCGGAGAAGGCTTATGATATGATAAAGGAACATGATGTTGAGAAGTATAGTGTTCCGATCATAAAAAAAGGTCAGAAAATGGGAGTGTTTAGAAAGGGAGATCCACTGGCTTTGTCTATAGTATTCTACGGTGGAATACAGGGGTTTGCGATGAACCTGGTAAGAAGAGAGGGATTAAAACTCCCTGATAAAGAATGCTTCTTAGCTTGCTTGAAAGCGGAAAATGTGTAGAAGGGATGGAATAAAAAAACTATGAAGGTTGTTTACAAAACTAAAGCAAGGGAATGTATCATAGCGTACCTGAAAGAACATTCTGAAAAAAGATTCACTGCACGTGAGATATATGATTTTCTAAAGTCTGAAGTAGAAGGTATTAATCGTACTACAGTTTATCGTAATCTTGACCGTCTGTGTGAGCAGGGGGATCTGATGAGATATAAGGAACCTAATCAGGATGCTTGGTATTATCAGTATTCGGAACAGCATGAGAATTGTCATGCTCATATGCATGCTCAGTGCAGTGAGTGTGGCAAGATATTTCATCTCGACGATCCTTTTGTTGGAGAATTTGAAAAGAAGATTCAGTCCATATATAGGCTAGACATTAATTCATCCAAGAGTATCATCATTGGTATATGCAACGATTGTAAGAAAAAGCATAAGAAAAAAGTATAAGGAGCTTTCGCTCCTTATACCGCTGTTTAGATGTTTTCATTTCTGATTGTTTCAATAGTATTCTGCTTGCTTATTTTCACTATCGAATATTTCATAATTATAGAGATAAGTAAAAATACCACAAATATTGAAATTATTACAGGGATGACTGGAAGATGATAAGGTATGACATAGTCTCTAGTAAAGCAATGATGTATCAGATACGATAAAGCTATTCCTATTGGTAATCCAAAGAATAGTGATTTAACACCCATAAATATTGATTCTAATCTGATCATTCTATTAAATTCTTTTGTGGTCATACCGACAGATTTTAACATGGCAAATTCCGGTTTTCTAAGTTCCATATTAGTAGTAATTGTATTAAATATGTTTGTAAGCCCAACCAGAGAAACTACTATAATGAATCCATACAGGAAAATACCAAATAAAGTAATCATATTCTTTTGTTCTCTGTAATTCTCATCAAGATTTCTTAGAAAGTAGTGTGTTTCATCGCTTAATAAATCTTCTATTTCATCCTGTAATTTATCAGCATTGGAGGATTGAATATATATATCAACTCCATCTGGGAGAGTACCTGATAATAAACTATCCAACATTTCATCACTTACAATGAAATATTGATGATAAACGTTACCTTTTAATCCAAATGGAACAACTTCTGTAACATATCCGACCTGCAATGATTTATCATTGGTTTTGTTAGTTATCACGTCTCCAATCTGATAATCGTATACTCTTGTATTACTATATGCGGGATCATAGTCCATTAAGATTGCTTTATCTTTTATATCTTCGTAATTTAATCCCAGCGATTTTATATATTTTTGATACTGTTCATCACCTATAGAACAAACCATAAGATTTAGTTCTGAATCTCCACTGACTATATCCTGGTAAGTGAGATTTTGCTTATTCAGAAAATCATTATTGTATTTGATATCATAGACTTCGAATTTCATATTTCTTAATGCAGTATAATTATCTATATTATCTAATTTTGTAATTGATAGATATTTGTTGTATCTGTTTTCATTATCATGAATATTTCCCATAAGATATATATTATAATCACATGATTGAATGTCTTGTTCGATTATATTACTGAACGAATCCATAAAACCTGATAATGCTATGAATACTAATACTGATACGACAATCGAAATAACTGTTGTTCTATATTTCTTCTTATTTCGTTTAAGATTTTTATATGATATTTCTCCGCCTATACCGAATATCTTTTTGATAGCTTTTGGTGCTTTAATTTTTTTACGTTTTATTTTTATGTCAGCACTATTTCTTATAGAATCAATAGGAGATAGTTTTGAAGCTCTTCTGGCTGATTTAAATGCAGAGAAATATATGGTTATAATTCCAAGAACAACTGCTACCAATATAGCGTATGGTGAGATAGAAAATGCAATTGGCATATCTGATTCTGCCGTGAAATATCTACATACGATAATTAGTATAAATGATGCAAGGCACCCCATTACTAATCCTATCGGAATACCGATAAGACCTAATACAGTAGCTTCAAAGAATACATTTTTCCTAATCTGTTTTTTGGTAGCTCCAATACTTTTTAACATTCCGTATTGTTTTGTTTTTTCAGTGATGGATATGTCGAAACTGTTTTTAATACAAAATACGGAAGTGAATACTATGATTGCTAAAACAGTAGCAATAACTCCTTCTAATTCAGAAGCACTACTATTTATTAATGCACCTGATTCCAGGCCTACAAGATACCCATTGGTATCAATCTGATACTTTATATTCTGTGATTCAGAAAGCTCATACAGTTTATCTTCATTTAGTGAATCATATAGTCCTGGATCTATATCTAATATTTCGGCAGTAACATTGACCCAGTTTTTTATTGCTTTTTTTGTATATTTGACATATACATCAACATTGTCAGTTAGATTACTTTCATCAGTATAGGTAATAAATGTATATCCGGGAGCAGAATATGCCTCTATAGTTTTTGCTGGCCTTTCAGCAACACCTACTACAGTATATGTTTTGTTAGTAGTGTTGATTAAGCTTTCTTCAGTACTCGTATCTTCATATGCATTATTCTGATTTAATACATTTCCATTACCATCAACTCTCTGGCCTACATCCAGACTGATGGAATCTCCAACTTTTAAGTTATTTCTGCCATTAGTTTTCAGATGGGTTGGAATAACGATTTCATTTTCATTTTCAGGCAGTCTGCCTTCTGCCAGAGTAACTGATAGATTATCTAATGCATCTTTAGTATATTTCTTTATAAAAGCATAAGGCTTATAGTCATTCTTGGATTCTATTTTTGCATAACCCTCATCCTGAGCTATACATATATCAGAAATATTGCTGTTATTTCTAAATGTATCCAGATCACTTATAGGAACATTATGATATGCAACATGAAAGTTTCCTTGTTCTTTGACCTCGTAATTGATTAAAGATTGAATAAAACTGGAATAGAGTGAAGCTGTAGCTGTTAAAAGAGCAACAGATAATATAATTCCTATAATTGTAACTATTGTTCGTTTTTTATTTAGTTTTAAATTTTTTATTGGTATTTTGTTAAGTAAGTTCATGGCTATACCTCCTTAACAATCTTTCCGTCTTCAATCTTAATTATTCTATCTGCAACTCTGGCAATTTCCATATTATGTGTGATCATAATGATCGTCTGATTCAATTCTCTATTTGATTTCTTTAGTAAAGATACGATCTCATCACTTGTTTTTGAATCTAAGTTTCCTGTAGGCTCATCCGCAAGAATGATCGAAGGATCTGTGATCAAAGCTCTTCCGATACTTGTTCTCTGCTGCTGTCCTCCGGATAATTCGTTTGGAAGATGGTTTCTTCTATGTTGAATGCCTAATAAATCCAGCATGTTATTTAAGGAGTCTTTGTTTACTTTACGATTATCAAGTGCCAAAGGAAGCACTATATTCTCTTCTACATTTAATATTGGAATCAGATTATAGAACTGGTAGATTAGACCAATCTGTCTTCTTCTGAATACAGCCAGCTTATCATCGTTATAGTTGAAGATGTCTTCCCCATTGATAAATACTTTTCCTGATGTTGGTCTATCAACACCACCGAGTAAGTGCAGCAATGTTGATTTGCCAGATCCGGATGCTCCAACTATAGCAACAAATTCTCCTTTTTCAACGGAGAACGATACATTATCCAATGCAACTACTTTAGTTGAATCCTTTCCATAAGCTTTAGTTAGGTTTTCGACTTTTAAAATTTCCATAATTCGTATTTCCTCCTTCACGACGCCATTATATGTGCTTAAAGTTACAGTACGCTTATAAAATCCCGAACATCTAATTAAGTATTCTTTAAGAAATTTTTAAGAGGTAAATCTCATAAAAATGTAAATTGCAACAAATTTGCAAAAACTATTGACAGAGTGAAAACAAGTGCTATAATATGCAACAGTGTTGCATAAGGTAAAAATGGAGGATAAAAAGATGAAAACAAAGAGAATATTAGCCGGACTTATTTCGGCAACACTTATTTTCGGATGTTTAACAGGATGTGGTTCAAAGCAGGATGTTAACACTGAAGAAGTTATGGAGAATGCCACACAGGCAGAAGTGAAGGACGCAGATGACGAGAAAGTAGAAGATGATTCAGCAGAAAAACATACTGAAGTTGATGCAACTGCTGGAAACGGTGACAAGTCAATGAAGATTGTAACAACTATCTTCCCTGAGTATGACTGGGTAAAGACAATCCTTGGTGAGAAAGCTGATAATTCAGATATCACACTTCTACTTGATAATGGAGTAGATCTTCACAGCTATACACCATCTGTTGAAGATATTGCCAAGATCAAAGAATGCGATATGTTCGTATATGTTGGTGGAGAGTCAGACGAGTGGGTTGATGACGTTATTAAAACTGCAGATAACAAAGATATGGTTGTTATAAATCTCCTTGATGTACTCGGCGAAGCTGTTAAAGATGAAGAGCTCGTTGAAGGTATGGAAGCTGAACATGAGCATGAGGATGGAGAAGAAGCAGATCATGAAGAGGCTGAGGAAGCTGAACATGAAGACGGAGAAGAAGCTGATCATGAGCATGAAGAAGGTGAGGAAGCTGAGAAGGATGAGCATGTATGGCTTTCTCTCAGAAATGCTGCAATTCTGTGTGATAAGATAGCTGAAGAACTTGGAAATATAGATGAGGTTAACAAGGATCTCTACAAGAGCAATGTTGATGCTTATAAGACCGAGCTTGCAGATCTTGATGCTGAGTATAAGTCTGTTGTAGACGCAGCACAGGAGAAGACACTTCTCTTTGGAGACAGATTCCCATTCCGTTACATGGTTGATGACTATGGTATCAAGTATTTTGCTGCATTTGTCGGATGTTCAGCAGAGTCAGAAGCAAGTTTTGAGACAGTTATATTCCTAGCAGAAAAGATAGATGAACTTGGTCTTCCTGCTATAATGACTATTGAAGGAAATGAAAATAAGATTGCCGAGACTGTAAAGGAGAATACAAAATCAAAAGATCAGAAGATACTTACATTAAATTCTCTTCAGTCTACAACTACAAAAGACATCGAAAATGGAACTACATATCTTTCTGCTATGAAGAGCAATCTTGAAGTTCTTAAAGAAGCAATGAAGTAGAAATGCTGATTGACGAATAAATAAATAGTATAATAAAATGGTAGCTGATGTACTTTTATGTGGTATATCAGCTACTTTTTGTTCTAGGAAGGAATATCGTTTATTTTTGGACGAGGCAGAAAATGTGATCAGATAAGGGAGGCAACATGAGGATAGCAGTTTGTGACGATGAAGAGAAGTTCAGAACCCAGGAAACGGAACTGATAGATAAACTGGCAGGGAGTATTGACGTAATAGTGGATTCTTATTCTGACGGAAGGAAACTTCTTGAGGCATTTGATAAGAAACCATATGACGTTCTGTTTCTGGATATAGAGATGCCTGCTATGGACGGAATAACTCTGGCTAAGAAGCTTCGTGAAAGAAGTGACAGTATTTATATAGTTTTCCTGACGGGACATGTAGAATATGCTCTTGAGGGGTATGAGGTAAATGCCCTCAGATATCTTACTAAGCCTGTATCAGAGGAGAAACTGAGAGAAGTTCTCCGCTTTGTTATGGACAAGTCAAAAAGCAAGAGACAGCTTATGATCAAAGTGGATGGAGAGGAAACTCTGATAAATGTATCTGACATCGTTTATCTTGAGGCTCAGAATCAGTATGTCATGATCTATACTACATCTGATGAATATCTGGTGAGATACAATATCGGGGACTTTGAAGAACAGCTGAAGAGTGATGGGTTCTTTAGAACTCATAGAGGTTATCTTGTTTCACTCGCAAAGGTAAAGAAGATGGTAAAGTCGGATGTATTGGTAGAAGGTGCTGATGGAGAAGTCGGAGTCCCTGTAAGCCGTTCCAATATAAAACCTCTTAAAGAAGCTTTATATGCCTATGTAGAGAATTCAGCATTTTAAGGAAGAAGATATGAATATATTATATATAATAAATTATAGTGTAATGGTCACGGGTTATATAAATTTCATACTGAGCATGCTGATCATACTTTTGATTTCAGCGTGTTTTCTTGGAAGATATGTGATGATCACCCGAAAGGTGGTTCTGGCTACTTTGGGAACAGTAGCCATTCAGGTATTGGTTTATTATGGTGGGTTATTATTAATATATAAGATAAACCCGGCGTTATATGGCTATATGGATGGTTTAGCTCCTTTTCAGGATCCGGCTCAGGACAATCCTTTATACCTTAATTATATGCAATTTATTAAGGCGGAAAGGGTCCTTATCAATGGTTTGACGTTCGCTTATGCATTTATCTTTTATCTGGTTGCTAATAAGGAAAAACGCATTTTCCGTGCAATAGAGTCTACAATACTCTTGTATCTGTATTATTTTTATATGAATAATATAATTCAGTATACCTATTTATTTCTAAGAGGCGGGAAGTCAGAGCTGCTTATAGAAGTATATAGGAACTCAGCGGGCAAAGAATATGTATGGATGACAACAATAACTATTTTTGCACAATTTGTTATCAATCTTGTTTTGTTGTTTATTCTTTATTTTTCATATTTTAAGAAAAGAAAATTCTACAATGTAAGAATAAGAGACAGAGTTCTTTTTATAATATGGTTAGTTGTATTCAATCTCTTTCCGTCTATTCCTTTTTATGGAAATACAACAGAAGACAGTTATCGTCTGTTGGCATATGTCTTTGGGGCACTGATTCCTATCCTTGGATGCATTGCACCTGCTTTATTAATGATGAATGCAGCTGAAAGAAGTCTTAAGGAGAAGAACGAATATCAGGAAACATATCTGAATGCGGAGCTTGAATATATAGAGCAGTATAAGAGAACACAGGAAGCAACCAGAGCATTCAGACATGATATCATCAATAATCTGGCACTTACGAACATGATGCTGGATGAAGGGAAAACCGAAGAGGCTTCTGAACATCTTAAACAGCTTCTTGGAAATGTAAAAGCATTATCTCCATCTATCATAACTGGAGATGAGATGCTTGACTGCATCGTTGCCATGAAGGCTGACAAGATGCGTGAACAGGCGATAAAGTTTACTGCTGATGGTGTGGTTGATGGCGGTCTTAATATGAAGCCAATGGATGTCTGCAGTATATTTGCGAATGCATTTGACAATGCTATTGAAGCATCGAACAAGATGGTGCCGGATGCGTGGGTTGATCTGAATGTTAAACGTACAGAGAAATTCTTTATCATAAAGATCTCGAACAGTGCTGTGGGAAAAGTGGATGTAGATAAGCTTTTTATGACAGCAGGATATACATCCAAGCAGGATAAGGAACATCACGGATTTGGCCTTAGAAATATCCGTAATGCAGTGGAGGAATACAACGGACTAGTTAAAGCAGAATCTGAAGATAATGTGTTTGCGCTTTCAATTATGATTCCAAGGTCAGAATAAGAATAAGTTTTCTTTTATTTTACTCTATGTTGTGGTAGAATATAAGGCGATATGGTGTATATAGTATATCCAGACTTTCAGGGGGAGGATATTCATGTCAGATAATAATCTGTTAAACATGATATTTCATATTTATAATTCCGTAACCATCTTGAATTTCGGTGCTCTGTTTACGGACTGTACTCCACAGTTCGTTACGCCTGCTGAGCCTGACATAGGGGATAATGTAACTATCAGATTCAGGACGGCCAGGAATAACGTCGATAGTGTTGATATGATTCTGGGAGAAGAACGTTATCGTATGGAGTTTGCTGATTGTAACGATATCTTCGATTACTATTCAGTTGAGATTCCGAATGTTTCCGAACCACTCAGATATTACTTTGAGATTCACAGCGACAGACTTACGGTCATATACAACAGACTTGGAGTTCTTCGAGATGTGAATCGTGATTATGACTTTCAGATCGTGCCCGGGTTTAAGACACCGGATTGGGCTAAGGGAGCGGTATTCTATCAGATATTTGTCGACAGATTCAGGAATGGGGAAAAGGGAAATGACATTCTGTCCGATGAATATTCATATCTCGGAAAACATGTAAAGGTCTTTGAAGACTGGTATAAACTTCCGGATAGCATGGACGTTGGTAACTTTTACGGTGGAGATCTTCAGGGTGTTATAGAGAAGTTAGACTATCTGAAGGAACTCGGAGTAGAAGCTATATATTTCAATCCGTTATTTGTATCTCCGTCGAATCATAAGTATGATATACAGGATTATGATTATATAGATCCACATATCGGAAGTATCGTGAAAGATGACGGCGATCTTCTTCCGGAAGGGGTTAATGATAATCAACAGGCTACCAGATACATTAACAGAGTTACAGCTCTGGAGAATCTGGAGGCTTCTAATAAACTGTTTATAGAACTGGTAGAAAAAGCACATTCTATGGGTATGAAGGTTATTCTGGATGGTGTGTTCAATCACTGTGGGTCATTTAACAAGTGGCTCGACAGAGAGAAGATATATGCGAAGAATCCTGATTATGAGAAGGGTGCTTATCCTGACAAGGACAGCCCTTACAATTCGTTCTTCCAGTTTTCTGATGATAATGCATGGCCCGACAATGGTTCGTACAACGGCTGGTGGGGACATGAGACTCTGCCTAAGTTGAATTACGAAGAGTCACAGAAGCTTCATGATTATATAATGAAGATTGGACAGAAGTGGGTTTCACCACCGTTTAATGTTGATGGATGGCGTCTCGACGTTGCTGCTGATCTTGGTTATTCAGAGGAGTACAATCATATCTTCTGGAAGGATTTCAGGAAGGCAGTCAAGGAAGCTAATCCGGATGCTATCATTATTGCAGAACATTATGGCAATCCTAAAGCCTGGCTTCAGGGAGATGAATGGGATACGATAATGAATTACGGAGCCTTTATGGAGCCTATATCTTGGTTTCTGACAGGTGTTGAGAAGCATAGTGATGAGTTCAGAGGAGATCTGCTTGGTAATCCGGAGGTCTTCAAGGGCTCGATAAGGAATTATATGTCTTACATGATGTACAATTCACTCTATGTTTCGATGAACGAGTTGTCGAATCACGATCATTCGAGATTTCTTACGAGAACGAACCACAGAGTTGGACGTATTCAGACTCTTGGTGCTGAGACGGCAAATGAAAATGTAAATAAAGGTATATTCAGAGAAGCGGTCGTATTCCAGATGACGTGGCCGGGTGCACCTACGATATATTATGGTGATGAGGCCGGACTCTGTGGATGGACGGATCCGGATTCGCGTCGTTCATATCCTTGGGGACGTGAGGATCAGGAGCTTATCGCTTTTCATAGAGATATAATCAAGATTCATAATAAGTATACATCACTTAGAACCGGGTCACTTAAGTTCCTCTATAGCGATTACCGCGTGATCGGCTACGGAAGATTTAATGACAAGGAAGCAGTTGCAGTAGTCATCAATAATGACTTTACTGATAAAGAGATCAAGCTTCATGTAAGGGAGCTTGGAGTTCTGAATAACAGAGCTATGAAGAGAGTTATGATCACCACCGAAGAGGAGTACAGCACGGAAGAAAGGACTTACATAGTTCAGAATAATGTGCTTACGATCGTAGTACCGAAGTGCTCCGCTTCCATATACGTTGGTTCTTTGGAATAGTAGTATGTGGGACAGTGGGTATTGCCACTGTCCCACCAATTTTTTAAGGAATGAATTATGGCAGAGTTTAAGTTGAATTCAGAATTTTCGCCTACCGGAGATCAGCCGGATGCGATCAAAAGTCTGGTAGATGGATTTAAAAACGGAAAGAAGCAGCAGACATTGCTGGGAGTTACTGGTTCGGGAAAAACCTTTACCATGGCAAATGTCATCAAACAGCTAGGTAAGAAGACGCTTATAATGTCTCACAATAAAACACTGGCTGCCCAGCTTTTTGGAGAAATGAAAGCATTCTTCCCGGAGAATTCTGTCGAATATTTTGTTTCGTATTATGATTATTACCAGCCGGAGGCGTATGTCCCTTCGACTGACACATATATAGCGAAGGATTCATCGGTAAATGATGAGATAGATATGCTTCGTCATAGTGCCACATCTGCTCTGATAGAAAGAGACGATGTGGTAGTTGTATCTTCAGTGTCATGTATCTATGGTATAGGTAATCCTGAAGATTATAAGGCTATGATGCTGGGACTTCGCCCCGGGATGTTACTTGACCGTGACGTTTTGATCAGGGAACTGGTTGATATGCAGTACACCCGTAATGAGATGGACTTCAAGAGAAGCAGCTTCAGAGTAAAAGGTGATGTCGTGGATATTATACCGGCCAACAGAGACGGTGAAGCTATCAGGATAGAGTTCTTCGGAGATGAGATAGACAGACTGTCAGAGTTTGATCCGATGACGGGAGAGATAAAGAGAGATATTACATTTACATGCATATTCCCTGCGTCGTATTATGTTATAGCGCCGAACAAGCTTGAGAAAGCTCTTCAGGAGATTGATGATGAGCTTCGTGAGAGGATAAGCTACTTCAAGGCACATGATAAGCTTCTTGAGGCACAGCGTATTCAGGAACGGACCGAATTCGATATGGAGATGCTGAGAGAGGCAGGGTTTTGTTCGGGAATCGAGAACTATACCAGAATACTGGCTGGAGGAAAGCCGGGAGATCCGCCGGATACGCTGGTGGACTTTTTCGGAGATGATTACCTGCTTATCATAGATGAGTCACATCAGACAATTCCTCAGATAAGAGGAATGTTCGGAGGTAACAAGAAACGTAAGGAGACACTTATTGATTTCGGTTTCCGTCTTCCATCAGCAATGGATAACAGACCACTTAACTTTGAGGAGTTTGAAGAGAGGCTGGATAAGGTTCTGTATGTTTCTGCGACTCCAGGAGATTATGAGAAGGAACATGAGGAAGGAAGAGCCGAGCAGATCATAAGACCTACCGGACTTCTTGATCCTGAGATAGATGTAAGACCTGTTGCAGGACAGGTTGATGATCTGTATAGTGAGATCGTAGCTGAGACTGAAAAGGGCAATAAGGTTTTAGTCACTACACTTACAAAACGTATGGCTGAAGAACTGACGGATTACCTGAGAGGTCTGGATGTTAAGGTTAAGTATCTGCACAGTGATATAGATACACTCGAAAGAATGGAGATAGTAAGAGATCTCAGACTTGGTGTGTTTGATGTTCTGGTTGGAATAAACCTTCTTCGAGAAGGACTGGATATTCCAGAGATTACCCTTGTGGCTATTCTCGATGCTGATAAAGAAGGCTTCCTCAGATCAGAGACGTCGCTTATTCAGACTATCGGTAGAGCAGCCCGAAATGTTGACGGACATGTTATCATGTATGCTGATAAGATAACAGATTCCATGCGCAGGGCTATAGATGAGACTAATCGTCGTCGTGAGATTCAGCAGAAGTATAATGAAGAAAATGGTATAACCCCACAAACCATTCGAAAGGCTGTCAGAGAACTAATCTCTATGAGTCTTAAAGATGCTGAAGAAGATCGTAAAGGTAAGAAGGGCCGCGTAAGTAAGGATCCTGATCTTATGAACAAGAAGGAACTTGGAAAAGAGATTGAGAGAATTACCAAGAAGATGAATCAGGCTGCGGCTGAGCTTAACTTCGAGATGGCGGCTCTGCTGAGAGACGAGATGATAGAGCTTAAGGTAAAGCTTAGAGATTATGATAAATAGCAAGTATGAGGAAGAATTATGAAAGATATTAAAAGTGTGATCTTCGATATGGACGGAGTGATCTTCGATACAGAGAGACTTTACTTGAGATGTTGTGTTGAAGTAGGAGACAGACTTGGACTTAAGGATGTTGAAGCGGTTTGTAAGAAATGTATCGGTATTACTTCCAAAGTGACAGATCAGATTATGAGAGACAGCTTTGGGGGAAACTTTGAAGTAGATGATTATAAAGGGGATGTTTATAAACTGTTTTTAAATTATTTTAAAGACGGAAAAGAGTATATAAAAGATGGTGTTATAGAAATCCTCGATTATCTTAAAACAAATGATTACAAAGTGGCACTTGCTTCATCGACTAAAAAGGAAGATGTTGAAAGAGAGCTGAGAGTCGCAGGACTTATTGATTATTTTGATGAGATAGTTTGTGGAGATATGGTATCAAAAAGTAAGCCCGAACCGGATATTTTCCTGGAAGCAGCGAGAAGAATAAACACTATCCCTGAAGAATGTCTTGTATTAGAAGATTCTTTCAATGGAATAAGGGCAGCATACAGTGCCGGAATGCGTGCGATCATGATTCCTGATCTGCTTGAACCAGATGATGAGATGCGGGAAAAGGCTTGGAAGATAGTTCCGACACTTGTAGAAGCTAAACAAGTAATTGAAGAAACAAAGTGATGATAAACAGATAAAGATTTATGTGACAAGAAAAGAGGTATAGAAATGGTAGTAAGAGAAGAAGTACAGAAGATGAAGCTGGTTGCTCCACTTGTAGCAGCTATGAGTAATGAAGCAAGATGCAAGGCGCTTAATACTGTTGCTGAAAGACTTGTTGAAAAGCAGGATGAGATATTTGCAGAGAACAAAAAAGATCTCGATGCTGCAGCTGCAAATGGAGTGGCAGACGCTATAGTTAAGAGACTTAAGTTTAATGATGCTAAGCTTCGTGATGTAGTTGCTGGTATCAAGCAGCTTACTGAGCTTGAGGATCCTATCGGTAAGGTTACCCTTGACAGAGAGCTTGACGAAGGACTCAGACTTACCAGACTTACAGTTCCTATCGGAGTTATAGGAGTTATCTTCGAAGCACGTCCGGACGCTCTTATCCAGATTTCTTCGCTTTGTATCAGAAGTGGAAACTGTCCTGTTCTTAAAGGTGGTAAGGAGACTACATTTACAAACAGAATCCTTTTTAATATCATATATAACGCTGTTCTTGAGGCAGGATTCCCGGAGGGATGCATGCTTGCGTGCGAGCAGCATAATGAGATAGACGAACTTCTTAAATGCGATGGCCTCGTAGACCTTCTTATACCTAGAGGTTCAAATGCATTTGTAAGATATATCATGGACAACACACATATTCCTGTAATGGGACATGCCGATGGAATATGTCATATATACGTTGATAAGGATGCTGATTTTGAGAAGGCTATTCCGGTTATCGTGGATGCAAAGATCCAGTACACAGCAGCATGTAATGCAGTTGAGACTCTGCTTATCCATAAGGATATTGCGTCTGAGTTTATTCCTAAGCTTGCAGCAGCGCTTGCTGAGAACGGAGTAAAGCTGAGAGGTACTAAGGAAGTAACTGATATTGTTGATTCGTGGAAGAATGGAACATCTGATGGTGGAGCATTTGAATACGAGACTATCGATGAGGGGGATTTCAAGGAGTATCTTGCGCTCATCGTTTCCGCTAAGCTTGTTTCTGATGTTAACGAGGCTGTGAATCATATCAATCTTCATGGCTCGCATCATACAGACAGTATCATTACCGAAAATGCAGAAACAGCTGATACATTCCTGAGACTTGTTGATTCTGCAGGTGTATATCAGAACTGTTCAACAAGATTTGCTGATGGATTCAGATACGGATTCGGAGCTGAGGTAGGAATCAGTACAAGCAAGATACATGCGAGAGGACCTGTTGGTCTCGAGGGGCTTGTTACATATAAGTATAAGCTGGTTGGGCATGGTCAGATTGTCGGTGACTATGCAGAAGGAAGAAAACAGTTTCATTTTAAGAACCTGTAAATCGATAGAATATTAAGATGCAGTAAAAAAACCAGAAAAATATTAATTGAAAGAATAATTATGTACAGTTTTAGATCAAGGGTAAGATACAGTGAACTTTCTTCTGAGAAGAAGCTTTCACTGGTATCAATCATTAATTATTTTCAGGACTGCTGTACTTTTGAGGCGGAGGATACCGGAGTCGGACTGAAGTGGCTGAAGGAACATAATACAGCATGGATGTTGACTAACTGGCAGATACATATCATCAGACGACCTGAGTACTGCGAAGAGATAGAGATAATAACATGGGCGTGTGACTTTAGATATTTTATCGGAAAAAGAAGCTTTCTCATAAGGACACTTACGGGAGAGCCTCTTGTTTTTGCACTGTCTGAATGGGCATATGTAAATGTTGTTACAGGCGTTCCGGATAGAAATGTACCTCAGGAGGAGTTTGATGCATATGGTATGGAGCCTCCTATTGAGAAGAGGTTTGAAGAGTTTGGAATCCAGCAGAATCCTGAAGAAGTGATATATAAAGGCCGTATAGATATTCCGGATGCGGGTGGGACAGAACTTCCGAGGATTGTGGTATCAGGAGAACATCTTGATACGAACGACCATGTTAATAATGCCCAGTATGTTGCTATAGCTTCATCTGTTCTTCCGGAACATTTTGAGGCTGATATGTTCAGGGCAGAATATAAGATGCAGTCAAAGCTTGGAGATATCCTTCATCCTGTTGTATATAAAGAGGATGAGAACCTATGTAAGGTTGTACTGAAGGATGAAGAAGGAAATATCAAACTGGTTTGTGCATTTGCAAGAAAAGTATAAAGAGATATTCTAATTATTAATGTTATATTAAGGTAAAATTCATGATAACTTAATTAGTATTATATTATAAGATATGCTAGTATTTATGCGAAAGTTATATATTTAAGGAGAGGACAAAACGATGGAAAACGGTTTTGATCAGACAACTGCCCAGGGCGATAATAAGTCAGCCTGGGATGACAAGTATCGTAACAACATGGGTAACAAGAATAAAAAGCCTAAAAGGAAGAGAAGTAAAAAGGGACTGATCATAGTCCTTATTATTGTTGCTGCCGTTGGAGGACTCATTGCATATGGTGTTTCAAAAGCGAAGAGTGCAGTTAAGGCTGTAACTGATGCTATGGGTGATGGTGTACTTGTTGAAGAGTTCGGTAAGAAAGACTTATCAGCTTATGTAGATGTGACTGGTGTAGCCGAAAGCCAGAAGACAGAAAAGATTATATCTACACTTCAGTATCCTGTTAAGGAAATCAGGGTTGAGGTTGGTGACAGAGTTAAGGCCGGTGATGTTGTCTGTACCATCGATACTACTGAGATAGATAAACAGATTAAAGATCTTGAAGCACAGGCTTCTGATTCAGAAAGACTGAAGGCTAAGCAGCTTGAGATGGCTAATCATAACGTGAATTCTGCAGCTTCTAATAGAGACAGAGCTATTAGCGGAGCTAACAGAAACATAGATGAAACTAAGAAGGACTTTGAGAATGCGGATGCAGATTATTACAAGAAGCTCGAAGAATATAACCAGGCTGTAGCTGAAGCTGAGAAAATCGCAACTAATACAGATGCTGTTCACTCTAATCCAGCTGTTGTAGCAGCAAAATCAGCACTTGACGCAGCAAATGAAGCTTGGTATGTAAAGGAGGCTGCGTATAAGCAGGCTACAAACAGTTATGATGATACTGCTGCTTCTGCAGAACAGAGTTACCAGTCAGCTGTAGATAGTGCAGAACTTGAATCTATCAATAACTCATCATATTCAACATTAACTACACAGCTTGCTTCATATTACAAGATGAAGAATGATTCAGTGATCCTTTCAAAGACAACAGGTGTTGTAACTTCGATAGATGCAACTGTGGGACTTGCTCCTACGGGAATGATAATGACTATTCAGGATGACAAGAATCTTGAGGTAAATGTTGGCATAAAAGAAAGAGATATCTTCAGTGTTAAGAAGGGTATGGAAGTTGAACTTTCAAATTCTACTCTGGCAAATGTATCTGGAAAAGGTACGGTTACAAAGGTAGACACCTTTGCAACAGAGGCTCCTGCAGTAACTACACAGACAATGCAGGCAGCAGCTGCTCAGGATAATACATTTAATGCCAAGATCACTATTACAGATAATACAGATATCCTTCTTGGAATGAAGCTTAAGGTCAGAATAGCAACAGGTGAAGAACTTCGAACAGATGCTGTTCCTTATACAGCAATCCTTTCGGATGCAGAAGGTGACTATGTATATGTTGCTCAGGAAATAGGCAATGGAATGTATAGTGTAGTAAGAAAGTCCGTTGAAAAAGGAATGAGCGGTGATTACTATACAGAGATAAAGAGTGGTGATCTTGTAGCTGGAGATAAGGTAATCTGTTATCCAAGTACAGTTACTGAAAATGGAATGATCAAGATAAATGAGAATTCAAACAGTGAGAGCTCAAATACAAAAGGTAAGGGTACAGATACTGACGCCAACAAGAATAGCGAAGAATAAAAGGATGTGTGCATAATGAGAAAAGTTATAGAAATGCAGCACATCAATAAGAAATACTATGAAGGTATGGAAAATGAGCTGCATATACTTCATGATATAGATCTTACAGTATGTGATGGAGAATTTGTGGCACTTGTTGGTGAATCTGGTTCTGGTAAATCAACAATGATGAATATCATCGGTGCCCTTGATAGACCTACATCCGGACAGTACTATCTGGCCGGTGAAGATATATCACAAATGGATGACGACCGTCTTAGTGAGATAAGAAATAATGAAATAGGCTTTGTCTTTCAGAGCGCCTACATGATTCCGCGTATTTCAGCAGTAGAGAACGTTGAAGTTCCACTTATGTATGCGGGAATGTCAAAAGGCGAAAGAAGAGACAAGGCTATGGCCCTCCTGGAAATGGTAGGTATGGGTGAACGTTATAAGCATAAGGCAAATGAGCTCTCAGGTGGACAGAACCAGAGAGTTGCTATAGCGAGAGCACTTGCGTGTGACCCTTCAATCATACTTGCTGATGAGCCTACAGGTGCCCTGGATTCAAAGACAGGCCACCTTATTATGGATATATTTCATAGACTTCATGATGAGCAGAAGAAGACAATAGTACTTATTACTCATAGTAAGGAACTTGCTTCAGAGACACAGAGGATCATCACTATCAGCGATGGATTCATTGTGAACGATGCTAGAAATGAGATATTCAAACTAAGACGTGATGCAAGAAAGAATGATCCTAATGCTGATAAGATGAGTTATTCAACAACAGCAGAAAATGATTCGCTGGAGAATCGTGCTGCGAATATTAAAGAAAGACTAAATGCTATGAGAGGAGGAGATGAAACATGACATTTATGGAGAATCTTCGACTTGCATGGTCTTGTGTAAAGTCTAATAAGATGCGTTCGATACTTACTATGCTTGGAATTATCATCGGTATCAGCGCAGTTATAACTATTGCCACTTTGGGCGCCTCGCTTAAGGAAACTATTTCAGGTACATTCAGTGATATGATGAGTACAAATCAGTTCGCTATGTTCTGGACTGGTGGTGGTGAAGATGATGAGATTCCGCTTGAGTTTGATCTGGAGAATACGTATGATTTCAAGACTGCATTTGCCGGTCAGGTTTCTTCAGTATGCTTAAGTGTAGATGTTGATCAGGCTGACTACCATTATGGTGAGGAAAAAAAGACTGTAAATGTTAAGGGTTATTCTGAAGGATACTGTGAGATCAGCAACTATGAAGTAGTGCTGGGAAGAGATATAGAGTATCAAGATAGTTTTGATAATAGAAAAGTCTGTGTAGTATCAGATAATTTTGTTAAATATGCTATGGATGATATGGCTAATCCGATTGGACAGAAGATAGAAGTTGAAACATCCAAAGGTGATATTATATCAGCATATATTATCGGTGTTTATTCGATGACTAAGAAGCAATCATCCATTACCGGTCAGGCAAAGGTTTCAGAGAGCGAAAAGGTTACAGATCTTATAATTCCGATAAACTATGCATGGGATCTGACAAATACTCCTGAAATATATCGTAATGAGTACTTTTTATATTTTAATGGTGCTCCTGGAGTGGATGGTACGACACTTAAGAATAATGTAACTACATATTTTGAGTCTAAGAAGGAAGCTGGTAGTTCTTATTACCTCTATATAGAGAGTCTTGAAGAACAGCTGAAGACGATAAGTGGAGTAATGGACGTCATAACAGTTATTATCTCTGTAATCGCAGCTATATCACTTATAGTTGGTGGTATCGGAGTTATGAATATCATGCTGGTGTCTGTTGTAGAGCGTACTAAAGAGATTGGTATCAGAAAGGCTCTTGGAGCTAAGAACAAGGTTATTGAGTCGCAGTTCCTGGTTGAATCGGTACTTATCTGTGCGATTGGAGGTGTGATCGGTATTCTTATCGGTCTGTTGAATGGTGGAGTTATTGCTCTGGTCGCAAAGACTATTGTAGCTAACTCAGAAGATTATTCATTCCTTACAGTAAATGTAAGTCCGCCAATAGTGATGATAATTGTATCATTCGTATTCTCAACATTAGTTGGTATTATATTTGGTCTCTATCCTGCCAGAAGAGCGGCTAGACTTTCACCTATCGATGCACTTAGATACGAGTAGAATTACAACAAGAAAATATTAATAGTTTTCTGTTGACAATGCATGTACTATATTGTATGTTTTTTTCTAGATATACGATATAGTACATTTTTGTTTTATGTCGTAGAAGGTGGTTTGAAAGTGTTCTGTAAATCAAGTATATTTGTATGGAGGAGAGCTTTAGTATGATATTTGATAAGCTAGTTGAGATTATGATGGACCATCTGTCCATCCAGCCACAGGATGTTACATTAGATACTTCATTTAAAGATGATCTTGCAGTAGATTCACTTGATCTATATGATCTTGTTATGGCTCTTGAAGAGGAATTCAATATTGAGATTCCACAAGAAAAGCTCACTGAGGTTGAGACTGTAGAGAGTCTTATCAAGGTTCTTAAGGAACTTGGAGTAGAGGAGTAAGAGATTAACGAATATTCACTATTATTCAGGAATATTCGATGTTTACAGTTTGTTAACAATTAATTTACTGTTTCTTAACCCTTTACATTATAAAGAATGCTATTATAATATCAGTTCAAGGGTTTGGAGCTGAAAGCTCTCCTGGATGATATAAATAGTGTGTAAAAGAAAAAAGGACGCAGTAGCGTCCTTTTTCTTTTGCTTTTTGAAAGATTCTGTGTTTGGGTTAACGGATATTATAATATTCATTATTATTCATAAATATTAATATAATCGTTTACGATTTGTTAACAGTTAATTTACTGTTTCTTCACCCTTTACAATATGAAGTTTGGTATTATAATATCAGTTCAAGGGTTTGGAGCTATAAGCTCTCCTGGATGATATAATAAATAGTGTGTATAAAAGAAAAGGCGCCTAGCGCCTTTTCTTTTAGGTTAATACGCCCGTGTATAAAAAAATACTACATTCGCAAATCTTAGGATTCTCGAATGTAGTATTTTTTTATTTTATGAATAATTAGCCAAGAACAACTTCTACCTTATGAGTAGCTCCGTCGCCTGCTACAGGAATAACACATCCATCAACAGCCTTTCCATCGACTGTAAGGGATACAACACCCTTGCAAACGTGGTTAGGATTCTTAACCTCAATCTCATATGTATCTCCGCGGAACTGACGAACTGCGTTAAAACCATCCCATGCACTTGGGATAGAAGGATCTACTTTAAGTCCGTTCCAGTCAGCTGTGATACCGAGGATATACTGGCTGATAGCTACGAAGTTCCAAGCAGCTGTACCTGTAAGCCATGAGTTCTTAGCCTCACCTTGACGGCCAGCGTCTTTTCCGGCTACCATCTGAGCATATACATATGGCTCTGTTCTGTGAAGATCTGAGATATCCTCAAGGAAAGCAGGAGCGATACGTGAATACCAGTCAAATGCCTTATCTCCCTGTCCTGCATAAGCAGCTGCACAGATCATCCAAGCATTGTTGTGGCAGAATACTCCGGCATTCTCTTTGTATCCTGCAGGATATGTTGAGATCTCACCGTATTCTATATAGTACTTTGTGAAAGCAGGATTGTTGAGAACAAGACCGTATTTGCATCCGAGTCTTTCTTCAACGGCGTTGATAACCTTCTCTGCCCAGCCTTCTTCTTTACCGATATCTGACATGATACCGAAGCCCTGAGGCTCGATAAAGATCTTACCTTCTTCATTTTCTTTAGAACCAACCTTACGTCCGAGGTCGTCGTAGGCTCTGATGAACCATTCACCGTCCCAACCGAACTTCTTGATGGTTTCTTTCATCTTATCTATCTCAGCCTGAGCTGCAGTAGCTTCAGCCTCATCTCCTTTATACTTGCAAAGAGCAACGTAATCTGGTCCTGCATATGTGAAGAGTGTAGCAACGAAGATTGATTCTGCTACATCTGAGAATCCCTTGTCACCATACTTAGGTGATGTATATGTCTGGAAGCTTTCTCCTGGTGTATCTGACCAGCATGAAAGGTTCAGACAGTCGTTCCAGTCAGCTCTCATTGAGAGTGGAAGTCCGTGAGGACCAACTTCTTTTGCAACCTTATAGAATGACTGCTTCAGGTGGTGCATCATTGACTGTGCAAGAGACTCATCGTTACGATAAGGAACCTGCTCATCAAGGATTGAGTAATCACCAGTTTCTTTGATATATGCAGCTGTAGACATGATCATCCACAGTGGATCGTCTGAGAAGTTACCGCCAAGGGTGTCATTTCCCTTCTTAGTAAGTGGCTGATACTGATGGAAGCATCCACCATCTTCGAACTGTGTAGCGGCAAGATCAAGAATTCTTTCACGGGCTCTATCAGGAATCTGATGTACGAATCCGAGGAGATCCTGGTTAGAATCACGGAATCCCATTCCACGACCGATACCTGACTCGAAGTATGAAGCACTTCTTGACATGTTAAATGTAACCATACACTGATACTGATTCCAGATATTAACCATACGGTCAACCTTCTCATCAGGTGTTTTAACAGTGTACTTAGAGAGAAGCTCATCCCACATCTTATTGTTAGCTTCAAGAGCTGCATCAACTTTCTCTGCGGTATTGAACTGCTCGATCATAGCATAAGCTTTTGACTTGTTCATGCTGCCGTCACTGTTCCACTTCTCTGTTCCGTTCTCAACATATCCAAGCATGAATACGAGAGATTTCTCTTCGCCAGGAGCGAGAGATATCTTAAGTGAATGAGAAGCAATAGGTGACCATCCGTCAGCCTTTGAATTGTTTGACTTGTTGGCAAATACTGCATCTGGCTTATCAAAACCGTTGTAAAGTCCCATAAAGCTTTCCTTATCGCAGTCATAGCCATCGATGTCAGCATTAACTGTATAGAACGCGAAATGATCGCGACGTTCTTTGTATTCTGTTTTGTGGAAGAGAGTAGAACCTTCTACTTCAACTTCACCAGTATTGAAGTTTCTCTGGAAGTTTGTTGAGTCATCCTCAGCATTCCACAGACACCACTCAAGGAATGAGAAGAGTGTAAAGTCTTTAGGAGCATTTCCTTCATTCTTAAGAACAACTTTCTGAATCTCAGCATTTACACCCTGAGGTACAAAGAATGTAACTTCTGCTGAAAGATCGTTCTTCTTACCTGTGATCACTGTATATCCCATACCGTGACGGCACTGATAGAAGTCCAGTTCAGTCTTAACAGGTGACCATCCTGGATTCCATACTGTAGTTCCATCATTTATATAGAAGTAACGTCCTCCCATATCTACAGGTATGTTGTTATATCTGTAACGTGTAATGCGTCTCAGACGAGCGTCTTTATAGAAATGATAACCTCCTGCTGTATTTGAAATGAGCGAGAAAAATCCCTCTGTTCCAAGGTAGTTGATCCAAGGGTATGGGGTTTTGGGGGATGTAATGACATATTCTCTTTTTTCATCATCGAAAAAACCAAATTTCATGATTTGATTACCTTTCCTTTCGTGGATTTTTAGTGTTTATCGAGCGCGGGGGTGGGGTTTAGATACCTATTCGCAGTTCTGAAAAAGACTTCGTGGGTCTATTCGCAGTTCCGAAAAAGACCTCGAGGGTCTATTCGCAGCTCCGAAAAAGACTTCGTGGGTCTATTCGCAGTTCCATCAAAGACATTAGGGACGTCCGCACTCGCGTGGTGATTTTTATTAAGCAAGCTTATAAAAATTCCCACGCGGTGCTTTACTGTCTGCTGCGCAGACACCTCCCTAATGCTTTTGTGGCACCTGCTACGCAGGTACGCAAAAAATTCATATAAAGCTTCGCAGCCTGCAAGCAGTCGCTCAGTTTTATAGAATTTTTTGCTACTGCGAATAGGGTCGCGCTTTAGACATTATAACAATAAAATGCCCAAAATACAAGGTTGTTCCTTGCTGATTTTGGGCAAATTGTACTAAAAATGTGTCATTAGTATAGATTATTTGATATGGCTGTAAATGTGTTGTCCGACTGTTTTGCTTTCTCCTGGAGCGAGCTCGATATAACCTGATTCTTCTCCAGGGAGAGGAAGGTTCGGAGCGTCGATCATCCATGTTGAAGGTTCGGGACAGAAGTAGCCTTTTTCTCCGCCGTCATTCCAGATGATCCAGAATCTGAAGTTGTCGTCTATCTCATATCTGATCTCTTTTCCGGTTGATGTATCAGAGACGATAGCTCCTCTGAATGGCTTATCATCAACTTCATATGTTTCTGCATTATATACGTCATTATAGAGATTATGTTTTACAGGAATCATAGAACCTGTAAGATACTGTCTGTCGTGATTATCAAGTGATATGAAGTCACATGTCGGAAGATTTCTCTGGTTAAGTGGCCATTTGTCTCCGATCGTTATGAATATTCTTGTATCAAGCGGTTCGCCGTTTGTTGTGAAAGGAGCATTCATAGCGGTGTGATTACATATTCCGTAAGGAAGCTGTCTCTCTGACAGATTGGTTATAGTTACATTATAATACATTCCTTCTTCAGTAAGTTTGAATGTGAACTCAGCTTTGAAGCTTACAGGGAAGGTCTCATAGAAAGGATCCTTCTCATCATATACATAGCAGGTTTTAGCGATAGCTGCATCATCAGTTGCAGTTGCTTCTACTATAGAGTGCTCACGCTTATGAAGGAATCCGTGAATCGCATTATGTCCTTCAGGATCTCCTATAGGAAATGTATATGTGTAATCGCTGCACTTGAGAATTCCGTCTCTTAATCTGTTCGGATAGAAAAGTGTAGGGAATCCGTAAACCTCAGGACTTGCTTTAAGCTCTTCGATTGACAGACTTTCATCCTTTCTGAAAAAGCTGATATCATTTTCAAGATCAATCATAGAGATGATATTGCTTCCAAGGAATGGAGCGATAGTTGCTGTATAATTCCCTGCTTTAAGATTGATAACATCTTTCTCTTTGTACTGCTTAACCTCAGCGTTAAATGCCATTATGACATCCTCCTGTTTCTACATTTATAATTTTGCCGCAAGCTTCTCAGCAAGAGCAGCCAGTTCGTCGGCATCAGGCTCTTTTTGCGGCCATATGATTCCACATCCGTCATTATCGTATCTTGGAATTATATGTGTATGGAAATGGGGTATAGTCTGATTTGCTGCTACGCCATTATTCTGAACGATGTTGATTCCGTCAGCGTTGAGAACTTCCTTCATAACAGAAGCGATACGCTTGGCAAGAGGCAAAACCTTTGAAGCTATTTCATCATCAAGTTCAAGAAGATTATCATAGTGCTGTTTAGGTATGATGAGAGCGTGACCTGTATTTGCCGGACTTAAATCCAGGATTACAGTAAAGTCACCATCTTCGTATATTTTGTTAGTTGGAATTATTCCATTTGCAAGCTTGCAAAAAATGCAGTCATCCTTTATCATTTGTCTTACCTCCTGTCTACTAGAAATCTATTGGAAAAAACTCATCTTATTTTATATCACTAAACTTAAAATGTAAAGATACGGTTTTCCCAGGGGGGATAGAATCAGATAATAAGGAGACAGACATGAAACTCAGTAATGAAGAACTAAAGAAGTATTATTTTGGAGCGTACCGTTTTGAGGAAACTGAGGAAGGTTATCTTCAGGCATTCCAGTATACACAGGCTCAGCAGGATTATTTTGAAGGCTTTTCGGAAATGTATTTTGACAGATGTACTGCATCTACTGCAAAGACGTTAGAGTTTGTAACAGAAGCAACGGAAATCTCTTTTGATTATAAGGTTATATGGAAAGGATCTGCAGATACTTTTGAGGTTCTCGTAGATGGTTTTGTAATAGATATCAGATATATAAAGGCAATCATGGATACCGGAAGAATGACATTTGAATTACCAGAGGGTAAGAAGAATGTTACGGTATATCTTCCAGCTGATGCTACAGTTCTGATAAAGGACTTCGAGATAAATGCCTCTGCAAAGGCTCCTGTAAAGAATGAAAAGGTTCTCTGGCTTGGTGATTCGATCACTCAGGGTTATGGTCCTCTCAGATCTTCACAGACATATGTGAGCGTTGCAAATCGAATTCTTAACTATGATATACTGAATCAGGGAATAGGCGGATATGTATATGATAAGAACTGCCTCATGACTATGGAGGGATATAAGCCAGACAAGATTATAGTTGCGATGGGAACAAATCAGTATCATGATGACTGTATGAAAGATATAGGTGAATACTACGATATATTGACTGATATATATGGAGCCAATATTCCAATCCTTACGATCACTCCTATCTGGAGAGGTGATCAGCTGAATGACATTTCCATACTCGAAAAGTTCTGTGATGATCTGAAGAATCTGTGTGGTAGATATCCAAATATTCAGGTTGTTGATGGATTTAAGCTTGTTCCTCATTTTATGGAATATTATCTGGATGGTCTTCATCCAAATGAATTTGGTTGTGAAGTGTATGGACGAAATCTTGTTGAGAAAATCAGGGAGCTGAATTTCTAAGTGTGTTCTCTTGACAAAAAAGGAACAGTAAGATATATTTAACAGTTGTTAAAATGATTTCTAAAATATAACAGATGATAGATTGATTAACAGGAAGGAACTTATAATGGCTAAGAAGATTGGTAGAAATGATCCATGCTGGTGTGGAAGTGGAAAGAAGTATAAGGCTTGTCACGAGGAATTCGACAGAAAGATTGAGTATTACAGAAATCTGGGACATAAAGTGCCGTCACACGGGATCATAAAGACTCCTGAGCAGATAGCTATGATAAAAGAAAGTGCCAAAGTAAACGTTGAATGTCTTGACGTAGTTGCTGACAAGATATGTGTAGGCATGAGTACAGAAGATATCAATCGTATCGTAAATGAAGTATGTGAGAAGTACGGAGCAATCCCGGCGCCACTTAATTATGAAGGATATCCAAAGAGCGTATGCACGTCACTTAACGATGTAGTATGTCACGGTATTCCATCAGAGGACGAGATCCTGATGGACGGAGATATTATCAATGTAGATTGTTCTACAATCCTGAATGGATATTTCTCAGATTCATCCAGAATGTTTATGATGGGAAATGTAAGCGACGCGGACAGAAAGCTTGTTGAAACAGTTAAAGAATGCGTAGAGCTCGGTTTAAAGGAAGTAAAACCTTGGGGATTCCTCGGAGATATGGGGCAGGTTATAAATGACCATGCTAAGGCTGCAGGATTCTCGGTAGTTCGTGAGATAGGCGGGCATGGCGTTGGAGTTGAGTTCCATGAGGAGCCGTGGGTAAGCTATGTAAGCAGAAAGGGAACTGATATGCTGATGGTTCCTGGAATGATGTTTACGATCGAGCCTATGGTAAATGCCGGAAGTCATGAATTTTTTATCGATGAAGATGATGGATGGACAGTATATACCGAAGATGAATCTAACTCAGCTCAGTGGGAGATTCAGGTTCTTGTAACTGAAGAAGGAAATGAAGTAATAGCCTGGTAAAGTGAATAATACCGATAAAGAATCAGAAAAGACACCGCTTGCGGTGTCTTTTTAAGTAAGGATTGTTGTTGTAGGTGCATCTTTCAGTCGGTCGGAACCATTTCTGAACTCCATATCCATAGCCATAACGATACTGTTATCTATCTCACCTTTTATGACCATATCACGCATGATTTCGATGGCCTTCTCGTGAGGGAAGCCTTTCTTGTAAGCTCGCTCTTCAGTAAGTGCCTGATAGATATCGCAGCAGGTCATAAGCTTTTCTTCGAGAGACAGATCTTCACCTTTTATTCCGAAAGGATATCCTGTACCATTCATCTTCTCATGATGGTGAGCAGCCCATATCTTGATATCATCCATGTTCTTAACATGCTGAAGGATATCAAATGTATAGTAAGCATGTTGCTTCATCAGTTCATATTCGTAGTCATTCAGTTTGTCAGGCTTCTGAAGGATTGAGTTATCAATCATAAGCTTTCCGATATCGTGAAGAGCTCCGGCCAGATAATACTTAGTTCGCTTCTCTTCGTCAAAAGCATAATACTGAGCCATAGCTGCACAGTTTCTGGCAACACCGATCGAGTGCTGACATGTATAGTGTGATTTATAGTCAACAATACGAGCAATCAGAGTGGCAAGATTTGCAACTTCCTGAGGCGAATACTCGTCATTGTGATGTTTCGTTGCTTTTCTGAGATAATTATCTATAGCCGAAGGAGCAAGATAAGCCAGACATTTAGGTTTAAAACATTTGGTAAATGTATCTACGATCTCTCTTGAGAACAGAGTGCCGGCATTCGACTTAACATAGTAGATCATAGCGCCGTGAGTATCTCTGTTTGTAGATATAAGATCAAACTCATTATCCAGAAGATTAGCAAGATGAAGAATCTGGGACTTGATAGGCGTTCTGTCATAGGTTCTTCCCATTGGACCTGATCCGTCAGCATTCTCATGATGGAGAAGGATGACATCACGGTTGTTGGTTCTGAAAGGCATATACTTGGTATTTCTTTCACCTATGATACATCTGCGCACGTCAAAATCGTGAGGGGTATATCCCTCACCATTATTGTATTTCTTATACTCCAGCTCTTCTTGATTAACTTCAGTCAGCGCGTTATCGTGAAGTATCGAAAAAGCGGCAAGATCGGTAAGGTCATCAGCTGAGAGACCTAGTGATTTGCCAAGATACATAGATAGGGCTGCAATCCTCTTGCAGTGCCCTTTTCTGATACCGAGCAGCTCGTGCTCAACAGAGTCTAAACCGGCTGCTATAGCATATAGAATTTCGTTTAAGTCTATCTTCAATTCGGCATTCCCCTGTTAAATTTATAAGACAATTTTAGATACAAAATCTAAAAAACACACACTCTCTCGCTATTAATAATACCGCAAAATCGATAAACTGTAAAGATATAAAGAAGGACTTGCATTTATATTTAATTGTAGTATTATAAGATTAGCACTCAGTAACTAAAAGTGCTAACAATGATAAGGAGATATTTATATGTTAACAATTCCTATATATGACACTATACTTCTTCCTGACGTAACTTTCTATTTTAAAAAGGAAGTTATAGAGGGATGGGACGTAGAAAATCTGGAGGCTGGAGACGAGATAGCATTCGCCATGCTGAGAGCTGATACGTCTTCTTCTGATGCCACGATAGAGGATGTATATCCTATCGGTGTTATGGCTAAGATCGAATCAATCGACACGGAAGGAAACGTAAAAGTACGTACAAAAGACCGTGTTAATATCCTGAGTTTTACAAGAACTTCGAACGGTAATGTTGATGCTGAGACAGAAATCCGTCCAGAGATCGATGATATGAATGTGGATGAAAAGAAGGAAAGATTCGACACATTAAAGACTAAGTTTCTGAAGTTTGTTCAGAATTATCAGTGGGGCATCTGGGCAAGAGGATTTATCCTTCAGTGGAAGAATATCAATGAACTGGCATGTTCTATGACAGGTTACTTCAGCATAACCTGGCAGGAAAAGTATGAGATGGTGGAAGTGGATAATCTCTCGGAGAGGTTTGAACTTATCGAGCATGCTGCATATGAATTTATGGAGATGGCTGACGTGGCTGAGGGTGCAGAGATGGAGCAGCAGGCCCGTAATGAGAGTATTTACCGCGAGGATGCCATCAAGAAACAGATAGAGATACTTCAGAGAGAACTGGATGAGATGCATCCTGAGAATATATCTGATGTAAGAAGATTCGAGAAACTTATTGAAGATTCTGGAATGAATGAGACTGCTGAGAGAGAAGCTAAGAAGGTTCTTAATCGTATGAAGCAGGAAGGACAGGATGGCCATGAGTACGGAATGCTCTATGACTATCTTGATTTTGTGACTTCACTCAGATGGACTCCTGAGGAGTATAATCCTATTGACCTGCATTATTCTGAAGAAGTACTCGACAGCGATCATTATGGACTTAAAAAGGTAAAGGAAAGAATCATTCAGCAGCTTGCCGTTATGGCACTTAATAAGAAACAATCTGGTTCAATCCTTCTTTTCGTGGGAGCACCAGGAACAGGTAAGACTAGTATTGGACAGAGTATCGCGAAAGCTCTTGGACGAGAATATGTAAGGATCAGTCTTGGTGGTGTAAGAGATGAAGCTGAGATAAGAGGGCACAGAAGAACATATATCGGAGCTATGCCGGGACGTATTATGGAAGGCATGAAGAGAAGCGGAGCAAGCAATCCTGTCATGGTACTTGATGAAGTTGATAAGCTGGTTCGAGACTATGGCGGCGATCCTTCATCTGCACTTCTCGAGGTACTTGATCCTGAGCAGAACTTCAGCTTTACTGATCATTACATGAATGTGCCTTACGATCTGTCAAATGTACTCTTCGTATGTACAGCAAATACTACAGATACTATCCCTGAGCCTCTGCTGAACCGTATGGAGATAATCGAGTTCCCAGGTTATACTGCCACAGAGAAGTTCTATATAGCTAAGAAACATCTTATTCCAAAGGCGATGAAAGCAGCAGGAATAAAGAGAAAGAACCTTAATATAACCGATGCAGCTATAAAGAAGATAGTTGCTGACTACACTATGGAGTCTGGAGTAAGAGGCCTTAAGAAGCAGATAGATACTCTTATGAGATATGCTGCAGTTCAGCTTGTTAAGGGAAATGAAGAGAAGATATCAGTGAAACCAAAGAATCTTAAAGAATTCCTTGGACGAAGAGCACTGAGTCATGATATTATCGAGAAGAAGGGCATACCTGGTGTTGTTACAGGTCTGGCATGGACTATGGCCGGTGGAGAGATTCTGTTCATCGAGTCCAAGCTGGTTAAGGGATCCGGAAAGGTGATCATAACCGGTCAGCTTGGCGATGTTATGAAGGAATCAGTTGAGATAGCGATAAGTCTTGTGAAGGCTATGTATCCGAAGGAGACAGCTGATCTGGGTGAGTATGATCTTCATATCCACGTTCCGGAGGGCGCAGTTCCGAAAGACGGACCATCAGCTGGTATAACCATAACAACAGCGCTGGCTTCACTCTTTACGAAGAAAGCAGTTGATCCTACAGTAGCTATGACAGGTGAGGTTTCACTCAGAGGGAATGTCATGCCGATCGGTGGACTTCCAGAGAAACTTATGGCTGCAGTCAGAGCAGGTGTTAAGACAGTCTACATTCCTGAGAAGAATGTTGAAGATCTTGAGGATGTTGCAGAAGAGGTCAAGTCAGAGCTTAATATAGTAGCGGTTAAGAAGGTAAAGGATGTTATTAACCAGCTGGTATAGAGATTATAAATATAGAATAAATGAAGGTGATTTATAGGGGGATAATATGGCAGGAAGAAAAAAACTGCAGTGTACTTATAATGCGCCGGTAACTTTGACATTTGCATTCTTATCGGTAGCTGTCCTGTTGATGGGATACTTTACAAATGGAAGAACAACTGTTATGTTCTTCGAGGTGTACAGAAGCAAGATAACGTTAAGTTGGTTTATCCGTTTATTCGGACATGTTCTGGGACATTCCAGCTTGTCGCATTATGCAGGAAATATGATGATGTTCCTGCTGCTCGGCCCGATACTTGAAGAGAAGTATGGTGGACTGAATCTGATAGAAGCATTTGCGGTAGTTGCAGTTGTTTCAGGTGTATTCAACATCATATTCTTTCCGGATGTGGCACTTCTTGGTGCCAGTGGTCTGGTATTTATGATGATAGTTCTCGTATCAGCATCTGATCTAAGAGCAGGCGAGATACCTATAACAATGATACTCGTTATCATTATTTATCTGGGATCAGAGCTCCTGACAATGATAACAACGCATGACAATATTTCCCAGCTTACTCACATTATCGGAGGAATCTGCGGAGCTATATTCGGGGTGCTTCTGAACGGGAAAAAATAATATAGAAACATCGGTACAATGGAGTGCTGTTATGAGTAAGATATACTTGTAACTGCACTTCTTTTGTTTTATACTATAGAGATGTTTAAAAAAATCAACGAATGTAGAAAGGAGATTAAGGATTTGGACAAGGGAAAAAGAACCAGATTCCTAGTAATCGTGGGTATGATTCTGGTACTGCTCCTGGTCGGTATTATTGCAACGAATAAGGGAGGAGAGCATAGAGAAACTCTTCAGGAAGTTATGAGAGATGCTGTTCTTCATGAGGACAACAAGATGTACTTCTTTGGACTTGCTGTTAATCCTTCTCTTGTTTCGGGTTATATAACAACAGCAATACTTCTTGTATTTGCTCTTATTGTTAGAATATTTGCCTTACCTCGTTTTAAGATTGTGCCGGGTAAGTTTCAGGCACTGATAGAGATGTGGGTAGGATACTTTGATAATCTGGCCAAAACGAACAGTCCGCATCTGAATAGTATCCTTGGAGCATATGTTTTTGCGGCGGGATCTTATATCTTTGTAGGAACGATATTCGAGCTTTTCGGAGTTCAGGGCTTAACTACAGAGGGATATCCGATGGCATTTCCTGCACCACTTGCTGATATAAATGGTGCAATAGGAATGGGTGTATTCTCATACCTGTTTATTATGTCAGGAGGTATCATAGCAAATAAGATCAAGGGAGTTGGACTTACACTTAAAGAGTATTCACTTCCTATATCAATGAGTTTCCGTCTTTTCGGAGCGCTTTTATCAGGAGCACTTGTTACAGAACTTGTTTACTATACTTTCTGTCTCAGCTTTGTGCTTCCGGTTATCGTTGGTGTTCTGTTTACACTCATCCATGCGGTGGTTCAGGCATACGTACTTACAATGCTTACGTCGATATATTATGGAGAGGTTTCAGAGGTTCACGAGAAGAAAAAGAAAGAAAAGAAACAATCCGAAGTTGCAGCGGAGGCATAAGTGCTCTTCGGCTATATATTATGATAGATATAAATTACTAAAAAATGAAAGAGGTAATATCATGAAGCTTATTAAGAAATCAATATTAACAGTTGCGATCTTTTTTGCAGCATTCACACTTTTCTCAGCAGTAGCTCCTGCGGCTATAACACATGCAGCTGGAGAAGCAACAGAGGAAACAGCTGAGGAAACAGAGGAAAAGGAAGATAATTCAAAAGGTGCTAAGGCTATAGCTGCGGGTCTTGCTATCGGACTTGCTGCAGGTGCGGGTGCAATAGGTATGGGACTTGCAGTAGGTAAGTCAAATGAAGGTATTGCTCGTCAGCCTCAGGCCGAGGGAGCAATCAGAACAACAATGATCCTTGGTATCATCTTTATTGAGACAGCTATTATCTATGCACTTATTGTTTCGATACTTGTTATATTCGTCCTATAACGTAGAAGGAATCTGACAGTTATATTTCAGTAAATTAGTTATTATATTGAGAGGTAAAAAAATGCCATTAGGAATAGATTTTACACAGATTTTACTGCATATGTTCAACGTAGTGATTCTCTTCGCTGGTATGTATGTGATTCTATACTCTCCTGTTAAAAAGTTTATGCAGCAGAGAGAAGAGCATTATAAAGAACTTGATGAATCAGCACAGAACAAGCTTGCTGAGGCAGAAGAGAAGAACGCTGAATATGAAGAGAAGCTTAAGAATGCTGAGTCAGAGATATCACAGCAGAAGAAGAAAGCATCTATGGATATAGCTGCGATGAGATCTAGTGCTGAAGCTGAGGCAAGAAGTGCAGCTAACAAGATTATTGAAGAAGCTAAGAAGGATGCTGAGAATCAGAGAAAGGCTATCGTTGAATCAGCTAAGAAGGAAATAACAGAAATGGTTGAAGAGGCAACACGTAAGGTTGTTCTCGTAGAAAATACCGATGAAGCATATGATATGTTTCTTAACATCGCTGAAAGGAGCTAATTAAAGTGGCAGAAGAGAAAACAATTAGTGCCCTTCTTTATGCTCCGACAGAACCTGATGAGGCCCGTAAGGCCAGACTGAATGCTTTTGTAGCCGAAAAGTACGGAAGTGAAATTGAGCTTGAGTGGATTGAAGATAAGAATATCGAAAATGGTTTCAAGCTTGTTGTTGGTGAAGAAGTATATGACTGGACTAAGGAAGGAAGATTTCATCAGCTGGAAGGAATGCTCAGAAATCTGAAGACTGAAAAGGTTTCCTCAGGTAAAGAGCTTATCTCCCTTATGAAGAGCAGTGTTCATGAGTGGGAACCTCAGGTTGTATCTGAAGAAGAAGGTCATGTAAAAACAGTCGGAGACGGAATCGTCTTTGTAGATGGTCTCAAATCCGTTATGTACGGTGAGATAGTTATATTTGAGTCAGGTGTCAGAGGAATGGTTCAGGAACTGAGACCGGACGATATAGGTGTTATCCTTTTTGGTGATGATACTGAAGTTACAGAAGGAAGCAGGGTTCTGAGAACCGGAAAAACAGCTGGAATACCAGTTGGAGATGGATTCCTCGGAAGAGTTGTAGATCCACTTGGTAATCCTATCGACGGAGAAGGACCGATTGAATCAGAAGGGTACAGAGCTGTTGAGACAGCTGCTCCGGGAATCGTTGAGAGACAGTCTGTTGATACACCTATGAATACAGGTATTCTTTCAATCGATTCAATGTTTCCTATAGGTAGAGGACAGCGTGAGCTTATCATCGGAGACAGACAGACCGGTAAGACAGCTATCGCACTTGATACGATACTTAATCAGAAGGATAACGGAGTTATCTGTATATACGTTGCCATCGGACAGAAGGCAAGTAGTGTAGCACAGCTTGTAGGTACACTTAAGAAGAAGGATGCACTCAGCTATACGATCGTTGTTGCGGCAAATGCATCCGAGACAGCACCTATTCAGTATATTGCTCCCTATTCAGGAACAGCACTTGCTGAATACTTCATGTGGAAGGGCAAGGATGTTCTTATAGTTTATGATGATCTGTCAAAGCATGCTATTGCTTACAGAGCACTTTCACTTCTTCTGGAAAGATCTCCGGGACGTGAGGCTTATCCGGGAGACGTATTCTATCTCCATTCAAGACTGCTCGAGAGATCAGCACGTCTTTCTGAAAAGGTAGGTGGAGGAAGTATAACAGCACTTCCTATAGTAGAAACACAGGCGGGTGATGTATCAGCGTACATCCCTACAAATATCATTTCCATCACAGATGGACAGATATTCCTTGAGAGTGATCTGTTCTTCTCGGGACAGAGACCAGCCGTTAATGTAGGTCTTTCGGTATCCCGTGTTGGTGGTGCGGCACAGACAAAGGCCATGAAGAAGGCTGCAGGTAGTCTTCGTCTTGATCTGGCACAGTATCGTGAGATGGAGATATTCACTCAGTTCTCAAGTGATCTTGATGAGACAACGAAGAAACAGCTGGCATATGGTCAGGGACTTATGTATCTGCTTCGTCAGCCACAGAACAATCCGTTTAAACCTCATGAGCAGGTTATTATCCTGGTTGCTGCATCTGCACATGTTATGCAGGATATACCAGTTGATAATATCGGAGATTTCCGTACGAAGCTTCTTCAGTTCTTCCATGAGGAAGAGGATGCGCTGTGCAAACAGATTGACGCAACAGGTCAGCTATCGGATGACGATAAGCAGAATATTATTGATGCAGCTAATAAGTTTAAAGAAAGCTATGTGATTGATTAATTCAGGAAAGCTTGTGTATAGATTATGGCAAATGCAAAAGAGATAAAAAACAGAATAGGAAGCGTAAAGAATACGCAGAAGATAACGAATGCCATGTATCTGATATCATCAACAAAGATGCGTAAAGCTAAAGAAGAGCTTGATCGCACCAGACCTTACTTTGACATGCAGGAGCATGAGATACGTCGTATCTTTCAGAGTGAGATCGATATCAGAAGTCGTTACTTCTATCCTAAGACAGGAAGAAAGCCTGCGGAGACTTACGCATATCTCATTATAACAGCCGATAAGGGACTTGCCGGAGCATACAATCACAATGTCCTTAAGCTTGCCGAAGAAGAGATGGCAAAGCATAAGAAGACTAAAATGTATGTAGTAGGAGAATACGGAAGAAGATATTTCCAGCGTAGAGGATACAAGATGGAACAGTCGTTCCTCTATACGGCACAGAACCCTACTTTCACAAGAGCACGTGAGATAAGTTCTATACTCCTCGAACAGTATGATCAGAGGAAGATAGACGAGATACGTATTCTCTACAGTGATATGGAGAGTGAGTTCCTGACAACTGTTAAGATGATAAGACTTCTTCCATTTGACAGACAGGAGTTCTGGACAAAGCAGGAAGAGAAGAACGAGAGGGACGTTCACTATGATTTCGATCCTTCCGTAGACGAAGTTTTGAACCGAGTTATTCCGGGATATGTTGCCGGTTGTATATACGGTGCACTTGTTGACAGTTTTTCTGCCGAGCAGAATGCACGTATGACAGCGATGGATTCTGCAAATAAAAACGCAGAAAGTCTGCTTACTGACCTTCAGGTTCAGTACAACAGAGTCAGACAGGCAGCGATAACACAGGAGATAACAGAGGTGGCAGCAGGGGCAAAAGCCCAGAAAAAGAAGAGGACTAAGGAGGCTGCGGAGTCTTGATTAAAGGAAAGATTGTACAGGTTTCAGGACCTGTTGTAGATGTATTATTTGAATCCGGACATATGCCTAAGCTTAGAGATGCGCTTAAGGTTAAAGTGGAAGGAAATAATCTGACCATGGAAGTTGCTCAGATGCTGGGTCAGGGAACGGTAAGATGTATCGTTCTTGGTTCCAGTGACGGACTTGCAAGAAATATGGAAGTAGTTTCAACCGGTACAGGAATCAGTGTACCAGTCGGAGATGCTACCATAGGACGAATGTTCAATGTTCTGGGTGACCCAATCGATGGAGGAGAGGCTGTACCAGCTTCACAGGAAAGATGGAATATCCATAGGCCTGCTCCAAAGTTTGAAGATCAGAATGTATCAGTTGAGATACTTGAAACAGGAATTAAGGTTATAGACCTTCTTGAGCCATATGCAAAGGGTGGTAAGATCGGACTCTTCGGAGGTGCCGGAGTAGGTAAGACAGTTCTTATACAGGAACTTATCCACAACGTTGCTATGGAACATGGTGGTTACTCGATCTTCACCGGAGTTGGAGAGCGAAGCCGTGAGGGTAACGATCTCTGGAATGAGATGAAGGAGAGTGGAACTATCGATAAGACTGCGATGGTATTCGGTCAGATGAATGAGTCTCCCGGAGTACGTATGAGAGTTGCTCTTACCGGTCTTACGATGGCAGAATACTTCAGAGATGTACAGCATAGAGATGTGCTTCTCTTTATTGATAACATATTCAGATTTGTACAGGCTGGTTCAGAGGTTTCTACACTTCTGGGACGTATGCCTTCGGCGGTTGGATATCAGCCAACTCTGGCTCAGGAGATGGGTGCTCTTCAGGAAAGAATCACATCAACATCCAGCGGTTCAGTTACATCTGTTCAGGCTGTTTATGTTCCTGCGGATGACCTTACTGACCCGGCACCAGCTACTACATTTACTCATCTGGATGCAACAACAGTTCTTAGCCGTAGGATTGCTGAGCAGGGTATCTACCCGGCTGTTGATCCGCTGGCTTCTACATCTCGAATTCTTGAAGCGGATGTTGTTGGAGAAGAACATTATAAGGTTGCACGTGAGGTTCAGGAGTATCTTCAGAAGTATAACGAACTTCAGGATATCATTGCTATCCTTGGTATGGATGAACTTTCAGACAGAGATAAGGACATAGTAAGCCGTGCTCGTAAGATTCAGAGATTCCTGGCACAGCCTATGTTCGTTGCAGAGAAGTTTACAGGTATGAACGGTGTTTATGTACCTGTTAGTGAAACAGTAAGAGGCTTTAAAGCCATCATGTCCGGAGAGTATGACGAGCTGCCAGAGGCTGCTTTCTATAATGTCGGTACTCTTGAGGATGCGATCAGAAAGGCTGAGACGTTATAAGAATGGAAACATTTAAGTGTAGGATAATTGAAGCGGATGATACCTTCTATGAAGGCGAGATGGTTTCGCTGATAGTTCCCGCCTGCGACGGTTACTACGGTGTTCTTGCCAAGCATCAGAATGTGGTAGTTGCTATCATTCCGGGGCTTCTGAGGTTTCAGACGGAAGATGGCGAGTGGCATGATGCTTCTGTTTCGGATGGAATGATGAGAATAGAGGACGGAGATGTTCTGGTCCTTGTTGATTCTGCGGAGTGGCCATACGAGATAGATGAGGAAAGAGTAAGAGCCAAGGAGGCTGCTGCCAGAGAGGCTATGCTTCAGAAGAGGAGCATAAGAGAATATACACTTGCAGAAGCAAGTCTGAAGAGAGCGGTATCGAGATTAAGGATTAAAGAGAATGACCTCGGATAAAAAAGACCTTTCTCCAAAGGAAGTAAGAAAGAGGACTCTCCGGGATGTGCTGATACTGGCGTTGGTCGGTATTTTGTATTATGTAGTCGTAAGATTTATGCACCTGGGGATGGCCTGTTATATTCATTATCTTACTGGATATTATTGTCCTATGTGCGGAAGCACCAGGATGATTATAGAATTGACTAAGTTTAATATATCAAAAGCATTTCACTATAATCCGTTTATGTTTATTTCACTGCCTTATGTTATATATGAAGTTGTGTATCTCTTTTATATATGCGAGGCGAAGAAAAAAGCCGGGAAAGTGAATCAGGTCGTGTTATTCATATGGACTGCACTTCTTGCAATATTCGGTATAGTACGAAATATCGTCAGCTTATGATATAATATATACAACGTGGGTAAAGCAAACGATATGAGGGAGGTTTTTTATGGATAATGATAATATGAATCCTTATGATCCATATGGTGGTCAGGAACCTGTTAATCCTTATGAGGGTGGACCGGAGCCGGTTAATCCATATGAAGGAACGCCAGGACCGATGAATCCATATGATGGAGCTGTGCAGGAACCGGTAAATCCATTTGAAGGACCGGCACAAGAACCAATGGATGCGGCTGAAGGAGCAACATCTGAACTTAAGAATCCGTATTTGGGAACAGATCAGAGTAATCCTTATGGAATGCCTGACCAGAATAATCTGTATGGTACACCTGTTCAGAACGATCCTTATGGAACGCCGATACAGAATAACGATCCTTACGGAACGCCTGTACAGAATAATGATCCTTACAGTACGCCGATTCAGGGGATTCCATATAATCAGACACAGCAGCAGAATCCATATTCTGGAGGGGTTAGGTCAGATTATCAGGCTGGATATCAAAATGGATATCAGAATTACGAGACGCTTCCGGAAGACGGAAAAGCTTTAGCTGGCCTTATCTGTTCGATCAGTTCGTTTGTATTTTGTTGTTTCGGAATTATCATTGCGCCTGTAGGAATCGTGCTTTGTAAACAGGCAATTGATGCCGGAAATACTGGTTCTAAGGCTAGAGTTGGGATGGTTCTTGGAATAGCTGGGCTGGTTGTGAATATTTTGGCTATAATTTTTACTATTATAGCAGTGATAGCAGGTGGAATGTCAGTATAAGAATTAATTAACTGTATAACATAATTTGATTAGTTACGACTAGTTATTAATCATTGTTTTAGAAGAAGTCTTCTGTTGCCTTTAGACAGGGGGCTTTTTTGCTTTATAGGAAATGGAGCCTGATGGCATAGTTTTAAATAAAAGAAGGTCACCTTTTTAGTGGGCATAGAAGGTTTATGTTGGAGTATATTTTGTAGTATCGAATCATTTTTAAGTGTTTTTAAGGAATGTGACAAATTAAGTATTTCTATAAATTCAACGGCAAGGATTGTTTCTTCTATATATTTATCGTTCTCATGCCGATTGTAATAAAATGTAACATTTTCACCGTCGTATTTATCAATGCGTAATGTGGCTATTATAGGTCGACCTAGATATTTTTCGATATTTTTGGTTACGATATAGGGATTACATTTATTGAGTTTTACATAGACATAAAAGCCATGTTCATGATTTATATAACAAGATGATTTTACTTTTTTAAAATGTAAATCATGTTTTTTCTGTTCCAAATCATTTAGTAAAAGGGTACGAAAGGTATTTCTAAGATAGGTGTAATTGAAATGGTTTTTAGCTCTCCACGAACCAGATTTATCTATTCTTCCTTCAGAGAGTAGGCTGAGGGGTATGGAAGATGAGATTAATAAAAATGAGATAACATGTAGTTAAGGTATTTTTTTAAATAAATCATCTATATTTACTTTTAACGTATCTGTAAGTTTTTCTAATGTAGACAATTTCACCATGGTTGCATCGCCATCAGCCAGCTTTTTAACATTGTGGTAATCCATATCAAGTTTTTGAGCCAGCCAGTAAGCAGAACGCTCTTGCTCATCAAGTATTTCATTAATGCGAAAACGTAGCATGGAAATCTCCTCAGATTAAAATAGGGAATATTGAACTTACAGTGCACTAACAAGAAGTATATAAGAAAAATATGGTTGAACAAAGGGCTTAAACATACTATAATTAAGTATGTAAACATACGTTATATATGGGTAGAAATATTGAATATTCAGCAAAACAGTGGAAACACCGTGACGCAAAACTGTAGGATCTAAGTTACTAAGTAATATGATAGCCAGTTGCATTAGAAAAATTATATTTTCTGCTTTTTATGCGTCACCTTAAGTGGCGTTTTTTGTTTTTTAAAAATCGGTATTTATTTATCTAGTGGTGTAGAACAAAAAACTCATATGCAATTTTTAACATGAGAGGGGGTATATTATATGTGTTGTCCAAAATGTGGTAATGAGACACAAGATGGGGCGTTGTTTTGTGTTTCGTGCGGTTATTCGTTAACTGATAATACAGGAACAGGAGAACTACATGGTTATAATACAACAAATGGTCAGGCACAAAATATGCAAACGCAGAGTGGAAGCCAAATGTTATATGGTCAGGCACAAAATATGCAAGCGCAAAGTGGAAGCCAGATGTTATATGGTCAGGCACAAAATATGCAGGCGCAAAGTGAAAGCCAGATGTTATATGGTCAAGCACAAAATACTCAGGCGCATGGCGGGAGTCAGGTTTTAGGTGCACAAGCGCTTTATGCACAGAAACTTAATTCATTAGTTTCAAATAATATGGGTAAGGCCAGAGGGATTGATATAAAATGTTTAGATGTGAAGCTATCAATTGTTGGAGCAGCTTTTTGGTTTCTTTCAGCCTTTTTACCATTTGCATCTGTTAATTTTTTAGGGACTGTTGCTTCGAAGAGTCTTATTGATGGTGGAGACGGTTGGTTTGTAATTATTTTTGCGGTAGGTGTCGTTGCCGCCTTATATTTTCATAAGAATATAGCACGAAATATATTTGTAGCATTAGGGGTGATAGTTAATCTGATTGATATGGATGTAAGTGATTCAGATGAAATGGTGTCAGCTTTTATCCAAAAACGAGCAGGTTATTACTTTCTGATTATCGGATCAGTACTCTTGGTAATCAGTATAATAGTTTATTATGTGCGTAGAAAAAATAGTGCATGACATCATATATTAAATGAGGAGGTGTTTTTATGGGGGTTATAACTAACAAAATTGTAGATAAACTGGATGGATATCAGACTGTTACATTAAAACCAGCGGAGTTTGTTGAAATTATGGGACTTACATTATTGAGCTCAGTGCAACGTCCAGATGAATATAATATTATCAGAGAAACACTTATTCCAAAGACGGTTTTTGGTGAAAAAAGAAAGCTAGAATATAATACTGTCGATGGCCAATTTATGTTACGAACTTTTAAGCAACTGAGAAGGACACTTCCATTGATAAGATATCATTTTTATCTTTTTGATAATGTAAATAAAAAAAGGTTCACTTATGAGACGGCATTTGTAAATGAATTTAAGAATTTGGCTTACGCAGAAATACTAGCATATCAGAATGGAACCAAAGTTATTAGAAACTAAATATTTCAGCAAATCAGTGGAAACGCTGTGACGCAAAGCTATCAGGGCCTAAAATGACATTAATTATGGCAGCCAGTTGCAACTTAGTTTATTACACCAATTTAGGCGAATAGTCTAGATTGGTGTTTTTTGTTCAAAAAGAGGTGATGACCTATGAGATGTAATGTGTGTGGTAATGAACTTATGGGCAATGAGTTATATTGTCCATGTTGTGGTGCAGCCGTTAATATGGAAAATAATAATGTGGGAATGAATTCATATGTTGATTTACAGGCTGCAAATGAGACATATCAGAAAACAAAAAATAAAGTTATAAATTTTTGGGATGGAGATTTTGTAACCAATATAGCAATAAAGTTTGATCAGTTTTGGGACTGGTTTGCTGTTCCTGGATATTTTCTTATTGCACTTGCTCTATTTAATATTGGTGGATTCTGGTGTGTTTTGTTTGGGATTCTATGTTTTTCATCGTGTTTTTATTCTACTACCAGAATATATAAAAGAATGAAAAAAAGAAAAGAATTTCGTATGAATAATATGAGTTGTCCAACTTGTGGAAAGATATCAGTATCTGGATTGTTTTGTGAAAGTTGTGGAAGTAAGCTTATTCATCTATCAGCTAGAGAATTAGAAGATATGGATGAATTATCTGAAGACAAAATAAAAGAGAAAAAGAAGAAGCTAATTTGGGGACCAGTTGTATTAATTATTGGATTGTATTTTGTTATGAATAGTGATTTTTCAAGTTCATTAGATCATCAGGTGAAACGAGTACAAGAAATGAAATTAAATTCTTATAATCATTCTATTGGATATTGGGTTGATACAAATATCAGAAATACTAAATGGGATAAAGAAAAGATTGCAATTGACAGCTATTACATTTCAGTAAAAGGCAAATTGAAGAGTAATGGTAAATTAGTAAAAATTAAATTTAGATATGAAGAATTTGATGATAAATACTTGGTTTCGGCAGTAAGTGTTACATTACCTGAAGATGGTGAAGAATATTCTGATTCGCTTTCAATGGCGGCGATATTTACAGTTTTAGATGAACCACAAGAATAATAAGTTATAGCATGGAGGTACGGAGTTATGAAAAAGAATAGATTAAAGATTGGTGTTAGTGTAGTATTTTTGAGTTTAATGATCTCTTTGTTATCGGCTTGTTCTGGTGTGGGTGGCGTAAAAGAATCTGTAAGAGAATCGGTTAAAGAAGCTGCGACAGCAGAAACGACATCTAAAGAAGCATCTGAAGCAGTGTCAGAAGCAGCATCTGAAGTGACAACGGAAACAACAACAGAGGCAATGACCGAAGAAGTAAAAAAAGGAGATTTTAATCCAACAGATTATAGAAATGACATTAACTATGAGAGCCTTTGCAGAAAACCAGATGAGTATAAAGGTATGAAGATATATATGTCAGGTAGAGTGAATAGTATGTTGGAAGAAGATGAAGGAACTTTACTTCAGATAGATGTAGGGGAAGGATTGTTAATGGTTTTGGTGGATCCTTCAACTATGGAGGTTAGAGTATTAGAAAATGATGAGGTTACATTTTTTGGAGAATATCAGGGATTAGGTAAATATGAAACTGTAATGGGACAGACACAAAAAGATCCGTTTTTTATAGCAGATAAAGTAAATATAGATAGTTATGATGATACTATGGAGGCTCCTACTGGAGCACTTAGATCTGGAACATATTCTGTTAAGAAAACAGAAGGAGATTTTATATATAGTAAAACAGCAAAATTTACATATCAGGATGGTGATGCTTTTGGATGTGAAATTAGAGTTGTTAGAGAAATTGTTGATCGTGGGGATGCGACAATTTTGGGCGATATATTCTGTTTCTTAAAAGATGAAGGAGAAGGTGTATATACTGGAACTGTAAGCGGAAAAGGAAGTATAAAGGTAAAAGCATATGAAAGTTCAATAAAAGTTGAAACTACGCCTGATGCTGGAATGGAAGCTTCTTTTGAAGAAATAGCCGATGAGTATTCTTTTGGTGAAATAGATATGCCTGATGTAACTACATCAAATACAACTGGTTCAGATGGAGATTATATATTTCCATTTAGTAATTCAAGAAATCTTACTGAAGAAGACATTGCTGGAATGGATAAAGATAAGATAGCACTTGCACGTAATGAGATATATGCAAGACATGGTTATATATTCCAAGATGAATCTTTTAGAAAGTATTTTATTTCCAAAACTTGGTATATACCTAAATATACCGGAGATCAATTTGATGATAGCGTTTTAAACTCATACGAGAGACAAAATGTACAATTCTTATTAAGTCATGAATAGAAAAAAGTTACCCCGGTTTACAAAAATTTATAATAATACAGTTACTCGTTTAGTCGAATGAATTAATTAACTGTATGAGTTATTGCAGTATCATCTATCGCCTCTTCGTAGCCCTTTAGGGCTGCGAATGGGGCGAATATTTTTGCTCTGTTTTCCCGAGACATCTTTGGATGGCGTGCTTCAAAATCATCGCCGTTATGTACGGGGCGTTCCTTATCTATTATATCTTTATATTCTTCGGTTGCATCTCTAAGCATATCCGAATCTCCTTGTTATTTCTAAATAATTTATTGTTTATTTTTTCTTCTGTCTGGTTACCTAGGACTTGTGACCACCAATCTGGGAATTTCTCTCTATGGTAGTTGCGCCTTGCATCAGGTTGGTTCCTTTGAGCATTGCATTTTTACCGAAACGATCCTGAATCTCGATCATAGCTTTCTGAAGTCTTTTTTCCTGTTCTTCTTTTTCGGCATCAGTAAATATATCGAACTGTACAAATGTATCAGTTTCGTTTTTCAGGTTGTTGGCTGATATAGTTATTCGCCTTACTGATACACCGGGTTTTACAATTCGGTCAAAAAGTGCCAGAACCTTTTCACGAATGAGACTGGTGGAACTCGTAAGTTTTCCGAAGTTGGCGGTTCCATGACTTGGGGCCGGAAGAATCCTTCCGTAGTAATCCATTACCGTTTCCCCGATGTAAGTATCGTTGTCCACTGATTCTCTGTCATAACCTATGCTTAGTGTAAAAGAGTCAGACAGAACTTTTTTGCGAACCATATCGAGTACCAGGAGTTCGGTCATCTCATATACGATGATCCGTGCTTTATCGGTAGGATAAGGTTCCTGAAGTACCTGACCTGAAGACAGCGAATTGGTGGTAGGCTTATAGCTTTTGATATCCTTCATAAGAGTAGGTTCGATACCCCAGGCGTGATCTATAAGCAGTTCGGCATCGATTCCGAATACTTTGTAGATCTGTTCTTCGTTATACAGGCTTTCTCTTGCAAGGTCGCCCATGGTATATACATTCAGCTTTGCAAGTCTCCTTGCGGTTCCACGGCCTATCCTCCAGAAATCAGTAATAGGTCTATGTGACCAGAGAAGACGTCTGTAGCTCATTTCATCCAGTTCAGCAATACGAACCCCGTCTTTGTCTGCGTCCATATGCTTTGCAACTATATCCATAGCTATCTTGGCGAGATACATGTTCGTTCCTATTCCGGCAGTTGCAGTTATTCCGGTTCTGCTGAGAACATCCCTTACCATGGTTATACAGAGTTCGTGTGCTGTCTTCTTATAAGTTGCCAGATAAGAAGTAACATCTATAAATACCTCGTCGATACTGTATACGTGAATATCCTCGGAAGATACATAGTTTAGATAAGTATTATAAACTTCTGTGGATACCTTGATATATTCAGCCATTCTGGGTGGAGCTATGATAAAGTCGACATGCTTCCCGGTTCTCTTCTCCAGATCATTCAGAGTTTTCTTTACTTCGAACAGACGGGCTCTTCCGGATATTCCGTATGCCTTAAGAGAAGGGGATACTGCGAGACAGATAGTCTTGTCAGTCCTGCTCTCATCGGCTACGACAAGATTCGTGGTCAGGGGATCCAGACCACGAGCAAAACATTCTACAGATGCATAAAACGACTTTAAATCTATGGCTATTATTTTTCTGTTTTCGGACGCTTTACCCATAACAATCCTTCTTTCTAAACAGCCTTGATCTTCTTCAAATTATAAGAAAAAGCTTACATTTTTTAGGGATGGTTGTCAATTGAAATCGGAGGCTTTCTGTCAGTGTAACGAGTGATGAGTTTGTTGCATAGATACTCTTAAAGTTGTATCATAAACTATGTATGTTGTGGTAGATAAATGCTCCTCGAGCAAGACTTGAAATAGACAGAGGTACTAAATGAAGATATTACACATGGCGGATGTTCATCTGGATTCGAAGCTGACGAGATATCTGGATAATGAAAAGGCAAGAGAAAGAAGAAATGAGATTCTTCTTACATATAGGGATGCGGTAAGGTATGCTGCGGAAAACGGTGTTGAGGTCATCATCATTGCAGGTGACCTTTTTGATGTGAGAAAGATATCAGCAACTGCGAGAGATGCTGTAAGGGATTCGATAGAACAGAATCCTGAGATTACATTTTTCTATCTTAGGGGTAATCATGATGCAGACAGTTTTGTGCAGGCGGTTATCGAGAAGAGTGGAAAACTTCCTGATAATCTGAAGATGTTCACACGTGAGTGGACAAGCTACAGGTTCACTGCGAAGGATGGAACGGCTATAGTTGTGACTGGAGCAGAGATGGATGCCGAGAATGCTTCCAGTCTGACGGCATCACTGGCTCTTGATCACAGTGATTTCAATATAGTTACTCTTCATGGGCAGGAGACAGAGACTGCTTCCAAGAAGGACGCTGAGGTTATTCCTCTCAGGGAATATAAAAATAGAGGAATCGACTATATGGCACTGGGTCATATTCATGAGCCTAAGATTCAGAAGCTGGATGCAAGAGGCGTGTATTCATATTCCGGATGTCTGGAGGGACGAGGATATGATGAGAGTGGAGAACACGGATTCAATATCATTGAAGTTACGTTGGATTCAGGAGCTTATCATCGTGAAGTTAGATTTGTTCCATTTGCGAAGCGGCAAGTTTCACGTGTTCAGGTTGACCTATCCGATGTGGAAGTAACAGATTCTCCGCAGATCATCAGGCTTGTTCAAAGTGAACTTGACAGGGCCGGAGTTACATCGAAGGATATGGTCAGGATTGAACTCTGCGGAAGAATCGGAACAGGCATAGATATAGATACAGAGTATATAAGAAAATCTCTCGAAGATGGGTTCTTCCATGTTAAGGTTGTGGATGGAACGAAACCTTTTATAAACTATGATGAATTCGCGCTGGATATGTCACTCAGAGGTGAATTTGTACGACTGATCAAGGCAAAACAGGAGCAGGGGCTTATTGATGCGGAAAGCGCCGCTAAGATAACCAGAACGGGAATAGATGTTCTCGCCGGAGAGGAGGGTGCACTATGAGACTGCTTAGTTTACATGTAGAGAACTTCGGTACACTCTCGGATTTTGATATGGACTTTAACGAGGGGACAAATGTCATCCTTCGTGAAAATGGTTGGGGCAAGTCAACCCTGGCAGAGTTTGTGCGTGTTATGTTTTATGGTATTGAGGGAAGTCGCAAGAAAGAGTATCTGGATAACGACAGAACGAGATTCCAGCCATGGAACGGGAAATACTTCGGCGGGGAGATGTCATTTGAAGCCAGGGGAAAACGATATAAGGTTGAAAGATACTTTGGCGATAAAGACAAGGATATGACATTTAAACTGTATGATCTGAACACGCTTCTCGAGACTCATGATTATTCGGAGAATCTTGGAGAGGAACTTTTTGGTGTAGACAGCGAGTCATTTAGACGAACCTGTTTTGTTGGAATGGATGGACTGAAGTATCAGGGTATTAACAGTACCATAGGTGCGAAGGTAAGTTCACTTGATCAGACAGGTGATCTGGAGAATTACGATGCAGCAGATAAGAGGATGACAGACTATCTTAATGCATTTTCACCTAGAAAGAAGACGGGTGAACTGAATAAGATCGGAAATGAGATAAATGAGCTTAAGGAAAAGCTCAAGAATAAGGACTCCGTTATAAAGAGGATAGATGATCTGAAGAGTAACCGCATCCGTGAGGAGGAGGCTGCAAGTGTACTTAAAACACAGCAGGATGAGCTTCTTGAGATACAGAAAAAGCGTGCTGCGGCGGAGAATCTGTCACTGAGAATGGATAACCTCAGAGTACTTAGAAAAGACGTGGAGGAGAGACGCGGTAATCTGGAGAGAAGGCTTGAGAGTCTTCCTGAAGAGATTCCGACACATGATATGATCTCTGAAGCAGACAGGAAGCTTCAGGCTTATTCAGATATGACTGTAAAGATAAAAAATCTCGATGAACAAAATGACGGTGGGAGATATTCAAGACTGGAAAGTTTTTTTGCTGCCGGAACTCCTGATATGTCTGAAATCGACAGTGTGATCGAAAGCTGGAACGGTGTACAGAATCTTATGCAGAAGAATGAAACTCTGGAAGCTCTTATCCAGGGTGAAGAAGAGAGATTTGAAGCGGATACACAGGCGTATGAAGAAAGACGAAATGCGAAATCTTCCGGAAACGGATTTCTGCCGGTTATAGTATTTTTCGTGATCAGTGCGGCGTGTTTTGCAGGATTTGTATTTACAAAACTCATGCTTCTCACGTTATTTGGAAGTGTATCCTGTTTAGTTGGATTGGCAGTTTTGTTGATCAAACTGACAGGTGGAAAAGAAAAGGCTCCGATAAAGGCTCCTGATGGTTCACAGATTCAGAGATATAAACAGGATATTCAGGCAAATAATAATGATATTAAGAATATGGAAGGCGTTGTAAAGGCTTTTCTAGCGAGATATGAGATTCCTTATTCGAGACTTGATGCTGAAAGTGTATTGTATGATATAAAGAGTAAGGCTGGAGCTCTTGTTGAGCTGAGAAAGGAATCGACGCTTCAGGAGAATCAGAAACAGGAGCTGGAAGAAAAGCTGAAGATGACATTTTCCGAACTGGAAGAAAATCTGGGAAGAATGGGGATTGGAACGGATAGGAATGTAGGACTTAATCTGTCTCTTATTAAAAGCAGTCTTGCGGATCTTGCGCGTAATGTAAATGCATATGAGCATGAGGTTTCCGAGCTTCAGAAGGCTGAGAACAGACTTAAGGAATATATGGATAAGAATCCTGAGGTAAATGAATCTGAGCTGGAGAAACTGAGAACTGAGGTTTCAACAGGCGGAGATAATATCGAGGGGATGACTGCTGAGGCTATATCAGTCAAACTGCGTGAATTATCAGAGATATTATCAGGAAAACAGGATATGATAAGCCGATATGACAGAGAACTCGAGACTGCGTATGAGGAGATTGATGATATTTCCGAATCAGAGGAGAGACTTGCGGGGCTGATGACAGAGAAAGAAGAACTGACTGAAAAGTATGAAACAGTTCTGAAAACTCAGGAATATCTGAAGGAAGCAAAGGAGATTTTTATAGCTAAGTATATGAGTCCTATAAAGGATTCCTTTGAGAAGTATTACAGTATCATATCGGGTGATAAAGACAACTTTAGAATAGATGCTAATGTGAACCTTGCCCGGAAGGAAGAGGGGGCGTTTCACGATATACAGGCACAGAGTGAAGGATATGGAGATGCGATAGGAATAAGTATGAGACTTGCCCTTCTGGATACGATGTATGAGAAGGAGAAACCTGTTATCATTCTGGACGATCCTTTTTCTGGAATGGATGAGAAGAAGCTTGAAGGAACCGGAAGACTTCTTGATGAGGTGTCACGGGAATATCAGATAATATACATGACCTGCCACGACAGCAGGACATTTAAAGGAGAATAAAGATGAATATACCAAAGGATCCAAATATATTATTTAGTTATATAAATACTCAGCTCAGGGATAACTACAGTTCTCTGGATGAACTGTGCAGCAGTCTTGGAGCGGATAAAAATGAAATAACCCAGAAGCTCAGTGCTCTGGGTTATAGGTATGATGAAGATAAAAATCTATTTACTGCCTGTTGATCCGAATCCACCGGCACCTCTGATTGTGTCTGTGAGTTCGTCGCATTCGTTGAATATTCCCTGTATGTAAGGGGTTATAACGAGCTGTGCGATTCGTTCTCCAGGAGCTACAGTTTGTGTTTCTGTGGAGTGGTTATGAAGGGCAACCATTACCTCGCCTCTGTAGTCGCTGTCGATGACGCCGACTTTGTTGGCGGGTGCAAGTCCTTTCTTTGAAGCAAGTCCGCTTCTTGCATATATCAGGCCGGCATATCCTACAGGAACTTCCATAGCAAGTCCGGTCTTGATAAGAACTGTCTGATTAGGTTCTATAGATACGGCTTCGGGGATGCAGGCATACAGGTCTGCTCCTGCAGCGTATTCTGTTCCGTATGTTGGGATTACTGCGTCTGATGAAAGCTTTTTGATATTTACATTTATTGACTGCATTTCTTTTCTCACTTTCCAATATTTTTTCTGATTTCTGCGAGTGGTGTATATTCATTCAGAGGGTGTAGTACGACTTCACCTTTTTTTCGGGTTTCTCTCATGTCGATTATTCTCTGGTTTTCCGAACCTCGGAAGTTCAGCTTTATATTGTACAGATCCTGAACGAAAGGACCATCAACAAGTACGTCGATATTGTCGAGTATCTTATCTGTGTAGTCTGACAGATATCTGCTTCCTCCGGGTATAAGATTCACATCGTATTTATTACCGGTAAACATCCATATATTCTTGTCCGGCAATTCTTTTTTTACTCTGAGTATAAGCTGACATATCTCAGGCTGGTTCTGTGGTTCGAATGGTTCTCCGCCGAGGATGGATAATCCTTTATAGTAAGATCTGGATAGTTCTTTTATAAGTGAATCCTCAAGTTCGGGAGTCCATAGTTCTCCGTGGTTAAAATCCCATGTTTTCTCATTGAAGCAGCCTTTGCAGTGAATGGTGCATCCGCTGACAAAAAGACTGACTCTCATACCGGTGCCATTTCCAACATCGGCTTTATATATCTCACATACGTGCATGATTAATACCTCACAAAAATGGGACAGGCGTCCTGTCCCATTCATCATTTTTTATGAATCACATCCGCATGATGTAACTAAACAATCGCATTCTGCATCGGCTGTTGCTGAGTTTGCATCATACAGTGAACTGCTAGATACGTGTAAAACTCTTGCCTTGATCTCCTTGGTCTTTCCGACATTCCAGAAGTTTTCACCCAGATATCCGCATGTACGACGGGTAACATTCATCTTGGAATGATCTTTGTTGTGACATACAGGACATTCCCATTCATTGTTCTCATTTATCTTTATCTCACCGTCATATCCGCAAATGTGACAGTAGTCTGACTTGGTATTGAACTCTGCATACTGAATGTTATCATAGATGAACTTGACCATCTCTCTAAGTGCATCCAGGTTGTTAGACATATTCGGAATCTCTACATAAGAGATGCATCCACCTGATGATATAGGCTGGAACTTAGCCTCAATCTCGAATTTTGAAAATGCATCTATATCTTCACGGACATCTACATGATATGAGTTAGTGTAGTAACCCTTATCAGTAATATCTTTGATAGTTCCGAAACGAGCTTTATCAATACGAGCGAATCTGTAACACAGGCTTTCTGCAGGTGTTCCGTAAAGTGCGAAACCGATTCCGGTATCTGCCTTCCACTTATCACATGTAGCTCTGAGATGCTTCATAACTTTCATGGCAAATTCAAAGCCCTTTTCGGATGTCTGGCTCTCACCTGTCATAAGCTTGGTCAACTCGTAAAGACCAATGTAACCAAGTGATATGGAAGAGTAGTTTCCAAAGAGGTATTTGTCAATCTTTGCACCCTTCTGAAGTCTTGTGATAGCACCATACTGCCAATGTATAGGAGAAACATCTGAAGTAACTCCAAGCAGTGCGTTGTGTCTGCACATGAGAGCTTCGTAACATAGCTCAAGTCTTTCGTTAAGGATTCTCCAGAATGTATCCATATCACCCTTAGACAGGATACCTATCTGAGGAAGATTGAGAGAGATAACACCCTGGTTGAAACGTCCTTCGAATTTATAGTTGCCATTTGCGTCCTTCCAAGGAGAAAGGAAGCTTCGACAGCCCATAGGGGAGAATACATTTCCCTCATAGTTTTCACGCATCTTTTTAGCGGAAATGTAATCTGGATACATACGCTTAGCAGAGCATCTTACTGCAAGCTCTGTTATGTAGTCATACTTTCCACCAGTCAGGTTGTTGCACTCATCAAGAACATAAACAAGTTTTGGGAATGCAGGAGTAACAAATACTCCGGCTTCATTCTTGATTCCCATGAGTCTCTGGCTCAGAATCTCTTCAACGATACGAGCATTTTCTTCGATATACTCGTCATTTTCATCGAGATGAAGGAAGAGTGTAACGAATGGAGACTGACCGTTTGTAGTCATCAGAGTATTGATCTGATACTGCATGGTCTGGATTCCAGATCTAAGTTCGTCTTTGAGACGCTCCTGGATCATTGATTCAAGTATGTCAGCATCAACTTTATCTCCGAAATCTTCTGTGTATCTCTTTTTATACTTGTTGTAACTCTTTCTGAGATATTTTCCGAAATGTCTCATATCAACGGACTGTCCGCCGTACTGAGATGAAGCTACCGAAGCCATTATCTGGGTAGCAACTGTACAAGCTACCTGGAAACTCTTCGGACTTTCGATGAGCTTACCGTTCATAACTGTTCCGTTATCAAGCATATCACCTATGTTGATAAGGCAGCAGTTGAAAATAGGCTGAAGGAAGTAATCAGCATCATGGAAATGAATCGCTCCCTCATCATGTGCCTTCGAAATCTTTTCAGGAAGAAGTACTCTCTTGGTAAGATCCTTGGATACTTCACCGGCTATAAGATCACGCTGTGTAGATGCTACAAACGCATTCTTATTGGAGTTCTCTTCCATAACTTCTTTGTTACTATTCTTTATAAGGCTCAGAATTGAATCGTCAGTTGTGTTGGCTTTACGAACGAGCTCTCTTGTATATCTGTAGATGATATAAGTTTTGGCAAGTGAATACTTACCTTCGGCCATGAGATCATGCTCGATGATATCCTGAATATCTTCAACAAGAATTCTCTTGCGCTTCTTAGTTTCAATGCCTTCAACGATCTCTTCAATCTTCTGATCAGTTATTTTTTCCTCAACTTCTACCTCGGCATTTGCCTTCTGAATGGCTACAACAATCTTGCTTCTGTCGAAGTCAACAATGTGTCCATCCCTTTTAACAACTTGCATAGTATTCCCCTCTCAAATTTCTTAATACCTACAGAAAAAGATTATAGCATCAGTATAGTGCTTTGTAAACAGTAAAATACTAAATATTGTAACGAAATTCTGTTAACGCACTATATATGGTATAATTTTTGTATATTTAATGCATAACAATGAATAAATGGCTAATTATCTTTATTCTTTTAATGAGATACTAATTATGTTAAAATTATTATCAATTCTATGTAAGAGGTCAAATATGAGTACATATGTAATGTCAGACATACACGGATGTTATAGTGCACTCAAGGAAATGCTTGATAAACTGAACTTCAGCGACAATGACGAATTGATCATAGCTGGAGATATAGTGGATCGGGGCGGAGAAAACTTCGAGATGCTGAACTGGTTTGAGCACAGTCCTGAGAATGTAACATTCTTAATAGGAAATCACGATGATGAATTTGCATATAACTGCAATGTTTTTGCTGTGTGTATGAAAGACAGAGATGCGCGCAAAAAACTGGATTATTACGTGACTCACCCGACCTCTTCATTAATGGATGTAGACAGATATGGAACACTTAGAGAGCTCATATGTAATCATGGATGTGATGAAAATGATTTCAGCCACTGGGCAGACATGATAAGGAAGCTACCTTATTATAAGAAGCTTAGTGTGAATGGAAGGAATTATATTATAGTACATGCCGGATATATGGATGAGACGAGAGAAGATCTGACTAAGATTTTGAGATTGTATAACTATAAGGATATCCGTCAGTTCTATATCTGGGCAAGGGATGATGCTCTGGATATAGGTGGTGTGCCTGATACTACGATCATATTCGGACATACTCCGACTATTGCAGATACTGCATATTATACGGGTGGAACAGTATTTACGTATGAGAGTAAGATTATAAACAGCAGGTTTATAAATCTTGACTGCGGATATGTATATAAAGACAGATTTCGAAAAGCGAATATGGCAGCGATAAGACTGGAAGATGAGAAAATATTCTATCTTGATGAGAGTGTTTTGCCTGATTCGTCAGAGGAAGAAGAGGAAACCCCAAAGGGCATGGAAAACCCGGAAAATACCGCCGAATAAGAAGATTCACAGTTTTTTTGATATTTTTTCCTTTATTTTTAAGAAACCTTGTGTTATTATCTTACAGTTGAATTTAGATGTAAAACATCAAACAAGGAAGGAAAAAGATATGAAAATCAGAAAGATAAGCGCAGTTCTTATAGGTGCTATGGTCTTATCGGTTTTAGGCGGATGTGGCAAAAAGACAGAAGAGACCTTGGAACAGAAGGCCAATGACTATGAGAAGTTTGTAACTCTCGGAGAGTACAAGGGAGTAGAATATACACCTCAGGTTACTAAAGTAACAGAGGATGATATTCAGTCAGAAGTAGATAAACTCATTAGTGATAATACAACAGAGAATCAGATCAAGAACAGAGTTGCTACAATGGGTGATGCTGTTAACATTGACTATGTAGGATATGTTGATGATAAAGCATTCGAAGGTGGTGACACACAGGGACAGGGAACAGTTCTTACGCTTGGTTCAAAACAGTATATTGATACTTTTGAGGAGCAGGTTGCAGGACACAGCCCTGGAGATGCGTTTGATGTAAATGTAACATTCCCAGAGAATTATGGTAATACAGATCTTGCAGGTAAGAAGGCTAAGTTTGAGACAAAGCTTAACTACATCGTTGAGAAGGTTGAGCCAAAGCTTGATGATACACTTATCGCAAGTGCTACAGATTATAAGACAGTAGATGAATTCAAGAAAGCTACAAGAGAGCATCTTGAAGAGCAGGCTAAAGAAAGTGATCTTTCAGCTGATAAGAATGCTGTTATAAGTAAGGTAGTTGAAGCATCTAATGTTTCAGAATATCCTGAGCAGCAGGTGACTGACAGAATCCAGAAGATGGTTGACAGCGTTACACAGTCAGCTGAGTCAAATGGAATGTCCCTTGGTGATTACCTCAAGAACTTCGGTTATGATGAGGAAACATTCAAGGCACAGGTTAAGGAATCAGTTCAGACATATATTCGTGAGAGAATGATCATCCTTACAATCGCTGGAAAAGAAGGAATTAAGGCTACTGAAGATGAAGTAGAAGCTAAGAAGCAGGAACTTCTTGATCAGTCAGGTATCACAGATATCGAAACTCTTAAGTCTACATATGGATATGAAGATGACGATTTCGAATATGAGATCATCTACAACAAGGTAGTGGATCTTGTATATGAGAATGCTAAGGCTGTTGCAAATACAGACTCAGATGCAGAGAAAGAAACACCTACTACACCATCTACAACTGAGGCAACAACAGAAGCGACAACAGAGCAGGAATAATACATGCGCGAAACGAAAGATATCTTGATCAGATATTTAATCGTTGACATAGTTTAACTAAAATGTTAAACTCTTTGGTGCGTTTTCAAAAATGTGTCAATCTCGGAGACGCTGATTGACACATTTTGCAGATGTGGCGGAATTGGTATACGCGCATGATTCAGGTTCATGTCCACGCAAGTGGGTTCGGGTTCGAGTCCCGTCATCTGCATAATATGGATTGCCTTTTCGTGAGTAGATACGTATGACATAAAGGGCGGGTAAGCTTGCTTACCAAAGCACTTTATGGAAGACGGATCGTACCTGCGAAGCAGGAATTTAAACTGCATGAAATAAGCTGGTCTGCGTCAGCAGACGGTGGAGTGCGAAGCACGGAAGCTTATGAATGCACGGTTAAATTACTACGAAAGGCAAGCTTGGAAACCTAATGTGATTTTATTTCGAAAGGAGCCTGCCATGGCAGAAGAAAAGAAGAATATCCTTACCTATGAAGGACTTAAGAAACTCGAAGATGAGTTATCAGACCTTAAGGTTAACCGCCGTCGTGAGGTTGCTCAGAAAATCAAAGAAGCACGTGAACAGGGAGACTTATCAGAGAACGCTGAGTACGATGCTGCTAAAGACGAGCAGAGAGATATTGAAGCTCGTATAGCTGAGATTGAGAAAATACTCAAAAATGTTGAAGTTATAGATGAAGACAGTCTTGATACAGAGTCGGTAAACTTCGGATGTACAGTACATTTTGAAGACATGGAGACTAAACAGGAGTATACATATAAACTTTCTGGTTCAACCGAGTCGAATATACTTGAGGGAAGTATCTCAAATGAATCACCGGTAGGCTCAAAGCTGATAGGTTCAAAGGTTGGACAGGTTATCACTATTGATGCTCCGGATGGTGGCAAGTACAGTTATAAGATACTTGACTTTACCAGAAACTAATTCTTATGAAGAATATACCGGCCGCTGGAGTTTTTCCGGCGGCTTTACTTTTTTGAAATAATAGAATGTGAGGATAATATTTATGGCAGATCAGAATAATCAGAACAAGAATAACCAGAAGGGTGAACAGCAGCAGGATCTTAATCAGTTGCTTAAGGTTCGTCGCGAAAAGCTTGCGAACCTCCAGGAAGCAGGAAAGGATCCTTTTGTTATAACAAAGTATGATCAATCTTATCATACAGAGCAGGCAAGACAGGAATATATCGCATTAGAAGAGAAGCTTCTCGTTGGCAAGGATATGCCTGATACGGAAGGCATGGAGCCTGAAGAAGCAAAGGCTGTTAAGACAGAAGCGTATAATGAAAGACGTGCTATCATGGATGCAAATCCTATCAAGGTTAGCATTGCAGGTAGAATGATGTCTAAGCGTGTTATGGGTAAGGCTTCATTCTGTAACGTTCAGGATAAGAGCGGTAATATTCAGGTATTTGTTTCAAGAGATGAGCTTGGAACAGATAGCTATGCAGATTTCAAGAAGCTGGATGTTGGTGATATTATCGGTGTTACAGGTTATGTATTCCGTACAATGATGGGAGAGGTTTCAGTTCATGCTGACAGCGTAACACTTCTTTCAAAGTCACTTCAGATTCTTCCAGAGAAGTTCCACGGACTTACAAATACAGATATCAGATATCGTCAGAGATATGTAGACCTTGTAATGAATGCAGACGTTAAGGAAACATTTATCAAGAGATCTAAGATTATCTCAACTATCAGAAGATTCCTCGATGATCAGGGATTCATGGAAGTAGAAACACCTATGCTTGTATCAAATGCAGGTGGTGCAGCAGCTCGTCCATTCGAGACACATTTCAATGCACTTGATGAGGACCTTAAGCTTCGTATATCACTCGAGCTTTACCTCAAGAGACTTATCGTTGGTGGTATGGAGAGAGTATACGAGATAGGCCGTGTATTCCGTAATGAAGGTGTTGATACACGTCACAACCCAGAGTTCACACTTATGGAGCTCTATCAGGCATTTACAGATTATCATGGTATGATGGATCTTACAGAGGCTATGTACAGACATATCGCTCAGGAAGTAAATGGTTCTACAACTATTACTTATCAGGGAGTAGAGATGGATCTCGGAAAGCCATTTGAGAGAATCACAATGGTTGACGCTGTTAAGAAGTACAGCGGAGTAGATTGGAATGAAGTAAAGGATCTTGAACAGGCACGTGCTCTTGCTAAGGAACACCACATTGAATTTGAAGACTTCCACAAGAAGGGTGATATCCTTAACCTCTTCTTTGAGACATATGTAGAGGAACATCTGATCCAGCCTACATTCGTTATGGATCATCCTATTGAGATCTCACCACTTACAAAGAAGAAGCCGGAGAATCCGGAATATGTTGAGAGATTCGAGTTCTTCATGAATGGATGGGAGATGGCAAATGCTTACTCAGAGCTTAACGATCCTATCGATCAGAGGGAAAGATTTGCAGCTCAGGATGCACTTGCAGCAGCTGGTGATGATGAAGCAAACCACACAGATGAAGACTTCCTCAACGCACTTGAAGTAGGTATGCCACCTACAGGAGGTATCGGATACGGAATCGATCGTCTTGTTATGATCATGACAGATTCACCAGCGATCAGAGACGTACTCCTGTTCCCTACTTTGAAAAGTTTGTCATGAAAAAGCTAGTGTTTATGCGGGTTTGAGGTATACGAAGAGGCAATTTGACAACAAATCTGTTAGCAATGACACTTGTTGACGAAGGATGATAAGTTGTTAGTCCGAAAAACGGCATAGCGAATTTGGACCCATATGGCCACTTTCTTGAAAGAAATTTCAGGAAGGTGGTTTTTTGTTATTTTTTTGACATACGAAGTCGTATAAGAAAAAGCTATGATGCGTATCGCTATATCCTAATGGCGTAACAACTGCATTTGAAACACTTTCCGTGGAAGCAAGGATTCTGTATGGCATTTTGTTGGACAGAATCTTATTTCCAGGGCCTTTCTTTATCCAGCCAGCCGTTCTTTTCCCAATAAGACCGATCACTCTCACCCGACCCTAAGTTTGCTTTCTGCATCATTCTCATAAGTGAAAACATAAGCCTTGTCTTGAATCCCGGAGTTACATTCTTTTTCTTTGTAAGTTTCCGGGTGATCCTGTTCACATCTTTTTCTATCTTCTGCTTTTTCTTCTTACCGACTCCGTTCCAGTTCATGGCCTGAATGCATATGCCATATGTCAGGATATAAGGAACACCCCAGTAGAACAATGCGTCTTTTATACCCTTTGCCGCTTTCTTTGCACCGCTTCCTGCAGCGGTCGATACCACAACGGCCCTTTTGTCAAACATGCATTTTCTCGGTTTGTGAGACATCCAATAATTGAATGTAAGATCGATGAAACTCTTCATGGGAGCGGAGGCGCCAAGGCAGTACGTGGGTGTTGTGAATATCAAAAGATCTGCGGATTCAACTTCTGTCATTATCCTGTTTTTTTCTTCATAAAACATGCATTTCGTATCGTCGTCTATGCACGTATAGCATCCTAAGCAAAAACGATCCAGGTCTCTTGGAAGGAAGAACTCTGTTACATCATTACCGTTTCCTAGCTTATCGGCTATCATCCTTCCGATGGTATAAGTGCTGCCTTTATGGTTTTGACCGTTTATCATTACTATCTTCATAAAACTTACTCCTTATACATCCTGCTAAACTGCCTGATGTGTTTTTCAAGCATCATTAACGCTTCCGGTTCTCTGTCCGGTTCTCTGTCGCATACCGTCATCCAAAGATAGATCGGTGCGAAGAACTCAAGCGCCATTATATCAGGGTCTTCCTTCTTCATGTATCCCGACGCGATAAGTAACCCGAGTAGTCTGGACTGATATCTTAAAGGATTGTTGAAGTATTGGTCGGAAAAGAGTTTGCCTAGTTCACTGTTTGAGAACTGCTCAAGCGTAAGCATCTTTCTGAATTTGCACTCATATTCATCATGTAAAAAGAAAGAAAAAAGCCCCATGCCCGTTTTTACAAGTTCATCTTCGGATATATTTTTGTATATTTCCGAATCGATCACAAAATCATTACCCGTTATATTCAGCTGAGTCGCTTTGTTATCGTATCGCTTCCGCATTTCTTCAAGTATGGCTTCAAATATCGCCTGCTTGCTTTTGTAATGCTTATAAAGCGACGGTGCTTTTATCCCGACTTTTTCTGCTATATCGTTAACGAAAACATTCGCATACCCTTTTTCGGAGAAAAGAGTCAGCGCTTCATCAAGGATCCGTTGTTTTGTATCCATATACCCGCCCTTTCATTTTGGCTAATTTGGTTTAGCTTGATTATAGGATAATTCGAATTAGCCGTCAATAGTTTTATATAAAACTATTGACTGTAAACCTTGTTTATACCTTAGGATTGACAATGCTTGATGTTGTTAAAGATGCTATTGAGGTTGAGATAGGGTAACAGGCGGTATCGGGTGGGAATACTCAAGTCATCGACGGGATGTCGGGATTTGTGTTTTGTAATAGGTTTGGGATGGTTCATAATCCGCAGACTGTTAACGACACCATTCGAGAGATTTGTAAGAACTACAATTCGGAGTGCTGAATGCGAAAAAGGAAGGCAGGGAGCCAATAATCTTATCGAATTTCTCGTGTCACCACTTAAGATATATGAAGAAGGATGTCAGTTGGTGACAAATTGTCACCAACTGAAAATGAGGTCTCCTAAGGATGGAAAGAGATATAATACGGATGTAGCAAATACAGAACAATTACTACGTATAATCCAGTCGATTCCATCAAAAAAAGCAGAACCATTTAAAGTATGGCTTGCACAGGTTGGTCGAGAGAGAATAGAAGAAACAATTGATCCTGAGCTTACGATAGATAGAGCACTAGAAACGTATGCAAGACTTGGATATGATGCAGATTGGATTAATCAGAGACTTCAGACTATTCGTGCAAGAAAGGAACTTACAGATCAATGGAAAGAACATGGAGTTGAGCAGGGCAGAGAATATGCTATACTTACAGATGGTCTTAAGAAAGTGTTAGATGAATTCAGCAAAAAATATTGTCATACAAATAAATGATAAAATGAAAAAAGATTATCCGAGATGCATAAAGCGTCTAAGATAATCTTTTTTCTTGTTCTACTCGTTAGAGCGTACGTCTGATTTTGAGAGATAAGAGATTGATAGAGTTAAAAAGAATGCAATGAATAAAATTGCTGCTATCATGAAACGTCCCATGTTCACATCTCTTGCTTCAGATTGATTCAAAGCTATATCAAATAATGAGAAAGGTGTGACATAAGGGTGCTTTATGTGTATACAGTATAGACCTGCCATTGAACCAAGGAATGCAATGATTATTGGCAGAATAAAGTTTCTGATCACCAGTGACACAAACATCTGGAATGCACATATTACATAAGCTCCAAGAGTTCCCATCAGCAGCCAGCTGATAATCTCTGATGGAAGAGGTGAATTCATATGAATGATCAATCCGGAAAAGATAAATATTGCTATGATCCATATGATTGAAAGTGTAGTGATAAAACATGTTGCAACATATTTGCTCAGTATAAGCTGCATAGGTTTGCGATGAGTCATAACAAGGTTCATGTTTGTTCCGGTATGATCAACTCTCCAGATACATCCTACGAATATTCCGATTATGATTGGCATAAAGAAGTAGCTTAAAAACAGTGTGTGCTGTGTCCATAACGAGATCCAGCCATTGGTGAGGATTTCCAGATTATTAGTATAATTGATGGTACCGATTACGGCGGATATTACAGGTGCTATGAAGAATGCGATCCAAGCTGGTGAACCCTTAAGTTTAAGGATTTCTGTAGGTCGTTTATGGATGAAGATACTCTTTGATTTTCCATTTGAAAGTTCTCTAGCCTCACGTTCTTCTACAGCGGCTTTGTTTAATAGGCGTAATGCTGCGAATATCAATACAATGATCCATCCGATGCAGATAAGCGAAGAGGAAAAGTCCGGTTTGAGCAGAAACCAGAATGTTTCTCTGGTCTCTCTATTCCAGTCATATCCTATAAACAAAGAAGATGCAAATGTTCCCCAAGGTAAAAGCTTCTGGAAGAAGGAAACTGGGAGAAAGGCACTGAAAAGTCCGATAAAGCTTCCGAGAATACCAACAGAGATACTTGCTGCCTGATTCTTGATAAAGAAAGACAGAATCATGTGAATGGTGAACAGAGTCATGCTGGTTGCAAATGTATTGAACCCAAGGATAAATACATACTTGATCGGAAAGTTAGTTGGGAAATCCAGCATATGAGCACATTTATATAACGCCATAATCTGTAATGCTATAAGTGCCAGTATCATTATTGTTCCGTATATGTATTTGGTAAAGAAAATCTTCTTGGGAGTTGAAAATGTGTATAAAGATTTAAGCATATCTCCTTTATGTTCTACGTCCATAAGTCTTGAGGCGAGTCCTGCCATAACGACAGGAAGAAACAAACAATTCATAATGGGTAGACTGTAAAAGAGAATAAGCCATCCATCTTCGGCACCCGCTTTGGTGTGGTAGTTTCCGTATATGAAAAATATTTCAGCTAGAATAGTACCGACCAGTATAAGAAAATTAAAACGTCGCTTTTGTTTTTTGGTTTCTATAAAAAGATTCTTACAAATGTTCATTTGTTCTTATGCTCCTTTTGTCATTTCAAGGAATACGTCTTCCAGTGAAGCGTCTCCGATTTCCAGTTCTGATTGTGGTCCTTGATATATCAGCTGTCCTTTATCGATGATTCCTACATAATCTGCCATCTGTTCAACTTCAGATAAAAGATGGCTTGATATGATAACTGTTGCTCCATAGATCTTAGGGATGCTCTTAATGAGATTCCTGATCTCATTTATTCCGGCAGGGTCGAGACCGTTAGATGGTTCATCCAAGATGATAAGTTCTGGTTTTCCAATAAGAGCCATAGCGATTCCGAGTCGTTGTTTCATACCGAGGGAGTATTTTTTTACCTTGTCATCTTTTCGGTCGAGCAGATGAACTATATCAAGAACTTCTTTTATATCCTTTACTCCGAGATTCTTATACTTGGCGATTATCTCCAGGTTTTCCTGTGCTGTAAGGTGTCCGTAGAATCCCGGGTTTTCAATAAGGCTTCCGATTCTTGAATTGATCTCAAATCTGTTTCTGGCATTCATCGGTTTTCCTAATACTTCTATTGATCCCCCATCGGGATGGATCAGTCCAAGCAGGAGCTTCATAGTTGTGGTCTTACCGGCTCCGTTAGGACCGAGAAAACCATATGTAACTCCTCTTGGGACACAGAGATTTAAATCTTTTACGCGGTATTTACTACCGGATTTCTTGCATAGATCATAAGTTTCAACAACGTATTCTTCCATAATTGTTCTCCTCGTTTTTTTAAAAATTACTTGTTAATTGTTTTGTTGAGATGAATATAGGATATTTAGATTACCTGAACATGACATTTGCCTTACGATTACATTACAAATAGTAATAATTGATGCTACATGGAAGATTAGTGTGTATAATGTTAACTGTGAATCTATTGTTATACATAAATATGGAGAACTACTATGGTATTGTCGGAATGCAACATCTTATTGGTGGACGATGAAAAGAAAATACTGGAGATAAATAAAAAGCTCTTATCAGATAATGGTTTTATAAATGTCATCACAGCTGAGAATGGTTATGATGCAAATGAAATGATCAGGAATAAATCCGTAGATCTTGTTGTGCTTGATATCATGCTTCCTGATATAAGCGGACTATCGCTGTATGAGACCTGGAAACAAAACGGAGTCAATATCCCGGTCATCTTCCTGTCTGCGAGAGATGAGGAAACAAGCCGATTGAAAGGGCTTGGTCTGGGAGCGGATGACTATGTGACTAAACCTTACACTCCGGCGGAATTATTACTGAGAATAAAAGCGGTACTTCGACGGACATATCATCTGACAGAGAATAAGATAGTAGAAATGGGAAATGTAAAAGTGGATCTTTCATCAGGAATAGTATATAGACCGGATGGTGAGATAGGACTCACAGCAAAAGAATTCACACTCTTTACCAAACTTTATGATAACAAGGGTAAGATCATATCCCTGAATATATTAATGGACACCCTTTGGCCGGACGGTAGTTATGGGCTTGAGAATTCGCTCATAGTGCACATCAGAAGACTTAGGGAAAAGATAGAAGAGAATCCATCTGAACCAAAGTTTTTGCAGACTGTTCGAGGCCTTGGATATAGACTGAGTGTCGGGGGTAAATGATCATGAAAAGACGTTTGGGCTATATCTTTACAATGTTGATCGTTCTTTTTGGTTTGACCGTAATAAATATCCTGATCTATGCAATTATCAATTTTCGAAGCGAACGCGGTATCCTGTCAGTTGATGATGTGAGTAATCTGATAGTTTATAGCGGAGACGAGTATCAGGTGAATCCGGATTGCTATAAAATACTAGATGAGAAATCTGCATTTGCAATGATAATAGATGATTCGGGAAATGTCATCTGGGAATATAAAAAGCCGGAAGATGTACCAGATAAATATGGCATGAAAGATGTGACTACGTTCAGCCGTTGGTATCTGAATGATTACCCTGTAAAAACATGGCTGAGGGATGAAGGGATTCTTGTGATAGGAAGACCGAAAAACAGCTCTTGGAAATATAATATCGAATTTAACATGAAAGGTTTGAACCAGATGCTGTATATTTTCCCGGTTCTTTTAGTGATAGATTTAGTGATACTTTTCTTCCTACCGATCTTAATAACCAGGAAATGGATAATGAATCGTGAGAATTCCAGGACTGAGTGGATAGCCGGTGTGTCTCATGACATAAGAACGCCGCTAAGTATAGTTATGGGATCAGTTGAACCGGGAAGTGTCGTAGAAAGACAGTGTCAAAAGATAAAGAATCTTATCGGGAATCTTAATACCGAGAATAAACTTGAATCGGGAACCGGAAAGTGGAATACCGAGAATATAGTTGTAGTATCGCTATTAAGAGAGATAATCTGTGATTTTATCAATTCGTATGAGGAAGGATATACTTTCGAATTGGATGCGGATGAAGATCTTGAAGAATATACAATAAGCGCTGATGCCTCTCTTATCAGAAGGATGATAGATAATCTGATAATCAATTCCATAGTTCATAATGAAAAGGGCTGTAATATAGTAGTGTCTTTTAAAGCATTAAAAAGAGGAAAGGCACTGATAAGTATTTCTGATGATGGAGAAGGTGCGGATTCCGAAAAAATAAAAGGGCTTAATGCGAAGCTTAAGCCCGAATACCTTCCGGAGCATGGACTTGGAATAAGAGTTGTAAAACAGGTTGCCCGTAAGTATAGATATAAGATCAAGTTCTCATCGGAGAAGAAAGAGGGCTTCAAAAGCGAGATAATAGTACATTAGAGAAACTGAATATTGGGGATGAGTTCCCCGAATTTTATTGTGGGCAGATATATTTTTTGATATACTGTCCACAAAAGTTTTCTTGTCAAATAGAGAAGGGAGAAAGTGAAATGGCAATGATAGTATTAGGGATTGTATGTGTTGTGGTTTTATGTGTTTTGGGGTGGTTTGTGTCAACTTCAAACAGCATTAACCGTGTAAAGCTTAAGATAGAAGAATCTCTGTCTGGTGTGGAGATACAGCTTAGACAGAGATATGATGTTCTCATGCAGGGGAAAAGCGTTGTAGAACAGTATGCAAAGCATGAGCAGAAAGTGTTTGAAGGACTCAGAGCTCTTTCGAAAGTTCCAACAAATGCAACAGTTGATCAGCTCAATGAAGCATCTAAGTCTCAGGAACAGGTTGTAAAAGGTATTTTTGCACTTGGTGAGGCATATCCAGAATTGAAAAGTGCTGAATTATTCAATAACCTTCTGAAGCAGCTTTCAGAGCAGACTCAGCAGTATTCGGCTTCAAGACGAGCAGTTAATGGAAATATTACTAAGCTTAATAACTATGTTGTTTCGTTCCCTGCTTCAATCATCTGTGGAATGAAGAATGTCGTAAAGATGGATTATATTCATGAAGAAAATATCAATCAGCTTAGAGATATCGATATGAATATGAATCTGTAAGGATGTGACATATGGATTTAAGTGCATTTAGAAAAAGACTCAATAATGGTGAGATCGATCAGGTTAAGCTTGAGTATCTGAGAAAAGAAAACTATTACTTTGCATCTATTTCACCCAAATCCATCTTTGATAATTTCAAGATGGACTTTAGTAATATAAAAGAACGTATTTCCGGAAAGACTGTAATGATCATCGGAATTGTTCTGCTTTTACTATTTGTTATGCCTCGTTTGTTTTTCAGGGGAGTATATAGTCTTTCATTTATATTTATCATTATTGCGTTGAGTCTCCTCTTCTCAAAATCTCGAGGAACGCCGGAGTACAGACAGTTTGATTATAGAAAAAGAATAGTTGAGCCGTCGTTGAAGCTCTTTGATGAGAAGATGTCGCTTGGTTTTCATTTTGATCGTTCTGATCTGGTAGATGAAGAGCTTTCATATGATAATGCCTTGGTTGAGGCGCGCATGGTAAAGCCGATAAAAAAGAGGAGCAGCAGTCAGGCCACGTCGACTATTACATATGATTGGCAAAACAGTTCTAATACAGATTCTTTTGAATATACAGGATATAAGCTGTATTATGAATGGGAAGACGATGATGGTAATAAACATGAAGATGTTTTCTTTAATGGTACGATCTTCAAGTTTCATACGAGTTTCACCATAAAAGGTTCTGTTAATATTATGAGTACCAATACTAAGCAAAAGGTTTTTGGTGGTGAAAAAGAGGTGAATCAGTTTAAGCGTATCAAAGATAAAGATGTAGTGGTCATTGATACGGAGAATCATGAGTTTGCGGAGAATTTCGATACAATCGCTACATATGACAATGAGGCTTATCGTTTTCTAACGCCGACAATGATCGAAACATTGCTGGAGCTTAGAAAGGAATATTTCTTCTGTATATGCCTCAAGGGTAATGTCATGACTGTTACCTTGGATAATAAAGGTTTTAAATATGCTACAAGGACAGCAATCAGTGAATCAAAACCTTATTTTGCATCAAAAGATCCGGATGGAGACCTGAACAAACGTATCGTGAATGAACGTAATCTGCTTCTTTCGATATATGAGTTTAAGGATATGCTGGATCCAAATGGAAGATGTGCTGAGTAATATATTAAGGTCTGATTTCATGAATGTGGAATCGGACCTTTTAACACGTTTTGGAGTTTATAGATCAGGAGGATGGATATGCGTGTATTTTTGCTGGAAGATGATGACGCTATAAGCATGGGACTTAAGTATTCCCTTGAAAAAGAAGGATATGAAGTGACTCATGTGAGAACTGTGTTTGATGCAAGGTCTTCCTGGAAAACAGGAGAATATGATATATGTATCCTGGATATCAATCTTCCGGATGGAAGCGGTTATGATGTATGTAAGTTTATGAAAGAGTCTGAGGATGTTCCTGTTATCTTTCTTACTGCAGCGGATGCTGAAGTAAATGTAGTAATGGGTCTTGAGATCGGTGCCGATGATTATATCTGTAAACCTTTCCGTGTAAATGAACTGATGGCCAGGATTAAGAGTGTCCTCAGAAGAGTTGGGAAGGGAAATTCAAAAACTGCCTCTACAGGAGAAAACTCAAATATAGAAAAGATAAATAATATCAGTATCTATACGAATGAGGCGAAAGTTACGAAGACGGACGCTAAAACAGGAGAGGAAGAAAACATAGAGCTTACTGCGCTGGAGTATCGTCTTCTTCTTACATTTTTAAACAATCGAGGAATAGTCCTTTCCAGAAATCAGCTTCTTTCTGATATGTGGGATATAAGCGGTGACTTTGTAAATGATAACACTCTTACGGTTTATATCAAACGTCTCAGAGATAAGATAGAAGAAGATCCTTCTGATCCCAAGATAATACGTACAGTCCGTGGACTGGGATATATAGTTGATAAATGATCATACTTAAGGAAATAAACGTATATAAAAGGAAAAAATATGAAGAATAAAGAATTCCGTAATATTATACTTATCGGATCGGCTTGTACAGTGTTAATGACACTCTGTGGAATCTTTTTTTGTGGAACGAAGGCAGGTATCATAATCCTTGCGGGAGGAATCGTGATGCTTGCTGTTTTTGTATTTTTTACAAAAAGAAGATATGAGCAGATTGAGAATCTTAATGATTATCTGGCAAGGGTACTTGCGGGTTCTGATGAACCGGAACTGATCGATCAGGAAGAAGGGGAACTCTCTATACTGAAGACCAATATCTATAAGGCAACTACTACATTAAAATACCAGAAAGAGCTTCTTGCGGATGATAAGAAGCAGTTGGCAGCTGCAATAGCCGATATAAGTCATCAGTTAAAAACTCCGCTTACGTCAATGATGGTGATGAACGATCTCCTTCTGGACGAAGATGATACCGAAAAAAGAGAAGAGTTTTTAAAAACTCAGTCGTCACAGCTTAACAGGATGAACTGGCTTATTCAGACTCTTTTGAAATTGTCAAAACTGGATGCCGGAACTATTGAGTTGAAACGTGAAAATGTACAGGCTTCGGAACTGATCGGAGAAGTTATAAAGCCTTTTGAGATACAGTTTGATCTGAGAAATATTAAGTATAGTTCAGATATAGCTGACCAGCTTATAAGATGTGATAAGAACTGGACTGTAGAAGCACTTCAGAACATTATCAAGAATTGTATTGAACATATGGATGATGGTGGAGAACTGTCTGTCACGACAGAAGATACAAATGTTTACAGCCTTATCAGAATCTCCGATACGGGATGTGGAATATCAAAGGATGATATCCCTCATATCTTTGAGAGATTTTATAAAGGAAAAAATGCCGGTAAAGATAGTGTGGGTATCGGACTTGCTCTGTCTAAGACCATAATAGAAGGAGAGCAGGGAGAAATCTGTGTGGACAGTACCGAAGGGGTTGGTACTACATTTGATATAAAGATATATAAGACGTTGATCTGAGAAATGTGACTATATTGTAATAAAACAGTCACGAGATTGTAATGTGGAGAGATTAACCTATTCTCATAAAATGAAAGACAGAGATTATGAGAAAAGGAGACAAGATATATGAAGATACTGGAAATTAAAAACTTATGCAAGGTATACGGGAAAGGGGAAACAAAGGTTGAAGCTTTGAAGAACGTTTCCTTTGATGTTGAACAGGGAGAGTTCATAGCTATAGTCGGACCATCCGGTTCCGGAAAGTCTACACTCCTTCATATCCTTGGCGGAGTTGATACTCCTACTTCAGGTGAAGCTATCATCGCAGGTACAGATATAAGTAAACTTGATCAGACAAAACTGGCAATCTTCAGAAGAAGGCAGATCGGACTTATCTATCAATTTTATAATCTGATCCCGATATTAAATGTTGAAGAGAATATGACACTTCCTATTCTGCTGGATGGTAAGAAGCCGGATAAGAAGCTCCTTAAGGATCTTGTAGAAAAACTTGGACTTAAGGAGAGACTTAAGCATCTTCCAAATCAGCTGTCTGGAGGACAGCAGCAGAGGGTTTCAATAGGCCGAGCTCTTATGAATCATCCGGCACTTCTTCTTGCAGATGAGCCTACAGGTAATCTCGATACGGAGAACAGTAAAGAGATAATCTCACTATTAAGAAAGTTTAACAGGGAATCTAACCAGACCGTTATCATTATCACACATGATGACAGGATTGCTCTTTCTGCGGACAGAGTTATCACCATTGAAGACGGTAAGATAACCCGTGATTCGGGCAGAGCGGAGGTGAGATAGTCATGAATATCATTTCAAAACTCACCTTAAGACATCTTAAAGAGAATAAAAAACGAACTATCGTAACAATAATCGGTATAGCAGTATCAACAGCACTGATAACAGCTATACTTGTAGGGGCATTTTCCTTCTTCAGATTTTTCGGAGATATCTCAGTTACAACCAGTGGAAATGTCCATGCAGTATTTAATGATCTGACAGATGAACAGATCCAGGGGCTTAAAGCAGATGAAAGAGTTTTATATGCAGGTGTATCTGACACAAACTCTGATGTAAGCGGAGTGATGCTTGAAAATGACAAGGAACTTCGCTATAGAACAGGAAATATAGCGTATGGTGATACAGATTATTTCAAAGAGATGATCGTATCAGATTATGAAGGGCGTCTTCCAGAAAATGCAAATGAGATTGCGGTGGAAGCGGAATTTCTCAAGGACAACGGACTTAGTCTTCAGGTTGGAGATACTCTGGATTTTGTAATAGGTAACAGATATTCTATCGATGAGAATGGAGAAAAGATATACTGGGCTGGAGGATGGAGATCCGGTGAGTCATTTGAAGAAGTTACAAGGGTTTCATGTACCATCACTGCTATATTACACAATAACAGACCTACTGGTGGATATGATATCGTAAGAGGTCTTGAAAACGGTGGAGTGACAGCTAAGAATGCCATTAGAATATGTCTGAAGGATCTTGATCATAAAGCGATCAGTCAGATAAAGCAGATTGCAAAAGATTACGGTGTGTCTGATTATTCATGGAATACAGAGATCATGATAAGTGTATTCTCTATCGAAGGCGGCGGAGAAAGTTATAAAGCTCTTTTCGCCATGATAGGAATTGCTCTTGCAATAGTCATTCTGACTTCTGTCGTACTCATTTATAATTCGTTCGGAATGTCGCTGACCGAGATGATACGATATCTCGGTATGCTCGCAAGTGTAGGTGCTACAGGAAAGCAGAAGAGATTTTCTATCTATTATGAAGCATTCATTCTTGGGATAATAGGAATAGTAATAGGAATACTTATTGGAATTCTCGGATGTTCTCTCACATTAAATATCCTGGGACACCGTATCCTTTCTTCCAATATGATAGTTGGAACAGAAGGATTAAATCAGGCAATCCCGACACAGATTTCCCTACCGGTTATACTTATCATTGTGGTTATTACAAGTCTTACCATATATGTATCAGCAATGGTTCCGGCTATAAAGGCGTCAAAGATAATGCCGGTTGATGCATTGAGACAGACAAATGCGATAAGGGTTAAAGCTAAAAGGCTGAGAATAAATCCACTTGTTAAAGTTATATTTGGATATGAGGGAGAACTTGCTTATAAGAATATAAAGAGAAACGGATTGAAGGGAACGGTCATCACTATTTCAATCGCTGTATCTGTAATCATGTTCCTTGCAATAAGCTATTTCTGTGATGGACTTAATCGGGCAAACTATTATGATCTAAACCTTCCTTATCAGGTGCTTGTCTCCTGTTCATATGATGAGTGTGAAAAACTTAAAGCTGAGATTGGTGAAATGAAAGATGTAGACAGAGTTTTTGAAGGGGACTTCATAGCTGTTCCATTCAAAGCATCGGAAGATGTAAAGCAGCCGGCAAACGGTGATATCTTAAATCCACAGTATCTTACTTCGGCTTATTCAAACCTTTATGATAATACAGATTCGTTCTTCATAGTAGTGATAGATGATGAGCATTTTAAGAATCTTCTCATAGAAAATGGTCTTTCAGAAGATAAGTATCTTGGCGAGGAGCTGAGAGGTGTTCTCCTCAATAACTATTTCCATGAGAAAAATGGAGACGAAATCTTTAATGACGGAATCATCGGACAGAAACTCTTTTATGATGATCCTGTAGACAATCCTCCTGCAGTGGAGATAGGGGATTTTGTCAAATACGATGAGAAGGATGAGATCTTCAGATTATTACCAAAGGCTACAGTAGCAGTATATGTGCCGGCTTCTGTATATTATGAAAAGGCGATCATCAATATCCCTCAGGATAAGCTTACTTGCAGTATATGTGTAGTTACATCAAAGCATGATTCGGTGTATAAGAATGTAAGCGATATGCTGGAAGAAGGTGGATATCACAATTATTCATGCTCTGATATGGCTGAGAGTCTTGCGATAATGCAGACAATCGTACTCATAATGAGAACAGGCATGTATGGTTTCACGATCCTTTTAACACTTATAGCTATAGCTAATATAGTTAATACAATATCCACAGGTGTAATACTTCGAAGAAAAGAGTTCGCTATGTATAAATCGGTCGGTATGGACGGAATCGGATTCAAGAAGATGATCTTCCTGGAAACACTGATCTATGGTATAAGAGCTCTGATAATAGGTCTTCCGATTGCACTGATCCTTAGTTTCATCATGTTTAATGCTATGAAAAAAGATCTGTATACATTTGATGTGAATCCTGTTATGTATCTTACTGTGATCGTTGGAGTATTTGCTGTAGTGGGTCTCAGTATGCTCCTTGGAATGAGAAAGATAAAAAATGACAATATTATTGAAGCCTTAAAAGAAGATATGGTTTAAATTATAGGTTCTGTTTGGTATAATATAAGATGGTGTGGTTGTACTATACTATTGTCGGGAGGAACCTTATATATGAAGAAGAAAATTGCTGTATTTTCTAATGGATATAGTAATGAATTTCTGGAATATGTTGTAGGTGGTGTGCAAAGAAAAGCCAAGGAAGATAATATAGATGTATTTGTTTTCGTGACGTACTGTGCTATGTCGGAGCATGAGCTTCAGAACAAATGTCAGCTAAATATCTTTCAACTGCCGGATCCTGCTGAATTCGACGGCGCACTTATGCTTACCAATACATATAATTTTCCTGATGAGCAGGAACGTGTGTGTGCACGTTTTCAACGTGCAGGTGTTCCTATGCTGTCTCTTGAAGTTGAAGTCCCCAAGATGTCTTGTATAAAAACAGATAACTACAGCGGTGTTGAGCAGCTTGCCCGACATCTGGTAGAAAAGCATGGTGCAAAGAAGATCATGTTTTTTAATGGAGTAAAAGGAAATGTAGAGAATGAAGCCAGACGACAGGCACTGGTTGATGTTCTGACTGAGCATGGTCTTGAGCTTCATAGTGAATTAACCGGAGATTTTGGTTTTTACCGTGCTTATACAGAGATGAGTGCATATATAGAAGAGGGAAATGACCTACCTGACGCAGTAGTATGTGCAAATGATTATATGGCGCTCGGAGTTAATTCCGCCCTTGCTATGCATGATATTCGTGTTCCGGAAGATGTTCTTCTTACAGGGTTTGATATGGTCAAAGATGGTCAGCTTACATTTCCTATTATTGCAACAGTTTCAAGAGGATGGGAAAAGTTCGGCGAGAGAGCATATGAAAAGCTGATGTATCAGATGGAACATCCGGAGGAAAGATTTGTTGAAATATACGATTCTTATTTTGTCCCTTCGGAAAGTTGTGGATGTAAACCGACAGAAGAAGCCGATAAAAGAAGATTTAATAAGATCAAGAATCTGTTCTTTGATGATCTTCAGAGAAATATTATAGATATACATTTTCATGATCTTTCATTGCCTATCTCTCAAGCAACGCGTAAGGAAGAATATTATGAGAATGGATTAAAAAATGTTACAGACATTCCGCTGTTTGGACCGGATTATTGTGTGTGTACGGAGCCTGAATTCTTTGAACTGAGTGATGAGGAATATCCTGAGAAAATCCGAGGATACAGTTCTCAGATGGATATACTTTATGAATTAAAGGATAATAAGAAGCATTCTATACGTCAGTTCGATTCAAAAGAGCTTTATCCTGGATATGAAAAGAAGGAAGATGAATCGAATCTTTATATCTTTGCGCCGCTCAATCATCTTGACTTTATCATAGGATATGTAGCGATAAAGAATTCTCCTGAGCTTCTATATAACTTAGGTCTTACGAACTGGGTCAAGAGTACGAATGAACTTTTGGTCACTATGCGTAGAAATATATTTTTGCTTCGTGCCAATAAAGAGCTGAAGCGTATATATATGACAGATTCACTTACAGGTATGTACAATCGTACCGGATGTGAAAATGTGTTATTTGCATTTATATCAGCTCAGAAAAGGTTAAATAAGAAATCTATACTTGCTTTTGCTGATATAGATAGAATGAAAACAATAAATGATGTATATGGACATCTGAACGGTGACTTTGCTATAAAGGCAACTGCAGAGGCTTTTATGACATTTGCACCGGATGACTGGTTGTTCGGAAGATACGGTGGTGATGAATTCATCGCAGTTGGTTCCTGCCCGGAAAAAGAAGATATAGACAAGATGATGAAGGAACTGGCTGAGTCTATGGCTGAACGTTTTAAGTCACTCAATCTTGCTTATATGCTTCATGCCAGTGTCGGATATACAGTGATCGAACCTGATGATAACGGAACCATATCAGATTATATCAATCGTGCAGATAAGTCCATGTATGCCGAAAAAGAACAGATCCATAAACTTATGGATTCATTGAATTTTAAAACAGATAATTAAACATAGAATCCCGAGAGAGCAAAAAACTATTTACAAATTCATTTCAAAGTCATATAGTAGAGTACGTTTTCGAAAAATATTATGGGAGAGTACTTGTTATGAAAAAAGATAAACTGAAGCCTATGCTTTTCAGTGTAATGAAAACCTATGATGGTAAAAAGTTTGTGACGGATGTGATCTCGGGAATTATTGTGGCTATAATAGCCCTTCCTCTTTCTATAGCTCTTGCACTTGCATCAGGAGTTGGCCCTGAGCAGGGTATCTATACTGCTATAGTAGCGGGATTCATCATATCGTTTCTTGGCGGAAGCAGAGTTCAGATTGCTGGACCTACAGCGGCATTTGCTACGATAGTAGCTGGAATCGTTGCCAAGAATGGAATGGGAGGTCTTGCTCTTGCAACAGTTCTTGCGGGTATCCTTCTTATTGTAATGGGTCTTCTCAGACTGGGTTCACTTATCAGATTTATTCCTTATACTATAACTACAGGATTTACAGCTGGTATAGCTGTAACTATTCTTGTTGGACAGATCAAGGATTTTCTTGGACTTACATACCCAGCCGGAACTGTAACGATTGAAACCATGGAGAAGATGGAAGCAATCGTTAAGAATATATCTACAATCAATGTACAGGCTCTTATTGTAGGAGTTGTATGTCTTGCCATTCTTATCGTCTGGCCTTATATATCAGAAAAGATTCCAGGATCTCTTATAGCTGTTATAGTTGGTATCGTGATGGTAAAGTTCCTGAAAATGAACGTAAATACCATAGGAGACCTCTATACTATAAGCAATAAGCTTCCGGGATTTACCATGCCTGATTTTTCACTTGGAATGATCAAGAATATTGCACCGGATGCGGTTACTATAGCGATACTTGCTGCTATAGAGTCGCTCCTTTCATGTGTTGTGGCTGATGGAATGATCAACTCACATCACAGATCCAATATGGAGCTTATCGCACAGGGAGCAGGTAATATCGGTTCTGCACTCTTCGGTGGTATTCCGGCAACTGGAGCTATTGCCAGAACAGCTGCAAATATCAAGAATGGAGGAAGAACTCCTGTAGCAGGTATGGTTCATTCTGTTATTCTCATCCTTGTTTTGGTTCTTCTTATGCCATACGCAGCACTTATTCCTATGCCTACGATTGCAGCAATTCTTTTCATGGTGGCGTATAACATGTGCCAGTGGAGGACATTTGTCCATCTCTGCAAGACAGCTCCTCTGAGCGATATAGTGGTACTTGTTGTTACATTTGTACTTACGGTAGTATTCGACCTTGTAGTTGCTATCGAAGTTGGTATGATCATGGCTTGTGTACTCTTCATGAAGAGAATGAGTGATGAATCTGTTGTATCAGGTTGGAAGTACTATGATCCGGAAGATGATCCGGACGGAATGGAACTTAAAGAAATCCCTAAGCAGGTTCGTATCTATGAGATATCAGGACCTATGTTCTTCGGTGATGCAGACAGACTTGCGGGTGTCCATTTCAAAGATTTTACAAAGGTTATCATATTCCGTATGAGAGGAGTTCCGGCACTGGATGCTTCAGCTATGCATGCTATGGAACAGCTCTATGAGAGATGTAAGGCTGCAGATGTTCAGATGGTATTCTCTCATGTAAATGAGCAGCCGATGAAGACTATGGAAAAGAGTGGTTTTGTGGAGAAAGTTGGAAGAGATAACTTCCGTAAGCATATTGATGATGCAATCGAATGGGCATCACAGATGTAACTGATTATATATCGGTTGATTAATTTCGTTATATGGGGTAAAATCAAAAGGCATATTTATATTATTTTATTTGGAGGACAATCAGTTGGAAAGACGTTTTTTTACATCTGAGTCTGTTACAGAAGGACATCCGGACAAAATCTGTGACCAGATATCAGATGCTATATTGGATGAACTCCTGAAACAGGATCCTAACAGCCGTGTAGCATGTGAGACATCATGTACAACAGGTCTTGTATTTGTTATGGGAGAAATCTCTACTCAGAGTTATGTAGATATTCAGAAGATAGTAAGAGATACAGTTCGTGAGATTGGCTATGACAGAGCTAAGTATGGTTTTGATGCTGATACTTGTGGAGTTATGGTTGCAATCGATGAGCAGTCAGCTGACATCGCACTTGGAGTTGATAAGGCTCTTGAAGCTAAAGAGAATACTATGACTGATGAGGAACTTGAAGCTATAGGTGCTGGTGATCAGGGACTTATGTTCGGTTATGCGACAAATGAGACACCTGAACTTATGCCTTATCCTATTTCAATGGCTCATAAGTTAGCTCTTAAACTTACAGAGGTAAGAAAGAACGGAACACTTAAGTATCTCAGACCTGATGGAAAAACTCAGGTTACAGTTGAGTATGATGAGAATGGAAAGCCTGCAAGAATTGATACAGTAGTTCTGTCTACACAGCATGGTGAAGATGTTACTCAGGAACAGATTCATGAGGACATCAAGAAGTATGTGTTTGATTCGGTTCTTCCTAAGGATATGATCGATGATGATACTAAGTATTTCATCAACCCTACAGGAAGATTCGTTATCGGAGGACCTCATGGTGATTCCGGTCTTACAGGACGTAAGATAATAGTAGATACCTATGGCGGATATGCACGCCACGGCGGTGGAGCTTTCTCGGGAAAGGATCCAACAAAGGTAGACCGTTCTGCTTCTTATGCTGCAAGATATGTTGCAAAGAATATAGTTGCAGCAGGACTCGCTGATAAGTGCGAGATCCAGCTTTCATACGCTATCGGTGTTGCTAAGCCAACATCAGTTATGGTAGATACATTCGGAACTGGAAAGCTTTCGGATGAGAAGATAGTTGAGATTGTAAGAGAAAACTTTGATCTTCGTCCGGCAGGTATCATCAAGATGCTTGACCTTAGAAGACCTATCTATAAGCAGACAGCTGCTTACGGACATTTTGGTCGTACAGACATCAATGTCCCTTGGGAGAATACAGATATGGCTGAGAAACTCAGGAGTTATCTGTAAGAAAAACTGGGAGAGGTGATATTATATGAAGAATATGCTGAACTTTAAGAACTTCTCTGCTGAGGAGCTCATGGAGATACTTGAGATAGCACAGGATATGAAGGCTGATCCACTTAAGTATTCTGACAGCCTTAAGGGAAAGAAACTCTATTCTCTGTTTGAGAAGACTTCAACAAGAACATTTCTTTCATTTGCAACAGGAATAACAGAGCTTGGTGGTACATATTTCAATCAGCTTTGGGAGGATTCGAACTTCGTTCTTGGAGAGCCAGTTTCAGAGATAAAATATGTTTGCAGAAACGTAGATATTATCATGGCTCGTCTTGTAAAGAACGAGACAGTAGAACTTTTTGGAAATAATGTTACAGTTCCTTTTATTAATGGCTGTGACAGTTCTTTCCATCCATGTCAGATTCTGGCAGATGCTCTTACAGTGATTGAAAAGTTCGGCAGTCTTGATGTAAACTTCATGTTTATCGGTGCTAAGAACAATGTGTTTAATTCACTTGTTGAATTCTTTGCAAAGATGGGTAAGGGTACTCTTTACGGACTGACACCACTGGTAAATAAAACTGCTTGTGGACCGGAATTCTATGAAGAGGCTAAGGCTACAGGTCATTACGTTGAACTTGATGATTCAATGTCAATGGAAGAGGCTAAGGAATATGCTAAGAAGATGAATGTCATCTATACAGATACATGGGTAGATATGGAATTCTTTAATAACCCTGAGTATCAGCAGCAGAAGGAAGAAACTCTTGCAAAGATGATGCCTTATCAGATAAACGATGCTTTCCTTGAAGGCAGCGAGGCTCTTGTATTTCATGATATGCCGATGCATGTTGGATTTGAGATATCCAAGAGCGTTGAGCAGAAACATATGGAAACTATTCTCGATCAGGCTGAAAACAGACGCCATGCCGAGAAAGCGGTTATGTATTATTTATTGAAAAAGTGTTAATAAGTAAAACGAGAGCGAAGTGCTGCTCTCGTTTTCTTTTGAGATTATATATGGAAACAATCACTTATATATGATAGGATGTTATAGATTATTAGGTGAAGGGAGAACAATATGAGACATTTGATCGATCCTATGGATCTTTCTGTTGAAGAACTTGACGATATATTGACATTAGCTGAGAAGATGTATGAGAATCCGGAAAAGTATATGGATGTTGCAAGAGGAAAGAAGATAGCTACTCTTTTCTATGAACCATCAACCAGAACAAGACTTAGTTTTGAATCAGCGATGCTTGACCTGGGAGGCAATGTAATAGGTTTTTCTTCGGCTAATGATTCTTCTGTTTCAAAGGGCGAAAGCGTGGAAGACACGGTGAGAACAGTTGGATGTTTTGCAGATGTCATAGCTATGCGTCACCCGAATGAAGGAGCTCCTAAACTGGCATCAATGTATTCTCCGGTACCAATCATAAATGCAGGTGATGGAGGACACAATCATCCGACACAGACACTTACGGATCTTCTTACTATCCGTAAGGAGAAGGGAAGACTTGGCAATATGACTGTTGGTCTGTGTGGAGACCTTAAGTTTGGCCGTACGGTTCACTCACTTATAAAGGCTATGTCCAGATATGAGGGAATCAGTTTTGTGCTTATTTCACCTGAGGAGCTGAAAGTTCCGGAATACATCATTTCCGATGTTATAAAACCGGCTGGCCTTAAGTATGAAGAGGTTACTTCTCTTGAAGACAATATGGGAAAACTGGACATGCTGTATATGACAAGAGTTCAGAGAGAGAGATTCTTCAACGAAGCAGATTATGTAAGACTCAAAGATTCCTATATACTCGATGATAAGAAGATGAAGCTTGCGAAGGAAGATATGATAATACTTCATCCGCTCCCAAGAGTGAATGAGATCTCTCCGGCGGTGGATGATGATCCAAGAGCATGTTACTTCAGACAGGTTAAATACGGAAAGTTTGCAAGAATGGCATTGATAAGCCGACTTATCGGACTGGATGTGTAGAGTAGAGCTGTTTTGAGGTAGTTTTGATTGGTAACAGCTTAGAAGCTGAATATTAGGATAAGATGGAAAGGAGCTCAGATGAAGATAGATAGTATACAGAACGGAATCGTACTTGATCATATCACAGCAGGTAATGCGATGAAGATATATTATGATCTGGGACTTGATAAACTTGACTGTGGTGTTGCAATGATGCAGAATGTGAAGTCCGAGAAGATGGGCAAGAAAGATATCATAAAGGTTGATAAAGGTGAATATGATATAAACCTTGATGTTATCGGATATATCGATCCGGGTGTTACTGTAAGTATCATCAAGGATGGAGTTACAGTTGAAAAGAAGAAGGTTGATCTTCCTAAAAGACTGGTGAATATCAAGAAGTGTAAAAATCCTCGTTGCATAACAGCGATCGAGCCTAACATTCCACACATTTTCAATCTGACAGATCCTAAGAAGAGAATCTACAGATGTGAATACTGTGAGGCAGATAAATAAATGATTAGTTAGTAAATCCACATTCTGATGCAAAGAATGTGGATTTTTTGCGTCGTTCACTAAGTAAATATGTCGTTTATCAGAAAAAGATACATTCTTTACAAAACCAGTAAAGAGTAGTAAAATGTTTTCAAACTAGTAAAAACCAGTAAAAGAATTCTAAACCAGTAAAGACTAGTAAAAAAATTATTGAACCAGTAAAAGGAGGTGGCTATTGTGGCAGCTAATCCATATACTAGAATGTTTGGAAAAGAACCTAAGCAGTCTATATCAAGAGAGTCAGATGTTGCTAGAATTGTAGATACATTTAGTGATGAAGATTATTCTGAACAGTTTTATATAGTTACAGGAGTACGTGGTTCTGGAAAAACGGTATTTATGACGGATGTGGCCAATCAGTTAAAGAAGAAAAAAGATTGGATCGTTATAGAACTAAATTCAGAGATGAATCTTCTAGAAGATTTTGCTTCCAAACTTTCAAGCGAACGACAGTTGATAGAGGGTTTTAAAAGTGCAAAGATTAATCTGTCATTTTTTGGATTCGGACTGGAAATCACAGGGGAACCTCCGATTACAAATATTGAGGTTGCTATTGCACGAATGTTAGAAAGTGTAAAAAAACAAAAAAAACGGGTTCTTATAGCAATAGATGAAGTATATAACAGCAAATCTATGCGTGAATTTTCGAGTGCATATCAGATATTAATAAGAAATGATCTTCCGATATTTTTAATAATGACAGGTTTGTTTGAAAATGTAGAAGAGTTGCAGAGACAGAAGAATCTAACATTTTTGCTTAGAACCCCGAAGGTTATTCTTTCACCACTTAATACGGTAAGAATGGCCGACAATTACGAAAAAACATTAGGTGTTGATAGAGATAAAGCTCTTAGAATGGCAGAAATAACGAAGGGTTATTCATATGCATTTCAGTTGCTTGGTTATTATTCATGGGAGAATAGTGGCAAGTATGAAGAAGTGTTGGATGAGGTAAAACATTATCTGGAAGATACGGTATATGAAAAAATATGGAGTGAAATGTCACGTAGAGATAAGATGGTAGCAAAAGCTATAGCAAAGAGTGAGAATGGAAAAGTATTAGAAATCAGAAAAATAATGGACATTTCAAATGATGAATTTAATCCGTATAAAAAGAGACTTGAAAAAAAAGGACTGATAACCAAAGAATATGGATATGTAAATTTTGCATTACCTATGTTTAAAGAGTTTGTGCTAGAACAAAGTATTTAAATTGATGAAAAATATATTGACTCTCACGTTCCGTCATAGGCTAGGATATCTCTATCAAGAGACAGGAGGACTATAATGAAAACAGTTAAAGAAGTGTCGAAGCTTACGGGTATCTCAGTGCGCACGCTTCACTACTATGATGAAATAGGGCTTTTTAAACCAACAGAAGTTACAGAAGCAGGATACAGGTTTTATGACGATAAAGCCATAGAGAAGCTGGGACAGATTCTTGTTTTTCGTGAGCTGGATCTTTCGCTTGCGGATATAAAACTCATTATGGAGAATCCGGATCTTGACAGAAAGAGTGTGTTGGCAAAACAGCGGGAAATGTTGTGTTTAAAACAGCAACGGATTAAGCGTATTATTGCCACACTGGACGATATGTTGAGAGGAGATAGTAATATGGACTTTACAGTATTTGATGAGACGGAACTAAGAACTATGTTTTCTGATATGCTCAGTAATATGGATGAATCACAGAAGCAGATTTTCATTGATCATTACGGAAGCATTGAAGAATGGGAGAAGCATATGATCGAAAGTGCTTCTGATGAGAAGGTTCAGAAAAACTATGCAAAGATTGTTGAGTGGTATGGAGATAAGGATGCAGTTAAAGAATCTATAAAGAGTGCGCCGAAATCAGAAGTGTTCGCTGCATATCAGAAGAGAATGGACGATATTCAGAAGAAACTGGCAGATAAGAAGGGAACAGATGTTAATTCTTTTGAAGTTCGAAAACTGATCGGTGAATATGACTTCGTTGCAAAACAGCTCTATCAGGTTAAAGACGCAAAATCCCTTTTGCTGGATATCGCTAAAGGATATCAGGAGAATGTAGAATTAGCGAAAGGAGTTGACGGTGTTTATGGAGATGGAGCCGCCAAATATATAGGAGAAGCGATAGAAGCTTTTTATAAGTAGTTAGGTATGATGACAGTTGAAATCTGATTTCAACTGTCATCTTTTAGGTTCTATATAAACTTTTTAAAAATGTGATATGTATCGAAAAAATGTTATATTTCAATATTTCTACATTATTGGTATTTTTAGGTCGTACCATATGACAGGTACGTGGAAAGCACATAATACTAGGAAAAGTGAGGTACAATGTTTTGTCGGACACAAGAGTAAAAAACAACGATCTAGTGAAGAATGAGAAGTATAACGGAGATACAAGAGGGGCAGGGGTTCTTCTTTCTATCTCAAGCCTTCCATCACCTTACGGAATAGGAACTATGGGAGATGCAGCATGCAGATTCATAGACAAGCTTGCCGATACCGGATTCAGTTACTGGCAGGTTCTTCCTATAGGTCCAACCAGTTTTGGGGACAGTCCGTATCAGTCGTTCTCTGTTTTTGCAGGCAATCCTTATTTTATCGATCTGGATATCCTTATATCCGAGGGACTGCTTGAAAGAAAAGATGTGGATGATATTGATTGGTTTGATGCACCGGACAGAGTGTCATACGAGAAACTTTGGGCATACAGATATATCGTGCTCAGAAAAGCATATGACAAGGCAGTGGAATGCGGCATTACAAACGGTGAGGATTATGTGACTTTCAAAAAGGAAAATGCATTTTGGCTTGAAGACTATTCTCTGTATATGGCCTGCAAGAATCATTTTGATAACAAAGAATGGCTTCTCTGGGATGAGGATATAAGATTCAGAGACCCTGCTGCAGTAAAGGCATACAAGGAATCAATGGCATCGGATATAGAGTACTGGTGTTTCCTTCAGTATGAGTTCTATAAACAGTGGGCAGAGATGAAGCTTTATGCAGAGCAGAGACATATAAGCATCATTGGAGATATTCCAATATATGCTGCGCTTGATAGTTCAGATGTCTGGGCCAACAGAGATGTGTTCCAGTTGGATGAGGCAGGCAGACCAATCGATGTTGCAGGATGTCCTCCTGACTACTTCTGTTCATATGGTCAGAAGTGGGGTAACCCTCTCTATGCTTGGGACAAGATTGAGTCTACTGGATTTGACTGGTGGAAAAAGAGAATTGAAGTAGGTGCCAGGCTCTTTAATGTAATAAGGATAGATCATTTTATCGGATTTGTAAGATACTATACGATTCCGTACGATAAAGATCCGAAAGAAGGATGTTATAAGAAGGGTCCGGGAATGAGGCTTATCAGAGCGCTGGATGAAGCGAGAGGTAAGTGTGCTATCATCGCCGAAGATCTTGGAGATACTACAAAGGAAGTTGATGATACACTTCTTGAGTCTGGATATGCGGGAATGAAACTTATTGAGTTTGCATTTGACAGTGGACCTCATAATAAACATCTGCCACATAATATTACCAGAAATAATGTTGTATATGGTGGAACTCATGATAATGAAACGCTTCTGGGATTCTGTAAAAATATGAACGAGCAGGATTACAGATTTGCACTGGATTATACAGGAGCTAAAGATGCGGAAGGTCTCCTGGAAGAGTTGTACAGGATTGCATTTAACAGTATTGCAGATACAGTGATATTCCAGATGCAGGATCTTCTCCGTCTTGGAAATGAAGCAAGGATGAATAAACCGTCAACAATAGGAAATAACTGGAGGTGGCGTATGCTTGAGAATCAGTATAGCCCTGAAGTTACAGATAAATTCGCAAAGCTTATATATACATCCGGAAGAAAGAAGCAGGAAAGAAAAGTTCTGGAAGAATACATCTCCGAAAGGACCGGAAGAGAAGTTTCCATAGCAGATCTTTCAAATGAAGAACTGTATGTGCACATTCTCGGACTTTGTCAGAAGAAAGCGGAGGAAAGAGTCAGACCGAATAACAGACAGATCGGAAAGAGAAAATTGTATTATATATCAGCGGAATTCCTGATCGGAAAGCTGATGGGAAATAATCTTATTAACCTTGGGCTGTATGATGAGATTGCTTCTGAGCTTGAGGAGGCTGGAAAAAGTCTTGCTGAGATAGAAGAGCTTGAGGCTGAGCCATCTCTCGGTAACGGTGGTCTGGGACGACTTGCTGCATGCTTCCTGGATTCTATTGCGACGCTCGGACTTAATGGTGACGGAATAGGACTTAACTATCATCTGGGGCTTTTTAAACAGATGTTCAAGAACCATCTTCAGGATGAAAATGTCAATCCATGGATAGATGATAAGAGTTTTCTGATAAAGAAATCAAATCGTTACAAGGTTTCATTCGGGGACTTCGATGTTGAGTCTTCACTCTATGATATATCTGTTACGGGATACAACAATATAACGAATAAACTGCATCTCTTTGATCTGGACAGCGTTGATGATTCTATAGTTAAGGAAGGAATCAGTTTTGATAAGACAGATATAGAGAAGAATCTGACACTGTTCCTTTATCCTGATGACAGTGACGAGGAAGGTAATCTTCTTCGTATATATCAGCAGTACTTTATGGTAAGTAATGCAGCACAGTTTATACTTGAGGAAGCTGTGGAAAGAGGAAGTAATCTTCATGATCTCGCAGATTATGTTGCAATACAGATAAATGATACTCATCCATCTATGGTTATTCCGGAATTGATAAGACTTCTGGTTGAAAAGGGAATGGAGAAGAGTGAGGCAGCTTGGATCGTATCAAGAGTATGCGCTTATACTAACCACACAATCCTTTCAGAAGCACTTGAGAAGTGGCCTATAAAATATATAGAGAAAGTGGCTCCTCAGATTGTTCCGATCATAAGATACCTCGATGAACAGGTTAGAGAGAAGTTCGATGATGAATCGGTTTATATCATTGATGATGAAGACCGTGTTCATATGGCTCATATGGATATTCATTACGGAAGCAGCGTAAATGGAGTTGCATATCTTCATACAGAGATCCTGAAGAACAGCGAGCTCAGCAACTTCTATGCATTATATCCTGAGAAGTTTAACAACAAGACGAACGGTATAACATTTAGAAGATGGCTTCTTCATGCCAACCATGAACTGGCTCGATATATAGAAGAGAAGATCGGAAGTGAATACAGACGTGATGCTGCAGCACTTGAGAATCTTCTCAGATATGAGAATGATATGACTGTTCTCGATGAACTGCTTAAGATAAAGAAAAACAATAAGGAAAAACTGGCAGATTACATCTTCGAGAAAGAAGGTGTTAAGATAAATCCTGATTCGATATTTGATATCCAGGTTAAGAGACTTCATGAGTATAAGAGACAGCAGTTAAATGTCCTCTACGGAATCCATAAATATCTTGAGATCAAGAGAGGAATCCTGCCACCTACACCTATCACAATGATATTTGGTGCGAAGGCAGCGCCTGCTTATACTATAGCGAAGGACATAATTCACCTCATACTTTGTATGCAGGAACTTACTGCAAATGACCCTGAAGTGAGCCCTTATCTCAGAATAGTAATGCTGGAAAACTACAATGTTACATATGCTGAGAAAGTAATTCCGGCGTCAGACATTTCCGAGCAGATATCGCTTGCTTCTAAAGAGGCCTCGGGAACAGGTAATATGAAGTTCATGCTGAACGGAGCGGTTACTCTCGGAACTATGGATGGAGCGAATGTGGAGATAAGAGATCTTGTTGGAGATGACAATATCTACATATTCGGTGAAGACAGCGACACTGTTATTGAGAGATACGAGAGAGGCGATTATTCTTCGAAGGAATACTATGAAAGTGACGAAGTCCTGAAGGAAACTGTAGATTTTATTATCGGAGATGAGATGATATCAATCGGTGATAAGGAATGCCTTACAAGACTTTATAATGAGCTTCTGAATAAAGACTGGTTTATGACATTTCCGGATTTTGAAGATTATCTGAAAGTAAAGGATACAGCGTTCAGAGACTATGACAACAGATATCTCTTCGCTAGAAAGATGCTGATCAATATAGCTAAGTCTGGTTTCTTTTCATCAGACAGAACTATCGCTGAGTACAATCGTGATATCTGGAAACTATAAGGGAATTAACTTGATTGAACGCAAAAATCTTTTGACAGAGCATAGGTCATATTAGATAATAATAAGGTAAGTCGGTATTCGGCTTACCTTATTAATTCATATGATCATTCGATTCGTGTTAAGTGCGGATTGAAACAGTTGTTTGGGGGCTGTATGTACAAATTACTTATAGTAGATGATGAAAAAATCGAAAGAAATGGAATCAAATATCTTCTGGAAGAAGGAAAGCTTGAGCTGGAGATATATGAGGCAGTCAATGGAAAGGATGCTCTGGAATTCTTGAGTAAGACCAGAGTCGATATTCTACTGACGGATGTGAAGATGCCATTTATTGATGGTATAGAACTTATACGTCAGGCTGCTCCTCTCTATCCTGATATGAAGATTATCATATTCAGCGGGTACAGTGAATTCGAGTATGCTAAGTTTGCAATGAAGATGGGAGTGGAGGACTATGTTCTGAAGCCTGTCGATCCGGAAGAATTCGCAGCAACCATGAATAAGGTGATAGGAGAGCTGGATGAGATAAGCCTGAAGCAGGAGTATGAGCAGGAAAGCCGTGAATATATAGGAAAACATTTCCTGTACCAGATGGTGTATGGCAATCTCAGCAATGAAGAACTGGATAAGTCGAAGAATATTCTTGATGAAGATATCCTTGCGTTTCACAGGATGATACTTCTTGAAACGGATAAGGAATTTTTCGGAAGGGTTGGAAATGCCATCGAAGATGAGATTAAAACTGCAGTAGAAGAACGTGCAAGATATCTGAATCTGAATTCTCAGCAATGTCTTCTTTTCCTCGAAGATAAAGACGGATCTTGCGAAGAACGGTGTGACGCGCTTCATGCGATGGCAGACAGACTTATAAGTCTGCTCAAGACTAATTACGGTGAGACGGCATATGTTGCTATAAGCGAAGCCTTTGACCCGGATGCGGCTTCCGTTGCGGAACATTTTAAGGTTCTGGAAGGGTTGATGCAGGAGAAGTTTTATACTACCGGAAGGTTTGTATTTGAACAACAGGATGAGACTTGTGGAAGTGAAGTTGCTGAGATAGAGAATGATACCCTGATGAAACAGATCAAGCAGGATGTCAGAATGAAAGATATTCTGAATCTGAGGACGCATTTTGGAGAATTATCTGAGAAGTATACAGGGAAGAATGCGTATTCTCAGGTATATGTTAAGTTTGTTTTTTCAAATCTGCTGAAAGAGTTCTATGACAACATGCCTGACGCTGACGAGATGCAGCAGAGTAGAGAGATAGAGCGTATATATTGTACGAACACATTTGATGAGATTAAGGAGATAATGCTGGCGAATATCGATAAGCTTGAGAAGATATTCGGCAGAAATCCACAGATGATTCACAGAGAGATTGAAGATATCAAACAGTATATCTATGATAATTATGATAAGGATCTGAGTGTAAATGACCTGGCAGACAAGGTGTATATGGCGCCGAGTTATCTGTCATTTGTATTTAAGAATGAAACAGGTCAGAATCTCAGTAAGTTTATAAAAGCATATCGAATGGAGAAGGCTAAAGAGATGCTGGAAACAACTCATAAGAAAGTTGTTACCATCAGTAATGAGGTCGGATACGAAAATGTTTCTTATTTCTGTCAGAGTTTCAGGGAATATTTTGGTGTGAGTCCTCAGAAGTTCAGAGACCAGGGGTAATAAATGAACGGAATAAGGCTTAAGCTAGCGAATATGTCCTTCAGAAGAAAAAGCCTGCTTTTCATTTTGGTGATAAGCATTGTTCCGCTTCTGATAATGGGTATTTTTTCCTACATAGTCTCCAGACGCAATCTGGTGGAACGTGAGCGGACCAATATGAGGGACTACATGTCACAGGCTATCCTGGGCATGGAGAATAAAATAGATATTTACAATAACCTGTCTGATTATATTGCTTATAACCAGACTATTTCGAACGTGATCGGATATAAGTATGACAGTTCTGAGTATACGAGTTCATTTGAAGTGTATAAGGAACTGAGAGATGTTGTGGATCCGCTGCTGTCGGGTGTTAAGTACTTCAATCGTGACATGCGCATTCTTACGATATATGTAGATTCTGATATCGTAAAGCATGACAGCACTATCGCACCGCTGAGTGAGGTGGAGAATGAAGCGTGGAAGATGAAACTTAGTCAGAGTGCTGACAGTGATATCTATTGGTTTGTAGATGAGGCGAAAAAGAAAGCTTTTCTTGTAAGACGTATGCCGCTTTTGGAAGAACTGAAAAGCGAAGGATATCTCTATATAGAGGTGGAATATGACTCGCTATTTGAGATGTTTTCCAAAATGGAAAGTGGTAAATATGGAGTTGTTATCTATGATGAAGACGGAAATGAAGTATATTCATTTGAATCATTTGATGATGAAAGATATGTTCTTGATTCCGCAGTAATGTATAAGGGGATATCTTCTGATGAAAATAAGAGAAATTACAAGATAAAAAGTGATGGTACGAGATTTACAGTAGTTAAAAAGAATACCAGGCAGGGATGGACGGCGGCGATATATAAACCGGATTCGGTCATCAATATGTCTATCAGATCTATCATAAGTGTGGTAATAGTTGTTTCGCTTGTGTGTATCATTATCGCGTCACTTGTTGCCACTATAGTGTCCCGAAAGTATGTGGGTACTATTGAGACGCTGACCGACAATATGAAAGCTGTCGAGGCCGGAGATTATGAGGTTAAGATACATAGCGATTCAAAGGATGAGATCGGAACGCTTATCCGAGGATTCGGAAACATGGTTGATAGGATCAACACATTGATCAATGAAGTATACAAGGGCAAGCTTTCGCAGAAGGAAGCGGAGATGAAGGCTCTTCAGGCGCAGATCAATCCGCACTTCCTATATAATTCACTTTCGCTGATCAACTGGAAAGCGATAGAGGCGAAACAGCCGGATATCAGCCGTATAACACTGCTCCTTTCAAAGTTTTATAGAACATCACTTAATAAGGGCAAGAATATCACTTCGATAAAAGATGAGATAAGTAATATTCAGTCATATATAGATATTCAGCTGATGATGCATGATAATGGATTTGATGTTGAATACGATATATCACAGGATATAATGGATTATTCTATACCGAACCTGCTTCTTCAGCCACTGATAGAGAATGCTATCGACCACGGAATAGATATCAAGACCGATGGTCGCGGACTGATCAAGATAACTGGCAAGATGGAACAGGAAGGTATAATAAAGCTGACAGTATCCGATAACGGACTGGGAATGCCGGAGGATGTGGCTCAGCAGATACTTACCGAAGGCTCGAAAGGCTACGGAGTAAAAAATGTAAATGACAGAATAAAACACTTCTACGGAGAAGAATATGGAATCACCGTGGAAAGTGAAGAAGGCAGGGGAACCGATATCACAATACTTATCCCCGCACTGTCGATGTAGTTATTACGCAGGATTCAGATTTGAATCCTGCTTTTTTTTAGTTTGCGCGCCATGGGCGCGCTCTAATGGGTGTAAGTCCCGAACACGCCCAGATAGTGGGAAGTGTATAGCCGAACAGCAAGGGTGTCCATCGTGAGGTGGAATCTGAAGGAAGCTGTAAGCAAATCTCTGGTC
>JAFYHN010000109.1 GCA_017539165.1 Eubacterium sp.
ATAAAAAATAGGCTTCGCCTACTCAACTCCCCTGCCCCTCAATCTTGAGGGGTGGGGTTTTCTTTTTATTGCTTTTACTTCATAATTATCTTATGTCAAATATCCTTCAAGATATCTTTAAAGATCATTATGAAGAACTTATATTTCTCACTCATCCTCGTGATTCCGTCGTTGAAAACGTGGACAAGATGATAAACTGTGGTGATCCCTCTTTTGGCGGCGCTATGTATGGCTGTACCAAATGTGGTAATCTAAAATTCGTCCCTTTCAGATGTCACAGCAGGTTCTGCCCCACGTGTGGAAACATGTACTCTATTGACCGCACAACGGCCATGTCTTTTAAACTCATCAACTGTGTCCACCGGCATTGTGTTTTCACTATACCTCAGGAATTACGTCACTTCTTTCTTGAGGATCGCGAACTACTTAATTGTCTGTTCCTTGCTGTAAGGGATGTTATCTTTCGCATGTTCCATCAGATGAACAAATCTCAGAACTTCACTCCCGGTTTCATATGTGTCTTACATACTTTTGGCAGAAGCCTTCAATGGAACCCTCATATCCACTGTCTCATCACAGAAGGCGGGATTGGCAACAACCTTTTATGGCGACGCGTAACACACTTTAACTATCATCTGCTACGTGACTCTTTTTGTACCGCACTCCTCAATGAGATGCAGGCTCACATCGGTCCTTCTTTCAAGCCTACCAAAGCACTTATTTACAGAGAACATAAGAATGGTTTCTACATTTATGCCAAACCAAGTCAATGTGACCCAAAGGCTATCTCCAAATATATAGGTCGTTATCTCGGACGTCCCGTCATCGCTACCAAGAGAATAGATAACTATGATGGTGAAATGGTCACTTTTCATTACAACAGACACGAAGATAACAAATACATCGAAGAGACCATACCCGCTCTCGAGTTCATGAAGCGTCTGGTGCAGCATATCCCCGAAAAGAACTTTAAGATGATCAGATACTATGGGATATACGCCCGACATAAAGACTCAGATAAGCTTCTTCACCGTGCCATTCCCAAGGAAAAACACAGATTCATGCTTGACTTCATCAAATGGCGCACTTCCATCCTTTCATCATTCGGTTATGATCCTCTCAAATGTCCCTGTTGTGGGAATGAGATGTCCGTACTTGATATCTATTACCATCACAAACGAGTCTCCCTGCAAGAGTTATATGAAAAGGTAATGCGGAATCATCGCGCCAAACCTCCTTCTTCTTATCGCTCCAACTCTATGATAAAATATACAAAAAGAATTGGAGCATGAAGCTATGAACAGTAATGAACAAGCCTTTGCAGAGGAACTCAGAAAGAGGTATATAAAAGAACCACCTGAAGGAATGACTCCCGGCGATATCAAAAATATGTCTGTTGATGATCTGCTGGATATGCATTACTTCCTAACTGAAGACGATTTTGATGATGATTTTGGTGAAGAAGGTTTCTACATCTTTTGATCGATCATCTGGTTTTTGCGCTCAGTGATATCTGGGCGATTTTTTTATTCTTTATTTTTTCTGTTGAGAACTTTCCTATAAAGCAAAAAATTAGTTGCGGAAATCGAATCCCGCAACTAACTTTGTCTACAGTCTGAGGATGAGTTTAAAACTCATCCTTTTTTTTGCTTCTTAAAGAAGGCTCTCGCCGTCTCCCATTACCATTATATCAACAGCAGTTGCATCCTCGATATGGAAGCACATCATCTTGTTACCGGTCTGCTCGTTGTATATTGCTTTTAACTGAGGAGCTCCCTCCAACATTGCCTGGGCATATTTCTCATCAGTCTCAAATACTGCCTTGCCTGTATAACGCATCCAGTGTCCGTCCTGCTTTGATGCAACTATCTCAACCTTTGGATTAGCCACCATCTGTTTGTAGACATTCTTGAAATCTCCAACTCCGAAGATCACCTTTCCGTCCATCTCCATATGTGCTCCAAGCGGTCTGCATTTAGGCTGATCACCGTCAACAGTTGCCAAAAAGAACACGCCTGCCTCAGAGAGAAAATCATTTACTTTGCTCATATCTATCCTCCTTTATTAAATTAGAATTTAATATTTAGTCCTGTGTTTCTATCGAATATGTAAGGAATGCATTGCCGCATGATGTGAATGTATTCCTTGAATCCGTCATTCCCTTCTTGTATATGCTTCCGAGTTCAGGATCATACCATACCATGTTCTGCTCATTGTATCCGACAAGCAGAACCGCCCTGTTATCCTCAGCGATGGCTAAAACCGGGATATCCATGTTCAGATAATATATCGCGGTGTCCATGGTACATCCTGTCAGATTAAGAACAGTCACACCATCCAGGTTCTCATTAAGTATATCATACGGAGTACTGCCCTGTGCAAGCATATACTCTGTATTTCTTGATATTCCCCTCTGTTTTAACATAACATCAAGACAGATCGCCAGTGAGTCCTTGTTCTCATCCATGCTGTCTTCTTTTATGGACATGATCTGATTTCTCGCATGTGTCTCGCTTCGCTTATATATCTCATCTCCGCGATTATCAACAACTATGCCTCTCAGATCGTATGCGGGACGAATGACATCTCCGGGAGTATCACTCACTTTGCTTATATGTCCGTTGTAATACAGATAATATCTGTGCTTATCCTCACCCTTTTGAACAGAGACATTCTTTCCCTGGTCATGCAGTACTTCCTTGGGTGTAAGGAATTTGAGTGTTTTGGAATCAATATTGTTCTTTAATTCTATCTGGGCTATCTTTTCAAAGAGTTCTGTCGCAACATAAACAACTCTGTTTTTTCCCGGATCCACACTCTCGTTATTCGTTATCTGATCGTCATGAGTATCGACAAAACTTCCGTCGCTCTGTTTTTGAACTCTCTTTAAGCTTATCTGGTTACCGCTTATCGTTCCCTCAACGACATATATATCATCAAAATCATATTCCTTTAACACGGCACCATAGGTCGATCTTATGATCAGCTTAGCCATAAGAAACGTTATATCACCCAGTTTGTTATAGATTATATCGTTTTTATGACTGACACCGTATATCAGATCGTCATTCATGAACCCTATGGCTTTAAGGCATTCCGAATCACTCTTTTCAACCTCACTTATAAAGCCGTCACCCATATCGATGAGTTTTAAAGGCTCAT
>JAFYHN010000110.1 GCA_017539165.1 Eubacterium sp.
AGACCAATAGTTCTTCGACCCATATTGTAGAAAAGATTAGCTACTGTTGTTTGACCACCGGACACGAGAATACTGTTAGGGGATATCTCCTTAAAGAGATGAGACTTACCAGTACTTCTGGGACCAAGTTCACAGAAGTTAAAGTTGTTCTCTACGAGTGGAAGCATACGGGATATGAGCAACCATTTCTCACGGTAACTCAAAGTATCCGGCTCCATTCCGGAAGAACGAAGAAGCACATTCATCCATTCTTCTTTCGAAAACGCTTTTCTTCCAGATTTCAACTCTTCAATATCAATGTGTGGCATCTGTATAGGAGTTAGTTTACGGATGCTGATAGGCGATGAATCTCTATCTTCTTCAACAAAATTATACTCAAGCTGAACAATACACCATATGCCACCACAGAGAAGTCTATCGAACTTTGTTGGATACTCCTCTGAAATAGGAATATTCGTTAATCCCATGTTAGTGAAGATTGCCTCATATCTGTCTTTTTTGATATTGAGGTTTACCGTTACCATATCAATAATTGTATGTGTTCCATTTTGGCGTAAAACAGATAATATCTTCTGAGATTCATCAGGACGCACAAAATTATCAGAAAGGATCTTCTTTACTGTCTCTAGCCCAGAATTTATTACCTCATCATCATCTGAGCTACAGTATTGTCCGAGAAGAAATTCGAGTACATATACCGGAACATTTGCCCCTTGTTTAATTTTCTTAGTAAGATCCTTACGCACGATCTTTCCGTCGAAGTTTTGACGAAGCTTGTTCTTTATCATTTCTCTATTATCAGCTAAAGCATTTTCGTCCATTTCTTGTTCTCCTATCCTTTATCAGAATCCAAAATCATCTGCAAAAGCAAGATCCATTATTACCGGATGTCTGAACAATTCAAGTCCGGTAACCTCATCTACAACTGTAAGATAATACTGCTTATCTTTATCGTACTTTTGATTCTTAAACTCGAACCTTAATCTAAACATACGGTTCTGAGCATTCTTATCCCTATTATCAGCAACATAACTATTCTCATTGGATATGAGTTCACCATCTTCAGATTTGAAGCTAAGCCTATACTTTGTCTTCTTAACAGTATCGCTTACCGCATCAGACTGGATAAAATCCATTGTTACTATCAGATTTGTAATTTTCTGAATCATGCTTACAAGAGCAATCTCAGCATTCTTAACATCGACATGATACTTATCCATTTTCAAGTCAACAATAGGCACCAGCATCTCTTGCGGAGAAGATCCACCATGAACAAAATTGGATCCGCCGCCTATCACTTTGAAGATGTTGCTACTTATTGGGAAAGACACAGCTTTATCGTCATCATTATCCAGAATTTTACTCATAGCAACACTCTGAATGCCATCATCCACTACAGCATCCTTTGACACAATAAATCTACGTCCTATTTCTGCATCCTTGCCAAGCACTCCACCGATCTTGTCACTTTCGGTCAATTTATCATGCTTGTATATAAATCCGTGATCAGATGTGATTATAAAGCGGTGAG
>JAFYHN010000111.1 GCA_017539165.1 Eubacterium sp.
AAGTGCTTACAAAAGCGGGGCTTGTTAGTTGTTTCGATTATTACAATGAGCGTCATGCTTTGAAGTTATGTTGAACCGCCGTATGCCGAACGGCACGTACTGGTGGTGTGAGAGGGGAGAGGTAATCTCCCCTACTCGATTATTATAAATAATAGAAAAAATATTATCCAAGTTCAAGCATTACGTCGATACATTTTTTAGCCTTTATAATCGTTTCTTCCGGTAATGTGATCTCTTCACCGGCCAGTCCTTTAACTGCAGCATATACATCTCCGAGAGTAGTGAGGCGCATGTTCATGCAGACACACATCTTTGAAAGTGCATAGAATTGTTTGTCAGGACATGCAAGTTGTAAATGACTGACAATGCTATTCTCAGTTCCAATGATGAATTCTTTGTTATCGCTCTTCTTGGCGTAGTCCATAATGCCTGTTGTACTACCGACATAATCAGCCTGATCCACAATCTCCTTGCGGCATTCCGGATGTACAAGTAAGAGTGCATTTGGATGAGCTTCTTTTGCTTTCTTTACATCAGCGGCTGTAAGACGGAAGTGAGTTGGACATCCACCTTCTTCGAAAAATGCAAACTGCTTTTCAGGAAGTTTTTCAGCTACCCAGGAACCAAGATGAGGGTCCGGAACGAAGAGAATTTTGTCATTTGGAAGCTTGCTTACAATATTGATAGCAGCAGAAGAAGTCACACATGCGTCACAATATGTTTTAAGTTCTGCAGTCGTGTTAATATAGCAGACTGTTGTATAGTCTGGATACTGTTTTTTTAGTTCAGCAAGATCTTCAGGCTTAATCTGATCTGCCATAGGACAGCCTGCATCAGGAGAAACAAGAATGACATTTTTTTCAGGTGATATGATCTTTACGGTTTCTGCCATAAAGCGAACTCCGCACATAAGTACATTTTTCTTAGAATCCTTTGATGCATTTACTGCGAGCCCAAATGAATCACCAACATAATCGGCAATCTCACATATTTCATGATTCTGATAAGCATGAGCGAGGATACATATATCCTTTTCTTTCTTTATACGAAGGATTTCGTCCTGCATTTGTTGAATAGTCATTTACTTATTCTCCTACTAAAAATAAAATATTAATCGACAGTATAAACATGATATTTATTGATGTCAACAGAATTCTTTACAGGTGTCTTGTCAGGTATAATGTGGTGTGTTATGCTATTGCAATAATACTTTTTGGCATGGCGAAAGAGAGAGATGCTCATGGCATTTAATAATTCATTTATTCATACAGATATTTTAGTGGTTGGTAGTGGATGCTCAGGTTTTATCGCGGCACTTCATTTGCCAGCAGATAAGAAGGTTACGGTTATTACGAAACGTAATGTAGAAAGAAGTGATTCATTCCTGGCTCAGGGGGGAATGTGTGTTCTTAATGATATGTCTGATTATGATGCATATTTTGAAGATACAATGAAGGCTGGTCATTATGAAAATGACAACGGTTCTGTCGACCTGATGATAAGGAATTCAAAGGAGCTTGCAGAGGAACTTTTAAGTTACGGAGTAAGATTTACAAAGAACGAAGATGGCTCGCTGAGATATACCAGAGAGGGAGGCCACAGCAAGCCGAGAATTGCATTCTACAGAGATATAACAGGAAGAGAGATTACGGAAAAACTCTGGGCCGAAGTAAAGACTCGTGATAATATCGAGATTATAGAGTATCAGAAGATGGTTGATCTTCTTATAAAAGATAATTGCTGTTACGGTGCGATAGTTAAGGATAATTCCGGGCGTGCAGGTGAGAAATCAGCAGATTATGAGTCTAGAGAAGATGTATCGATCATAACAGCTGATTACACGATACTTGCAACCGGAGGTATCGGTGGATTATATAATAATTCTACTAATTTCAGAAATCTTACGGGAGATTCTGTTGCACTGGCGCTCAAATATGATATAGCTGTCAGGGATATAAACTATATCCAGATTCATCCGACAACGTTTTATACTACAGAACCTGAAGACAGGAACTTCCTTATATCTGAGTCGGTAAGAGGAGAAGGAGCAATACTGCTTGATAAGAATGGTAACAGATTCGTTGATGAGCTCTTGCCGAGAGATGTTTTAACAGGTAAGATCCTGGAACAGATGGAAAAGGATGGTACACCTCATGTTTGGGAGGACCTTCGCCCGATTCCAGAAGAAGAGATAAGAACACATTTCCCAAACATAGTTAAGTACTGTGCTGAGAAGGGGTATGATGTTACGAAAGAACCTATTCCAATCGTTCCTGCACAGCATTATTACATGGGCGGTATTAAGGTGGATTACCAGAGCAAGACGACATGTGAGCATTTGTATGCAATAGGTGAGACAGCATGCAATGGTGTTCATGGCAGAAACAGACTGGCGAGCAATTCGCTCCTGGAGAGTATGGTCTTTGCGAAGCTTGCCGCAAAAGATATAACAGATAAATACGAAAAGCTTGAATATGATGAGCTGCAAATTCCGGATCTCGATATATATATGGATTCGGATGAACTTGATAAACAATATAGAAAGATCGTGCTGGACGCGATCGCTAAAGCTGATACAACTCAAAAGAAATAATCGGAGGAAGAAAAATGTTTGATAAGGCAACTTTACTATGTAATGTAGATCCACTTATATTGTCTGCGCTTAAGGAGGACATCACAAGCGAGGATGTATCCACAAACAGTGTAGTTAAAGGACCTGTACCTGGAACTGCAGATCTCATCTGTAAGGAAGAAGGAATCATATGCGGACTTGATGTTTTCGCAAGAGTTTTTGAACTTATGGATAAGGATATGAAGATCGAACTTAAGAAGCAGGATGGTGACAGAGTTGTTCCGGGTGAACTCCTGGCTACTGTTACAGGTGATATGAGAGTTATCCTGAGTGGTGAGCGTACTGCACTTAACTATCTTCAGAGAATGAGTGGTATAGCTACATATACTAATAAGACTGCGAGCCTTCTTGAGGGGACAAATACTAAGCTTCTGGATACTCGTAAAACAACTCCAAATAACCGTGTTTTTGAAAAGTATTCGGTTAAAGTCGGTGGTGGTAATAATCATCGATATAATCTCTCAGATGGTGTACTCCTTAAGGATAATCATATCGGAGCAGCAGGAGGAGTTAAAGAAGCAATCAAAATGGCGAAGGAGTATGCTCCTTTTGTTCGTAAGATCGAGGTAGAAGTAGAAAATATAGAGATGGTTAAGGAAGCTCTTGAAGCAGGAGCAGATATTATCATGCTTGACAACATGACACCTGAAATGCTTAAAGAAGCTATAGCTCTTATCGACCACAGGGCAGAGATTGAGATCTCCGGTAATGTAACACGTGAGAATCTTTCAAAGTATGTAGAAATGGGAGTAGATTATATATCGAGCGGTGCCCTGACTCATTCAGCTCCAATCCTTGATGTGTCTCTCAAGAATCTTCATCCAATTAAATAATGAAAATGTAATTAAGAGGCCTTCGGGCCTCTTTTGTATTCATAATATTAAAAATATCCTGCCTTATATTAAGAATGTCTGATTTTATGCATTATATATTTAACCTATAATATATGTAGAAGTAACGAATAATGTCATTTATTCTTTTTAAGGGAGGTTATTATGAAGAGAAAATCAATTATGGCATTTTTAACAGTAGGAACTGTCCTTGCACTGACAGGATGTGGAGTAAAAGCTCCAGAGAAACCTACAGAAACTACTACAGCGGCAACAACAGCAGCAGAGACAGTTACATCAGAAGACACAGCAACAGATGATTCTGCTAAAGCTGAAGCTGAGCCTACAGGTAGTGAGATCACACTTGTAATGGCTGAGGTTAATCCACCTGATACGATCGTTGGAATGACAGATACAAAGTTCAAGGAAGAGGTTGAATCAAGATCAAACGGTGCGATCAAGATTGACCTTCAGGCAAGTGGTGTTCTTGGTGCTGAAAAGGACGTACTTGATAACATGATGGGTGGCGGAGGAACAGTTGATATCTCAAGAATATCAGCATTCTCATTGACACCATATGGTGCTGAGAAATCTATGCTTCTTTCACTTCCTTATACATTTGTAAGTCGTGATCACTATTGGAATTTTGCAACTTCTGATCTGGCAAATGAATTCCTTAATGAACCGGTTGAACACAACTTAGGTGTAAGAGGAATCTTCTATGGTGAGGAAGGTTTCCGTCATTTCTTTACAAAGGATGAGATCACAGACATCAGTTCATTTAATGGAATGAAGCTTCGTGTATCTGAGGACCCTATTATGGAAGGACTTGCAAAGGGACTTGGTGCTTCACCTACAGTTATACCTTTTACTGACCTTTATTCCTCACTTCAGACAGGTGTTGTTGATGGCGCAGAACAGCCAATCGCAAACTATAAGTCAAATGCATTTCCAGAAGTAGCACCTTACATGATCCTTGATGGTCATACCATAGGTGCAACAGAGATCATCATCACAGATGAGGCCTGGAATGAGCTTTCTGAAGAACAGCAGCAGATTATTATCGAGGCAGGCAAGGCTGCTCAGGCTTACAACCGTGAGATTTCAGCTCAGAAAGAGAATGAGGTTCTTGAACAGCTTAAGAGTGATGGTGTAAATATCATTGAAGTTTCTGATCTGACACCATGGCAGGAAGCAGTAAAACCTGTGATTGACGAGAATATCAAGGGTCAGGAGGATCTTTATAAGAAGATTGTAGATATGCAGTAATTCTTGTTCGTCATTAATAGGTAGTAAATTACAAGGCACAAAAAGTTATCTTTTTTGTGCCTTGTTTAGAAAAGAGGATTTATGAAAGGCTTTTTTAAACAAGTAGATAAGATAAAACCTTTGTATGACATGACATATAAAATAATGCTGGTTGTCTGTAAGATTTTTCTTATAGCAGATATTTTGATCACCAGCTTCTGTGTAGCAGGAAGATATATCAGTTTTATTCCTGATCCATCATGGAGTGAAGAAGTAGTACTTACACTTATGTCTTATATGGCGGTATTATCGGCGGCACTTGCAATCAGACGTGGGGCACATATACGAATGACAGCATTTGATTCATATCTGCCTAAAGGAGTTATAAAGGCTCTTGATATATTAAATGATGTCTGCGTTTTAGCCCTTGCTGTCATAATGATTGTAGTTGGTTGGAAGTATGCTGTAACGATTGGTGGAAAAGGATCCTATATCAGTATGCCTTCCGTTTCGAGATTCTGGATGTATTTTCCTGTTCCGGTGGCAGGAATAGCAATGTTTATATTCGAATTGGAGTCTATATACAATACAATCAAAAGCATATTTATAAAGGATATAAAGGAGGATAATAAGTAATGGCAGTAAATGGAACAGCTATTGCAATATTGCTTATCAGCTTTCTTATATTGGTTATGCTGAGATTTCAGATTGCATATGCGGTAGCTATCGCATCTATAATTTGTTTGTTATATCAGGGACTTCCTCTTACGACTGTTTGTCAGCAGATGGTTAAAGGAATCAGTTCCTTCAGTTTGATGGCAGTACCATTTTTCATAACAATGGGATGTATTATGGGAAGTGGAGGTATATCAGAAAAACTGATAGCTTTGGCCAACTCTTGTGTAGGATGGATGACAGGTGGTATGGCAATGGTTAATATTGTTGCATCGTACTTTTTCGGAGGTATCTCCGGATCAGCTGCAGCAGATACAGCTTCACTTGGAAGTATTCTTATTCCCATGATGGTTGAACAGGGATATGATGATGATTTTTCTACTGCAGTAACGATCACATCATCATGTGAGGGACTGCTCGTTCCTCCTAGCCATAACATGGTTATCTATGCTATGAGTGCCGGTGGTATCTCAGTCGGAAGTCTTTTTCTTGCCGGCTATGTACCTGGAGCTTTGTTGGCCCTTTCTCTCATGGTTGGATCTTATATTATCTCTAAAAAGAGACGTTATCCAAAGGGAGAAAAGTTCAGTATCAAAACATTTTTAAAACAATTCAGTGTTTCTATCTGGGCGTTGGCAGCTATTATCATTGTTGTAGTTGGTGTAGTAGGTGGTGTTTTCACAGCCACAGAATCGGCGGCTATAGCTGTTATATACAGTCTTTTTGTAAGTGTGGTCATCTATAAGGGACTTACCTTAAAGGGAATCTGGAAAGTACTTGAGCAGTGCATAGATACACTTTCTATCGTACTTATCCTGATTTCTACATCAAGTATTTTCGGCTATTGTCTTACAACATTACATGTGCCGGATATTGCGGCAAATGCCATCATAGGATTAACTCAAAATCCTATTCTGATAGCGCTTCTGCTTAATCTGATACTTCTTGTATTAGGATGCATAATGGATATGGCTCCTATCATATTGATTGCGACACCTATCCTTCTTCCTATAGCTCAATCTATAGGAATTAATCCGATACAGTTTGGTATCATGATAGTTCTAAACTGTGGTATAGGTCTTTTGACACCACCAGTTGGAGCGGTACTGTTTATTGGTTCTGCAGTAGGTAAGGTGAAAATGGAAAAAGTTGTTAAGGCTACACTTCCATTTTATCTGTGCATGATTGTAGTTTTACTTTTACTTACATTTATACCTGAGATCAGCATGTTCTTACCTAATATATTTTCTAAATAAGGAATTAATATATGGAATATAAGTATATATCAGATGTAAAACCGAAAGACTTGTGGTATATAGCCATGCTAAGAATTTATCGTTCATTTATTGGAATAATAAATGTTGTTTTTATGGTGGCTATGATCATGCTTACCATCAGATTCTGGAGTACCTCAGGTGGTATTCTGAAAGCTTTTATGATCATTGGATGTATGATATTTCCTGTTATACAACCTCTGGCTATTTACGGTAAAAGCGTGAAACAGCTTGAGAATCTTCCTAATAATCTGATGCTTACATTTAATGACAGAGGAGTTCTTGTTGAATGTGATGGTAAGTGTGAGAATATTAAGTGGAGTAGGATCACAAATGCTATCAAGCAGAAGAATATGATTGTAGTTATGTCTGATGGCAGACATGGATATATGCTTACTGATAGAATGCTTGGAGATAAAAAGGAAGAATTCTACGAATTCTTATGCGAAAAGCTTAGAAGATAGTAATTTGATGAAGACAGCGTTATAATAATTATTATGTAGTTATTTATACGCTGTCTTTTTTGGGTACTTATGGGAAAAATAAAATCGTTTTGGAATAAGATCAAAATAAAAAATAAGTTATCAATTTTTACGGGGATTGTTATATTAGCCATATTAGTAGCTATTATTTTTGATGCTGTTTTAATAAGGCTTTTTGTCATAGATGTGAATAACATTATGGATGACAATTCAAAGGCTGGAGAGATTGTAACAGCGATTGATCGTGAAAAAGAAGCATTTGATCAATTTATTGATAGTAAGACATATGAAAATAAAGAGATATTGTTAAAGTCAGCCAAAGAAACTGAAAATGCAATTAATTCTGAACAGTTTGATTATCTTCATCTTGGAGAAAACAGATATGCTCAGCTTTTTTCCATCCGTACAAGCTATGGGGAATACAGTAAATATCGAGACCAACTGATAAACAGTAATATGGAATCACCTGCATATATCAATACCTTATATTCTTTATATAGTATGCAGGAATATTTACAGAGCTATGGTCATAGATATGTGGATCTTACATTAAAGGAAAGTAATGGCCGATATAAAAAGCTGATCCCTACAGTTTATGCGGTGCCTATCATAGCAATAACAATGAGTATCTTATTGTTATCTGTTATTCTTGAAATATCCCAAATGATGAACAAATCTATAACAGAACCTGTGCTTAAACTCGCTAGTGCATCTAGAAGAATCGCTGCAAATGATTTTTATATAGACGATGTCGAATCAGATAGCAAGGATGAGTTAGGTGAACTTGTTTCTGCATTTAACAAGATGAAATATGCAACTCAGGAGTATATTGATGCGCTTGAAAAACGTAGAGAGGCCATAGAGAAGCTTCATGTGCAGGAGGTGGAAAAGCTAGAGGTGGAAAAACAGCTTGAGGCTATGAATCTTGAACTTCTCAAGAACCAGGTTAATCCGCATTTTCTATTTAATACGCTTAATGTAATCGGAGGGATGGCGAATCTTGAAGGTGCTGAAACTACTGAGCAGATGATAAATTCTCTGAGTTTCATTTTCAGGTATAATCTAAAAAATCAGGAAAAAGAGGTATTCCTTTTTCAGGAGCTTAAAGTTGCTTCGGATTATATGTATCTTCAGAAGATGCGATTTGGAGATAGAGTAAAATATATTCCGAATTGCCTGGTTGAAGATGATAAGGTTTTGGTTCCGACATTTACACTTCAGCCTCTTATAGAGAACAGTATCATTCATGGAATATCTCCGAAGGTGGAGGGTGGTAGTGTTTATGTTGATGTATCAAAAAAGGACGACAAACTGTATATAACAGTTAAAGATACGGGTGTAGGAATGGATGACGATATGGTCACTAGGATACAGGATTCCTTGGATGGAAAAGGCGACCATTCAGTTGGAATAGGACTTGGTAACATATATAGAAGACTCAAGACTATGTATGCGGATGCAAAAATGGTGATTGATAATAAACTTGGAGAGGGTACTTCTGTCACGATCATCTTACCGTTCCGTGATCCTGATAAAAACTACAATAAGGAGAATGATTAATGTATAGAGTATTGGTGGCAGATGATGAGCCTATTGAAAGACAGGTAATAGCTAAAAAGATAAATATATTCTTTCCGGATCAAGTAGAGATATTTATGGCTCAAAATGGTGTAGAAGCAGTTGAGCTGTTTAAAGAGAATAATTGTCATATCGCTTTACTTGATATAGCTATGCCGGGAAAAACCGGTCTTGAAGCTGCAGAAGAAATCAGGACTTTTAACAGAGAATGTAGTCTGATATTTTTTACAGCTTTTGATGAATTCAGTTATGCAAAGAGGGCTATATCAGTAAAGGCTTTGGATTATTTACTTAAGCCATGTTCAGATGAGGATATAATCGGGGCTATCGAAGAAGCTATAAGTATAGCTGACAAAAATGCTGGACTCGGTACGACTTCATGGGATAATCAGCAAATGATAGACAGGGTCACTTTGGATAAAAGTCTCGATACTGACAAATCCAGTATTATGATCCGTGACACAATAAAATATATCGAAAGCCACTATAAAGAAGATATCTCTCTTCAGGATGTAGCGAGTGTTTTTGGATATACTGATGTTTATTTCTGTAAGATATTTAAGCAGAATTTTGGAAAAAGTTTTATAGTTTATTTAAATGAGCTTAGAATAGCTAAGGCAAAAGAATATCTGGCAAACCCGGCAATAAATATTAAAGACATCAGTTCAGAGTCAGGTTATCGCGATGCCAGTTATTTTGCCAGAGTATTTAAAAGAATGACGGGTATGACACCAAGTCAGTATAGAGATAGAGTGGTTGAACAATGAAAAAGAAGTGGGTTATTATTTCATTTGTCTTATTTGCTGTTTCAGTAATTTTGGCTTTGGTCACTATCTTAAGCAGCAAACAAAAAACTGAAAAAGTACCTGAGTTTGTATTATTATACGCAGATAACCAGGCTGAAAACTATCCGACAACTCTTGGAGATGTGCAGTTCGCGAATCTCGTTTATAAGAAAACTGACGGGAGAATAAAGATTGATGTCAAATATGGAGCTGAGCTTGGAAGTGAAGCGGATGTTATCAATCAGATGAAGTATGGCGGGATTGCATTTGCCAGAGTGTCTTGTACTCAGCTTGCAGAGCGTATTCCGGAAATGAATGTACTGAATCTTCCATATCTCTATGATGATTCCGAGCATATGTGGAGAGTTCTTGAAGGAGAAATCGGAGATGACTTTTTAAATAAAACCAGTGATTACAACCTGGTTGGTTTGTCCTGGTATGATGCGGGAGCGAGAAGCTTTTACAGTACTGAAAAACCTATTACCTGTGTTGGAGATATGAACGGAATGAATATACGAGTTCAGGAGTCTTCGATGATGGCGGATATGGTTACTGCACTTGGAGCAAAACCTGTTGAAGTTGTTTTTTCAGATGTATACGCAGCGCTTGAGAAAGGCGTTGTAGATGGTGCAGAAAATAACTGGCCGTCTTATGTATCGATGAATCATTATAAACTCGCTAAGTATTACACTTTGGATGAACATATGCGCGTTCCAGAGATGCAGGTTTGTTCGGAAGTTGTGTGGAATATGTTGGATGAATCTGATCAAAAGATTATTAAAGAATGTGCGAAAGAATCTGCAGTTTACGAGAGAAGAGTCTGGAATGACAGAGAAAGAAAATCTGTAGAGAATGCTGTGAATAATGGAACAGAAGTCATCAAACTTACTCCGGAAGAAAAGAAAAAATTCAGAGATGCCATGAGTGGTGTGTATGAAAAGTACTGTGGAGAATATATGGATACGATAAATAAGATAATAGAATATTAGCATAGGATTTTCACAGGATAGAGGGGAGATGGTTACATCTTGTTTACAACGCTGTGCTATGTTCAAACTGTTGCAATTAAATCAAAATACTTTAATTGAGCAGGAGGTAGTATTTATATGAAGAAAAGTATTTTTAAACGAACCATTCCAACACTTGCGTTGGCAGCAACTATGATGGTATCAAATGTTGGAATGAATAGCGTTATAGCTGCTGATGTAGCGGTAATGGGAGAACCTGATCAAAGATCAATTAAAACTGCAGAGGACAATGCGGAAGATTATGGCGGTTTTGAAGGAAAAATAATTATTCTTCAAACGAATGATTCACATGGTAATATAGAGGATTTCAAATATGTAAAGTCGTTGGAAAATTATTTTACGAGTAAAGGAGCGGTAGTTCTTACTGTTGATTGTGGTGACTATACTCAGTGCAAAAAGGATAAGAGTAATGAGATAGATTATGTAGAAGAATCTGAAGGTATCTCTGCTCTAAAAGTAATGGAGGCGGCGGGTTATGATGTAATAGCTTTAGGAAATCACGAATTTGATTATCCTTATAAGGATAAAACCGGTCGTAATCTTCTTCAGGAAAGACTTAATACTGTAAAGATAGATGCGTTATGTGCCAATATTGTTGAACAAAAAGATAAAGAAGCTGAATTATTAATAAATCATAACTGTGTAAAAACAGTGAAGGTTCCTGATACAGACCAAAGCGTTAATATTGGTTTTTTTGGAGTAGATACTGGTGAAACGAAAGAACATGGAAAAAAAGAATATGTAGCTGATTTGACAGTCTATACAAATAATGATTTAGTTAAATGTGCAAAAAGAGAAATAGACGATCTCAGAAATACAGGAGATGAACTTGATGAAACCCCCAATGCGACTGCTGATATAGTTATCTGTTTGGCTCATCTTGGAGTAAATACTGACCGTATGGGTAAGGACAGCAGCATATTATTGTATAACGGTATTAAAGATAAGGTCGATCTTATCCTTGACGGTAATTCGCATACTGTTATGACTTCGGGAAATGATGGTGAACGTATAATGTCAACAGGAATAAAACTAGCCAATATAGGTGTTGTTGTAATAGATCCGAAAAAAGATAATAAACCGTCCATCATCGACAGGTTTTTGATTCCTAATAAGTATTTCAGAGAGTTGGAAGAGGATAAAGATACAGTAAAAGTCATAAAAGCAGCAAAAAACAAAGAATTTGATTCATTGGATCCAAATTATGAGGGCAAGAAAGAGAGTAGTTCTCAGAAAAATAACAAGGTAACGAATCGTAACGGAAAGAATAATAACGGAAACAAAGGTAAAAGCAATAAACGTCGATAATATGTTGTAATCATAGTTTATATAAGATGACAGTAAAAAGATGACAGTTGAAATCTGATTTCAACTGTCATCTGATTTCAACTGTCATCTTTTTGGGACCTTTTGGGTTTGAAGCAAGGGATTTTTTTCTTGCTTTTTTTTATATATGCTGTTATTTTGAAGAATAAATGAGCAAGAATTGAATTTATGATCATTAAACTAATCTTCGCGTAGAAAGTGAGACTGACAAAATGAGTAACAAGATCAATATCGAACAGCTTGATACAAATAATGTTTTTTTCAAGGATGCAACCTTGGTTATTAAGAAGGATGCTATAGTAAATAATATAAAATCTATAAAGAAAACTACTGGTTCAAAGATAATAGCGGTTGTTAAAGAAAACGGATACGGATTAGGGTTAGCAAATCTCTACAATATAATAAAAGATCAGGATATCTTTATGTATGGTGTAACATCTCTTTGTGAAGCAATAGCTTTAAGAAAAGAAGGATGTAAGACAGATATTCTTATGCTGACCGCTGCTGTTGATTCAGATGAGTTGTTGGAGTTAGTTTCATATGATGTTGTTATAGCGTTAGGTAATAAGAAACAGATTCCTGAATTGAAGAAAATATATGAACAAACCGGGAATAAGCCAAGAGTTCATATTAAGATTGATTCAGGAATGGGTAGATATGGTTTTAATGTTGATGATATCCCAGATTTTAATGAATATAAGGATTTCTTATCAATAGAAGGTTGTTTTTCTCATTTGGCAGGAGGAAAAAATTATAAAAAAACAGTTGAAAAGCAGGTGCAGATTTTTAAACAAGCATTAGATAAGATAAGAGAGACTGGAGTTGATACAGGAATCTGTCATATATCAAATTCAAGTGCTACGATGACATTTGGCGCATTAGGATTTGATGCAGTAAGAGTTGGAAGTGCTATTCTTGGTAAAGTGGCTGTAAAGAGTGATCTTGAGGTATCAGTCTGGCTGGAATCTAAAGTCCTTTCTATTTATAACAGAAAGAAAGGAGAACATATTGGGTATGGTGGAGAGGCAGTTTTAAAAAGAGACAGTTCTCTTGCTATTGTCAGAGTAGGAACGGGTTGCGGTGTTGCCTTGATGCAGAGAGGACCGATGGATAACACGCTTATAGGTGGCGTTAAAGGAGTGATCAAAAGACTTTTGTCAGTTCCATTTATGAGTGTACAGATTAACGGTAAGAGCTATCATGTAATCGGACGAACCGGAATATCACACTTGGCGGTGGATGTTACTGACACTGATGTGAAAGAAGGAGATGTAGTAAAGCTGCAGGTTAATCCTTTGCTTATACATCCATATGCAGAAAGAAAGATTATCTAAAAATTCTTCGTATATAGTCGCAAAAATGAATGTGGCTGTATACGAATTTTTTTTGTGCTTTATAGTCAGAAGTATGATTATATTTTGATTCTTTTTTGGTGGTATATCGTTTCAATAATGTTGCAACTATGCTTTAAAAGTCTGCTAAACTTGCCTCATTAGATAAGAAAAGAATCTTAAAGATTCTATAAAGTAAGGTTAAATTAGTGGAGGAATTTAAATGAAAAAAAGAGCTAGTAAAACATTGGTAATGGCAATGATGATGGCGTTAGTGTTTACAGGATGTAGCCAACATGATGTCAGTACAGCAGATGATAGCGTTGTGATGGAGGAGGCTACTTCAGAGGAAAAGAGTACTGAAAGCACATCGGAGACAAAGCCTATTGTAAAAAAAGTTAAAAGAACTGATGTTGATGAAACTGAAAAGGAAATAACTACAGAGGATACTGAAGAAACAGAAGAAACAGAAGAAGCAGAACCAGAAAAGGTAGATTTTTCTCAATATGTTGGATCATATAAGGCTACAGATGGTACTAATGATGCTTTCGGTGGCGGTGATACACTTGATGATTTGGAAATTCATGAGGATGGTAGTATAACAGGTGGACAAGATGATAATTCTGAAAGTTATATACCAGATCGACCAGCAGATTCGATCACGCAGGGAGAGGATGGAACGATTGTGTTTAGTTATGATGTGGGTGAAGAAAGAACTCTGGAATTCACAGTTTATCCTAATGGTCATGAAATAGGTGATAAAACATATGAAGGTGTATGTGTCCAGTTTTTAAAAGCTGGTCCTGCTGGAGTCTATAATCCATTTTTTATAGCTTATTAGTTTAGGATGAAAAATCTAATGCACATATTTTTTAATTGAAGGTAGGGGAAGTATGAATAGAAAGAAAACTGTATTTATTTGTCTATTGATTTTAGTATGCGTAGTATCTTTATTTTTTGCTGTTATACTGTTAGCAGTTAGTGAGCCTTCTGGACAGGAAAATACAACAGAAATGACTACAACTGCTCAACAGGCTGCTTCGGAAGAGCCAACTTCTGAAACCACAGAAGAGATAACAACTGAATCAACAGAGGAAAGTAATAATACTGATGACATTTCACTGGAAGAATTTAAATCACTAGATTTCGCGGCCTTATATGAAAAGGGTGGTGATCTGATAGTTGCAGGATATGAAGGTAAATGGAATAGAGAAGATGTGGATTCGCAAAACTCAGGTGTGATTAGAATCGGAGTCGAAGAAGATTTTGGAATTAACTTTGAAGGCGTATTTCTTCATTGTAATCCTAATACGGATCCACCGGCTCCGTTTACCGGTCATTATTGTGGAAAAGCAGTTTTTGTGACTGAGAATATAGCTATTGGAAAATTAGATATGGAATATACAAATAATGAAGATATATATGTTGGATTTTTCTGGGATGGAGATTCTATGTATGTAATACAAAAGGATCAATTTATATATTGCATGGGAAATGGTGTTACATCTGAAGGAACTTATACTCTAGAATAATATATGTTATAATCAACGCATGTTACAATTCGCAGTTAACTGTGGATTGTAACAAATGCGTATTTTGGTGAAGGGGAAAATGTATGGGCAAAGGTGATCAGGAACTGGAAAATAGAATAGAATATCTGGAGGAAAATGTCATCAAAGATGATATTGATAACAGAGGAATCAGAACCGGCATTCCGACTATGACTAAGAAGGATTATATTCTTGCGGGTATATTTGCGGCAGTTTGTTTAGTTCTCATAATCATAGGAGGATGGATGTAATGAATAAGGTTGAAAAGGATATAGAGCAGGAGGTTTACTTTGGTACATATCCTGTGCTTCCAAAAGAAAGAAAATACGGTTTTATTGATGCATTATTGGTTCTGTCAGGTTATTGTATAGCAACTTGGAGCTATACTCAGGGCTCATATCTGGCTACATTGGTAAACTTTAAACAGCTTATCATTGGAGCTTTTTTTGCTGCCCTTTTTATGTTACTGGTATATCAGCTTCCGGTAATTCTTTCAGTCAGATATGGTATAGATATCTGGATATGGCTGAGAAGCGTATTCGGATTTAAAGGTGTAAATGTCGTAACTATACTTATTATACTGGTTAATTTTCCGTGGTATGCAGTGTGCTGTGAGCTATTCGCGGATTCTATGGAGAATCTTCTGGGTCTTTTTGGAATTGTACTTTTTCCAGGAGGACATCTAGTACTTAGTATATCCTGTGTAGTGCTTGGGACATTTATCGCATACAGAGGTATAGGCAGTATCACATGGACGACAAGAATACTGGTTCCGCTGCTTCTGCTTGTTGGAGTTGTAGTTGTGATAGTTGGATTTACTTCAGTCCCAATTGAGGTTATCTGGAATTATAAGCCGGAGCTTAGTGGTGATGTCAGTGAAACAACGAACTACATATTATCAATAGAGGCTAACTTCGCTTTTGTAATAACCTTGGTTGGTGGAATGGCGGAAGTGCCGAGGTTATGCAAGTCTGAGAAATCAGGCTTTTATGCAGGCGTTCTTGGACAGGGACTTGCAGGTTCTTTCTTTGTTGTTGTAGGAGCGGTCATGGCTATAGCAATGCATCACGTAACTGGTCAGATGGTTGACGATCCGACTAAGATGCTGGCAACTTTGTCTGCTCCGATACTTGGACTATCATCGTTGCTTCTTGTTGCATTTGCCAATATCGGAACGCAGGCTGTCGGCTCATATATATATGGTGTAATGCTTAAGACGACATTTCCAAAGCTATCCTATAGAGTTCTTGTTTTGATACTTGGGGCATATGTAACAGTTCTTTGTGTATGGGGAAAGATAACAGAGTATTTTGGAAGCTTTCTTACAATCGGAGCTCTGGTTTATGCTCCTCTGGCAGCTCTTCTCTTCGTGGATTTCTTCCTTGTGAGAAAGCAGAAGCTGGATCTTCGAAGTGCATTTGGACTGGAGAGACATCATTCTTATGATTATACAAATGGATTCAATATAGTAGGAATGATATGTCTTGTATTTGGATTTGTTCTGTCACTTATCATATATAATCCGATCAAGGGAATAGTTCATATTCCAGCGTTATTTGTACTTACACCAACGGGATGCTCTTTCCTTGCAACAGGTATCTTATATTATCTGCTGTGCAAGCTGGCACCTATTAGGAGATACGTTAGAAAAGATGCTTATGTGATTCCGGATAAAGAGCCATTTGATCGTTATAAGGTTCCGCCAAAGCAGAATCTGATTCTGTTTCCTCTAATGCTTCTTATATGTAAGGTGATAACAGCGAGAAATAAGCTGAAGATCGATCGGCATAATATGGGAGGTGTGAAACCTCCATTCCTAGTTCTTGGAACACATCAGTCTTTTACAGATTTCTATGTAACGCCACTTTGCCTGGCTCCGTACAGAGCAAACTATATATCAGAGCTGGAAGGGTTTGAAAACTATGGAGAATGGATTTATAGGCAGGTAGGATGTCTTGGAACAAGAAAATTCATTAATGATCATGCACTGGTCAAGAATATAAGAAATGTGATCAACCGCAAAAGTATCATGGTTATATATCCGGAGGCCAGATATGCTAACGTAGGTACTCCATCAGAGCTGCCGCTTTCGGTGGCCAAGCTTGTTAAACTTCTGAAGGTTCCTGTCGTGACTGTGAATATGCAGGGGAATTATCTACTTTCACCGATATGGAATCTGAAGGAACGAAAGTCTGTACGACTCCATGCAGATGTAAGCTGTGTCTTAAATGCTGATCAGACAAAGACTATGAGCATTAAAGAGATTCACAAGGTACTTGTTGAGAGTCTGGATTATGATGAATATAAATATCAGAGAGAGAACAACATAGTTATTAAGGATGAGTTCAGGGCAGAAGGTCTTGAGATGCCTCTGTATCAGTGCATATGTTGTAAGAGAGAATTTAAAATGATAACAGCCGGAGCCCGGATAAAATGTGCTTCCTGTGGAGCTGAATATGAGATGGACGAGCTGGGAACGCTTCATAAGATCAAGGGTGATGATGGCAGAGACAGCTTGTATATTCCGGAATGGTATGACTGGGAAAGACAGTGTGTTAATGAAGAAATAGATGAGGGCGGATATCACCTGGATATCAGGGTAAGGATAGAAGCTCTTCCGAATTCCTTCAACTTTGTTGATTGCGGAGAGGGAAGACTGGTACACGATGCCAACGGATTTGATCTTACGTTTTATAATTATAGAACTGATAAAACAGATACACTTCACTTTGCTCCCAAATCTACTATATCAATCCATACCGAATATGATTATAGAGGCAAAGGGCAATGCGTGACCCTATCTACATTTGATGATACATTTTTTATATATCCACTAGAAGATGGATTTAATGCAACGAAGATTCAATTTGCCACAGAGTATTTGGCAAAATCATAAAAAGACGGAGGGGCTTCAAAAGCACCTCCGTCTCAGACTGTAGACAAAGTCAGGGGCATCGCCCCTGATTTTTCTTTGTCAAAAGGCTGAAAACCCTTATATTTACTGGTTTTACAGCCCTTTTTATGATATAATTATAGTATCATTTCAAGGAGGTTTGCCGCCTATGAT
>JAFYHN010000112.1 GCA_017539165.1 Eubacterium sp.
ATCATAGGCGGCAAACCTCCTTGAAATGATACTATAATTATATCATAAAAAGGGCTGTAAAACCAGTAAATATAAGGGTTTTCAGCCTTTTGACAAAGAAAAATCAGGGGCGATGCCCCTGACTTTGTCTACAGTCTGAGAATGCCTCGGGATTCCCGAGGCATTCTTTTATAAATATGAATAATAAACTTATTTAATCTCTGATAATCCACCTGCTGAAACAAGTCCGTTCAGAGGCATGCCAGCTTTACAGAAAGGACATTCATGAGAGGTGTATGAAGCATATCCGTCGATATCTTTTGCCTGGAATATTGAATGAACATCATATCCCTGAACGTTGTCGATAGCTGAGAATATAGCGGAAATTCCTGCGATAGAACCTCCGTAGTATTCGATGCACTCGATAGCCTTCTCTGTTGTCTGACCTGTTGTAGCTGTTGCAAGAAGAAGCATAACGTGTCTGTTCTTGATCATAGGGATTACATTATCCTTGAATGTAAGCTGTCCCATAGAATTAACTTCCGGAGTGATAACATACATTGTACCGTGCTGGTTCATAGACATGATTCCGGATTCTGTAAGTGCGTCAGCAAGAAATGCTCCGATAACATCTGTTCCATCTATACAGACTATTGTATCTACGATGGTGGTTGCAAGATATTCGTGACTGAGTGACTTTGCAACTGCCTTTGCCTCGCTCGCTCTGGCTTTAAGTGTTGTCAGGTCGATATAGTAGTTAATGTGTGATGATGTTGTTGCGAAATGTCCCTGAGAAACCTTGAGGCTGATCAGGTTGTTGTACGGTGAATCAATTTTGAATGTCTGCATTTTTTAAACCCCCTGTAGAAGTATAATATTTTAGAGTCATTATCCACCCCGTGGAATAACTATAGTTATTATACTATAATCTCTGATTTTTACAATTGTTTTCGCAGACTTTATTCTGAAGATTTATTATTGTATAATGAAAGCTTGAGAGTGTCATTTGAGTTAATTAGATATGTAACGAGGTATATACTGAATGAATTCTGACTTCAAGGTTATAGCCGGTCCGTCAATGTCCGGAAAAACATATAAGCTGTGCACAGATATCCTGCGAGAGGCAAATGAGCATCCTTCGGAAAACTATCTGATAATCATTCCGGAGCAGGCGGGAAATGCATATGAAAAAAAGCTTATAGAACTTAACCGAAAACTATACGGACATCCGGGATTTATGAATATAGATGTCATAGGTTTTGGAAGATTGTCATACAGGATATTCGAACAGATGGGCGTGCGTGATACTTCTGTGCTGGAGGAGTATGAGAAGAGCATGCTTATTCGTGTTGTCTCAGGACAGGTTAAAGATAGACTGAAAGTTTTCGGAAGCAGCATCGATAAAGTTGGATTCACAGCCAAGATGAAGTCCTTGATCTCGGAACTGATACAGTATGGAATCACGGTTGAAGACGTAGAGAAAGTTGCCAAAGGGCTTGCGGATAATGGAAGTGATGCCCTTGCCACAAAGCTGGAAGATGTAAAGATAATATACGAAGGATTTAATGATATTCTTGGCAACATGAACAGCGGGATCTCTGAAGAGAGAATGAAGCTCCTGGCGAGACTTTTATCAGAGGACAGAGCCTGTCCTGTTATCGATAATGCAGTCGTTTGTTTTGATGAATTCAGAGGCTATACTCCTGATCAGCTCAGGATAATCGGTGCCGTATCGAAACGTGCAAGAGAAGTCAGGTTTGGTCTCTGTATCGAGACAGACATAATAAAGAAAGGTCTTCAGGTCAAGGAACACGATATATTCAGACAGAGCTATGAGACTTTCAGAAGCCTTCAGCAGGTTATAGGGTATAAGCCGGAGGTCATTTTCACAGAGAGAAGAGGCGGAGGGATGCTGGGGCATCTTGAGAAGAATGTGTTCCGTTTTCCAGTCAGAGAATATGAGGGAAATGACAACAGTCTTGAGATATTCAGTGCCCGTGATCCAGAAGAAGAGATACGACTAGTGGCTGAGAGTATCAGAAAAGAAGTCAGAGATGGCCTTCGATATAAAGATATAGTTGTCGTAACCGGAGATACTCAGGGCTTTGACAGATTTGCGGATAAGATATTTGATGAATATGATATTCCGGTGTTCTGTGATTTTAATAGAAAACTTAGAAAGAATCCGTATACTGAAGCTATACTTAGGCTGTTTGATATAGCTTGTAAGGATTACGACTATTCTGGCATTTTCGGGTTTGTTAAAACAGGTGTGCTGGCGGTTGAAGATGGGCATGCTCTGGATAACCTTGAGAATCATATATTGAGAACGGGAATAAGAGGAAGGAAGCTGTGGGAGAAGACAATCAGTCCTTATGGAGAAGTCAGTGAAGAGACGAAAGAAAAATACGATAAAATGGACGAGATTAGACATCTTATTGTCAAGGCAGTAAGTCCTATGACGGCATTTTCCACGGGGATACATAAGGTAAGTGATATACTTGCGGGACTTACCACGGTGATAGAAGACCTTGATTTTGAAAATAAGATGGAGACTTCTGCACAGCAGCTTGAAGATATGGGGCTCATGACAGATGCACGTGTTATGAGAAGTTTATATGCCATCATAATGAAACTGATAGATGAGACAGATGGACTTCTGGGGGCACAGGAGATGAGACTTCAGGAGTTCGCTGAGATATTTGAATCGGGAATCGAAGAGGTTTCTATAGGCGTTATTCCGCCAACAATAGATTCGGTTCATATATGCGACCTGACAAGATCCAGGATCATCGATGCCAAGGTGGTGCATTTTATAAATGTTAATGACGGCATAGTACCGGCTTCTAAAACGACTGGTTCTATACTCTCAGATAAAGATAAGGATAAAGTAGAGAAGATACTAGAAGACCTTGGAACTGGAAAAAAGCTTGCTTCGGCAGGTGTACGTCAGAGTATAGATGAACTCTTTATGATATATCAGATACTGTCCAAGCCGACTGTAAAATTATCAATAAGTTACTCACTGTCGGATATGGAGGGAACAGAGTCTGAACCGTCATTTCTAGTGGGCAGAATAGGAAGACTGTTCCCTGATATCGATATGTCTTTCCGAGAGGCTGCGCCATTTGAAGGTACGGTAAAAAGTGATAAGAAATACTATATCAGCTGGCTTCGCAGCATGCTGGAAGAGATTCACGTTGTCAAGTCAGATGAAGCTCCGTCAGAAGTCTTTGATTCGAATATGAGAAATGTCATCAGATATCTTCAGTATGGAGAATGTACTGAACTATGCGAGAAAGAGGATATAACTCCGGCACTTGATTTCTCAAACAGATCCGAAGAGATTCCTGATGAGATAATGCGAGGGCTGGAGCTCAAGCTTTCAGTTTCAAAACTGGAGAGATATGCATCTTGTCCATATTCGTATTTCCTCAAATACATTCTTGGACTTAAGGATAGACCGGAAAAGAAGATGGAATTCTATGATGTGGGAAATATCCTTCACAGATCTCTTGAACTTACAATGACAGAGGTAAGAGATAATCATAGAAATGACTGGGTAAATATATCTGACGAGACACTTATAGATCTTATGGACGGTTCTCTGGAAAAAGCCTGGGACGAGTATGAGGCTCTAGAGAAAGATGATGTACAGTCAGATGGAAAGACTGAATATGTCTATAAGAATATGAAGATGCTGTCAGAGAGAACAATCCTTACACTTAAGTCACACATCAATTCGGGAGAAATGCTTCCACAGATGATGGAGCAGGGGTTCTCGGCTGAGTTTACTGCGAATCGTCCTGATGGTACGGAAGTTCCGATAACAATTCAGGGCAAGATCGATCGTATAGATACACTTGAAGAAGATGACAGATTATATGTCAGAGTAATCGATTATAAAACGGGTAATCATGAATTTAAACCGGTTGATATTAAAGAAGGACTGGATATTCAGCTCTCTGTTTATACGAAGATCATAGCAGAGATTTTGCAGGAGAAATACAGTGATAAGAAGGTCATTCCGGCGGGAATGTATTTTTATCATGTCAGCAATCCGGTGATAAAGCCGGTTGATAAAAAGACGCTAGATAAATGTGACGGGGATTATCTCAGAGCAAGTGTTATGCAGCTTGAAAAAGAGCTTCGATTACGAGGATTATCAAACTGTGATCCGGTTGTCACACCAGAAGATAAAATGTATTCACATAGATTTCTGAACCTTCATGACAGAAGACTAGTCAGCCCTGAAACTGGAATGATGCTTTCTTCGAGTATAGTTATTCCGGTCGGAGAGAAGGATGGAAGCATTACTAGTACTTCTGTTGTGGCTGAAACAGCGGATTTTAATGGAGTATGTGAATTCAGTATAGATAAGATGAAGGAGTCTGCAGACAGGGTTCTTGCAGGACATTTTGAAAAAACTCCTTCAAAGACTGCAGGTGCAATGGAAGGCAGCTGTAGGTACTGCGATTATAAATCAGTGTGCCGTTTCAATAAAACCTCAGGTGAGGAGAGAGTTATCTCAAAACCTGATGGAACGGTATCGGAGCAGATAAAGGATCTGAGTAGCAAGGCTTCATCAGATTCAAAGATTAGAGACTCAAGGTTTCGGAGGTAACTGGATTGCCGAATTGGAATAAATCACAACAGGAAGTTCTGGATAGTCTGAAGGACGAGTGCAATGTCCTTGTTTCGGCGGCAGCTGGTTCGGGAAAGACCGCTGTTCTTGTTGAACGTATAATCCGTACTGTTCAGCAGGGGCTGGCGGATATAGATGAGATACTTGTATGTACATTTACAAGAGCTGCAGCAGCACAGATGAAGACCAAGATCATAAAACAGTTTGAAAAGCTGGCGTCTGTTGATTCGGACTCCGATAACAGATTTGCAAGGCAGCTTACTCTTGCGCAATCAGCAGATATTATGACTATCGACAGTTTCTGTAACAAGGTTGTAAGAGAAAACTTCAGTATGGCGGGAATGGATCCTGCATTTGAGATATATGATTCAGACGAGGTTTCACTTCTTAAGGATGATATTCTGGATGAAGTGCTGGACTATCATTACAGAGATGATGAGGGGTTCTGCAGACTGGCTGGATTCTTGATGAACAGAAGTATAGATGACAGTGGAATCAAGAAGAGGATAATGGATATTTATTCGGTTTCAGAAAGCTATGCTTATCCTGAAGGCTGGCTCGCAAGTTCCAGGGTATATGTGCCAGACAAAAGAAAGAGCAAAGAGGAACTGGATAAAGAATTAAGAGAATATATAAGTAAGCAGAAGTGGGTAAAAGATTACATTTCCTATTTCAAAAATCTTGCTACAGAATGTATCCATATCCTTGAAAAAAGACGTGAGTTTTTTGAGGTTCCTGCAACCGACGAAAAAGAGAAGCTTAATATAAAGATGCTGGAAATGTATGACGATGATCTGGATAGACTGAGGATTGTCGCTAAGTCGGAGACGCTGGAGAACATGAAGTCAGTGGTTTCTCCGAGATGGAAGAATTTTCAGAATCAGAAGTTTAAAGATGTATATGGTGAGGAACTATGGGCGCTCCTGAAGGATGAACGAGATGCAATAAAGGATGGTATTAAGAATATCTACAGTGAAGAAGATATAATGAGTGATATCCTTGATTCGGGAGAATACATAAACTGTCTCATTGATATCATATTTGAATTCAGAAACAGACTTCGTGAAGAAAAAGATAAACTGAAGAAATACGAATTTGCTGATATTGCGCATGCAACATTCAAAATCTTATATGACGTCGAAGAGGATGCGCCAACGGCCGTTGGAAAAAGAATGTCCGAGATATATAAATATATCTATATAGATGAGTATCAGGACAGTAACGACCTTCAGGAGAATATACTGAATGCAGTGGCAAGAAGAAAAGACGGTGTTATCTCAAATGTCTTCATGGTTGGAGACGTTAAGCAGAGTATCTACAGATTTCGACTTGCCAGACCAGACCTCTTCAACTATAAATCAGAGAAGTATCAGGAAGGTGTTGGAGGTAAGCTGATCAATCTGAATATGAACTATCGTTCCAGGGCACAGGTTCTTGATGCGACGAACTATTTATTCAGAACTCTTATGACAAAAGAGTTTGGTGGAATAGAATACAGCAGCGATGTTGAACTCCATGTGCCAGATGCGATGGCATACAACAGCAACTTTCCAAAGCTTTCGGATGATACTGTACAGGATAATAAGACTGAACTTATCGAGATAGATATTTCTCGAGATGAAGATCAGGAAAATGAATCTGCTGCTCAGAGCTATACACCTAACGAGGTGGAAGCTGTTGAGATAGGCAGAAGGATAAAAGAACTGGTTGAAGGCAATCCGGCAGAGAATAAAGATAAGTTTTATATTGTAAATGAACATTTTGACAGTAAGAAACCTGAGAGTGAAAGAAACCAAAGATACAGACCTGTAAAATATGGTGATATTGTGATACTTCAGCGAAAAGTCAGAGGTATGACACGCATGGTCAGAATCTATGAGCAGATGGGGATACCGGTTATGCTGGAAGACAGCAGCGGATATTTTGATGCGATGGAAATATCAACCATGATAAGTGTACTAAGGATCATAGATAATGTACAGCAGGATATTCCATTTGCATCGGTTCTGCTATCTCATATAGGTGGACTTAGCGATACAGACCTAGCGAGAATAGAAAGTCTCTCAGTGGACCGAAGAATGAGTCTGGCGGATAAGTGCAGATTGTTCGAAGCGGGATATCTGAATTCAGAGCATACGGAACTGAAGGAAGTGGCAGAAAAACTTCACCGTTTGTCGGAAATGACAGAACGTTGGAGAAGCCTTCGTCCTTATATAAGTATCGCCGAACTGATCGACAAGATACTGCAGGATACAAATTATGAGACATTTGTTGCGGCTATGCCAGAAGGTGAGAGAAGACTTGGTAATCTGAAGATATTCCGTGTTCGAGCAGAGAAGTTTGAATCGGTAAGAAATGCAGGACTGCTGGATTATTTAAAATATATAGACAAATGCCGTCTGCATGATATAGATTATTCAGAGGCGAAGGTCAATGTTGAGGCTGGAAATGCAGTACGAATCATGTCCATTCATAAGAGTAAGGGTCTTGAATTCCCGGTTGTATTTGTTTCGACAACAGGTGGGCAGTTTATGCTTCGGGATATGTCCGGCACGATAGCTGTGGACAGCGATTATAAGATCGGAATGGATAACTTCTGGTATCTTGATAATGGTATAATGGTCAGAACTGGAAATGTAAAAAAAGATATAATGAAAGTTCTGAATGAAAATGCTGTCAAGACCGAAGAGGCAAGACTTCTGTATGTTGCCATGACCAGAGCTAAAGAGAAACTGATAATAACTGGTACATATGATAAAAATCCGGTTCCGATAGTAGGCCTCTCCAAGTCACTTCTTGACTATGTCAGATATGTCATAGCAAATAATGAGAATGAAGAGATAAATGTGATCTCTAAAACTAAAAATGAGATCATTGAGGACTTCACTAAAAGATATATCAAGAAGAGTATGGATTATACTTCAGATACAGAAAAACTGCTGGCGATGATATCCACAGAAATGAAGAATGATATCGTATCCGGAACGGATAATCCATACAGTTATATATATCCATACGAATTCCAGACAGGTGCAAAGGCTAAGATGTCAGTATCTGAGATCAAGCATCAGGAGATGGAAAATCATATGGTTATCGAAGATACGACGGATGTTATTGAAACTGATGGCGTTGCGGAAGAGATAACTGAAGCAGAGGAATGTGAGGAAAGCAGAAGAAAAGCTGCGCTTCGAGGTACTATCATTCACTATCTCTTTGAAAAACTGGATTACTCAAAAGTGAATTCAAAAGAAGAACTGAAGGAACATTTTGAAGATATACTAAAAGCTTCTATATATTCGGAAGAAGAGAAGAGTCTAGTAAAAACTTCATATCTGACTCGGTTTTATTCAGAGGATGAAGATTCACTCTTTATGAGAATGAAGAGGAGCTTCATGAATGATAAACTCTTCAGAGAGAAACAGTTTATAGCTGGGCTTGGACTTGATGAGATTCCGGGATATGATATATCGCAGCTACAGAATTCAGGTGACGAGGATTATACTGTAATACAGGGAATCATAGATGCTTACTTCTATCAGGATGATGGAAGTATCATATTGGTTGATTATAAAACAGATAATGTTGATGAACCGGAGGAACTGATCGATAGATATGGAGCTCAGATGTACCTCTATGCACTAACACTGGAGAAGCTTACATCAAGCCGTGTAGAGGATGTGGTACTTTATTCCACACGGCATGGAGAGGTTCACTATACGCGCTGGAGGGAATATATCCACGGCAAGTAAAATTTCTTGCTCGCGACTTAAGAAAAGGAGAAAACGAACATGGCAAGAGAAAACGAAAATCTTTCGCTTCTGGGAAACCAGGACGTGAAATATCCACAGGAGTATGATCCATCAATTCTGGAATCTTTTGAGAATAAGCATCCAGATAATGATTACTTTGTTAAGTTTAACTGTCCGGAATTCACAAGTCTTTGTCCTATAACAGGACAGCCTGACTTTGCATCTATTTATATCTCATATGTACCGGATGTGAAAATGGTTGAGAGCAAATCTCTCAAGCTGTATCTTTTCAGTTTCCGTAATCATGGTGATTTTCATGAGGACTGTGTGAATAAGATTATGAAGGATCTGATCAATCTTATGAATCCAAAGTATATTGAAGTATGGGGTAAGTTTACTCCTCGTGGTGGCATTTCCATCGATCCATATGCGAACTATGGAAGACCTGGAACGAAGTGGGAAGAGATGGCATGGATGCGTCTTCAGCAGCATGATATGTACCCGGAAAAGGTAGATAACAGATAAGGATTCGTAACGTTGCATTTTTGACACGTGATTTAATATGTGGTATTGTTACTATTCACAGTATCGCAAGATAAACAACAAAGTTGGCTGCTTGCAGACGATACTTTGTTGTTTATCTTGCGATAACTGCGAAGCAGTAACCTCGTTAGCATGAGGTTACTGTGAATAGTAGTTTTGAATAGCCACTTATGTAGAAAGGAAATCTTATGATAGATTTTGATGAAGAGATAAAGAGATTCGCTCCTAGCCTTGAAGTGAGTCAGGCAGATGAGGACATTTACAAGAATGATCTGAAGGATATAACAGATATCGTACTTCAGATGACAGAAGATTTGAGAGGAACATTCACAAATGGCAGGTAGAAGAGTCTGTATATATTGCGGAGGTACCGTTAGCGTAAATGGATACTGCAAGGCTTGTGGTCTTGGTCAGGGATTCCTATGGAAGGCTGGAAATACTTCGCATTATTACTACAACATAGCGCTTGATAGAGTTGGAGTGAGGGATCTCAGTGGAGCTATAGATTCCCTGAAAATGTCACTTCGCTATAACAAGTCGAATACTGATGCAAGAAATCTTCTTGGACTGATATATTATGAAATGGGTGAAACAGTGTCTGCCCTTGGTTCTTGGGTTATAAGTGTAAATCATAAGCCTAAGGATAATATTGCGGTCAGATACCTTAAGGATCTAAGGGATAATCCGGAGACTCTTAATCAGGCAACTGAGATAGCAAGAACATTTAACAAGGGACTTGAGCTCGCACAGAATCATGACTTTGATCTTGCAATAATACAGTTGAGAAAATGTATAAGCATGAATCCAAAGTTTGTTAAGGCATATCTTTTACTCAGCCTTATTTCTATTGCGCAGAAACGAGAGGGTGTGGCTAAGAAGTACATATCCAAGGTTGTTGCCATAGACAGGACGAATCCTATCGCGCTTGACTTCTTAAGAGAGATGGGAGAGTCTGATGCAGATATTAATCGTCTTGCTGAGGATGGACTTGATTCTGAAGATGAGCTGTTTGACTATTACGGAATGGAACAGGAGAAAAAGGGCAAAAGACCTGCTAAGAAGATTGTTCCGAGAGCTCAGGAGAAGACTAGAAGTCTTAGACTTAGTAGATATAAAGAGCAGAATCTTGCTCGTTTTTCGAATATTTATATGATGGCTGGTATTGTAATAGGTCTTGCTGTGTTCTATTTTCTGATAGCACCTTCAATCAGATCTAACTACAATGAAAAGCTTCGAGAGGCAGAAACTGGTTATAACAAGACAATCTCTACGAAGAATAGTGAGATTGATAACCTTAAGAAAGAGGTTGAAAGTCTGAATAGCAAGAATTCTTCTTACGAATCGAAGGAAAGCGAAATGCAGGAGACCATCCAGAGACTTACTTCAGAGGTTGAAAACCTTAAGAGAACGGTTGAAGCTGGTGGTGGAAGTGTTGCACCACAAAGCGAGGGAGATAACCCAGAAGCAGAAGGTGGCGAGGTTCAGAGTAGTTCCAATGCGGCAGCTGATAGAAATAATGCAAATGTAGTTGGTATCAGCGGAGATTCGATCGAAGATATGATATCAAACGAGTGACTTGTATGCGATGTGGACTTAAGAGTGAATTTTGTATGTTGAAAAACAAAAGAATAAAAAGGTAAAAAAATGAATATTAAATTTGCGTTTAAACAGCGAATGAAGAGCTATGTACAGAATGAATATCTTCCCAAAGTATATGAAGGATACATTCTGAAGAAAGACGTAAAAAAAGGTAAGGTCATTATGGCAGATATGCATAGTGACAGTTTGCCGTTCAGCATGGAATCAACTTATAATGCTCTTGTAAAAAAAGGATATAGTCCCCGAGTTATGTGTCGGGATATCGCTAAGCTTACTCTACCGGGTAAGCTTAGCTTTTTGAGGCGCTTTATGAAGGAATATGCGTCTGCGGAATATGTTTTTATATGCAGCTATTTTCTTCCGGTGTCTTCGTGTGTAAAAAGATCTGAGACGAAAGTGATTCAGCTCTGGCACTCGGGCGGACTTCTGAAGAAGATGGGATATGATACAAATGATGATATCCCTGAAGGATATGTGGGAGATGTAACTGCAAACTATGATCTTGTTACAGTCAGTTCTGAAGTATGTGTTCCAATCTGGGAACAGGCGCTCAAGCTTCCAAAAGGAATAACAGAGCCTTTGGGACTTGCAAGAACAGATGTATATTTTGATAAAGAATGGAATGATAAGCAGAAAAATCTGTTTTATAAATTATACCCGGAAGCCAGAGGGAAGAAGGTGGCTCTCTATGCACCTTCATTTTCGGGGAATGCTGCTGATCCGCATTGTAAAGGTATAGAATCCGGAATAACAGAAGTAATGAAAAAGTTTTCGGATGAATGGTTTTTTATAGTCAGGTTACATCCTCTTCTCAGAGAGAAGTATCCTCAGTTCTGGTCAAAGACAGATGAGAAAATGCCTACAGAAAAACTACTTCCTGTAGTGAATCTTCTTATCACGGATTATTCATCAGTGCTTTTTGATTATTCAATCTATAAGAAGCCTTTTGTGATGTATTGTCCGGATTTGGATGAATTTAAGAAATCAAGAGGATTTTATGCTGATCCGGAGGAGTTTCCTGCTCCGATAGCGAAGACAGCAGAAGAACTTGAAAAAGTAATTGACGAAAAAACATATTTTGAATATGGCGAAGAAGAGTATGAGGACTTTTGTAAACACTATATGGGAGAATGCGATGGAAATAGCGCAAAACGTATAGTGGACAGAATCGTAAATCTTTCGCATTAAGCTGTTTTTACTAAGCAAAAGAAGACGTTTTTTCTATCCTTCCACCACCTATTTTGTAAGGTATTATACTTGAAAAAGAGGGTTAAATTAGTGTATTATATAAGTGTTTAAATACACTGGGTATGATGTGTGAAAGAATTATAAAATGTGGCTTTTTCCACAAGTGAGAGGTTGTGGAGATTGGGATGAAAAATCGTACTAAAAAACGTAAAGGGAAGACTGCAAAGTGCATGAGCATCGTTTTGATGTTTTTGTTTTTGTGTTTTTCATCATTTGCTTCATATGCATCCGAAGACAGAGGTGAATCTGTAAATATTTCGGATGAAGATGGATATTATAGAATAGAACAGATTCGGGCGGTTGCTCCATATACAAGAGTATTCATTTACCCGGATGATAGTTTTGGAACCAATATTCAGGTGAACGGATATCTGAATGGGTTGAAACTCGATCTTGTTAATGTAGATACATGGGCAAGTATCGGTATGGGAATAGATTATTATTTTCTGATAGATTTATCTGTATCTATCGATGAAGATGATTTTTCAGCAGTAAAAGATGATCTGGTTGAATTAGCCTCTTCAATGGGAAGTAAGGATACTTTGTCTATATATGTGGTCGGAGATAAAAAAACTGTAAGAAAAGCTGACAGATTCTCTTCGTCTCAGGCAGGCGAACTTCAGCAGATTCTTGAGGATGTCGAAAGAAAAGGTCAGAATATAGACATATATAAAGCAATAAATACTGTGGTTTTCAATATTAATTCTGAAGATCATAGGAAAGTATTCCAGGAAACCGAGAATATAGAAGAAGGGCTGGGGCTTGGTGATAACAGAAGAGTCATTGTTGTTATTTCTGATGGAGTGAATGATTCTGGAGACGAAGAAAAAGAAGCTGTGACATTGGAAAAACTAAATAACAGTAATATACCTCTTTATCTGGTTCAGCTGAGAAAACAGGATAAAAAGCATGTGGAAAATAAAGCTGATATTAAGAGGATTGCTATAGAGAGCGGAGGAGAGGTTTTTCCTGCTATAGATGATGAAAATGAGAATCCAATAGATAATCTTCAGTTTGAACTAAACTGCTGTTATGTTGTGACAATGATGTCCAAAAACAATAAAATCAGTAAAGCTCCGATTCCGTTTAATATGGAATATGGTTTTTCAGGTGGTTCGGAACCTTTAAAAACATTTAATGATAAGAATGTTATTATAGACAAACATATGATGGACAGTTCTAAACCGACTGTTGAAAGAGTAAAGATAAGTAATGATCATACGGTCCGTGTTGAGTATTCAGAACTTATATCTGAAAATGCCAGAGATGTGAATCTGTATAAGCTGACAGATGAAATGGGTAATGTGTATAAACCGACAGGGGCGGACTATTCTGTTGATGGAAAGAATGTCGTTATACTTACATTTCCTCATAGGTTTTATAATGGAAAGTATAAGCTGAGTATCATGTCGGGAATAACTGATGATACAGAGGAAAAGAATGAGCTGGAAGCTGTAACAAGAGAGATGATATTCTATGGTGGAGAAGATTTCGTTGTTGAGGAAAGCAGTTTCTTCACCAGATATCGTGTGGGTATTATAGTCGTTGGAGCGATACTAGCAATAATTATTCTGGTACTTATATGGAATGAGGCCGGAAAAGTGTCTGATGACTGAGTATCAGGTTTATAGCGGGAGATGATATAATGGACATAATCAAGTGTGATAAGGGGCATTTTTATGATGCGGACGTATTCTCGGAATGTCCTCATTGTAATCAGCGTATAAATAATGAAGATGTGTCAGAGGAGTCTGAGGAAACAAAACTTGTGGTCGGATGGCTTGTTTGTACGAGTGGAGAAGAGTTTGGACAGTTCTACACTTTATATAATGAGATCAATTCCATAAATGGAGTAAGCATAGTATTTAATGACGAGCTTTCAAGGATTTATGTGGATCTGGCGGGTTCTGAAGTGATACCGGATCTTAATAACAGAGAGCTTTCGGAAAATGAATATATATATGATCATGATAAATTGCGTATTAAGAATAATACGTTTATGTTAGTGGAACTCTGCAGAGATGGTTTTTCATGGAAGAAGAAACCTGTAGATGAACGTTCAAATCGTGATATGTTGAAATCTATGTGGAAATGTAGAGTTTGTGGAGTGAAAAACGAGGAAACGACTAATTATTGTTTTGTATGCGGAGCGGAAAAACCCCAGGAATAAGCCGGTAGTATTCGTGATGGGTGATGAATATGAATAGGAAGTGTACACAATGCAATAACATATTTCGGATACCCGAAGGGCATGAGGATGATGAACTCTGCTGCCCGTTTTGCGAGAGCGTGGTTGGTTCTGAGGGGAATACTTCTGAACTTCTATATTCTTCTGCGTTAGCCTCTGGTACTGAAATCGGTGGTAGTTATATCATCGAAGATACTATCAGACAGAGAAGTTTTGAGATAATATATAAAGCCAGGGATAAGAAATCGGATTCCCAGGTTATCGTAAAGGAATACTTTCCGGATGGAATACTGGTGAGATCAGAAGGTTCTTATGTAAGTATGCATTCAGAGGTTGAAAGCGGTACTTATGAAAGTGGAAAGAGGGACTTTATAAAACTTGCCAATAAGCTAAAGGAATTAAACGGCTTCTGGGGGATACCTGAAGTTCTTGATGTATTAGAAGGGAATGGAACGGCATATGTCGTGATGGAGTATCTGAAGGGACGAAAACTCAAGGAATATATGCCTGAAGGGCATATAATGAGTTGGGAACAGGTTGAATCGGCGGTTTTCCAGATGCTTGATATATTGCAGACACTTCACGATAGAGGGGTGATACATCGCAATATCACAGCCGATAATATACTGGTTGATTCTAAAGGTACATTTAAGCTTCTGGATTTCGGAATGGATAAGGGCGACGGTGTTGGAGTCCTTGATGATATATATGCTGTGGGTTCTATCCTGTATAGGGCATTTACCGGTAAATATCCTCCTTCGAAAAAGGACAGAGAGGCGGGAACTGAGTTTTTACCAGTATATGCTATGAACTCAGAGGTTTCCGTAGAGCTTAGCGATATGGTCATGAAAGCTATAGCTCTTCAGGAGGAAGACAGATATCAGAGTATAGGTGAGTTTAAGGCAGATATCGAAAGGCTTCAATGGAGTGAGTCTGAAGATGAACCTGGATATGAAGATCAAGGGAATCAGGCAACTGAAGATGCTGCAGATCTTCCGCCGGAGAATAGTGGTCCCATTCAGGGGAAAAAACATAAGAGAAAATCCTACGAAGAGAATATAAGAAGTGGAAACTGGATGGTTCTGAGGATACTGTTGATCATTATCCTGTTTATGATACTTGGAATCATCATGATAATAAATATAGGAATATACAAAGGACCGGCCCCGGAAGAAACGGCTACAGGTGTTGACCTGTCAAGGGATGGAAAGGTTCTGAATATACAGTGTTGGAATACGGAGTTTATTACAAGGCTGGCTGAGCATTATCCGGGATTTGTTCTGAATGATCCGGATGATGTTTCAAAAGGCGGAAAGATAGGAGACATCGAAGTAAAGTTATCGATAACGCCGTCTGATAATGAAGCATATCAGAATAATCTGGATGTGGTGCTGAAGGATAATGCTTCGAAGGAAGAGGATGATAGAGTTGATATCTTCCTGGTTGAAGCTGATTATGCTTTAAAGTATGTTGATACTGATTATACTGTTCCGATATCTGAACTTGGAATAGATGTTGAGAAAGAACTAGTAACTCAGTATGCTTATACGAAGAATATCGTCACTGATTCACTTGGACGTTTGAAAGGGGTATCATGGCAGGTGTGCCCCGGAGTTATGATATATAACAGAGATGCAGCCAAGAAGGTTTTCGGAAGTGATAATCCGAATACTGTTCAGACAAAAGTTGAGAACTGGTATGAATATAAGAAGGTTGCTGAGCTGATGTATGAAAAAGGTTATCAGATGACCTCCTCTGTAGAGGATACTTATAGGGTATTTGCTAATAATGCATCGGCACCATGGGTCGTTGATGGAAGAATCCGTATCGACGACCAGATGAAAGCTTGGGTAGATATGTCCAGGGAACAGGTTGAAAAGGGGTATACAACAACAGCAGATCTTTGGTCTGCAGAATGGGCGAAAGGCTTTGCTGCAGATTCAAATGTATTCTGCTATTTCGGACCGGCCTGGCTTATAAACTTTTCTATGGGCAATATAGATAACGGCAAAAATGAGGATGATGGCTCCAGATGTTTTAAAGGTGGATGGGCTGCAACAACGGGCCCGCAGGGATTCTTCTGGGGAGGAACCTGGATATGTGCGGCAAATGGAACTGATAATCCGGCACTTATTGCTGATATTATGAGAAAGATGACCACTGATGCAGAGATTATGTCTGCTATAGTAAAAGACGACAATGATTTTGTGAATAATATTCCGGCTATGAGAAATGCGGCTACGGATGATTCATATGCATTTAAGTCGTTAGGCGGTCAGAATCCCATAGGATTATTTGTGAAGGGAGCAGATAGGATAAAAATAGACAACCTTTCTAAGTATGATCAGGGATGTAACAATTCTTTCTTGGGGGAGATGAAGGGTTATATCAGGCAGGAAATGACATACGAAGAAGCGGTAAAGAATTTCAAAAAATCAGTTAAGAATAAATATCCGGAATTAGACTAGATAAGGGATAATGGTTATGTTATTCTTAAGTAAGAAAAAATAGGAAGGTGAGTTCATGGAAAGACGATGCATGAACTGCATGAGGATTTTTGAGATACCCAAAGGATATGAGGACGCCGATTTCTGTTGTCCTTTTTGTGGGTTCGTAGAGAATACTTCGCCGGAGAATGAGTCACATCTGCATCCGGGAGTGGCGGTGAATGAACGATATAAAATCGGCACTGTCATAGGTGCCGGAGGATTTGGGGTTACTTACAAAGCATGGGATGATACTCTGGATAGTCAGATAGCTGTTAAGGAATATTTTCCTGAGGGGCTTGCTGTCAGAGATAAAGACGGAGTAACGGTTTCGGCGGTTTCTTCAGAAGGTAAAGAAGCATATTCGCTCGGAAGAGAGCGGTTTCTGAAAGAAGCCAGAAGTCTTGCAAAGTTCAATAATAATCCGGGAACGGTAACTATATATGATTTCTTTGAACAGAATGGTACAGCCTATATAACTATGGAATATCTTGATGGATGTAACATGATGGAGTATATTGAGACCAGGAATGAAAAGGTTTCACTGGATATGCTCCTGGATATCACAGACTGTATATGTAATGTTCTGTCTGTGGTGCATTCGACAGGAGTCATACATAGAGATATAAGTCCGGAGAATATATTTGCTGAGTCAGATGGTACATATAAGCTTATTGATTTTGGGGCTGCCAAACAGCAGATTACAAAAGATAAGCGTTCATCTACCGTTATATTGAAACATGATTATGCTCCGTTGGAACAGTTTTCACATAAAGGAAATGTAGGTCCCTGGACAGATATATATTCATTAGGGGCAACATTATATAAGATTCTGACGGGAATCACACCGAAGGAATCTATTCAAAGGATCATGCATGATGATATACAGGAACCTATAGAACTTAGGCCTGATATTCCTAAGTATGTAAGCGACTCGATCATGAAAGCTATATCACTGCAGATCAAAGATAGGTATAAAACGGCGTTGGAGTTTAAAACTGCGATGCATGGTGAGGGGAAAGAGGAAGATTATAATTTTTCCAGAGTTGAAGTCAGTGATCAGGATAGAAACAGATTAAGTTCCAAAGAATCTGAAGATAATACTGATGACAAGAATCAAAAAGGTGGAATTCAGCAACAGGAGAGAGATATGGGTAAAGAATTGCAGGAGAAAGCATTAAGCGAGACAGAAGGCGATAGCTTTCTTGATATTAATGATTTCATTAATTTCGATGACACAGAGGTGGCACAACAATCTACACAGATATTGAGAGGAATTCAGGAGGCTGCTAAACAAGATGGCAGTCAGATTCTTAGTTCAACGCCAGTACCAGGAGCTATACCTGGATATGAGGCACCTGGTGGTAAACAGCCGGGAGCTGAAAAGGTGGAAGAGAAAAAAGAACCATCCAATCCTCAACCGGAAGAAAGAATGCCGCTTGGTTATACCGAGCCACCTAAGATTCAGAGAACGGTACCAGGTCAACCGGGAATGCCTCAGCGACCTGTGGGATATGGAGGTCAGCCGGGACAGGGACAGCCTGTACCACCGCCACATCATCCTCGTCCAAAACAGGGTGGTATGCTCTCTGCCAGAAGAGATGCTGCAAATCAGTTTAAAGAGGAACATGAGAATACAGGCACACTTTCGATGTCTAAGATGAGCATGGCAAAGTCTACACCTGCTCATAAGCCGAAGGGTATCAGTGCAGTAATAGAACAGCAGACTAACATTTTAAAGGCAACCGACGAGGCTGCCCAGGCAGCTCAGGGATCAATGTCTGATGATACTGAAAAGAAGAGAAAAGGACTTGGTTCCTTATTCGGAAAGAAAAAGTAATACTTTAGCGGGACGGAGGTCATACCCCCGGTCCCGCTTTTAAGTTTTGTTTGCCAAAAGACCTAAAACATTATATACTAGTGGGCGTGATAAAGGAGTGAAAATATATGAAAAACAAATCGATAAAAGATTTTTTTGAGAAAAATGCATCATCTTTGTCGGTTCCACTTATCATGATAATCATAGGACTTTTATTTATATTTGCTCCAGGAGGAGCAGTTAGTTTCACTGTTAGTGTGATAGGAGTTATATTTGTTGTGGTCGGACTGATAATGGCAGGAACGCTTCTTGCGTCGTACTCTCCATTTACTATGGGTGTTTCAGTTGTGCTGATCATCTTTGGAATAGTATGTATAGCCAGACCTGCAGCAATAGCCGATTTTATAATAAAAGTTATAGGGATAGTGATTCTTGTGAATTCAGGATTCAGAATTTATGATGCTTATCAGATCAAGGGAAAAACCGATAACTTTGTTAAGTATGTAATAAATGACATCATTACATTTATTCTTGGACTAGTTCTTCTATGTTTCTCATTAAATGCAGTAGGTGCAGTTGTAAGAGTAGTTGGAGTATTTATGCTTGTTCTTGGAATTACAAATGTTATCACTGCTGTTAAGGTTTACAAAGATGGACGATATGTAGATGATGGATCAGATGTAGTCTGGGAAGAATAATTAAAGAGGACTTAATATGAGAGTAGGAATGGGATATGATGTTCACAAGCTTGTTGAGGACAGGCCACTTATCCTTGGAGGCGTGAATATACCATTTGAGAAAGGGCTTTTGGGTCATTCTGATGCAGATTGTCTTACACATGCTATTATGGACAGTCTGCTTGGAGCGGCAGCATTGGGAGATATAGGAAAGCATTTCCCTGATACTGACCCAAAGTATGAAGGGGCTGATAGTCTTAAGCTGCTTTCTGTTGTCAGAGATAAGCTTGATGAGAGAAGCTATATAATCGGTAATATCGATGCTACGATAATAGCTCAGAAACCGAAGATGCTTCCGCATATAGAGAAAATGAGACAGAATATAGCTGACACACTTGAGATAGAGATTGATCGAGTGAATATAAAAGCTACAACTGAAGAAGGACTTGGGTTTACCGGTGAGGGACTGGGAATATCCTGCCAATCTATAGCATTGCTGGAGACGGTCGATAACTATGTTTATAGAAATGCTACAACAGGTTTTGTTGATGACGTGGAAGGGGAAGGACTTAAAGGACTTAAGGATCAGAGAAGCTGTTGTAGATAATAATACTAAAATAATAAGATTGGAGATATTACTGAAAAATGGACAGATATGATGAATATGTTGTAAAAGCTAAGCCACAGGTGACAGGACCTATCGGAATCATAGGAGGAGTTATTCTTGCTTTGCTAGGTTTGTTTACGTTTCTGACTTTATCAAGTGCAGGAATCATTCTTCTTGCAGGTGGTGTAGCACTTTGTGTTTTCTCAAAAGAATCAATGGATCTCGAATATGAATACATATTCACAAACGGAGATATAGATGTTGCTAAGGTAATAGCAAAGAAGAGACGTAAGAATATTCTTAGCATTGAATCCAGTAGTATAGCTAAGATGGATAGAGGAGATTCAGACAGAGTCAAAAATGATATGAGTCTCGGAAAACTTAGAATCAAAGAGTTTCTTGGAAAAGAAGATCCGAATCCTATCGCTTTTTATGTAGGAGAGGGTGACAATCAGTACATGCTCCTTCTTGATCTGAATGATACATGTATAGAACATATGAAGGCAATTCTTAAATCAAAGAGTGAGATCAGATAGTTTAAAACTATAAGAAGTAAAAAACAGAAGCAGGTGTTTATACACCTGCTTCTTATAAAGATAAAAGACAAATCAAAAACAATCATGGTTCAAGTGGTATCATTCGAAGTCCTTTGTAAACTTTGGTATACATACTTTTTTCATCGGTGTAAAGCATGATACCGCGAGAACCATCACGAATTATATAGGCATATTTATTTTTTTGCACATTCATGTACAGTACTTCATCGACATTAAGCTCTTGTGCTTTGATCTTGGCAGTATAAGTATTAACGGGATCCAGCTTATACTTTTTTACGGCCTGTTGTACAGTCATGTAATGAACCTCCTGACATACGGGAAAAAATATTCACAGTTATCTCAGAATAAGCTTCCTTTAAAGTATATTAAAAATATTGCACAAGGTCAATCGTACAAACTATACAAAATTGTAGATAATATACGAAAGAATGACGGTTATGGGAATCAATTACTATTTGAAATTTGAAAAACAGATAAATGGGTTGAAGGAAGAAGGAAGAAAACCAACTTTGCTCCTTCAGGCTTGCTGCTGTCCGTGCAGCTCCCATTGTCTTGAAGTGTTGAATGGTTATTTTGATATTACTGTATTCTTTTATAATCCTAATATCGATGATAGAACTGAGTATGATAAAAGGCTGAAAGAACTTTACAGATTCACTGAGGAGGCACCCTTTGCCATGGATGTAAAAGTGGTGGATGGTGATTATGAGCCAGAAGTATTTTATGAGATGGCTAAAGGAAGGGAAGATCTTCCTGAACGAGGCGCAAGATGCTATGACTGTTACAAGTTGAGGCTTCGTAAGACAGCGGAGTATGCGTTGGAGAATAGTTACGATTACTTTTCCACCACGCTCTCGATCAGCCCTTATAAGAATAGTGAATGGATAAATGAGATAGGAATGGAGCTCGAAAATGAAATGAGGGACAGAAGCGGTGATAGACCAGTCCCGGTTTTCCTTTTCAGCGACTTTAAAAAGAAGAACGGATATAAACGTTCTATAGAACTGTCGCAGGAATATGGACTCTATCGACAGGATTATTGTGGGTGCGTTTATTCAAAACGTGATCATGAAAGAAAATTAAAAGAGAAAGGTTAATAAAAGATACGATGGAAGATTATATCATAAAGGGAATGGCTGCAGGGAATGAGATAAGATTCTTTGCAGGATATACAAGAGAGGTTGTAGATATAGCAAGACAGACTCATGACCTGAGTCCTGTATGTACTGCTGCACTTGGAAGACTTCTTACAGGCGGGGCTCTGATGGGATCGATGTGTAAGAATGACGATGATGTACTGACTCTTAAGGTTAATGGTGATGGACCGGTTAAAGCAATCACTGTTACTGCTGATGCTTCGTCGAATGTAAAAGGAATAATATATAATAATGCAGTCCAGCTTCCACTCAAGGCTGACGGCCATCTGGATGTCGGTGGCGCAGTTGGAAGAGGTACACTTACTGTTATCAGAGATGAAGGTCCGGGGGAACCTTACGTGGGTCAGACTGCTCTTGTATCAGGTGAGATAGGTGAAGATATAACATATTACTTTGCTGAAAGTGAACAGATACCTACATCGGTCGGACTCGGAGTATTGGTAGACAGGGATCTCAGTGTTAAACATGCAGGAGGATTTATAATCCAGCTGCTTCCATTTGCTTCAGAGGAAACGATTACTAAGCTTGAAAACAGTCTTGCTAATGTCGCTTCAGTAACAAACTATTTCAATGATGGAATGACAGTAGAAGAAATGATGAGAAGTATCATTGGCGAGGAAGTATTTGGAGATGATATACGCATAGAAGAAAAAAGAAGTACAAAGTATCACTGTAATTGCAGCAGGGAAAGAGTTACAAAAGCTCTGATCAGTATCGGAAAAACTGAACTTAAATCCATGATAGATGATGGGGAGCCTGTAAATCTTCATTGTGACTTCTGTAATACAGATTATGAGTTCTCTATTGATGAATTAAAAACTATTTATTCACAATCAATTTAAAAACACACTCAATATATACAAAGTGAACAAATTATACTGTCATATTGTATAATGATATCCTTGGAAAAATGTCAAAAATATGATAAAATGAATTAACTTTCGTTAATTGATTCTGAAAAGTGCATTTCAAGTTACATTGTAGTAACACTAAAGCTAACATATGGGGGTAATATGGGAGTTGTTGGGAAGATAGCACTACTGGTAGGTCAGGCGGACGAGGCTTACCAGCAGGAATTTATCAGTGGCGTTATGAAGCAGGCATTTAAGAGGGGGTATAGTGTCTGTGTTTTTTCTATGTATATTAAATATCAAAACAGCAAAGAACGTGAAGTAGGAGATTCGAATATATTCAGTCTCATTAACTACGACATGTTTGATGCTGTTATTATTTTGTCTGATACTATACAGACTCCCGGAGTGGAGCAGAAGATAGAGGAGACAATACATAATAGTTATTCGGGTCCAGTCATTTGTGTGGATGTAGACAGTCCATACTTCGAATCATATTGGACTGATGGTTATAGTGCAGTGTATTCATTGGTATCTCATCTCATAGAGAAAAGACATTTAACAGATATAGCTTATCTGACCGGAAGAGCACAGCATCCTCATTCTAAAAGACGTCTTGAGGCATTTATGGACGCTATGAATGATCATGCCTTAAAGGTGGATGAAAACAGAGTGGGGTATGGGGATTTCTGGTATACAAGTGGAATGGTATTTGCAGAAGAAATTCTGAGAGATAGAGAAAATATGCCTCAGGCTGTTGTTTGCGCAAATGACTGTATGGCTATAGGCTTGGCTGATGAGCTTTCGAGACATGGTATCAATATTCCGGAGGATATGGCGATTGCGGGATATGGAACATCGGAAGAGGGGTGGTCGTGTCCAAAATCTCTGACGTCTACTTATATTCCTGCAGAGTACTATGGAAGTTTTACTGTGGAATGTCTGGAGAGACTCATGGCAGGAGAGAATATAAGACCTCCATTTTATACTCCAGAGCTTTTCCTGGGTGAAAGTACAGGAGACAGAACAGTAGCACCGCCTTATGAGAAAAGGCGGAGAGAAAAGTGGGTATCTAAAACTGCAGAAGAAGGATACTACTCTATTCATAATACGCTCACACGAGATTTACAGCATTCGAATGATCTGAGTGAGTTTGCTTCTAATCTGTATGAACATCTGTATCAGATTCAGGGAATAAAAAGATTCTGTCTTTGTTTGAATGATCTGTGGCTTATGCCGGAATATATGATAGAGAAGGATTTTCCTGAAGAAGGTTATTCAGATAAGATAGCCATTGTTGTGGATTATTATACGGATGATTCGGGAGAAACCATAATAGATGTAAACAGAACGTTTAAACGTACGGATCTCCTTCCTGATTTCAGTGATGAACCAGAAGGATATATATTTACACCTATATATGCTGAAGAAAAGTCGCTTGGATATGTAATGATAAGCTATGGAAAAAATCCAAGAAGTTATGATGAGCTGTATCGTTTATGGACGGAAGATCTGGCTGAAGGACTGGAATCACTCAGAAGACTTATATGTATGCGTGCTTTCAGAAGTAAAGTGGCAGAACTTGAGAGTATTAAATATGCAGGTTCTATCGCATTTGAAGAAACTCGTGAGGAACGAGATGTTTCTGAAGAGGAAATGAAAGAAATACATGAGGTAGAAAGGATTCTTGATGAGAATCTCTTTGTATATCATTTCCAGCCTATAGTGAATACGATAGATGGAGGTATATTCTCATATGAAGCATTGATGAGATCTGCGACGGATTGGAAGATACCGCCGCTTCAGATTATTAAGCATGCTGATACGCTTGGAAGAATATCTGATATAGAAAAGGCAACATTTAATAATATCCTGAGTATAGTCGGAAACTATATGAATGTATTCAATGACAGGAAAGTATTTATCAACAGTATACCGGGATGTGAACTGGAAGAGGGAGACAGAAACAGGATACAGGAACTTCTTTCGGAGTATTCGGGAATAGCTGTTGTAGAGCTTACTGAACAGGATGAGATTCGTGATGATCAATTGGCTGATCTGAAGCAGAACTATAAAGATCTTGGAATAGAACTGGCGCTGGATGATTATGGTACAGGATATTCGAACATGAAGAATCTCCTTCGATATATGCCGGGAATAGTAAAGATAGACAGAAGTATTTTGACAGAGATACAGGGCAGCAAACAGAAACAACATTTTGTAAAAGATGTTATAGATTTTTGTCATTCTAATAGTATTCTCGCATTGGCAGAAGGAGTTGAAACATCCGATGAGCTGAAGACTGTGATTAGACTCGGGGCGGATCTTGTACAGGGTTACTATACGGGAAGGCCTTCAGAAACTATAGTTGATTCTATAGATGAGAAGATAAGGGCTGAGATCAGGCATTATCATGAGATGATCAGTCAGGGCGACCTGGATCAGGAATACGAGGCAGGACGAATAAACAGAATATCTGTTAATAATCTTGTCAAAGAGGGTGTAAACTCTGTTATCATCGGCACAGAAGGTATGACATTTAGAGATATAACTCTTGTGGGGACACCAGGACATAGAACCAATCTTCATGTGCATATAAATAAAGGATATGAGGGTACACTTACCCTTGAAAATGTATCTCTTATCGATACAAAAGGCCATCCTTGTATAGATATAGAACCTGGATCCAGAGCTACTATAAGGCTTGTTGGAATGAATCACCTTACTAGCGGAGGGATAAGGGTTCCGGAAGATGCTTCTCTTTTCTTTGAAGGAGAAGGTAATCTGAATATATACCTGGACGTAAATGACTGTTATGGAATAGGAAATGGAATTGACAGCCGACATGGTGATCTGTTCTTCTATCAGGATGGAACGATATTTATTGAATCTATGGGAAGGCGGGCGATAGCTATAGGTTCTGGTCTTGGCGGACGCATAAACATCTGTAAGGGAATGTATAATATCAGTCTTAATTCTGATGAAGGTGTTGCAGTCGGTTCAATAAATGGAAGTGAAGCTATACTTATACATGAATGTTCTCTTAAGATAAATGCATCTTTGAAGAGTGGAGTTTGTGTCGGAAGTATACGAAATTCCACACAGATAGGAATATGGAACTCATTTGTACAGACCATGACCTCAGGAAAGAGGATAGTTGCATTCGGTACTCTGGAGGGAGAGCGGGCAGAGATTAAGATGCACGATATGGGGCTGAACATGGATATTATATCAAATGATATGGTTGCGTTAGGAAGTCTTTCAGGAAGTACCGTATTTGATATGAAAACATCCAATATCACCTGTTCAGTTGCTGGGGAAAATGCATATGTATTCGGAGGAACAGAGGATGTCGATGTTCGTCTTAAGAATACAGATGTAAGCATTGTTCTGAAAACGGAAAATGGAGCTGTTTCAAAAGCACCGAAAGAAAGCATAAAAGTTTACAGCAGCCGTTATAGAGTTGTTGATGCTAATCAGCAATAGGTATTTGGGTGATTTGCAGTGTATAGAAAGGCGTGTTCACGTAATAGAGGAACCTCGTGTTCACGAAAAATAAAATTCAATTGACATCATATAGGCGGAGTGATAAAATCTGTTCTCGAAAGTCGGGAGACTGGCTTTCGTGAACGGATTTTTTTTCTAATATACATAAATGAGAAAGGCGGCATATATGAAGCTATCTATTATCGATAAAGATATACTGATAACTCTCTATAAAAAAGGGTATTCCAATCAAAGAAACCTTATGAAAGATTCGGGATACTCATTGGGGTCGGTTAATAAGTCTCTTGGCATTCTTTCTAATGCCGGTTTCCTTGATTCAAAAATGATGATTACTCAGAAGGCTATTAAATTCATAAAAGATCTCAGTCCGAAGAATGCAATCATTCTTGCGGCTGGATATGGTATGCGTATGGTTCCAATCAATACTGAAACTCCAAAGGGGCTTCTTACGGTTGATGGAGAACCTCTGGTAGAGAGAACCATTAAGCATCTCCATGATATTGGTATAACCGATATCAGTATCGTGGTTGGTTTTATGATGGAAAGTTATGATTATCTCGTGGATAAATATGATGTGAAGATGATCTATAACAATGAGTATGCATTTAAAAATAATCTTCATTCTCTTTCGCTTGCGGCTGAAAGGATAGATCGTACATATATTGTTCCTTGCGACATATGGAGTGAATCTAATCCATTCAGTGCTCAGGAATGTTACTCATGGTATATGGTAAGTGATCTGGCAGACAGTGACAGCTGGATCAGAGTAAACAGAAAGGCTGAACTGGTTCGGCTGGAAAATGATAAGGATTCCGGAAGCAGGATGATCGGCGTTTCATATGTATGCGGTAATGAAGCTGAAAAGCTTCGCGAAAAGCTTTTGGATATGTCTCAGAAGACTATGTATCATGACAGCTTCTGGGAAGAGGCGGCATTTGAAGGCAATAAGATGTTTTTGAATGCTAAGGTTGTTAAGGAAGGAACAGTAACCGAGATAAATACATTTGAACAGCTTAGAGCTCTGGATTCAGATAGTAAGAATCTTGCGAATGAAGCTATGGACGTAGCTGCATCGACTCTTGGTGCTGAGATATCGGATATAAAGAATATAACAGTTCTCAAGAAGGGAATGACTAACAGGTCATTTCTTTTCTTCTGCAGGGACAGTAAATATATAATGAGAATTCCCGGAGAAGGAACAGATAACCTGATTGACAGAAAGAAAGAAGCGGCAGTTTATAAGGCGTTGGAAGGAAAGGGTATATGTGATGATAATGTATACATGAATCCGGAGAATGGTTTTAAGATTACCCGTTTTATAGAAGGTGCAAGAAACTGTGATCCTAAAAATCAGAAGGATCTTGAGATATGTATGAAGAAGCTTAGGGATTTTCATGATATGAAACTTTCAGTGCCTCATACATTTGACATATTCGAACGGGCTGAGTATTACAAGTCGCTTTGGGGAACGGATAAATCCGTGTATTGTGACTATGAAGATACCAGAGCTAAAGTTATTTCATTGAAGGATTATATTCAAAAGCAGAAGATAGAAATGACTCTCGCGCATATTGATGCTGTTCCGGACAACTTTATGATAATAGAGGGTGAAAAAGGAAAAGAACCTAGAGTTTTGCTTATCGACTGGGAATATGCCGGAATGCAGGATAAATATGTGGATCTTGCAATGTTTGCTATCTATGCACTGTATGACAGAGCTGAGATAGACAATCTTATAGATACATACTTTGCCGTAGGCGGAGAAAAAGCGGATGAAGATATACGCACAAGAATTTATGCATACGTTTCTATCTGCGGATTCCTGTGGAGTAACTGGTGTGAGTATAAGAGAGGACTTGGCGTAGACTTCGGAGACTATTCTCTCAGACAGTATAGATATGCAAAAGATTTCTATAAACTGGTTCAGGAGAGGATAAATGAATAAGGTTAAAAGAGCTATAGTAATGGCGGCTGGAAAGGGCGAGCGACTTCGTCCTGTTACTCTGGATACGCCTAAGCCTTTAGTGAAGGTAAATGGTGTCAGAATGATTGACACCATAATAGACGGTCTGCATGCAAATGGAATCGATGAGATTCACATAGTGACCGGTTATATGATGGAGGAATTCCGAGTTTTGAAAGAAAAGTATCCGGATATCCATCTTCTATCAAATCAGTTTTATACCGAGTATAACAATATCTCGTCACTATATGTGGCCAGAGAATATCTGAGTGACTGTATGATCCTTGATGGTGATCTGGTCATCAGCAATCCGGATATACTGAAAGCTGATTTCGACAGATCAGGTTATGCGGCACTCTGGACTGATGGGAAAACTGATGAGTGGCTGATGCAGGTTAATGATGAGGGAATAGTAACTTCCTGCAGCAGGGATGGTGGAGAAAAAGGATGGATTCTCTTCAGTATATCAAGATGGAGTGCTGAGGATGGTCGAAAACTGAAGAAATATCTTGAGTATGAATTCGACTATGCTGAAAATCGTGATCTGTATTGGGATGATGTGGCTATGTTCAGACATCCCGAACATTTTAAACTTGGAATATACCCTATGGATCGAGGCGACGTCGTTGAGATTGATGGCTTCGATGAACTTGTTAGTATAGACCCTTCTTACAAGGGATATGAACAAAAAGAGTTACCATAGGATAAATAATTGGAGGAAAAATAATGAGTAACCAAAAGAATTCAGAGAAAAAGAAAGAGGATGTTACCAAGAACAGTGACGGGTATGTGGTAGTTAAGGGCAGAAAGATGGATCCAACTACAACACTTGCACCACTTGTGGTACTACTTATCCTATGTGCACTGTTTGTTATTAACCCCGAGGGCTCAACAAATACGATATCAATGATAAGAGACTTTCTAGGAACAGAGCTTGGTCTCTACTATCTGGTAGTAGCTCTTGGAATATTCCTGGTTTCTCTTTATCTGGCATTTTCAGACCTTGGTAAAGTAAGACTTGGTGGAAAGAATGAAAAACCTAAATATGGTTTCTTTTCATGGGGTGCTATGGTCTTCTGTTGCGGGCTTGCTGCTGATATCCTGTTCTATTCATTCTGCGAATGGATCTACTATGCAGAAGAACCGAGACTTAAAGAACTTGGAAGTATTCAGGATTGGGCAAATGCTATGCCGCTTTATCATTGGGGACCTGTAGTCTGGAGCTTTTATGCAGTACTTGCAGCGTGTTTCGGATTTATGATCCATGTAAGAGGAAGTAAGAAACAGAAATACAGTGAAGCCTGTAGACCTATCCTTGGAAAGCATACTGATGGTATTCCGGGGAAGATAATAGATGTGCTTGCAGTTATCGCACTTATAGCAGGAACAGCTACAACGTTCAGCGTAGCGACGCCTCTTCTTGGAAGTGCACTCACAACTCTTTTCGGAATTGCGTATTCTAAGTGGGTTACTATCGGAATCCTTCTTGTTACATGTGCTACATATACTACATCTGTAATGATTGGAATGAAGGGTGTAAACAATCTTTCAAAGATATGTATGATACTCTTCGGAATCCTTCTTATATATGTCCTTGTAGTAAGTGGTAAAGCAGTATATATTCTTGAAAATGGATTCTCATCACTGGGACTTGTAGTTCAGAACTTCCCTGTACTTAGTACTTACACAGATCCACTCAGAACGAATAACTTCCCACAGAACTGGACAATGTATTACTGGGCTTACTGGCTTGTATGGTGTGTTGCAGCTCCTTTCTTTATGGGAAATATCTCTAGAGGGCGTACAGTAAAACAGGTTATTCTTGGAACATATGTATTTGGACTGTTTTCAACACTGATTTCATTTATCGTTTTAGGAAACTATGGACTTAACCTTCAGGTAACAGGTAAGTTTGATGCGATAGCATCCTACGAGGCAAATGGATATGATCTCTATGCGGTTATTATAGATATTATAAAGACAATACCTGGTTATCAGTTTGTACTTATAATACTTATACTTTCGATGATCGCATTCTATGCGACATCATTTGACTCTATCACACTTGTTGCTTCATCCTATTCATATAAGAACATGAAGGGAGATGAGATGGCGTCAAAGAAGATGAAACTGTTCTGGGCAGGGCTTCTTATACTTCTTCCTATAGCACTTATCTTTAGTGAAAGTAGCATGAACAATATTCAGTCCGTGTCCATTATAGCTGCATTTCCTGTTGGAATAGTTATTATCCTGATCATAGCAAGCTTTATAAAAGATGCCAGAAAATATATAGACAATAATGAAGATCCGGTAGATCTCGAAACGGAAGAGATTGAAGATCAGTAAACTAAATATGAATGTATTTAAGGAGGGACTGCGAAAATATATCTCGCATTCTCTCCTTATTTCTGTTATAGTAGTACGCGAACTCAGAACATAATGAGAGGTAAAGTAATGACTGAGCAGGAACAGAATATAGTAGACAAAATCCACAAATACGAGTTTGATATGATGTGTAAACTGGATGATGTCTGCCGACGTCACGATATAACATATTATCTTGAGGGAGGCACTTTAATAGGTGCAGTAAGACATAAAGATTTTGTACCTTGGGATGATGATATTGACATTTATATAAAGAGGAAAGATTTTGATAAACTCCTCAAGTATCGTGATGAGCTGGAACCGTACTTTATACATGTTCCGAATCCGGAAGACTACAGCTTTTGGGATTTTACATCAAGGATAATGTATGATAAGGTTCGATTTAAGAAAGAGGATGCTGAGGCCAGATTTTATAATCATATACATTGTCAGTATCTGTTCTTTGATTTCTTTATAATGGACAATTTCCCTGGAGGGCTTAGAGGAAAGCTTCAGATTTTGGAGCTTAAACTTCTGTATGTTCTTGCGACGAGCAGAAGATATAAACTAAAGTATTATCCGCCGGAGAATCCGATAAGCAGACTTGCGGTATATCTGATCTGCCGTATCGGATTATTTTTCCCGATAGCGTGGATATTCAAAAGATACGACAAGGTTTCCAGAAGATATAATAAGAAAAAAGGATGTGAGGATTTTATCCTTTCAAATGCATCAGCTTCATTTCTTGCAAATTGCATTTACAAGAAGAAATGGTACAAGACAAGGGCGGAGCTTCCTGTGCGAGGAAGAAACTTCTTTGTTCCTGGAGATTATGATGCATCTCTCAGGAATTATTATGGGGACTATATGAAGCTCCCACCGGAAGAGGACAGGATTCCGGAACATGTTGATAGTTTTGATGTTGTTGAATTTCTCGATGAAGAGTAACAGGACATCTATTATATAATTATTTTTTACTACGTATATAACGTTCAAGAGGAGGAACAGAGATGGCAAAGTATTTCCAGGAAGAAATCGAGACAATGCCGGTTGAACAGCTTAAAGCACTTCAGGAGGAGAAGTTCTTAAAGCAGGTAAAGTTTGTTTATGAGAATAATGAGTATTACCGCAATCTTATGGATGAAAAAGGAATTAAGCCGGAAGACATCAAGAGCATGGATGATATTCAAAAGCTTCCATTCCTTACAAAGAGTGATCTGAGAGAAGCTTATCCTTACGGACTTCTTTCAAAACCTCTTAAGGATTGTGTTCGCATACAATCAACAAGCGGAACTACAGGAAGAAGAGTAGTTGCATTCTATACACAGCATGATTTGGATATATGGGAAGAGTGCTGCGCAAGAGCAATCGTTGCTGTAGGTGGATCTAACAAGGACGTTGTTCAGGTGGCTTACGGATACGGACTTTTTACAGGTGGTGCCGGACTTCATGGAGGATCACACAAGGTTGGAAGTCTTACACTTCCTATGTCATCAGGTAACACAGAGAGACAGATTCAGTTCATGAGAGATCTGAATGCTACAATCCTCTGCTGTACACCATCATATGCAGCATATATCGGAGAGAAGCTTCATGATATGGGACTTACTCCTGATGATATCAATCTTAAAGCAGGTATCTTCGGTGCAGAACCATGGACTGAAGAGATGAGACAGAACATAGAGAAGAGTCTTGGAATCAAAGCTTATGATATCTATGGACTTACAGAGATATCCGGACCTGGTGTATCATTTGAGTGTGAAGCCCAGACAGGAATGCATATCAATGAAGATCACTTCTATGCTGAGGTTATCGATCCTGATACAGGAGAAGTTCTTCCTGAAGGCTCAGAAGGAGAGCTTGTCTTCACATCTCTTGATAAGGAGGCATTTCCACTTCTCAGATACAGAACAAGAGATCTTGTAGTTCTTAAGAGAGAGAAATGTCCATGCGGACGTACACATATCAAGATGTGCAAGCCAAAGGGACGTTCAGATGATATGATGATCATCCGTGGCGTAAATGTATTCCCATCTCAGATTGAAACAGTACTTCTTAAGTGCGGATACACACCAAATTACCAGATACTTGTAGACAGAGTTGGCAATGAAGATACTTTTGATATAAATGTAGAGCTGTCAGAAGAACAGTTCAAGAAATACAGAGAAGAATCAGATCTTGATGCGGCAAGAAAGAGTCTTACATCAGCTATGGTAACTATGCTTGGAATCAGACCTAAGATGCATCTGCTTGCACCAAAATCTATAGTAAGAAGTGAAGGAAAAGCAGTTAGAATAATAGATAAGAGAAAACTGCACGATTAAAATATGGGTGATAAGAAAAAAATCTTTTTCACATTTATCGTTCTTCCGATAGTACTGATAGCAGGTCTTGCAGTCAGCCTTATGATGAATAGAAAGACTGACGAAGAAGAAAAAACGAATTCTGTTTCTGATTTATCTAAAGATGAAGAGATTGACAGAATGCTGCTTGAGGAATACCGAAAATCACAAGCTACCAGAGAATATCTGGAATATAGCACTGAAGCACCGGTGGATCTCACTCCGGATGACCCTGAATATGATGACATGATCGACTTCTCGGAGATAGACTTTTCAACAAGTTCGGATGATTCAGAAGATGCGATAATTGCGGAAGCTGAAAGAAAATCATGGGAAGAAGACAGTAAATATGTTGCAAGTAGTGGTATCGAGATTGTATCCAGTATGAATCAGCTTGCTACAAATGGCGACTGGATACTTAATCTATCGGATGATGAATTAAAAGCATCGCATCCGTTGCTGCTACAGTATGATCCGAGATGGGCAACATTTCCTTATGGAAGTGGTACTATGAAATCATCGGCTTGTGGTCCTACAAGTCTTTCGATGGTTATAACAGCCCTCACGAATATAACCTATGCTTCGCCGCCTTATATAGCGACATACAGTATGAATCATGGTTATTATGTCAGTGGTGTTGGTACGGCTCACGAACTTTTCTGGGAGGCGGCTCCTGAGTTTGGATTATATTGTACAAAGATAGCAGTTGATGAGATGGATTTTAAAAGACATCTTGATAGTGGAGAGATGCTGATACTTGCTATGCATGTTGGACACTTTACCAGCTGCGGACATTTCATAGTTGTATATGGTTATGATAATAACGGATTCATGGTAAATGATCCGGGATCATTTGACAGAAGTACAGTGTACTGGCCATTTAGTATACTCGGTTCTGAAGCTGATAATGCATATGCGCTAGGCAGAGATTAAGGGTAAAAATATGAATTACTATCTTACAGGCAGTCAAGCAGGATTAATAGATAAGTATACACAGGACAAGGTCGGGATTCCCGGCCTTGTTTTAATGGAAAAAGCAGCAGATGTGGCTGTGCAGGAACTGGAAAGAAGGTTGAATGGATCAGAAGGATTCTTTTCAAAGACAAGAGATAAGATCCTTGTGGTAGCAGAAAGCGGCAATAACGGCGGAGATGGTGTTGCGGTTGCCAGAATCTTAAAGACCAAAGGATATGATACATATGTCTACGAGATAAAAGGGATATCTTCAAGCTCGGACTCTTATAGGAAACAGATAGAGATAGCAAAGAATCTGAATGTTAAGTTCGTGGAACCAGACCTAAAAGACGAAAATGTATTCGCAGAGTACAGGGTGATCGTTGATTCTATATTTGGAGTGGGACTTTCCAGAGAAGTAAAAGGAATTCATAGCGACGTGATTGACAGGATCAATCATGCACGTGAAGCAGAGTCCTATATATTCAGTATTGATATTCCAAGTGGTATCAGCAGTAGTACGGGGCATATTTTAGGAAATGCTGTCAGAAGTGATATGACGGTCACATTTCAATATATAAAGTATGGTATGCTGATACATGAGGGAAGAGATTATTCAGGGGATATCATTTGTAGAGATATTGGACTTTATATTCCAGATAATATGGAAGAAATGATGAGTATTGTTTCTGAACCAATATTTTATGAGTATGAGAACTCTGAGATTAAGTCTCTAATTCCACAAAGAAAAGCTGATTCAAATAAAGGTACATATGGTAAGGTTATGGTCGTAGCCGGTTCAAAGGATGTATATGGCGCTGTATACATGGCTGCCGAGTCTGTCCTTAGAGTTGGAGCGGGACTGGTAAAGGTTGTGACAGATATCAGAAACAGAGATGTATTAGCTGATAAACTTCCGGAAACGATGATGCTGACCTATGATTCGGGAGAGTTTAAGGAGTCAGGTTTTCAGGATGGCTTTGAAGAAAAACTTGCGGAGTCTGTATCATGGGCAGATGTTATTCTGGTAGGACCGGGTCTGGGAACCGACAGTGTAGCAGAACATATTCTTACAAGTACTCTCAGATCTTGTGACGGAAAGAAGCTTGTTCTTGATGCTGATTCACTGAATGTTATTTCAGAGATGGATGTTGAAACTATTTTCGAAGAGATGACAGAGAAAACAGGAAGAGGAAATGTGATAATCACTCCTCATATAGCTGAGATGAGCAGACTGGCGAAGATTATTCTGGATGAAAAGGCAGAAAGTGCTGCTATAAACCGGATTAAATATATAAAAGAAAATCCAGGAATGGTTGCTAGGGAGGTGTCTGACAGATATGGTGTAGTGACTGTTCTAAAAGATGCTAGGACAGTTGTCACGTCTCCAGATGATGCAGCAATATATGTGAATACTACAGGGAATTCAGGAATGTCTACCGGAGGTTCGGGAGATGTACTGGCTGGTGCGGTGGCAGGTCTGCTTGCCCAGATGGAGCCTTCCCGGTATTCTGTTAAGGAGATTGCTTCTGCAACGGTGAGGCTTCACGGAACTGCAGGGGATAAAGCCTGTCTTGATAAGGGTGAACGAGGGATGACTGCTACGGATATCCTTGTTGCACTATATATGAATTTTTGATAGAATTACGTTACTGTTGTCGTGTTGAGAGATATACGACGGAAAAACAAAAATAGTTAGTGGAAGTAGTCGGAAATGAATGAATTACCATACAGACGTGTTGAGGCAGATATAGATTTAGATGCGATAAGATACAATATCGAAACTGTGCAGGAGCTTAATTCTTCGGAGACAAAAACTCTCCTGGTCATAAAGGCTGATGCATACGGGCATGGAGCGGTGCCACTGGCCCGTGAGTTGGATGATCTGGCAGATTACTATGCAGTTGCCACTGTTGAAGAAGCTCTGGAACTCAGAAGAAATGATATAGATAAGCCTATTCTTATTCTAGGCTATACTGATGAAAGTGAATATGAAGCAGTTATTGATAACGATATAACAACTGCGGAATATGACCTTGAAAGGGCAGAGATATTATCTGATCTTGCTCTTAAGAAGAATAAAAAAGCGAAGGTTCATATCAAGGTAGACAGCGGAATGAGCCGAATCGGTTTTCAATGTGACGATGAAGGTGTTTCTGAAGCTTTAAAGCTTGCAGAACTTCCGGGACTTGATGTAGAGGGGATATTTACTCACTATGCCAAGGCAGACTATGTTGACAAATCCGATGCGATGGTTCAGTACGGAAGATTCTCATGGTTTGTAAAACAGCTTGAAGCTGAAGGGATTGAATTCAGATTCAGACATATAGACAACAGTGCAGGAGCTATGGAGATACATTCCAAGGGCTTTGATATGATGAGGCTTGGTATAGTGATATATGGACTGTATCCGTCTGAAGAGATAGATAAGCGGGTTGAGCTAAAACCGGCAATGACCTTGAAGGCAAAAGTAATCCATGTAAAGGAACTACCTGCTGGCAGAGGAATAGGTTACGGTTGGACATATATAACTGACAGACCTACGATGGTCGCTACAGTATCTGTGGGGTATGCAGATGGTTATCCGAGAGCTCTTTCTGGAAAAGGAAGGGTACTTATTCACGGACAATATGCACCGATACTCGGAAGAGTGTGTATGGATCAGATCATGATAGATGTTACCGATATCGTTGATTCGGGAGAGGATGTTGTGGTTGGTGATGAAGTGGTTCTGTTCGGAAAACAGGGTGACAATATAATCCCTGTAGAGGAGGTTGCGGAACCGGCGAACAGCTTTAATTATGAAGCAGTTTGCAATATCAGCAGAAGAGTCCCAAGGGTATACTATAAGGATGGGAATGAGATCTATACTGTTGATTATCTGACAAAATAAATAATACATGAAAAGAGGAAATAAAAATGAAAATACTTTTAGTTGGCGGCGGTGGTCGTGAGCATGCTATAGCGTGGGCAGTTGCAAAGAGTCCTAAGTGCGATAAATTATATGCAGCACCCGGTAATGCAGGAATAGCAGAGCTTGCTGAATGCGTACCTATATCTGTTATGGACGCACCGGCGCTTGTTTCATTTGCCAAAGAAAAAGATATTGATTTTGTTATAGTAGCACCGGATGATCCTCTTGCAGCGGGCGTTGCGGATGCATTCCTCGATGAGGGAATCAGAACATTCGGTCCAAGAAAGAATGCAGCTATCATTGAGGCTTCAAAGGCATTCTGTAAGGATCTTATGAAGAAGTACGATATACCTTCAGCTGCATATGAGACATTTGATGATCCTGATAAGGCGCTTGCATACCTTGATACTATAGAGGCTCCTTATGTTATAAAGGCTGACGGTCTTGCACTGGGTAAGGGTGTTCTTATATGCCAGACTATAGAAGAGGCAAGAGATGGAATCAAAGAGATCATGATAGATAAGAAGTTCGGTGATTCAGGTAATAAAGTAGTCATCGAGGAATTCATGACAGGACGTGAAGTATCTGTTCTCTGCTTCTCAGATGGAAAAACTATCATTCCTATGACATCTGCTCAGGATCATAAGCGTGCAGGTGATGGTGATACAGGTCTTAACACAGGCGGTATGGGTACATTTTCACCTAGTCCATTCTACACAGATGAAGTAGCTAAGTTCTGTGAAGAAAATGTCTATCAGAAGACAATCGATGCTATGGCTGCAGAAGGAAGAGAGTTCAAGGGAGTTCTTTTCTGCGGACTTATGCTTACAGATAAGGGACCTAAGGTACTTGAGTTCAATGCAAGATTCGGAGATCCTGAAACACAGGTTGTCCTTCCGAGACTTAAGAATGATATAGTTGAAGTTTTTGAGGCGTGTGCTGATGGAACACTCGATAAGATAGATCTTCAGTTTGAAGACAATGCAGCAGTATGTGTAATGCTTGCTTCTGAAGGATATCCTGTATCTTATGAAAAGGGATATGAGATAAGAGGTCTTGAGAACTTCAAGGATAAAGAAGGTTACTTTGTATTCCATTCTGGAACAAAGTTTGATGAAAATGGTAAGGTTGTAACTAATGGTGGACGTGTTATCGGAGTTACGGCTCTTGGACGTGATCTTGTAGAGGCAAGAGCAAATGCTTATAAAGCAACAGAACTTATAGACTTTGATAACAAGTATATGAGACACGATATAGGAAAAGCGATCGACGAACAGTGAATGAGATAAAATATTCGGTTACATTTAATATTGTGCTTCAGGAAGCACGCAATATAGCAAGAAGACTGGGAAGCAGCTATGCAGATAGCAGGCATGTTTTTATTGCGCTTTATACCGTGCACAGAGGGACATCATACAGTATCCTTCTGAAAAATGGATTAAGATCCGAAAATATGCAGCAACTTGCAGGTGTCATTCGTGAACAGGCACTTCTTGAAGTCAGATCAACAGCAATATTGCTGCCTGAACTTACAGACAGAACTAAAGAACTTATCGAGAAAGCAAAGGTTGAAGCTGGTAAGCTTGGTTCTGATAGTGTTGGTACGGCGCATATGCTTATCATGATACTTCAGGATGAAAATGAAGATATCATGAATTGCCTGAAAGAGAAGAATATCAATGCAAAGAATGTAGTGGTAGAAGCTCTTATGGCATGCGGAATGGAAAAGGCTGAGGCTGTTAAATACAGTGAGAAGTTTGTCTCTGCAAATAAAGGCGCTGTTCAGTTTTCAAAGAAGAAAAAGACTATGCTGGAGACTTACTGCAGAGATCTTACTAAAGAGGCTGCAGAGCTTAAACTTGATCCTGTTATCGGACGAAAACAGGAGATTCTCAGAGTGATGCAGATACTTGGAAGAAGATCCAAGAACAATGCATGTCTTGTTGGCGAGCCTGGTGTTGGAAAGACAGCTATCGTTGAAGGATTAGCTGATATGATCCATAAGAAGGTTGTTCCGGACAGTCTTAAGAATACTAGGATACTGAGCCTGGATCTTTCTGCTATGATCGCAGGTACAAGATACCGTGGTGATTTTGAAGAACGTCTGAAGGGTACTATAGATGAGCTGAAGGCTGATCCTGATATAGTACTGTTCATAGATGAACTCCATACACTTATCGGTGCCGGTGGTACTGAAGGAACGCATGATGCGGCAAATGTATTCAAACCGGCTCTGTCCAGAGGAGAACTCCATGTTATCGGAGCAACTACTCTTGATGAATACAGAAAATATATCGAGAAGGATTCGGCTCTCGAGAGAAGATTCCAGCCTGTTACGGTTGAAGAGCCTACGAGAGAAGAAACAATCGAGATGCTGGAAGGACTGGCAGAAAACTATCAGAGCTATCATGGCGTGACCATCACAAAAGAAGCCATAGTAGCTGCTGTTGACATGTCTATCAGATATATAAATGACAGGTTCTTACCTGATAAGGCTATCGATCTTGTCGATGAAGCCTGTTCAAAAGTCAAGCTTGGAAATATACCAGAGGATTTCTGTTATGATTTCTCGGAATCATCTGAATGGTTTCTGAAGAGACTTATGGAAGAGGCTCTTCATGATGGAAAGATTGAGAAGGCTGCACAGCTCAGAAATACTCTTAATCAGAAAAAGAAAGAAAGGGAGTCCGAGCAGGCTGAGAAAGATTTCGGGTTGCTTAAGATTACTCCTGACGATATAGCAGATGTAGTAGCTATATGGACAAAGATTCCTGTTGCAAGACTTACAGAAACAGAACAGTCCAGACTTGTTAAACTGGAAGATACTCTTCATAAGAGAGTGGTGGGTCAGCAGGAAGCTGTAGCTGCTATAGCTAGTGCGGTTAGACGAAGCAGAGCTGGACTTAGAAGCCCTGATAAGCCTATTGGGTCATTTCTCTTCCTCGGACCAACTGGTGTTGGTAAGACTGAGCTTTCAAAGGCTTTGGCTGAGGCACTTTTCGGAGATGAGAAGAACCTTATCCGCGTAGATATGTCTGAATACATGGAGAAGCATAATGTATCTAAGATGATTGGATCTCCTCCGGGTTATGTAGGATACGATGAAGGGGGACAGCTTTCTGAACAGGTAAGAAGAAATCCTTACAGTGTCGTACTTTTCGACGAGGTTGAAAAAGCTCATCCGGATGTATTCAATGTGTTGCTTCAGGTTCTGGACGATGGTGTAATAACCGATGCTCAGGGCAGAAGAGTCAACTTCAAGAATACCCTTATTATCATGACATCCAATCTCGGAGCAAATAGGATAATCGATCCTAAGACTCTTGGCTTTGTTACAGATAAGTCTGAAGACAGAAATTATGCTGAGATGAAGGATAATGTCATGGAAGAGGTTAAGAATCTCTTCAAACCTGAGTTCCTGAATCGACTTGATGATATCATAGTATTTAAGGCTCTTAGTGAAACTGAAGTAACTCAGATTGCTGAGCTTATGGTCAAGGAACTTAAGCTCAGAGTAGAAAAGAATATGAACATAACACTTTCATATGGTTCAAGGCTGACGAAGTTTATCTTCGAAAAAGGATATGACAAAAAGTACGGGGCTCGTCCTCTTAGAAGAGCTATTCAGGAGTATATCGAAGATCCGATGGCGGAACAGATTCTGAAGGGAGAGATAAAAGAAGGAGATACTGTCAGCATTTCCATACTGAAGGATAAAGTGAAGTTTAAGGTAAGAAAATAATTCAGTAAAATAATAAGTAAATGTAGAAATAAAAACTGTTTTTTGTTACAATTAACTTAGCTGTAATATACAGTGGTTAGTGTGGTAAAAACTCGCAGTAACAAGATCAAACAGTGTAGCTACCAGGAGGTAAAAAAGAGATGGCAGTAATTGATGAACTCATCCGTGAAGAAGAAAACGGTTCAATAAGCTTTGGTAATTATGAGCTCACTTCAAAGACAAAAAAAGATGGATTTGAATATAATGGAGATAGTTATAAGATAAAGACGTTTAATGAGATTACAAAGCTTGAAAGAAATGGAATGTTCGTATACGAATCAGTTCCGGGAACTGTAGTTCATGAGTTCAGAGCAAACGGGGAAAAGGTAATGTTCAGTGTTGAGGGTGAAGCTGATGCTCAGATAACACTTGAGCTCGAAGCTGAAACCGAATACAAGGTTCATGTTGGTGGAGTATACGTTGGAAAGATGACAACAAATCTCGGAGGAAAGCTCAGTATAAGTGTGGAACTGGAAGATAACGATTTGGTAGATGTGGTTATTGAAAAGCAGTAAGAAGAGTGACTGAGAATATAGTAGAAAAAAAGCGAACAGATTTCTGCTCGCTTTTTTTCTAAATATAAAATGATTTGAAAGCCTCATGGATGTAAGGTACCTTTTCAAGACTCTACTTGCGTACGGTTTGGGCAGCCCCTAGCGGACACTAAGCTCTCACTTCGCATAGCTCGTGAATCGCTAAGTGCCGAGGCCCAAAACGGTCTTGAAAAGGTACCTTGCATCTGCTGGGGAGTACAAATGGGTATAGACTGAATCATATATATTTAGAAAAAAATGCGAGTTGGGGATATAAGATAGTTGAAGTAGGGAAAAGAAGGTTAAATAGTATTAAGAAGGAGCCAAGATGGGAAAGGAAAAACAAGTATTTTACTGTAAGGAATGCGGATATGAGTCGAGCCGATGGCTGGGACAGTGTCCCGGATGTCGTGCCTGGAATACTTTTGTTGAGGAGAAAGTAACTGTTAAGTCTAAGGTAACGGGTAGGACTGTGCCGGTTTCGGAGCGTCCTAAGGCGACGAGTATAAAGAATGTATCTTCTTCTGAGGAGACTAGGATTAAGACGAGGATTGGAGAATTGGATAGAGTTCTTGGTGGAGGTATTGTTCAGGGCTCTCTGGTTCTTGTTGGTGGTGATCCCGGTATCGGTAAGTCTACTTTGCTTCTTGAAATGTGTAAGAATCTGGTTGAGACTGATACGAAAGTCTTGTATGTATCAGGCGAGGAGTCGGTTTCTCAGATCAAGTCTAGGGCGGTTAGACTTGGAATAACTGCTGGAACAGTAATGGAAGAAAGACTTATGCTGCTGAGTGACAATGATATGGATAATATTGAGAATCAGATTGATGCACTTAAAGCTGAAGTTGTTATCGTTGACTCTATTCAGACTATCATGTCGGCTGATATAGATAATGCTCCTGGTACTGTTTCACAGGTTAGGGAAGTTACTGCAAGGCTTCTTCAGATTGCAAAACAGAAGAATGCGGCAGTATTTATTGTAGGACATGTTACAAAGGAAGGTACCGTAGCTGGACCGAGAACTCTGGAGCATATGGTGGATTCGGTACTCTATTTTGAAGGTGATGAGAGTGGCGGATTCAGAATGCTGCGTGCAAATAAGAACAGATTTGGATCGACTAATGAGGTTGGAGTTTTCAATATGACTGATTCAGGACTTGAAGAGGTTACGAATCCGTCGGAATACTTCCTGAACGGAAGACCGGCAGATTCATCTGGATCGGTCGTGGTATGTACGGTTGAAGGAACAAGGGCTCTTCTGGTTGAGATTCAGGCTCTCTGTACTGATTCTAACTTTAATATGCCAAGAAGAACTGCCGTAGGTCTGGACTATAACAGGGTAAATCTTCTTATTGCGGTGCTTGAAAAGCGAGGCGGACTCAGTTTGTCAGGATGTGACTGTTATGTTAATATAGCAGGAGGAATGAAGCTTAATGATCCGTCCACGGATCTTGGTGTATTATGTGCCATTGCTTCATCTTTCAGAGACAGACCTATTGATGAACATACTTGTATTATCGGTGAGATAGGTCTGGCAGGAGAGATAAGAGGAGTGAGAAATATCGCGCAGAGAGCTAAAGAGGCAGTGAAACTTGGATATACACGACTTATCATTCCAAAGTCGAATAAGAGTAAAGAACTCGATCAGTTGAAGGCTGATGTAAATTATGTGGCGAATATCAGAGAGACTCTTGATATTCTCTAAGGGGGAGAAAATGAACAAAAAATCTGTGAGAAGGATGCTGAGTATATTACTTGGCTTGATGTTTCTGGTTTCATTATGTGGATGTATACCGAATGCTTATTCGAGAGAAGAAGGGGAACAGGCGGAAAAAGAGCTTAAGGGTTATGTTGAGGAATGGTTGGATCAGAATGTTCCTGGGGCTTATATCAATTCGTGCGAAGTTGAAAGTAGTTATATAACTTCTGGAGCTGCATTTGGAAATGGTCTAACTGATATAATAACTGGGGCTTATTCTGTTTCGGGAAAATCACATGAGTTTTTATACGTAAGATCTTCCGATGCTATGTATACACAGGATTTATATGATGAAGCGGAAAATATAGTTAGAGATTTGTTTTTTTATGGACTTGGGTTCTCAAAAGAAGATTTGATCATATCGGATGTTTATAGAGTTGAAGTAGATATTCAACATAAAATTTATTATGATGCAGATGAAGATGGTAAGTTGGAAAGTGAACCTTCACATGGTTACTTTATATATCTACCAAGTGCACTAAAACAAGAAGATTTAGATAATTATATTCTCGATGGACTATCTTCTAAAAAAGTAATAGTTGGGGGCTTGGATTTCGAGCTGAATGGTGATATTGAACCCGAAGATATAAAACTTGAAGTGTTAAGATTATATCCTGGGTTTGGAACAATCAAGATAAAAACTGACAACGCTGATTATTGTATAATGATCAGTCAGGAAGATATCGATGGGAAGACGAAGGATGTTATATCCATTGAAAAAAAGACTATTTCAAATGCAACGAAAACTGATGCTACTGCGCAGTCAGCTCAAAAAGCATATAATAGTCATTATTATATATATGATCTGGAAAGTTTACATTTTATAAAGGATTATGGTGATTAAAAGGTCTTAATTGATACGAAATATAAAAGAGAGTAACAGCTGATTATTGTTACTCTCTTTTTAACCCCCTAGAGATCACTTCCCCATGTCGAAGATCTCTAACGAAATGCATTCCTAAGTCAATGAATCAGCACCTGGGAATACATGAATTTAACTACAGGTGATATATTATCAAAAATGATATTTTGATTGTATATATATGGATGTGAATTAATTATTGATATTTTTCGTCTTTGGAGAAATAAAAAAGGTCCACCTTTCTGTAAAGGTAGACCTGGAATTAATCTGTGAAAAATGATTAGAGAGCAGCCTTGAATGCAGCTAAAAGATCACTGTATTCTTCATATGCAGGAAGATCAGGATAATCTGCCTTAATCTGCTCTGTAGAGCGGAAGAGGAATCCCGCCTTACTTGCCTGAATCATGGCAAGATCGTTGAAGCTGTCTCCAGTTGCGATAGTATCAAATCCGCAGCTCTGAAGAGCTTTAACTGTTGTGAGTTTAGATTTTTCGCATCTCATCTTGAATCCTGTGATGCGTCCATCATCAGCAACTTCAAGTGTGTTGCAGAAAAGCGTAGGCATTCCAAGCTTCTCCATAAGTGGCTTTGCAAACTGCTCGAAAGTATCACTTATTATTATAGTCTGAGTTACTGAACGAAGCTCGTCGAGGAATTCTTTTGCTCCAGGAAGTGGATCAATCTTAGCGATTGTTTCCTGAATCTCTTTAAGTCCGAGACCATGCTCGTTAAGAATTCCGATTCTCCAGTTCATAAGTTTATCATAATCAGGTTCATCTCTTGTCGTTTTCTTAAGTTCAGGAATTCCACTTGCCTCCGAAAATGCAATCCATATCTCCGGAACAAGTACTCCTTCAAGATCAAGACATGCAACATTCATTCCCATTTATTTTTTCCTCCTAAATTAAATAAAAACCATCCCTAATTATCTATTCGAAGAGCTGATATGTCAAGTATAATCGCAATCTGTATGTGAGTAGGCTGATAATATAGGTAAAAAACTTGACAGTAAAAAGAGTGGATAGTAGACTAAACACGTTGTTTTTGGTCGGAAAGGTATAAAGTGATAGATTATGATATTAGCTTGTCAGAATATACAGAAGAGCTTCGGTGAAAAAACTGTATTAAAGGATATAAATTTTCATATAGAGAACAGAGATAAATGTGCAATAGTCGGTATTAACGGTGCGGGTAAGACTACTCTTCTCAAGATAATACTTGGAGAAGATGAACCGGATTCCGGTCAGGTAGTTATTGCGCGTGATGTCAGAGTTGGATATCTGTCTCAGACGCAGGACACTGAACTTGATAACACTATCTATGGAGCCATGCAGGATGCCAAGAGGTATATTCTTGATATGGAGCAGAGAATGCGCGCTCTTGAGCAGGAAATGCAGGAGAAGACGGGAGATGAGCTTGCAAGCATTATGGAAGCTTATAACCGACTGTCTACTACATATGACAGAGAGAATGGATATGCCTATGAAAGTGAGATTACAGGAGTTATAGCAGGACTTGGTTTTACCCAGGATGATTACGACCGTCCTATAGAAACTCTGTCCGGAGGACAGAAGATGCGAGTGGGTTTGGGGAGACTTCTCCTGAGTCATCCTGATATCATCATTCTCGATGAGCCTACTAACCATCTTGATATGTCTTCAATCAGCTGGCTTGAAGGGTTCCTGGCTTCATATCCGGGAGCTGTAATAGTTGTCAGCCATGATAGATATTTTATAGATAAGATATCGAATAAGATACTTGAGATAGATCAGGGAAGATCTACCATGTACAATGGCAGCTATTCTTATTATAGTGAGGAAAAGGCGAAGAAACGTAAAGCTGCAATGAATGAGTATCTGAAGCAACAGGCGGAGATTGCCCATGAAGAAGCAGTAATAACAAAGCTCAAACAGTTTAACAGAGAAAAATCAATAAAACGTGCTGAAAGCCGTGAAAAGAAGCTTGATAAGATAGAACGCATTGAAAAACCAACTGAAGTAAGTGCTGATATGAGACTTAAACTTGAGCCGGTATGCGAATCTGGAAATGACGTTCTTCTTGTTGAAGGACTGGCAAAAGCTTTTGGTGATAATAAGCTTTTTGATGACCTTAATATGGATATCAAACGTGGAGAGCACGTGGCTCTTATCGGTGGTAACGGTACAGGAAAGACTACCATTCTGAAGATGATCAATAGAATGCTTTCCAAAGATAACGGGAAGATTACATTTGGCTCCAAGGTCCGTGTTGGCTACTTTGATCAGGAACATCACGATCTGGATACGAGAAAGACTATATTTGAAGAAATGTCGGATTCATTTCCAGATATGAACAATACCCGTATAAGAAATGTACTAGCTGCTTTCCTTTTTACAGGAGAGGATGTGTTTAAATCGATAGGTGACCTGTCAGGAGGTGAGAGAGGACGACTGTCGCTGGCTAAGCTTATGCTTTCTCCGGCTAACTTCCTGATCCTCGATGAGCCTACGAATCATCTTGATATATCTTCAAAGGAGATTCTTGAAGATGCACTTAAGGAATACACAGGTACTATCCTGTATGTAAGTCATGACAGATATTTTATTAATAAAACAGCAACCAGAATAATAGAACTGAGGAATAAGGTTCTTACGAACTTCGTGGGTGATTTTGACTTCTATGAAGAGAATAGAGACAGACTCTATGAACTTCAGCATGGAGAGAACACAGGTTCATCTGATGATGGTAAGATGGAGATGACCTCTTCGGTTCAGAGTTTAGGAGGAGAAAAAGATTCTTCCGATACTAAATCTGAGGGACGTCTTGAATATGAATCTAAGAAAGCTCAGTATGCAGCTGAACGCAAGAAGGCAAATGAAATAAAAAGGATTGAATCTGCTATAGCGGAGATAGAAGAAAAACTTGCAGACATTGATTCGCAGCTTGCTGATCCAGCAAATGGAACCAATGTGGATCTTCTGGTAGAACTTTCACGAAAAAAAGAAGAGTCTGAGGAGACTCTTCTGGAACTCTATACCAGACAGGAAGAGCTGTCTGAATGATTTTGTAATAAGTTATTGATGTATGTCAATTCATTAATACGATCTCAAAGATACTGTATCCGATAGTGATGATAAAGAATAATATCATACCGAGATTATAGAAGATGGCCGGTACTGCTTCAGGTTTCTGGAGTGGTGACTGGCTATCATTTACTTTAAGCTGTCTATGATTTAAAGCAAAAATAATGATTCCTGCTACAACAAATATAAGAAGTATTATGATGTATAGAACATATGACAGCATATAAGGATTTGATAAAAGCTGTGTCATCTTCTGGGTGTATGCCGGATTGGTTTTATCCATGGTAGACAGTTCTAAAGCTTCATCAGTATCTATATGCTTAAGAAATATCATTGGAAGGATGCCGTGAATAAAGTTTACAGTCATATGAAGAATAACACTGTAACGGAGTTTTCCTGTTATCGTGTAGATATACGCAAATACCATCCCGATAAAGAATGCATAGAAGAACTGATAAAGATTTGTGTGGATCAGTCCAAACATGATTCCTGAAAGAATGATTGTATATTTCTTTGAATATCCACTGACTCTGTCAAGAAGAAGCTTTCTGAATGCCAGCTCTTCAAGGATTGGTCCGAGGATAACTGCAAAGATTATGCTCGGAAGAATCTTCTGTTTGGATATCAGATCGATGGTGTCGTTCTTGATGATGATACCAACACCATTCTCCAGAACATATGATATCATGTTTCCGATAATGCTTCCGCCTATCATCATAAATGTCAGCATAAGGTAAAACTGAACCAGATATTTTGGTTTCATGACTTCGTCCGCAGGACGCTTGGCAGGAACTTTTCTGAGCATCAGATAGCATACCGGGAATCCGAAAGCCCATATCGGTGCAAGTCCGAGTATATATGTTGCCCAACTGTTCAGTCCGGATATATTCATGCTTTTGAGGATAAAACTGAGTAAGAATGATGCGCCAATCTCAACAACCATGAATACGAAGTAACTGAGTCCGATCCAGTTGAATACTTTTCTTATTTCATTTGTATTATTTGAGGTGTTTGTTTCATATGTATCGTAAGTGTTATATGTGTCCATAGTAATCCTCCGGTGAAGTTTTGTCACAAAAATACGACGCTTCTGATTATAGCAGAGATTGATGTGTTTGGAAAGATGAATGGAATTTGATGGATATATCTGATATACTTAAGACATTACATTTTTATAAAAGAAGAATAGAGATATGGATAGAGAAAAGAAAGTAATACAGACAAGTATAATAGGAATCATAGCGAATATTTTTCTGGCGGTATTTAAAGCTGCGGTTGGACTGATGGCCCATTCGGTTGCTATAACTCTTGATGCGGTTAACAATCTGAGTGATGCTCTGTCGTCGATAATAACTATCATAGGAACAAAACTGGCTGCAAGAGAACCTGATAAGGATCACCCGCTGGGGCATGGAAGGATAGAGTATCTGACAGCTATGGTAATAGCTGTTATCATCTTATATGCAGGTGTTACTGCGTTTATAGAGTCGATAAAGAAGATCATTGATCCTGAAACACCGGATTATTCTACATATTCGATCATAATAGTAATAGTAGCAATATTTGTAAAAATAATATTGGGTACTTATGTCAAAAAGGTTGGAGAAGATGTAAAGTCAGATTCTCTTGTTGCTTCCGGAAAGGATGCCCTGTTTGATGCGGTCATTTCCACTTCGACACTTATTGCTGCTATCATATTTATAGTTTTCAGACTTAGTCTTGAGAGCTATCTTGGAGCGGTTATTGCAGTCGTGATCATAAAGTCCGGTTTTGATATATTGAAAGATACAGTGAGCGAACTTCTGGGTAAACGTGTAGATTCAGAGCTTTCTAAGAAGGTAAAGGATACGGTTATGTCATTTTCTGAGGTTACGGGTGTCTATGATCTTGTGATACATAACTATGGACCGGATAGAATGGTAGGGTCGTTTCATGTTGAACTCCCATCGGATATGACTGTTAAGGAGTTGGATATACTTCAGCGTGAGATTGCTACAAAAGTATATGAGGAAACGGGGGTACTTATAACAGGAGTTTCGGTTTACAGTGCGACTGACTGCGGAGATGTTGAAGAAGCTGTACTCTGTCATATAAAAGAGATCGTGGATAGATATAAAGAGATACTTGAAATCCACGGTTTTTATCTCGAAAAGGAAAGGAAAAAGATCAGGTTCGATATAATCATAGATTTTAATGCTCAGAACAGAAAAGATATATATTCAGAATTTTGTGACGAAGTTAAAAAGGAATATCCGGATTATGAGATATGCATAACTCTTGATGCTGACATGACAGATTAATAAAGTGACTTGAATGACTGATATGTCGTTTACACAGTTATTCTGTCGTTCACTCAATGAGTGTTGAGTTTCCCTTTGACACGTGTGATATAATATTAATTGCGTGTGGTTTTCGGTAGTTTTACACATGTAAAGTATGAGGAATTATTATCACAAATGTCTACTAAAATGTAGATATTTCCAAGCAATTAAGGGGGACAAAATGAAAACTAAAAGTTTTAAATTTATATCTTTTTTAATGACACTCATTATGGCTTTGAGCATGACTCCGGCTCTTGCAGTTTCCGCGAGGGAGATTGATCATGTCGGTCTTTCAAAGGTTTCACTTAAGGTAAAAAACACTGATGCATACTATTATGATGGATCAGGTACATTTTACTGTCTTGCAGGTGAAAGACCTACAGTTTCAGCATCAATAAATGGATTGTCAGAAGGCAATTATTATGATCTTGATGTTGAGCTCTATAAGGAAGGCTATTATGTCACAGGTGATTCATATGGCCATCTTTCAGGCAAGCCATACAGCATTACTCTGCCGAAGCTTTCTGTTGGAAGGTATATGGTAAGATATACATTTAGTGGAAAAGATATAAGTGAAAAATCTTTTAACTATAGCATTTATGTAATGGATAAAAATGCATATAGCTTTTGTGATAACCTTTTCAATGCTTTCGGTGTTCCGAAGACAGCTGAAACAGAACAGTATAAGTATATGAATGCTTATAGTCTTTCTATTGATGATGTTATGTCAAGAATGGTAATCACAATGGCATATAATAAATCAAATATAAACAATGTAAGCAACGAAGATTTTGTAAACGCTTTGTATAAGGGTATTCTTCAGAGAGAAGCCGATAAAGGTGGATATGCTTACTGGCTCAATAAACTGAATTCAGGCAAGAAATCTAGAGCAGAAGTTACTGCTGCTTTTATGACTTCAGATGAATTTAAAAACGTTACATGTAAAAATTTTAATATTCCTTGGTAAAAAAATAATTTAAGTATTATTTATCTAAAACTACTAAGAGACGTCAATCCGACGTCTCTTCTTTTAAAGAAAGGCTCGTATATGCAGATAAGACTGGAAAAATATCTGGCGGATTCAGGTTTTGGAACAAGAAGTCAGGTGAAAAAGATAATAAAACAGGGGAATGTATTCGTAAATGGAGTTCCTGAAAAGGATGGCAGCAGACGGGTGGATACAGATGCGGACGAGGTTGTATGTAATGGAAAGAAAGTCGGCTACTGTGAATATGAGTATTATCTTCTTTATAAACCGGCCGGAATTATAACAGCTTCGCGTGATAAGACAGAAAAGACTGTTGTGGACATGATAGAGTCCAAGAAACGAAGAGACCTTTTTCCTGTGGGAAGACTGGACAGGGATACGGAAGGACTGCTCCTTATCACAAATGATGGGAAGCTTAGTCATGAGCTTCTTGCTCCGGGGAAACATGTAGATAAGGAGTATATCGCTCTTATCGAAGGGATTATTCCGGACTATACAATCGAGAGGTTTAGAGAAGGTGTTGATATCGGAGATGAGGAACTGACTAAACCTGCGGAACTTGTCATTTATGAGAAAGTAGAAGATACCGGAGATGACAGGATAAAAGAAAAGTATATCGAAATCACCCGGGAAATGAATGAGACCGGGCAGGAAAAGAATATTTCGGCAATCAGAATTACAATTACTGAAGGCAGATATCACGAGATAAAACGTATGTTTGAGGTGGTTGGCTGCAAGGTTGTATATTTGAAGAGGATATCTATGGGCAAACTTAATCTCCCTGCTGATATGGATCTTGGAGAATATATAAAGATTGATAAGTCAGATATTGTAAGTTAACTGTGAAGAGTAGCGATAGCTGCACTATATGATGTGTTTTATGATGCTAGGCGTTGCATATTCTTGTGTTTTTTGATACAATGAACGGGTTATTAAAGAAGGGCTATATCTTGTTGCCGTAACAGGCATCTGAATGTTGAAAAAAGCTTAAAGAACGGGAGAAAAACTATGAAATGTCCATATTGTTCAGATGATAACACCAGAGTAATCGATTCGAGACCGGCAGATGATAATACTGCTATCAGAAGACGTAGACAGTGCGATGTTTGTGGAAAGAGATTCACAACATATGAAAAGGTAGAGGCTATACCTCTAATGGTTATTAAGAAAGACAGAACCAGAGAACCATATGATAGAGAGAAGCTTATGCAGGGTATTATCAGAAGCTGTCATAAGAGACCGGTTTCAATGGACAGAATAGAAAACTGCATCAATGAGATAGAATCTGAGATCTACAATATGGAAACAAGAGAGATTGACAGTGTTACAATCGGAAGTATTGTTATGGATAAGATCAAGGACCTGGATGGAGTTGCGTACGTAAGATTCGCTTCTGTTTACAGAGAGTTCAAGGATGTAAATACATTTATGGACGAACTTAAGAAACTCCTTAAATAATTGGTAACTGAGATAATGGATAAAAAGAAGATCATAAAAAACGGAGAGTCTGAGGTAATCATAAAGAAATCCAGATTTCTCGGAGTTGCGGCATATGTTGAAACGGAAGAAGAGGCAAGAGAACTTGTTAATTCGATAAAGAAGGAACATTTTTCTGCAAGACATGTGTGTTATGCATATAGTATCGGAGAAGAGAATCCCAGACTTAAGTTTTCGGATGATGGAGAACCGGGAGGAACAGCAGGAAAACCAATTCTGGATGTTATTAATAATTCCGGGATCTATAATGTTGTGATCGCAGTGATAAGATATTTTGGAGGTGTTCTGCTTGGAACAGGAGGACTGGTCCGGGCATATACACAGGCAGCAGCTGAAGCTGTTCAAGCGGCGGGAGTAAAGACAGTATGTCTTTGCAGTATATATGAGATAGTTCTTGATTACAGTGATTACGATAAAGTGATGTATATACTGAATCAGACCGAGGGCGTGATGGCTGAGACGGATTATTCTGATAAGGTAACCGTAACAGCAACTATTCCTGCTGACTGCGCTGATTCATTGGTAGAAACGATAAGAGAAAAGACTGCGGGGAAAAGTGAGATCAGTTATCTCCGTGATGAGGTCATTTAATGATAATAACGCCACAGGGACTTGTGTATTGATTCAGTCCTGTGGCGTTTACTGTTTATTCCCATACGTGATCTTCTTCAATAACGTGAAAATCTAGATAGTCGAAATCGATTGTTTCTACGAAGTTCTGATCATTGAATCGTGTGCGGGCATGTTTTATGAATTCCTGCTGGTTGCTTTCCAGCCAGATAGGAACAGCGAGATCGAATTCGTCGCATAACATTTCCAATGCCTTATATACTTTTTTTGTTCGTGACAGTTCACGTCCCGGTAATTCTATAGTATAATCTTTGATTAGATGGTTTTCGTGGATTAGTTTTCCCCAGACTCTGAACATTGTGTTATCCCCTTTTGATATCAGTATTAGAGTTTGATTTGTGAACATTTGTTTCATCGTTTTTCACAAACATGGAACAAGTATAACATAAAAAAATCACATTTGCGCGCTATTATTCGAGTTATCCAAAAGAGGAATAACTTTTAGTAAATGGTTTAAAAGAAAATATACTTAGGAAAGGAAGTGTTCATTATGGCAAATGAATACGATTCAAACAATCTAAACCAGGAAAATAAAAGAGAGGAAAACGGATATTCGGGTTATTCCGGAATGAATGGGATGAGGTATACTTCACCATATACTTCTAATGGATATGGATCGAATACTTCTTCAAATACTCCACCGAATGGTCCGCAGCCAAATAATCAAAACATGAATCATACGAAACCGCCTAAACAGAAATCAAAGAAAAACGGCATGGGTAAGACCATAGGAAAGACTGCAGCTATTGCAGCTGTGTTTGGACTTGTGGCAGGTGGCGCTTTTCAGGGAGTTAATTACGGTGTATCTAGGTTCAGAGGGGATGAACCCGTGTATGAATCGGTTGAAGGGGATGACTCCGCAAAGATAGATGACGATTCTATATCATATGCTGCTGAAGAAGCTACCGAAGAGGATGCAAAGAGTACGGATATGGCGGCTAATGATGATTCTAAAGTAAGTACGACAAAGATAGCTCAGCAGGAACAGGCTGCATCTGTTTCATATGATGTTGCCAATATCGTAAAGAAGGCTCAGCCATCTATTGTTTCAATTACCACTACAGTAACTCAGAGTTATCAGTATTTCTTCCAGAACTATGAAAAGGATGCAACGGGCGCAGGCTCAGGTATCATTATAGGACAGAATGATGATGTACTCTATGTTGCATCAAACTACCACGTTATTGATGGCGCTAAAGAGATAAAGGTTGGTTTCAACGATGGTGAGATAGTAGATGCAGAGGTAAAAGGATTTGATGCTTCGGAAGATATAGCAGTTGTTGCTGTTAAGCTTTCTGATATGAAGGATTCAACTAAGAATTCCATAACTGTGGCAAATGTAGGTGATTCTGACGCTCTTCAGGTTGGTGAGCCAGCTATAGCAATAGGAAATGCGCTTGGTTACGGTCAGTCTGTAACTGTTGGATATATCAGTGCTCTTAACAGAACGATTGAAGATTCTGATGGATCTTATATTCAGACAGATGCTGCAATCAATCCTGGTAACAGTGGTGGCGCACTTATTAATTCAAGCGGTCAGGTTATCGGTATTAATTCAGTTAAGTATGTTGATAGTACTGTAGAAGGAATGGGATTCTCTATTCCTATCAATACAGCTATGGCAATCATAAATGACATCATAGAAGGAAAGCAGGAAGGGAATGCTTACCTTGGAATAAATGGTGAAGCTATAAGCAGAGAGTATGCTCAGATATATGGTTTCCCAACAGGCGTATATGTAAAAGAAGTAAAGGATGGTTCACCTGCAGATGCGGCTGGACTTCATCCAGGAGATATTATTTCTAAGTTTAATGATAAGGACATTACATCAAATGATGATCTCCAGTCAGCTCTCAGAGAAAAGAAGGCAGGAGAAACTGTTGAAATAGTTGTTTACAGAGCTGATAATATGGGTTATTATGAGGAAACGAAACTTTCGGTAACCCTTGCGGCTGAAACTCCGTAAAGGCAGTTCGTAGAATAATTATCAAACGGGATTAAAGATGTATAAGCTTATTACAAGAGATGGTCTGGCTAAAAGAGCAGACTTTGATACGCCACACGGTGTCATTCATACACCGATGTTTATGAATGTTGCGACAGCAGCTGCTATAAAAGGAGCTGTATCTGCAGCAGATTTAGAGAATTTAAAAACCGAGGTTATGCTGTGCAATACATACCACATGCATGTAAGACCTGGTGAAGACATAGTTTATAAGATGGGCGGGCTCCACAAGTTTACAACCTGGAGCCGGCCTATTCTTACTGATTCGGGTGGATTCCAGGTGTTCTCCCTGGCTAAGCTCAGAAATATAAAAGAAGAGGGTGTGACATTTTCATCCCATATAGATGGACGTAAGATATTCATGGGGCCTGAAGAGAGCATGAATATTCAGTCTTCGCTAGCATCAACGATTGCGATGGCATTTGACGAATGTCCTCCTGCAAAGGCAGAGCGAAGTTATATAGAGAAGTCTGTTGCAAGAACTGAAAGATGGCTTCTCAGATGCAAGAAGAGAATGGATGAGCTGAATGCCATGGAGACGACGATCAACAGGGAGCAGATGCTCTTCGGGATCAACCAGGGCGGAGTTATCGATGACATTCGTATAGATAATGCAAAGAGGATTTCGGAGCTTGACCTTCCGGGATATTCTATTGGAGGACTTGCTGTTGGAGAGTCTCATGAGGAGATGTATCATATCCTTGATGTTACAGTGCCACATCTTCCTTTGGAGAAGCCGACCTATCTTATGGGAGTTGGTACACCGGCGAACATTCTCGAGGCAGTAGACAGAGGAGTTGATTTCTTTGATTGTGTTTATCCTTCGAGAAATGGAAGACACGGTCAGGTTTATACAAATCATGGGAAGCTGAATCTCAAGAATCAGAGATTTGAACTGGACGATACTCCTATAGATGATACATGTGACTGTCCTGTTTGTAAGAGATATACCAGAAGTTATATCAGACATCTTCTGAAGAGAGATGAGATGCTTGGGTTGAGACTATGTGTTATGCATAATCTTTACTTCTATAACAATATGATGGAAGAAATAAGACATGCCATTGAAGAACATAGATGGCAGGAATATAAGAAGTGGAAGCTTGAAGCAGTTACCATTAATGGATAAAAAATGAGCTATAGTGCCAGATTTTGGCGCTATAGCTCTTGTTTATAGTCCGTGTTTTTTCATGATATCATCGATCTGTTGCTCTTTTTCTTTGTACAAAGGATCGTTCCTTAGTTTTTTCTTTAACATACGGGAGCTGCAGTGACCAGAACATGTAGGCGCGTCGGGACAGGCTCCGCATGTTCCGTGTCTATATAGATATCTGATGGCGAAAAATAGAAGTGCCGCCAGTATCATAAGTGCGATTATCGTGGATATATTCATATATTTCCTCTATTTCTCATTGCGAGTTAGTTTTGGTTAACTATAGGTATGATAGCTTGTTTGTTATGTGTTGTCAAGAAATAACAGAAAGCCTTGCATAAATGACCAATTTATAATAAGATGATAAGAGCGCTTTTTAGCTAAGTGTTGATTATAAATCATTAGAGGAGTGAAAAATTATGACTTTTTTAACAGGATTAGTTAATTTTGCGGCTGATGCTGCCACAACTGGAGAACCAAACGGCGGTATGGGCATCGGTATCATGGTAGGATACATCGTCATTATCATTGCATTTTTTTATGTTATAGCTATCAGACCTCAGAAGAAGCAGAATGCTCAGCATGAGGAGATGGTTAAGAAGCTTAAGCCAGGCGATTCAATAATGACAACAAGTGGTTTCTACGGAACTGTAGTTGCTGTAGATGATGATACAGTTATCGTGGAGTTTGGAAATAACAAGAATTGCCGTATTCCTATGCACGTAAAGGCTATCGCTGAAGTTGAGAGCGAAGAAGATTCTTACGAGAAGGAAGAGACAGTAGAAGAGGAAACTACAGAAGAGAAGTCTTCAGTATTCGGTAAAAAGAAGAAATAATAAAGGTAGAACTTATGAGATTAAACAAGGGAAGAATATCAGCTGTTCTTATTGGCCTTACTATATTAGGTCTGCTTCCGGGATGTGGAAAGCAGGAAGAACCTTACTCTTCACCGACATTTAAGAATTCGACCACCGAAGAAGTTGTCAGTGACGAATCGAATGGAGTGCCAGCAAGCATAACGGATGCGCTTAATATCGCGAGTTATTCTGATGCGACAAGTTCTGATGCAGCTAAAAAGAAGGCAGAGCTTGCTTCTGTGGGAGACGCACTTCTCATGGGAATCAAAAAGGGAAATGTATATTACAATACTCTTGCCGGTTTTAAGATAACAGTTGACGGAATTGCGTGGAAATTGCTTGATGGAGTTGAGGTAGCATCTGCTACAGGAGCTACAGCTGATTATATAGATGAACTGTGGCGCGGATATAGATCTCCATATGATGAGGAAACTTCGTATGCCGCTATAGCTTATGAGGTTGCTTCAGGGGCCAATATCATAGTTTCATATATTAATCCCGATAAGTTCCAGATGCCTGAATTCAATGCGAATTCATATCTGAAGATGGCAGCGGACAGATATGAGGGTGTTAGTGTTGCTGAGACCACTTTCCTTGGACAGCAGTATTCATATCTTGTTGTTCCTGCTTCGAAGACATCTATGGGTGAAAGAGCACAATTTGCCATAGATAAAGAAGGTCTTATAGTTCTGATAACATTTACGCTAAGCGATAGTGTTGAATTGGCGGACGCTGTAAGTTTACTTGCGCCACTGTATTACTAGTAATAGAGCCGGCTGAGAGGTACCCGTTGTATGAAGAATAAAAACAGAGTTATGAGAAATATGCTCATCAGCATGATAGGTGCGGCTATCTGTATGGCTTCTGCTTGGCTCTCATCAGCATATGGTGAGGGAAATGTAAGAAATGGCCTCATCCAGAGCAACTGGCCTAAAATGCCATTTCTGAGATTTGAGCTCTCTCTGATTTTCAGTGCCATCGGGATCCCGATATATTATCTCGGGATGAAGGAGCTTGTGAAGGCGATCAGACTCGCTAGAAGAAAGAGAAGTCTGTCTGATCTGAAAATGGCTAAGCTTTTCGATATGAGTGCAAATATCGGAGCTGTTGGATTTATGTTTGTCAGTGCCGGATATACAATGATGGCCATAGTATATAAGCTTCTGTATAGTACTAATCTGATGGGCGCAGATATTATCTCGACTACCGAAGGTATGTTTTACTATCTGGCTATCCCGCTTTTTGCATTTTATATAATTGCCATTGGCGGTGTTTCGTTCCCATTTATGTACTATGTGTTAAATGAAAGACTTAAGGTCTCAAAGATATGTGTACTCTTTAATCCTCTTGTTTTCTTAGGGATTGGAGAGGTGCTGAAACTTACCAAGATATTCTATCTGGCTGATTTTGCCAGTGCAGCAATTCCATTTGGCTATCTTCTGATGATGGCTGCCGGACTTGTACATGTAGCACAGCTTCCGAATATCAAGAGACGAAGAAGAGTGAGCAGAGAACGAGAAACATACTAAAGGTTACTAAAACTGTATATTATAGAATATTTACGGGTCAGGCCTTCTGGGACAGAGAGCCTGGCCTCATTTTTCAGAAAGGACTAGAGAATATGAGATTCGTATCATGGAATGTAAATGGAATCAGAGCGTGTGTAAATAAAGGCTTCTATGATTCGTTTAAAGAATTAGATGCTGACATATTTGCGATTCAGGAGAGTAAGATGCAGAAAGATCAGCTGATTCTTGATACTCCAGGTTATCATCAGTACTGGAACTATGCCAAAAAGAAGGGATATTCGGGAACAGCGATATTCACAAAGAAGGAACCGGTTTCAGTTGTAAATGGAATGGGTCTGGAACAGCATGATCAGGAAGGAAGACTTATAACTCTTGATATGGGAGATTATTACTTCATATGCGTTTACGTTCCGAATTCACAGAATGAGCTGAAGAGACTTGACTATCGTATGGAGTGGGAAAATGACTTCAGAGAGTATCTTTCAAAGCTTGCAAAGGAAAAGCCTGTAATAATGTGTGGCGATCTTAACGTGGCTCATCAGGAGATAGATCTAAAGAATCCTTCTTCCAATCATAAGAATGCAGGTTTCACAGATGAGGAGAGAGGAAAGTTCAGTGAACTTCTCGAGGCAGGTTTTGTAGATAGTTTCAGATATAAGTATCCGGATCTTACAGATACATATTCCTGGTGGTCATACAGATTCAATTCGAGAGTGCGAAATGCAGGATGGCGTATAGATTATTTCGTCGTTTCAGATTCGATAAAAGATAAGATAGTAGATGCGAAGATTCATAATGAAGTATACGGGTCGGATCACTGTCCTGTTGAACTTGAGATTAACATTTAATAAACTTGGAATTTAAAAAAAACAAGTTGAAACAAAAAAAACATGATGTTATAATCTGCACGACCACATGTAGTTTTCAAAACTACGTGCGAATTCCGCAGACATAATAGCGGTGACTCAATAATATACAAGAAAAGAAAGGGATTTCCATGAGTAATAATAATGGAAATGCAATAGAATACACTCTGACTCCTGAGGAGGGAATTGCAGGTTCATATATCTCATCATATGTGGATGAGAAAGGACTATTGAAGAGCATAGATATTCATGATGATGAGAATTTTAATTTTGGTTTCGATGTGGTCGATGCTCTTGCCAAGAAATGTCCTGACAAAACTGCCATGCTTCACATATCAAAGCATGGGAAAGAAAGACGTTTTACTTTTAAGGATATGATGTTATATTCTAATAAGACAGCTAACTACCTTACCTATCTTGGTATCAAGAAGGGTGACCGTGTGCTTCTTATCCTTAAGAGACATTACCAGTTCTGGTTTACATTGGTTGCACTTCATAAGATCGGTGCGATAGCTGTTCCGTGTTCATTTCTTCTTACAAAGAAAGATTTTGAATACAGACTTAAGGCGGCTCAGATAAATGCTGCAATCGTAACTGCTGACGGAGAGGTTTCCGGTGAGCTGGATAAGGCAGCTAAGAACTATCTGGGACTTAAGACTAAGATTATAGTCGGAAATCCGAAAGAGGGCTGGGCGAATTACAATAGAGATATAAGATATTTTTCGAGTACATTTAAAAGAACAGAAGAATCTGCAGGTGGAAATGACACCTCACTTATGTTCTTCACATCAGGTACTACATCATATCCCAAGATGGCAGCACATAGCTTTAAGTATCCTTTGGGACACTATGTGACGGCTAAGTACTGGCATCAGGTTGATAGCGAAGGAATGCATTTTACCATAAGTGATACTGGCTGGGGTAAGGCGCTCTGGGGTAAGATCTACGGCCAATGGCTTTCCGAAGCATCAATCTTTACATATGATTATGACGAATTCTTTGCCAAAGAGATTCTGTCAATGATAGAAAAATATCGAATGACTTCATTTTGTGCACCGCCTACGGTTTTCAGAATGCTTGTGCATGTAGATATGAGAAAGTTTGATCTGTCTTCACTGAAAAATGTATCTACAGCCGGTGAGGCATTGAATCCTGAAATATATGATAAGTTCTATAAGATGACAGGACTTAAGATTATGGAGGGGTTCGGACAGACAGAGACAACACTTCTTATCGCAAATCTCAAAGGTATGGATCCGAAACCGGGATCTATGGGAAAACCTAGTCCACTTTATGATATTCATCTGCTTGCTGATGGCGACAGAGAAGTAGAGCCTGGACAGGCAGGAGAAATCTGCGTTAAAGTATCAGATAAGACACCTTGTGGCTTATACAAGGGCTACTATCTTGATGAAGAGAAGACAAATGCTGTGCTTCACGATGGTTATTATCATACAGGAGATACGGCTTATATGGATGATGACGGATATCTTTACTATATTGGAAGAGTTGATGACGTTATTAAGTCAGCAGGCTACAGAGTGGGTCCTTTCGAGATAGAAAATGAGATCATGAAGCTTCCATATGTTCTTGAATGTGCAGTTACCAGCGTGCCGGACATCGTAAGAGGTCAGGCTATCAAAGCCTCAATCGTTCTTACAAAGGGGACAGCTGCAACGGATAAACTTAGAAAAGATACTATGAAATATCTTAAGGCTAATCTTGCTTCTTACAAGAGGCCTAAGATCGTTGATTTTGTAGATGATCTCCCTAAGACTAGCAGTGGAAAGATAAGACGTGCTGAGATCAAGGCAAAAGATTGGAAAAATGCATGAATATAAGATATTTAAATGAAAAGAAAGCGGCATCAGAAGAATTAAAGAAAAAGATCCTGATGATCATAGCAATGATATTAGGTGATTTTAATCTGTTTGGTGTGGTATATTTCATTATATTTAAAACTGGCTGGGCAATCGTTATGTTTTCTATTTTCCTGGCCATGGATGCGTTTATATTCTGGCTTGGTGTAAAAGCCGGAAGAAGAGTTGAAATGGCAAGAAGGTATGAAACGATATTTGGAAGTGACGAGGATGGATTTGTTACCGTAGGAGAGATCAGTTCGCTTCTTCAGCAGCCAGGTAATAAGATTCTTGCAGAACTTAAATTGCTTTTCAGAAAGAAATTCTTTCTGAATTGTAATCTGGAAACAAAAGGTCAGCCGATGGTGTATATCTATAACGCTCAGCCTGACCAGAATATAAATGATGGTGTTGGTTTTGTTGTGTGTACATGCGGTAACTGTGGAACGCAGAATCGTATAAGAGCTGGTGCTATGAGCAGATGCTATGCATGTCAGGCTCCACTGCAGGGAACGGTTAATCCGGTAAACAGGGGGTGACATGATGGATCAGACAAGAACATATCTTAATCAAAATCTGATAACAAAGAATAAGAAAAAATCAAGTCTTCAGTTTAAGATAGGAATAGGAATGCTAATTTTTTACAGTTTTGATTTTATAGCAATTTATGAAGGCAGTCTTGATAAGTATTATATTCCGCTTGTTATAGCATTGATGATGCCAGCTTTTTATCTTATCTGGTGTAGCAGAAAGAACAGTGCTGAGATATCTGAAGCAACAAAGTATGATGAGGTGTTCTGCAAGGATAAGAATGGAATAGTTACTGCTCATGAGATGGCTGAAGCTCTTGATAAAAAGTATTTTGATATATTTGTTGAGCTGGAGAGGCTTTTTAGATGCGGCTATTTTGTAAACTGTACTCTGCAGCAGGGGAGAAATCCCAGCGTTATCATGTACGCCGCTCAGATGAATGATGGTAAAAGCGTCGGCTTTATGCAGGTTGTCTGCAAAAAGTGTGGTGCATCCACAAGGATAAGAGCTAATTCCAGAGGAAAATGTGAATACTGTGGTTCGATCATAAGTACGGTAAACCGTAAGAATCCGTAGTGTGATCGGGATGGATTGATTAAAAATCTCTTGACAATAGAATGATATGTAATATAATGGAAAAGGTTAAAAAATTTTAAGTAAAAATTTTTAACCTTTTTAATTTTTGAAAAAAAGGAGACAAAGAATATGTTTGAAGAAATTAAGGCTGTAATCGTAGAGACACTTAGTGTTGATGAGAGTGCTGTTACTCTTGAGGCTTCTCTTTCAGATGACCTTGGAGCTGATTCACTTGATGCTGTTGAACTTGGAATGGCTATCGAGGATGCAGTTGGAGTAGCTATCGCTGATGAAGATCTTCCAAACATCAAGACAGTTCAGGATCTTGTAGATTACGTAGAATCACATAAATAATTTTTTCAAAAAATCAAAATGGGGGTCAGGCAAGGAGACGAAGCGTTTGGGATCTTCGCTCTGTATGGTAAAACTATACATGCTTGACTCCTTGTGCATTTAATAGGGAATACTTTCGGAGGGATTTTTTATGAAGCTTTTTGGTAAGCACGGAAATAAAAAAGATAATTCCGATCTTAAAAACGATTATGAATTTGTTGAGGTAGAAAAGGGGAGTTCTGAAGATTCAACCGAGAATACCGAGGTTGAACAGCAGTATACATGCAAGGGCTGCGGTAAGACATTCTCACTTTCTGATATAAAAAAGAACATGTATGTATGTCCTGAGTGTGGTAAGCACGACAAGATATCTGCAAGAAGAAGGATATCAGGTTTGGCTGATCCTGGAACATTCAGGAAACTAAAAACGGATATTCCATTTAGAAATCCATTGGATTATCCGGATTATGCAGAGAAAATAAACGGTCTCAAAGCGAAGACTGGACTTGATGAAGGAACACTTGCAGGCGTTTGTGAGATCGAAGGATATAAAACAGTTGTAGCTGTTATGGCCAGTGAATTCCTTATGGGAAGCATGGGAATAGCAGTTGGTGAAACTATTACGAAGGCATTTGAAGTTGCTGAGAAGATGGAACTTCCTATTATCATTTTCACTGCCAGTGGTGGTGCGAGAATGCAGGAAGGTATCCTGTCTCTTATGCAGATGGCTAAGACATCTGCTGCAGTTCAGAGATTCAGTGAGAATGGCGGACTATATGTATCTGTTCTGACACATCCTACAACAGGTGGTGTAAGTGCTAGTTTTGCAACTCTTGCAGATATTACTATAGCTGAACCTGGAGCACTGATAGGATTTGCCGGACCTAGAGTTATCGAGCAGACCATAGGACAGAAACTTCCGGCCGGTTTCCAGCGTGCCGAATATCTGGAGGAACATGGTTTTGTAGATGGCATAGTTGTACGTACAGAAATGCGTGATCAGCTGGCGCAGATACTCAGACTCCACGAGAAGAGGAGGAAGTCATGGCTACGATAAGAGAGATAGATGATAAGTTAAATGCTCTTGAAGAGCAGATAGATGCGCTTAAGGACAATATGGAGTATATAGAGATACTCAGCAGTCTTCATGCAGAGTATGATAAGACAGCTGAAGATGCAGCTGTACTTACTCCTCATGACAGAGTATTTCTTGCAAGACATCCAAAACGTCCTAAGGTTGATGATTATATAGAAGCACTCTTTGATGATTTCTTCATTCAGAGAGGTGATCTTCTGAATAAAGAAGATAAAAGTATATTCGGTGGAATAGCTATGTTCCACGGGGTTCCTGTAACAGTTCTTGGACACAGAAAAGGAAGAGATCTTCAGGAAAACCTTGAATTTAACTTTGGAATGCCTGAGCCAGAAGGTTACAGAAAAGCCCTTCGTCTTATGAAACAGGCTGAGAAGTTTGGAAGACCGATCATTACATTTATCGATACACCTGGTGCATATCCTGGACTTGATGCAGAGGCTCATGGTCAGAGTCAGGCTATATCAAGAAACCTTGCTGAGATGAGTGCACTTAAGGTTCCTGTTATCGCAATTGTTACAGGAGAAGGAAGCAGCGGTGGAGCACTTGCTATCGGTGTTGCCAATACAGTATATATGCTTGAAAATGCAGTCTATTCGGTGCTCTCACCTGAAGGTTTTGCAACTATCCTCTGGAAGGATTCTTCAAGAGCAGGGGAGGCATGTGAGCTTATGAAGCTTACAGCTCATGATCTGTATGAGTATGGTGTGATCGATGGAATCATAAGAGAGCCTCTTGGTGGAGCTCACAGAAGTCCTGGAGTTGTATACCGTGATATAGATGAGATGCTTGTAAGAGAACTTAGAAAATTCAAGGGCAAGTCAGGTGCTGAGATAGCTCGTGACAGATATGAGAAGTTCCGTAACATAGATCAGGTTGTGCTTAAGGACAATGTAGAGGTAATAAGATAATGGACAGAAAAATGATTAATGAATTACTTGGTACAAAATATCCTATAATTCAGGGCGGTATGGCAAATATCGCACTTGGTAAGTTTGCAGCTGCTGTATCAAACGCAGGTGGTCTCGGACTTATCGGCTCAGGTGGATATGATGCCGCAAGAATCGAGCAGGAGATACATGATGCAAGAAATGCAACAGATAAGCCATTTGGTGTGAATCTGATGCTTCTCAATCCAGATGTAGATAATATCGCTGATCTTCTTGTTCGCGAAAAGATCAAGATTATAACAACAGGAGCTGGTACTCCTGGTAAGTATATGGAAATGTGGAAAGAGATGGGAGCTATCGTAATCCCTGTAGTAGCAAGTAGTGCACTTGCTCGTCGTGTTGAGAAGCAGGGCGCTGATGCGGTAATCGCAGAAGGCGGCGAAAGTGGTGGTCATGTAGGTGATATGACTACTATGGCTCTTGTACCACAGATAGTTGACTGTGTAGATATTCCTGTAATTGCAGCAGGAGGAATCGCTGACGGAAGACAGTTTGCAGCTGCTATGTGTCTCGGCGCATCAGGTGTTCAGATTGGAACATGTCTTCTTGTAAGTGAGGAGTGTCCTGTACACGACAACTATAAGCAGGAGCTTATCAAAGCTAAGGACAACAGTACAACTGTAACAGGACGTTCACTTAACGCACCTGTTCGTATAATAAAGAATCAGATGGCTAGAGAATATCTTAAGCTTGAAGCTCAGGCTGCTTCTCGTGAAGAGCTTGAACAGATTACACTTGGTGGACTTCGCCGTGCTGTAACAGACGGAGATGTGAAGATGGGTTCTGTAATGGCAGGTCAGGTATGTGGACAGCTTAAGGAAATAAGACCAGTGGCTGATATCCTTGATGATATTTACACTGAAGGAATGAAGATCTTAAAAGGTTAACTAATGAGGAAACAGATATGAAGCTTGGATTTTTATATGCAGGACAGGGAGCTCAGAAGGTTGGTATGGGACTTGACCTCTATGAGAAATATCCTGAATTTAAAGAAACTTTTGATAATGTACAGGGTGTTGATTTTGATCTGAAAAAGGTTTGTTTTGAAGGACCAGCAGAGACACTCAATGAAACAAAATATACACAGCCATGCATGGTGGCATTTGCAGTTGGTATGACTAAGGTACTTAAGAACTTAGGAGTTGAACCAGTATGCGCAGCAGGTCTTTCACTTGGTGAATACAGTGCTCTTTATGCATCAGGAGTGTTCACAGAGGAGCAGGTTATCCCTCTTGTTCAGTTCAGAGGAAATGCTATGCAGACTGCAGTTCAGGGAAGAGACTGTAAGATGATCGCGGTTATCGGACTTGATAAAGAAACGGTATTTGCCGGATGTGAGAAGGTTAAAGCACAGCTTGAAGCTGATGGGAAGAATCTTGTAGCTGAGCCAGCTAACTTTAACTGCCCAGGTCAGATTACTGTTTCAGGAGATACTGAAGCGGTTGATATGGCAGCTGAAGTACTTAAAGAAATGGGTGCAAAGAGATGTCTCCCAGTTAAGGTAAGTGGACCATTCCATACTTCACTTATGAAACCTGCAGGAGATGCTCTTGCAGAGAGATTTAAGAGTGAGAATTTTCGAGATATGCAGATTCCTGTAATCTTCAATTGCATTGGTCGTGAGAAGAATGCGGATGAAACAGTTCCTGCACTTCTTGAACAGCAGGTTCAGAAGTCAGTGTACTTTGATGACAGCATCAAGGCTATGGCTGATATGGGAGTAGAGGCATTTGTAGAGATAGGACCAGGAAAAACACTTTCCAAGTTTGTTCAGAAGACAATATCTGATATTCCAGTTTATGGAGTAGAAACAGTCGAAGAAATAGAAAAGTTACTCGAAGTGATTGGTTAACATAATACGACATCATTTAGGAGGTAAAAATGAGTAAGAACTTAGAAGGTAAAACAGCAATCGTAACAGGTGGCGGACGCGGAATCGGAAGAGCAATCAGCCTTAAACTTGCGTCTGAGGGTGCAAATGTAGTTATCTGTGATATCGTTATCAATGAAGCTGCAGAGGAAACAGTAAAGCTTATCGAAGAGCAGGGTGTAAAGGCTGCAGCATATAAGGCAGACGTTACTTCTTCAGAAGATGCAGAAAACCTCTTTAAGCAGGCAACAGAAGAGTTTGGTAAGGTTGATATTCTTGTAAATAATGCAGGAGTTACAAGAGATAATCTCATTATGAAGATGAAAGAAGAAGAGTTTGATCTTGTAATCGCTACAAACCTTAAAGGTACATATAACATGATGAAAGCTGCTGCAAGACCTATGATGAAGAACCGTTATGGACGTATTGTAAATATCAGTTCTGTAGTCGGTGTCTATGGTAATGCAGGTCAGGTTAATTATTCAGCAAGTAAAGCAGGCGTTATCGGAATGACTAAGTCACTTGCCAAGGAGCTCGGAAGCAGAGGTATTACATGTAATGCTGTAGCTCCTGGATATATTGAAACAGATATGACTAAGGTACTTCCTGAGGAAGTTAAGGCAGCAATGGTTAAAAATATAGCTCTTGGAAGAGCAGGACAGCCTGAGGATGTAGCAAAAGTTGTTGCATTCCTCGCATCAGACGAAGCAGCATACGTAACCGGCCAGGTTATCGAATGTGCAGGGGGAATGTCCTGTTAAAGACCACGATTTCGAAGAAATCGTGTGGAGCGAAAGCGACCAGCAAGCCACAGCGCCGTTCAGGCACAATGTGCCTGAATGGGCAGGTGGCGATAAGCTAGAAGGTCCAGACATCCACGAAGAGCTAAGCTCGAGGGCGGGAATGTCCTGTTAAAGACCACAGCTACCCCCCCTAATAGAAAAATCAATTTAAAGTAGGAGAAAAATTATGAGACGAGTAGTTATTACAGGAATAGGAACTATCAATCCCGTAGGACACAATCTCGAGGAAGCTTGGGAGAATGTAAAAAAAGGAGTTTGTGGTATCGATTTCACAAAGCAGATTGATACAACAGATTTCAAAGTAAAGGTATCCGGTGAGGTTAAGGATTATGATCCTGCAAACTTCCTTGATAAGAAGGAAGCACGTAAGATGGACAGATATACTCAGTTCGGTATGATTGCTGCTAGAGAAGCAATCAAGGACAGTGGAATTGACATCACAAAAGAGGATCCTTTCAGATGCGGAACTATAGTTTCATCAGGTATCGGTGGTCTTATAACAATCTCCGATCAGACTATCAGAGGATATACAAAGGGATATGAGAAAATATCTCCATTCTATATTCCGATGTCAATCTCAAACATGTGTGCAGGTGAGATCGCTATCGATACAGGCTTCAAAGGAGTTTGTGAATGTATTGTAACTGCATGTGCAAGTGGTAACAATTCAATCGGTGAAGCATTCCACAAAGTACGTGATGGATATCAGGATGTAATGATAACAGGTGGTGCAGAAGGATGTATCTGCCAGATGGGAGTCGGTGGATTTACAGTTATGCAGGCACTTAGTACTTCAACAGATCCTAATCGTGCATCTATCCCATTTGACGCTGAAAGAGGCGGATTCGTTATGGGTGAAGGTTCAGGTATCCTTATTATCGAAGAACTTGAGCATGCAAAGGCTCGTGGAGCAAAGATCTACGGCGAGATCGTAGGATACGGCGCAAGCTGTGATGCTCATCATATCACTGCTCCGGATCCAACTGGTGCAGGTGCAGCTGGATGTATGAAGATGGCAATCGAGGATGCAGGTATTCAGACAACAGACGTTGATTATATCAACGCTCATGGAACATCAACACATCTGAATGATGCCGGAGAGACTAAGGCTATCAAGACAGTATTCGGAGATCATGCATATAAGCTCATGGTAAGTTCAACAAAGTCTATGACAGGACATCTTATGGGAGCTGCTGCAGCAATCGAGGCTATATTTACTACTATGGCTCTTAAAGATGGATTTGTTCCTGCTACTATTAACTATAAGACACCAGATCCTGAGTGTGATCTTGATATAGTACCTAATGAAGGACGTAATGCTGATATCAAGTATGCCCTTTCGAACTCACTTGGATTTGGAGGACATAACGCAGCTGTATTATTCAAGAAGTACGAGGACTAAGGAGAATAAAATGGAACTTAATTCTAATCAGATAAGAGAAATCATTCCGCATCGTTATCCGATGCAGCTTGTAGATAAGATCATTGACTTTGAACCTGGCCAGTGGGCAGAGGGTATCAAATGTGTTTCTGTAAATGAATCATTCTTCCAGGGACATTTCCCAGAAGAGCATGTAATGCCTGGTGTACTTATCATTGAGGCTCTTGCGCAGACAGGAGCAGTAGCTATTCTCTCAGAAGAAGATGCAAAGGGTAAGATTGCATTCTTCGGAGGTATCAAGAATGCAAGATTCCGTAAGCAGGTTAAGCCTGGTGATGTACTTCACCTCAGATGTGAGATAACAGGAAGACGTGGTCCTCTTGGATTTGGAAAGGCAGTAGCAACTGTAGACGGAAAGGTTGCATGTCAGGCAGAGATTTCATTTGCTATAGGAAATAAAGAAGACTGATAAAAGAGGTTGGAACAGATGTTAAACAGTTCGGAGGGAAAAGTCGGCCTCTCCCCAAAGGAGAGATTGGAGCGTAATCCGCTGTCGGCTATATATTCAAAATTCAGGGTGCATTATTATAGGGATGTATTCAGAAGAATCAATAGTAGAGAGCTTTCGCTTACTACCACAGAGGTGTACTGCGTTGAGATCATCTACAATCTTGACAAACCTACGATACAGGAATTTGCAAACTTTATCGGTATTTCTGCGCCAAATGCAACTTACAAGGTTAACTCTCTGATCAAAAAAGGATATGTTCAGAAGGTTCAGTCCGAGACAGATAAACGTGAATTCTATCTTGACGTTACCGAGAAGTATTACAGATATTATAATATCAACGAGAAGTATCTCGATATAGTGGAACATAGACTTCAGGAAGCGCTTTCGAAAGAAGAGTTTGAGATGTTCAACAATACACTCAAAAAGATATACTGGGAGCTTATGCCGGAAGTTGACATTTCCAGATAGTATTATCAATGTGGCACTGTTCATGTTTTAGTGATAAAATATGAATAGTGCTTTGTTTTGTAATAAAATTATTTGACATTTATTGTTCTTGAAAGAGGATTGATTATGGAAAGTATATACGGAGAATATGAGCCTGTGCTCATACGTATTAAGGAAGAGGTAGAGAAGAGATTTAACGAATACCAGGAGAAAGTTTTACAGGAAACAGGTGAGAAGGGTTTCGAACATCTGTCGGTCAGAATAAAAACAGATGAGAGTATGCGTGAGAAGTGTAGACGTAAGGGGGTTCCCGAGACTACAGAGTCTGCGCTAGTCACATTGAAGGATGCTATAGGAGTTCGAGTTGTCTGCTCATTTGTGGATGATGTATTTAAAGCAGCTGAGTATATAAAAAATATGGAAGGCTGTGAAGTGATCGAAGAGAAGGATTATATCCGTCATGCCAAGCCGAATGGATACAGAAGCTATCATATTATACTTGCGGTGCATCCGAATTCTAAGGATGTTCTTGGAAATGTCCCCGGAACGTACTATATCGAGCTCCAGCTCCGTACGATAGCTATGGATACATGGGCAGCTCTTGAACACAAGATGAAATACAAGAAGGATATCCCGAATCAGAATATTCTGGTTTCGGAACTGAAGCGTGTTGCCGATGAACTGGCATCATGTGATCTATCTATGCAGACTATCAGAGAACTGATAGACACATTGTAACCAAAAGAAAGATGACAGATGAAATCAGATTTCACCTGTCACCTTTTTTGGTTAGTTATTTACAAGTCATACAATTATGTTAGTCAATTACTTCTCTGGTATCTGTATCATCGGAGCTATCTGAAACTGAATCATCAGATACATCATCAAGCTTATCTAAAGCTGACTCTGTAGCAACCTTTGATCCGATAAATGAACTAAGTAGTGAATTGAAGTCCATTCCCATTGAATCTGACAGTCCGTCGATTGTCTGCTTGAATGATTTTGTAACATCTTCTGTAAGTCTAGCGGTATTGCCGTCACCATACATTGTGATCTTATCAATCTTTCCAAGTGGCTCAGCAATAGCACGAGCAACTTCAGGATACATTTTGCAGAGCATTTCAACTACAGCAGCTTCGCCGTATTTCTGCATTGCTTCGGCTTTCTTATCGATACCAGCAGCTTCAGCTTCGGCTTTAGCTTTGATTGCAGCAGCTTCAGCTTCACCTTTTGCTCTGATGCCGGCAGCTTCAGCTTCGGCTCTGGCCTTGATTGCTTCAGCTTCCTGCTCCATAGCATATTTCTCAGCTTCAGCTTTGATCTTCTTGGCTTCAGCTTCTTTTTCAAATTCAAACTTCTTAGCCTCAGCTTCTTTCTGACGCTTGAACAGGTCTACCTCAGCCATCTGCTGCTGACGATATCTGTCAGCATCAGCCTGCTTACGGATATTAGCATCAAGTTCTTTCTCACGAACAGCAGCTTCTTTCTGCTTACGGGTGATTTCCTGCTCCTGCTTTGCGATATCAGCCTGAGCTTTTGTGATCTCAATTGTCTTACGCTGTGTTTCCTGCTGAATCTCATATGCAGCATCAGCTTCGGCTTTCTTTGTATCTTCAACTGTCTTAAGTTCAGATCTCTTGATAGAAAGGTCATTCTGCTTGATTGCAATCTCTGTTTCAGCAAGAACTCGTGCATCATTAGCTTCCTTCTGAGCCTGTGCCTGAGCGATTGCTACGTCGCGATCAGCGTTTGCTTTTGCGATACTAGCTGATTTCTGAATTGCAGCCATGTTGTCCTGACCAAGTGCATTGATGAGGTCATTTTTATCTTCAACATGCTGAATGTTGCAGGAAATGATCTCAACACCGAGTCTGTTCATGTCCAACTGAGCTTTCTCCTGAACCTGATCACCGAATGATTTACGGTCATTGCAAAGCTCTTTAAGAGTGATAGTACCGACAATCTCACGCATGTTACCCTGAAGAGAATCAACAAGGGCATCAGCGATTCGCTGCTCATTCATATTCAGGAAGTTTGACATTGCCAGCTGAATTCCAACAGGGTCTGTCATAAGACGAATCTTAGCAACTGCATCGATGTTAACACCGATGAAATCAGATGTCGGTACATAGTCGCCGGTTTTAATATCTATGGATATCTGCTTGATCAGCAGTTCGTCCTTTCTTTCAAGGAAAGGAAGCTTAAGTCCGGCTTTACCGATGAGAACCTTTGGCCTTCTTCTGATACCTGATATGATGAAAGCTTTGTTTGGGGGTGCTTTCACATAACTTGTGAAGATAAGCACAACAAATAATAAAACAACACCACCAATAATAATATAGGTTAACATAACTCATTCCTCCTTTTCATGCTAAACCTAATTTATAGTTACTGTATCAGTGTTCAGCTGATACATTTGCTTTAAGGTGGATTGATGTTATGTTAACCTATGAATTATAATCCGGCTAACAAAAAAGACCACCTTGCAGCTGTAGACGTTATCAATATCTGATAACATCGGCTACAAAACAGTCTCGCTATTTAATCATTAACCGAATCATACGTATACTTAATAAAGTAAACTTTGATTGTCTTGACGATTAGATGAACACTTATCAGTACAGTATGTATAATACTGAATCATGTAAGCTACTCCCTATCTGTATTGATGATTATACTATCAGAAGGGGGATTCGGCGTCAATATAAATCGGAAAATCCGAAGAAAAGTGTTCCGGGGCATATTCGGGATTAAGAAAATATAGTTTGGAATAAAAAAATGATATTGTAAATTAAAAAAATAAACAAATCTTATGTGAAGGTGTATAATGTTCTTCGATTTATAAGAGATTTGAAATATGAGAGGATAGTAGTATGAAAGGTCAGTTAAAGGGAATCATATGTATAGTTATTGCAGCAGTGGGCTTTTCACTGATGACATTTTTTGTGAGACTTGCAGGGGATCTGCCTACGATGCAGAAGGCATTTTTTAGAAATGCATTTGCACTTATGATAGCAGTAAGTACGCTTTTGATAAAAAAGGAAAAATTTGAGATCCCAAAGAACTGCAGATTAGATATTTTCCTTAGATGTCTTTTTGGCACGACAGGTCTTATAGCGAATTTTTATGCGATTGATAAGCTTGACCTGGCGGATTCTAACATGTTGAATAAACTGTCGCCTTTTTTTGCTATACTTATATCAATACCCGTTCTGAAGGAGAAGCCTACAAGACTTGATATAGGAGCTACGCTCATTGCGTTTATGGGAGCACTCTTTATCATCAGACCTACTGGTAATAACATGTCTCTGATTCCTTCGCTTATCGGACTTTACGGTGGTTTTGGAGCTGGTACTGCCTATGTATTTGTTAGACGTGCAGGAGGAAAGGGCGCAAAGACGCCGGTTATAGTTATATGCTTTTCACTGTTTTCGTGCCTGCTCACGCTGCCTTTCCTTATCATAAACTTTGTTCCGATGAGTCTTAAACAGTGGCTGATAATGTGTATGGCCGGACTGTCTGCTGCAGTTGGACAGTTTGCTATAACGACAGCATATAAGTTTGCTCCGGCAAAGAAGCTTTCAGTTTTCGATTATATGCAGGTTATATTTGCTGCACTTTGGGGAGTTATTTTCTTTGGAGAGGTTCCTGTTCCTATGAGTATCGTAGGTTATATAATCATAATCGGTGTAGCAGTAGTAAGATGGGAAAAAGCCCGAAGGGATGAAATGAAAAACGTAGATACTGAATAAGGTACATTTAAAGACTATTTAAGGAAATTTTAATAAAACTGTGGTATATTCATAGTATGCTATTGGGTATGATAATTGATTACTGATATAGATATAAAGATTGATAGTAAAGATAGATGATAAAGATTGGAGATATAAATGAATATACTACTTGCAGAAGATGAGAAGGATCTGTCCCGTGCACTTACGGCAGTTCTTAAGCATAATGGATATGATGTTACTGCCGTATATGACGGCGAAGCTGCAGTTGAGGCAGCAAAAGAACAGGCATTTGATTGTATGGTTTTCGATATAATGATGCCAAAGATGGATGGCATGACGGCTCTGGGTATCATAAGAGAGTCCGGTGATATGACACCGGTTCTTTTCCTTACTGCCAAGTCAGAAATGGATGACAAGGTAGCAGGACTGGACGCAGGAGCTGATGATTATCTGACAAAGCCTTTTGCTATGGTTGAACTGCTTGCACGTATCAGATCACTTGTCAGAAGAAAGGATGATTACACTCCTAAGAAGCTGTCATTTGGTTCGGTCACACTTGATGTAAATGGACAGGAACTCGTAGCAGAAAACTCTGTCAGACTTGCCGGTATGGAAGCAAGCCTTATGGAATTCTTTATGTTGAATCCCGAGAAGAGTTTTACTACAGAAGAGATATATGCTCATGTGTGGAAGGATGATGAGGCAGGACCAGATATCGTATGGGTTTATATATCTTATCTGAGAAATAAACTCATGGCTATCGAAAGTGATATAAAGATAGTAGGAGAACAGGGAAAGAGCTTTATGCTCACAGAGAACGATAAAAAACGGAGCTAGTGTATATGTTCAGAAAGCTTAAACTTAAATTCATAGGTATTTCAACACTGTCCATGGTGATAGTGCTTTTCATTGTGCTCGGGCTTGTCAATATTATCACTTACAAGAATGTTATTGATGGGATATTTTCAACTCTGGATTTCATCTCGGAACACAGTGAGAATGATGGAACCCTGAAAGCTGATGAGATTAAGTCGTATAAGGGTGATATGATAACACCAGAGACTCAGTATGAAAGCCGATATTTTACAGTTCTGCTTGATAAGAATGAGGTTATCATTTCTTATAATAACGAACATATTGCAATGATTCGTGATAGAGATGAAGTAGAGCGAGTGGTGTCAAATGTTACTGATCTTGAACGCGAGAGAGGTCTGTTTACATATGAGGGACTGAACTATGCTTATCTGAAGAAATATAATGATAAGGAAAAAAATATTAAAGTTACGATAATGGACTGTACCAGGAGTATCAAAGCGGCGCAATTCTTTGTGAAGTTTTCGGTATATATTGGATTCTTAAGCGTACTCCTTCTGATATTCCTGCTTTCTGTTTTTGCAAGAAAAGTTGTTAATCCATATGTGAAGAATGCAGAGGCACAGAAACAGTTTATCACGAATGCCAGTCATGAACTGAAAACTCCGTTGGCAGTCATTTCCGCTAATACTGAAGTTATTGAGATGATGGGTGGAAAGAACGAGTGGACGGAGAGTACTATAAATCAGGTAAACAGATTGACGAATCTTATCTCGCAGCTGGTTGTCCTTTCTAGACTTGAAGAAAGAGAAGATCTTGTTCTGACTGATGTCAATATGTCAGAAGAGGTAAGCAATGTAATAAAAGATTTTAAGGCAGTGGTTGATACTCAGGGTAAAAAGATGGAGTATTCTGTTGCCGAAAATATACATGTTAAGGCTGATGAAAAGGGAATACATGAGCTTGCGAATATTCTCGTGGATAATGCAGTGAAGTATTGTGATGACGAAGGGACTATAAAAATCACTCTGAGTCAGAAAGGAAAGTCAGCGTGCCTGACAGTTTCAAATGACTATAAAGATGGAACAAAAATAGACTGTAAACGTTTCTTTGACAGATTCTACAGAGAAGATCAGTCTCATAATTCTGAGAACCAGGGATATGGTATAGGACTTTCTATGGCAGATAGTCTTGTAAGGATGTTTAAGGGCAAGATAAATGTGACATACAAGAAGCCGGTGATAACATTTACAGTCACTCTTTAGCTTGCGTTATCGTGTCTTTATAGAGTATAATTGAAGTTGTTGATGACCTATAAAGATAAAAGGACGAATCCTTGCGAATCCGTCCTTTTACCATTAGTGAAGGTTAAAAGTATTTATATGATTAAAGAAGATAAAAATCTTCTTTAACAGGGGGCATATTCATTTGATGATGCTAGTATATATTGTTTAATAGGCTAATTCTATTAAAAAAATGCGAATTGTGTCAAATTCATGGTTACACTCTTTAAATTTTTGTGAAAAAATCATATATTTATTTGTGCAACTTTTTATAAAGATTCGAAGCATAATAATTTTTGAGACTCAAAATGAAAGGGGACAGGATATGTCTGACATTAAAAAAGAACTGACGCTGAACATGTTTGAAGAAAGAGAAAGTGATCAGAAGCATCCTACTTACGATTCAGAGATGGCTATATACAATCTGATCGGCGAGGGCAAGATCGATGAAGTAAGGAGAATAATGGATTCAGAAGTAAGCACTGATGATCCAAGTAGAGGTGTGCTTTCGGAAAACCCTTTGAGAAATGCGATATACCATCACGTTGTCATGACTGCACTGGTTACCAGAGTATGTATCAGTAAAGGTCTTCCGCAGGATCTTGCATATAAACTCAGTGATGCCTATATTAAGAAGGCGGATAAACTTTCAAGAATAGAAGACGTACATCAGGTACAGCATGAGATGATTGAGACATTTGCTGAATATATGTCCAGTAAGAATGTTCAAAATGCTCATTCAAAACAGATAATGCAGTGTATTGATTATATACGTCAGAATATCCACGGTAGTATAACGGTTGCAGAACTTGCGGATGTTGTTATGCTGAATGAAACATATCTGTCCAAACTCTTCAAGAAAGAGATGGGATGTACTGTCAGTGAATATATCAGAAATGAAAAGATAGAAGAAGCATGTTATCTCCTTGTCTATACAGATAAGACCAGTATAGAGATAGCGACTGATCTATCATTTTCATCACACAGTTATTTTATTAGTGTATTTAAAAAAGTTACAGGTCTTACTCCGAAGGAATATAGGAATAAGAATTTTAGAAAGATAGTTAATTAGGAGCTTGTTATGGATTATCCAGAGGAAACAAGTTTTCGAAAAGAAGCTGAAGAGATAGCAAAGAATTTTTCGAGGACAAAAGAATTTAATGATCTGCTGACTCTCTACAGATGTGCCATAATGGAGATCGAGACGAAACTCAGGGTACTTAATGAAGAGTTTTCACTTCAGTATGACCGTAATCCGTTCGAGTCAATCGAGTCGAGACTGAAGAGTCCGGCTAGTATAGTCGAAAAGATGATGGCCAAAGGCCTGGAGATAAATGTTGAGAATATTGAAGGAGAATTATTCGATATTGCCGGGATCAGAGTAGTATGTTCATTTAAAGAAGATATTTATAAACTCGCGGATCTTCTGGTACAACAGGATGATATTCTCATGCTGGCAAGAAAGGATTATATAGAGAATCCAAAGTCAAATGGTTACAGAAGTCTTCATATTATAGTTGATATACCGATATTCCTGTCTGAAGGAAAAAGACATATGAAGGTAGAGGTTCAGTTTAGAACGATAGCTATGGATTTCTGGGCATCGGTAGATCATAAGCTGAAATATAAGAAGGAGATAAAAAATCCGGAAGAGGTTGTTGCTCGTCTGAAGAAGTGTGCTGATTCTCTGGCACAGATGGATGATGAGATGGAAGCAATCAGAAAAAGCTTGGATAAGTCGTAAATTGATATGAAATATGAGGGAATAGAGAAGAAGGAATCAGGTAAGTTTATTACCAGATATGATATAAGTTACAAAACTGAAGATGGTCAGGAAAAGATATATGAGATAATAAGTCGAAATCCTAACATCAGATCTCAGGAAGAACTGAGTGGAGATAAGCCTGATGCAGTAGTTCTGATCATGACTAGTTTAGACGGTAAAAAGATACTTCTGAATAAGGAATTCAGAATGGCGGCAGGTATGAGCGTTTACAATTTTCCTGCCGGACTTATAGATCCGGGAGAGACACCGGAGGAAGCGGCAGCCAGAGAACTGCGAGAAGAAACTGGACTTAATCTTGTAAGAATAGATGATGTCATAGGACTGAGTTACAGTGCTGTGGGATTCTCAAATGAGATGAATGTCTGTGTAGTTGGATGCTGCGATGGGGAAATATGCATGAGTGATTCTTCATTTGAAGAGATAGAAGCTGCATGGTATACTAGGGAGGAAGTTCGTGAACTTCTGAAGAATGAAAGATTTGCGGCTAGAACGCAGGCATATTGTTACATATGGAGCAAGGATACTCCTTCGGCATTATAAGCGAAGGAATATGGGGATGAAAGGAGATATGTAGTGGGAATACTGAAACGTTTCAAGGATATCATGGCATCAAATGTAAATGCAGTTATCCACCGAGATGAGAAAAATCCCGAGAAGGCGATAGAGAAATATCTGGCTCAGCTGAATTCAGATCTGGGACAGGTTAAAGCTGAATCAGCAGCTCTTCAGGCTGAGTATAACAGAGCAGAAAGAGCATACTTTGATAATCAGTCTGAAGCTGAGAAGATGAAGAGATACATTTCCAAATCTCAGGAAAACGGTGATATGAGTTCTGCAAGAATATATGAGAATAAGCTTGCAGGAATCGAAGCTGAAGGTCAGAGGCTTAATGAAAACTATATCAGAGCGAAGCAGGATATGGAAAACCTTAAGGCTATGCATGAAAAGCTAAGTCAGGATGCATCTACTCTTGAAGGAAAGCTCTCTGAGATAAAGTCAAAACTCAGTGCGGCAGAAGCGATAAATACCATGAATAAGATTGCTTCAAAAAGCGGAGCTTCGGATTCAGATGAGATGTTTAACAGAATGAATGAAAAAGCTGATTATATGATGGATAGAGCAAATGCTATGGCCGAGCTCGACGGGGCTCAGCAGAAGAGAGATCTTAGTGATCTTGAAGAACTGGAAAGCAAGTATAATAATGACGGTCCGATAGATCTTTTCTAGGATTGTTCTATTCGATATTCAGGGGTGAAATATTTTTGACATGATGACATTTTTGGTATACTATGAATGTTGTGTAGTGTATGGATTCACATGTTACGACAAACAATAAATGGAGGTAAGTATGGGTATAATATCTAATCAATTTGCAAATGTAGTTGAGTGGGAAGAATTTGATGAGAATATGATCTTCTGGAAGTGGACTAACAAGGAGATTAAGAAGGGCTCACGTCTCATCATCAGACCAGGACAGGATGCAATCTTCATGTATCAGGGTAAGATTGAAGGTGTCTTCACTGATGAAGGAGATTATGATATAGAATCTAAGATAGTTCCATTCCTTTCAACATTGAAGGGATTCAAGTTCGGTTTCAATTCCGGTATGAGAGCAGAGGTTCTGTTTGTTAATACTAAGGAATTTACGATCAAGTGGGGAACAAAGGGACCGATAATGCTTCAGGCACCTGGACTTCCGGGTGGTATGCCTGTAAGAGCAAATGGAACAGCTAATATAAAAGTTTCAGATTATACAACACTTATTGACAAGATAGCCGGAGTTAAGCAGTCATATATGGTTGACGATGTTAAACTTCGTATCATTACAATTCTGGATCAGCTTCTTATGAAGTGGATATCAAAAGAAGGTAAAGATATGTTCAACCTTCAGGCTAGTGCATTTGATATCTCAAAGGGTATTCAGGAAGATCTTGATATGGAGACCAGCAAGGATGGTATCTCAGTAACAGGCTTCAGTATCAATAACTTTAACTATCCTGAAGAAGTTCAGAATGCGATCAATAAGAACGCAGCTCAGTCAATGGTTGGTGATGTTGGAAAGTATTCACAGCTTTCTATGGTAGATGCTATGGCAGAAGGTAAGGTTGGTGCCGGCGGTTCTACAATGGGTAACATGGCAGAGATGATGATGGGTGCTCAGATGGCAAACCAGATGATGGGCAGCATGGGAATGAACATGGGACAGCCTATGGGAAATCAGCAGCAGGGTCAGGTTCCTCCTCAGGGACAGCAGGCAGCTGCAACAGGAGAAGGTCCTAAGTTCTGTCCACAGTGTGGAACACCTACAAATGGTGCTAAGTTCTGTTCTAACTGCGGAACACAGCTTGTTTAATATTTAGACTTAGTTCTATTTTGTGATTATTAACGAATAATTTCATAATGTGTATAAGAGAAAACGACACCTGAAGGATTTTATCCTCAGGTGTCGTTTTCACAAGGTTTAAGATATATTTAGTTTTACAAGATTCTAATTAGAATCTGTATTGGCATTATCAGTTGTCTGAGCTTCATCAGTTATCTTTTTTATTTCATCCATTATAGCTTCTGTTGCTTTATCTGCTATTTTTTCCTCTTCATCAGTTATTTCCTGTTCTTCTGTGGTAACTTCAGTAAGCTCTTCTGTTTTACTATCTGCTACATTTTCATTAGAAGCACAAGCTGTTAAGGCTGTGACTATCATAGCGGTAATAGTAAGAATCTTTATTCTTTTCTTCACAGTACCTCCTTCTTTCGTATTAGTGTTTTAAACATCTTAGTTTTGTGCTACTTATCTGTAACATGTTTACAATATAAAACAGGAATACATAAAAGAAGCATCACTAAAAAAAACATTTTCCATCATACGTGTGAATTAAATAAGAACAGAACTTGGTGTAAAATCTTTTAGTGAAAAATATATTGAAGAAGTGATTGACATAAGATTCTCATGGTGGTATAACATATTCGAAAGATGAATTAGCACTCATCAACTGTGAGTGCTAACAAAAAATGTGTTTGAGAGAGGAGTTGATGTTATGAATGCTGATAAGTTTACAAGAAAATCTCTTGAAGCCGTAGAAGGTTGTCAGAGAATAGCAATGGAATATAATAATCAGGAAGTGGTTTCCGAGCATCTGCTTTACAGCCTGCTTACTATTGATGATAGTCTTATAAAGAAACTGCTTGATAAGATGGGCATAGCAACATCTGCCTTTATAGATGAAGCAGAGGGACTTGTGAAGGCGAGACCTCATGTGACAGGTTCTTCTGAAGATGTTTATATGGGACAGGATATGAGCCGTGTTATCTTGACCGCCGAGACCAATGCGAAAAAGATGGGAGATGACTATATCTCCGTTGAGCATCTTTTCATAGCCCTTCTGGAAAAAGGTGATGAGGCAGTCAAGAATCTCTTTAAGAAGTTTGCTATAAAGAAAAATGATTTTATGAAGGCTCTTGCTGATGTAAGAGGTAATAAGAAGGTAGAGTCTGATAATCCGGAGGATACTTATGGTGCTCTTGAAAAATTCGGTGAAAGTCTTGTTCAGAGAGCGAGAGCGCAGAAGCTTGATCCTGTAATAGGTCGTGATGCTGAGATAAGAAATATCATCCGTATTCTTTCACGTAAAACTAAGAATAATCCTGTGCTTATCGGTGATCCCGGTGTTGGTAAAACAGCAGCCATAGAAGGTCTGGCTCAGCGTATTGTAAAGGGTGATGTTCCTGATTCACTTAAGAATAAGGAGATATTTGCACTTGATATGGGATCTCTTATTGCCGGTGCAAAGTATAGAGGTGAATTCGAGGAAAGACTTAAATCTGTACTTGATGAAGTTAAGAAATCTGATGGAGAGATCATTCTCTTCATCGATGAGATTCATACTATAGTAGGTGCAGGAAAAACTGATGGTGCACTTGATGCAGGTAACATGCTTAAGCCGATGCTTGCAAGAGGTGAACTTCATTGTATAGGCGCGACAACGGTTGATGAATACAGAAAGTATATCGAGAAAGATAAGGCGCTTGAAAGAAGATTCCAGCCTGTTCAGATAAGTGAACCAACTGTTGAAGATACCATATCCATCCTTAGAGGAATCAAGAATAGATATGAAGTATTCCATGGTGTTAAGATATCTGATGGCGCACTTGTTGCAGCAGCTACACTTTCTAACAGATATATTACGGACAGATTCCTTCCGGATAAAGCTATCGACCTTGTTGATGAAGCCTGTGCGATGATCAAGACTGAGCTGAATTCAATGCCGGCTGAGGTTGATGAGATAGAACGTAAGATCATGCAGCTTGAGATAGAAGAAGCCGCTCTTAAGAATGAAGATGACCATCTGTCACAGGAAAGACTTGAATCTATTAAGTCAGAACTTGCCGAACTTAAAGATAAGGCAAATGCCATGAAAGCAACATGGGAGAATGAGAAGGCTGAAGTTGATAAGGTCAGAAATCTTCGAGAAGAGATCGAACTTGTAAAAGATGATATAGAGATAGCTAAGAGAAAGTATGATCTTAATAAAGCGGCTGAACTTCAGTATGGTAAGCTGCCTCAGCTGCAACAGGAACTTGAGGCGGTTGAGAATAGTGCAACTGTTAAGGAAAGACAGCTTCTTCATGAGACAGTAACAGATGAAGAGATAGCCAAGATTATATCCAAGTGGACAGGAATACCTGTATCTAAGCTTTCGGAATCAGAGAGGAATAAGATTCTTCATCTTGCCGATGAACTTCATAAGAGAGTTATAGGTCAGGACAGTGCAGTTTCTCTTGTGAGTGAAGCTATAATCAGATCTAAAGCAGGAATAAAGGATCCTACAAAACCTATTGGTTCATTCTTATTCCTTGGTCCTACGGGAGTTGGTAAGACTGAGCTTGCAAAGACACTTGCAGAAGCACTCTTTGATAATGAATCAAATATCATAAGAATCGATATGAGTGAG
>JAFYHN010000009.1 GCA_017539165.1 Eubacterium sp.
ATTAGCCTCATACGGACTAATCTCTATGTTAGATTACTACACCGAAAGGTGTGTTACTTGTTAAGTTGATTGAACCGCCGTGTACCGAACGGTACGCACGGTGGTGTGAGAGGTCGGAATTTCTCAATTAAGAGAAATTCCCCCTACTCGATTATTATTATGCATTTCACGACAGTTGATTAACCATTTACGACAATATGAGTATTATATGTTACATTTTGTGGTATAAGTATTGTGTTAAGGTATTGTGTTAAAAAAATGAAATACATGACATAAAGAAAAAAATAAATAACTAAGTGTAAAATATACTTGACATTATGTAAGGCTGGTGCTATATTACAATTACAGTAAGATACTGTATTGGGGAAAAATAGAGAAGGAGGTTACGCTTATGTGTAGAAGATATGATGGATTAGTTTTTGATAAACTAAAGAAACAGCCGCTTAAGGTCACTGTTATATATTGGTTAACTATACTGGCATTCATTTTTGCTGTATTTCTTATATTCAATGATGAATTGAAAAATGTGGGATTAGTTATAGTGATAATATGCCAGTTGATAAATATGTTTTATATAAGAAAGAAACTCGAGGATAACGACAAGCATTAAAATGGAGGTAAAGAATTATGTCGCTTATTGTTAAGGATCTGTACAAGAAATATGGAGAGAAGACGGTAGTTGATCACATCAGCTTTGAGATGCCGGGACCGGGCGTGTATGCGCTGCTTGGTACTAACGGAGCTGGTAAGACAACTTCTATCAGAATGATCCTGGGTATGCTGGATAGAGATGGTGGAGAGATTACATGGAATGGTGGTCCACTTAACTTCGATACATGTAACATCGGATATCTTGCAGAGGAGAGAGGACTTTATCCTAAGTATGCACTTATCGATCAGATAAGATACTTCGGAGAGCTCAGAGGAGTCGACAGAAAGACTATAGATAAGAGAATTAAATACTGGGCAGAAAGACTGAAAGTCGAAGAGTATCTCTATCCCGAAAAAGCGGCCGAGATCATTGAGAAGCAGAATGGAGGAGCATCATCTGATGCTAAGAAACCGGTCAGAAAGAAGAAGTTAAAACTTCAGAGTCCTGATCAGCTTTCAAAAGGTAATCAGCAGAAGATACAGTTCCTTATAGCGATGATCTCTGATCCTGAACTTCTTGTACTTGATGAGCCTTTCTCGGGACTTGATCCGGTAAATACAGATATCCTCAAAGAGGTTGTCAGAGAGCAGATAGCTGCCGGCAAGTATATAATCATGTCAAGTCACCAGATGGAAGTCGTTGAAGAGTTCTGTACTGATATAACAATCCTCAATCGTTCAAAGGCTGTTGTAACAGGAAATCTTAACGATATCAAGAAGTCTTACGGACGTGTAAATCTCAGCCTTAAAGTTGAGAAAGACGTATCATCATTCATTAAAGAGTGTGGAATAGAAATCATTTCTGAGAAAGAGTTTGAATACAAACTGAAAGTAACTGGAGATGAGCAGGCAAATGCACTTCTTGCTAAGCTTATATCAGCAGGAGTAAACATAGTCAGATTTGATCTGAGTGAGCTTTCTCTTCATGAGATATTTGTTCGTGAAGTTGGTGAAGTCGCTGTGGAGGCTGCAGAGGAAGGAGCGGTTTACAGTGAATAGAGAAAATATTTACAGCCTTAAAGGTTTTTCAAAGGTTTATAAGTTTACTGTCGGTCAGACATTTAAAAATAAGGCTTACCGTGTTTCGCTGATTGCATTTATAGTATTTTTTGCTTTGAATAGTCCGGTAAACTATTTTATGACAAAAAATTCTAATAGTAATATCATAGATTCGGATTCTAAAGATCTTGATAAGATAGATGCAGAGAATGTGTATGTGATAAACGGAACAAGCTATGAGCTGGATGGATTGAAGATAGGAAATGCCAGGATTCAGAAATCGGATTCTTCTGAAGAAGAATTAAAGAATAGCATTGGCCCTAAAGATGTCATTCTGGTTCTAAAAAAAGAAGCAGACGGATATAAGATAAATGGCGTTGTTGCAGATGAGTCCGAGATAACTGTTCAGAATGTAAATGCCATCGCAGAAAAAGCAAAAGAAATATTTGATGACGTAAGAATGAAGTCAGTTAATATCAGCGATAAAGATGCACAGAAGTTGAATAAGGGTATAAGTCATTCTTCAGTTATCAGTGAAGCAGACTACAACATGGAGAAGAACAAAACTGTTCCAGGTGATGTTTTCTCGAGATATATCATGACATTTACAATGATATTGTTTATGACACTTATGTTGCTGGCTACCTACATATTGAATTCTGTTACGGAGGAGAAACAATCGAAGCTTGTTGAAACTCTGCTTGTAAATGTCAGACCTATGGCTCTTTTGATGGGTAAGATACTTGGAATGATGACATATATGTTTGTCGTATTTGCATCTGGTATCGTAGTATCAAAGATAACGGATTTTGTAATGGTGAATGTAATTAATGTAGATACGAGGTATTATGGACAGACAGCTATAGATTTTTCAGTCTTTAAAAATGCAAATCTTGTTCAGGGAGCATTTCTCGTTCTGTCAATTGTTTTGTGTTATCTTTCATTTTCAATCCTTGCAGGACTGTTTGGAAGCGCCTGTTCAAAGGTTGAAGATAATCAGGTTGCATCAGGTCAGATTATGACAATCGTATTGATCACGTACTTTTTGGTGATTGGATTCGGAATGACAGATGAGAATCTTGCAAATCATCTGCTTTCATTGATTCCGCCTTGCTCATATTTTACACTTCCTATTATGTATATGAGCGGAAGAATATCACTTCCAATAACTTTACTTTCATATGCTATACAGATTGTAGTTCTGATTCTTTTACTTTTGCTTAGTACAAGAGCATATAGAAATCTTGTTCTCAGTGACTCAACTACGCCAAAGCTTAAGACAATATTTAAATCTGCTAAAGCATAAAGGAAGGGGGAAAGGACAGCATGTTTAAGAACTTAGACAAAGTATTTAAATTTACATTCAGAAATCAGGTTAAGACAAAAGGATATCTTGGCTTTACTATATTTATGGCAATCCTTCTTCTCCTTGTTCCTACGGGAATTATGCTTTTGGTTGATAAAAGTGGTGATAAAGAAGAAGAGCTTAAACCTTGTGGAGCTGATAGAGTTTATGTGGTAAATGAATCAACTCCGGATACGGATTACAATATGTTTAATTCATTAGGAATAGATGGTTATACTGATATCCAGTATTCAAACAGTGAAACGGTAGAAGATGCGCTTGATACTATAGCGGAAAGAGGAGAGAAAACTAGCCTTGTTCTTCAGTTTTCTGTAGAAGATGATGTTATTGCAGATAGAATCATAGTTCCGGAAGAGTCAGATATAGATGAAGACACAGCTGAGAATCTGTATAAATTCCTGGATGAAGGCGGTCAGATGGTTTCAGTCATTTCTTCGGGGATCTCATTTGCAGATTTACAGGAAGCAGGACTTCAAACAGAGGTTGACGTATATAATTCAGAAGGATATACATCAGGACAGAGTCTTATGGATGACGAAGCAGCTGCACAAAATCAGATCAAAGATTCTATGCTTCCGATTTTCAGATATTTGCTGATCATCATATCAATTATTGTTATATATACTATGGTTATAGTTTATGGAAATGGAATCAATCAGAATGTAGTTATGGAGAAATCATCCAAGCTGATGGATACTATGCTTGTATCTATCCAGCCACAGGCCCTTATAACAGGTAAAATGATCGGAGTTCTCTCTGCTGCGATAATACAGATTCTTGTGTGGACATTTTCTGCACTGATTGGTGTTGTAGGTGGAATAAAGGTGATGGATATGATTCATCCGGGAACATCGAATATCGTACTTAAATTTCTCAAAAGTTTCGGGGAACTTGGTCTATTCAAACCAGTAAATATAATTATTGCAGTACTTGCGCTTCTCCTTGGAATAGTATTATATGCATCACTTTCCGCAATGAGCGGTGCTATCTCGAATTCTAGAGAAGAGGCAGCTGCTAATCAGTCAGTATTTATCATAATAGTATTGGCCAGCTTTTATCTTGTAATGTTCTTCGGACTTAAGAAGGAAGCTGCTACATGGTTATACTTGATACCATTTACTTCAACTATGGTTCTTCCTGCAGGAATCTGTACGGGAACAGTAAGTACTACTGTTGGACTTGGTGCAATTCTGATAATGTTGGTTACATCAATAATATTCCTTGTGCTTGCCGGAAAACTTTATGTTATGATGTCATTATATAAAGGCAATAAGGTGAACCTTAGAAAGGCATTTAAAATGCTCTTTCAAAAAGCATAAAAGGAGAATGATCTTATGAATCTATCAACAATCGCAGGTGTTGTATTAGGAATAATAATAGGGCTGATAATACTTGTAATTATTAAAAATATGCTCATCACGGATAAAACGTATAGGACGAAATATGATGAAAGACAGAAGATAGTAAGAGGAAAAGGATATAAATACAGTTTTTGGATGCTTAGTATACTTATTACTATCTATGCGATGGTTGATTCGAAAGATATTTCGATCCCTGTTCAAAGATCGGCAATTCTTATCTTTATAATATTGATTTGTGGTCTGTTTCATATAATATACTGTATATTCAATGATGGATATTTTGGAATAAATACCAGTCCGAAAGCTTATTATATTGTAATTGTTATTTTAGGTATATTTGAAGTTGTTGTTGGTATTATGTCTAGAGATATGTTGATAGAAGACGGGAAACTTACTAATTCGGCTCTATTGTTTTTCTTTGGATTTATGTTCTTTGCGATAGGAGTCAGTATTCTGATCAAAAATATCATATCCAAAGATAAGGGCGATGATGAGGATGAGGAGGACGATGAATGAAGAATCTAAAACTCAAATCTGCCCGTGCTGCTAAGGATATGTCACAGGGAGAACTTGCCGAAAGAGTTGGTGTATCCAGGCAGACGATTAATTCGATAGAAAAAGGGGATTATAATCCGACAATAAAACTGTGTGTTGCAATATGTAAAGAACTTGACAGAACGCTTGATGATCTCTTTTGGGATGTGGAATAGTTTTTAGGTTGACCTTGAATAGTAACCTGAAAACAGCAAAACCAAGTGCTGCCTTTACATTTTAACACTAGATATGGTAGAATAGCTGATGGCTGATGAGTTCGGTCATCAGCTTTCTTTATATTTTTTTTTAAAAATGATAGTGTGTTTTCACTGTCAGATGCAAGGAGTTTGTGATGGAAACAATCAAAACTATTGATTATGAAGAAGAGATGGGCCAGGACTATGTAGACTATGCCATGTCGGTTATCACTGAGCGTGCTCTGCCGGATGTAAAGGATGGTCTTAAGCCTGTTCAGAGACGTATTATATATTCGCTTTCGGAATTAACAAAGTCAGACAGCCCGCATCGTAAGTGTGCCCGTATTGTCGGAGATACCATGGGTAAATATCATCCCCACGGTGACAGTTCTATATATGAAGGTCTGGTAAATCTTGCGCAGAACTGGAAGCTTCCAATCCCGCTTGTGGATCCTCATGGAAACTTTGGTGATCTGTCAGGTTCAGGAGCCGCTGCCATGCGTTACACGGAGGCACGTATATCCAAGTATGCTGAGGAAGGACTGAAGGATCTTAAGTATTGTGAGTTCATGCCTAACTTTGACGGTACGGAAGAGGAGCCTGTTCATATTCCGTTCCTTGTTCCTAATATGCTTACATCAGGTGCTACGGGTATCGCCGTTGGTATGGCTACAAATATCCCAACTCATAATCTTGAGGAAGTAGCGGATGCTGAGATAGCTTATCTGGATAATCCGAATATCTCTACAGAAGAGCTTCTGGAGATTGTCAAGGGACCTGATTTTGCTACAGGTGGAATCATAAATTCCGACAGAGAGACATTACTTCAGATATACGAGACGGGGCTTGGAAAGATAAAGGTCAGAGGTAAGGTTGAGATTCGTGATGCAGGAAGAGGAAGACGTTCAATCTGTGTAACGGAGATTCCATTTACTATGATCGGATCTACCGAGAAGTTCCTGAATACTGTTGCAGATCTTACAAGACAGGGTAAGCTTCCAGCAGTAGTTGATATCGCCGACAGAGGTGATAAGGACGGTGAGTGCCTTGCTATAGATGTTAAGAAGGGTACTACTGATGAAGAGATAGAGAAGATTCTCAATCTGCTCTATAAGAAGGCTGGTCTTGAGGATACATACAGTGTAAATATGAACTGTATCTATAACAAGAAGCCTGAAGTTATGGGACTGAGGAGGATTCTCCAGACATATACTGAATATAAGTGGGAAGTTTATACAGCTAAGTATGAGAGACTTCTTGCAGACCAGAAGGATGTTCGCGAGGTTAAGAGTGGACTTCTTGAGGCTGTTGATGTTATAGATCTTATCATTGAGATTCTCCGTGGTTCTTCAACTACTAAGGAGGCAAAGGAATGTCTCATGTATGGTAAGACGGATGATATCAAGTTCAGATATAAAGGCTCTATAGATGACGCTAAGCAGTTACATTTTACTGAGAAACAGACAGATGCAATCCTTGCGATGAGACTTCAGAAGCTTATCGGTCTCGAGGTTGATATCCTTATGAAGGAACTGGAAGAGGCTGAGAAGAAGATCGCTAAGTATGAGAAGCTTCTTAAGTCACAGGCTGCTATGAAGAAGCAGATGATAGGAGATATCGAAGAGCTTAAGAAGAAATATGCTATTCCTCGTAAGTCTAAGATTGAAAATCTTGGTGAGGTTGTCGTTGAGAAGGAGAAGGTTGTTGCTACAGAAGAGACGATACTTCTCGATAGATTCTTCTATATCAAGTCTGCTCCGAGAGCAGTATTTGAAAAGAATCCTGATACAGTCAGAAAGTTTGATATAAATGTTATGTCAACCGATAGGGTTGCTATATTCGATAATGAGGGAATGGTTCACATTATCAAGGTTTCTGACATTTTAAAGAAACAGAACAAGAAGGATAAGAAATTCAGGATTACTGACAAGGGTATCCAGATATTTGAATTCTGTGGAATGAGTCATACTGCAGATGTAGTTGCTATGATGAATGTAGCAGATATGACGGAAGATAAGAATCTGGTGTTTGTTACTGTTGAAGGTAAAGCTAAGAGGGCAAGTGCAGCGCTCTTTGATACTACCAGAAAAACAGCTCAGGCTATTAAGGCAAATGTTGTTTATGTTGGCTATGAAGATGAATATGTTGTAGCCGAAACCGAGAATGGATATTCTATAAAGGTTAGAAGTGACGAGCTGCCTGTCCAGGGTAAAGGAGCAGGAGGCGTTGCCCTTATTTCTTTAAGACGTGGTGATCATGTTGTCAGCGCTATATCCGGTGGAAATGAAGCTGAGTTCGGTGGAATGAAACTGTCGGATATGAAGGCCGTGAAACGTGGTGGAAAAGGGAATAAGAAAGGAAAGTAAATGTCTACACATTTAGGAGTTTGAAAATGGGTAAAAAAGTTGATACGTATGATAGTGATTCGATCAAGGTCTTGAAGGGACTTGAGCCTGTAAGACTTAGACCTGGTATGTACATCGGTAGTACGGGACGTACCGGCCTTAATCATCTTGTACAGGAGATAATAGATAATGCGGTGGATGAGCATCTGGCCGGTTATTGTAAGAATATATATGTAAGTCTGAATGAGGATGGTTCTGCGACTATCGAGGATGATGGCCGTGGTATCCCGGTTGATCTTCATCCGACGGAGAAGAAGAGTGCGGAGCGAGTAGTTTTTACTGTTCTTCATTCCGGAGGTAAGTTCAATGATTCGGTTTACAAGATAAGCGGTGGTCTTCATGGTGTTGGTTCGGCAGTTGTAAATGCCCTCTCCAAGAAGCTTTTCGTCGATGTTTATCGTGATGGAAATGTTTATCATGATACCTATGAGTATGGTAAGCCAAAGACTAAGCTTATAGATGGGCTGCTTCCATGCGAGCCTGCAGTTCCGGCTAAGAAGACAGGAACAAGAGTTACTCTTTATCCGGATGACACTATATTTGAGACTGTTAAGTTTAAGTCCAGTGCGATAAGACAGAGAATTAAAGAGACTTCTTATCTTAATCCGGACCTCACAATTACATTTGAGAATAAGAGAGATGGATATGCACCGGAAGTGTTCCATGAGCCGGGCGGACTGGCTGCTTTTGTTGAGGACATTTCCAAGGATCTGACTAAGACTTCGCCGGTTGTAACACTAAAAGGCGAGAAGAATGGAATTGAGGCAGATATAGTTTTTGTTTGTACTGAGGATGGCGATGAAAATGTCATCGGATTCACTAACAACATTACGAACCCTGAAGGCGGTACGCATGTTACGGGGTATAAGACAGCATTTGCCAAAATCATAAATAACTATGCGAGAAATGAGCTCGGAGTCCTGAAGGAGAAGGACAGCAATCTGTCTGGTGCCGATATCAGACAGGGTATTCAGGCTATTGTGTCTGTAAAGCATCCTGATCCGCAGTTCGAAGGCCAGACTAAGACAAGGCTTTCAAATACAGATGTGACTCCTGCGGTTGATGCGATAATGCGTGAGCAGCTGACTGTATACTTCGACCGTAATTATGACGTTCTGAAGGATATCGTTGACAGAGCAGTTGAGACTGCAAAGGAAAAAGCTAAGAATAAGACTAAGATAAATCTGAATAAGTTTTCATTTGAAGGAAATGGAAAGCTTGTTCGTCAGGAGAGCAGCGAGGCTGAGAAGTGCGAGATCTTCATAGTCGAGGGTGATTCCGCCGGCGGTTCAGCTAAGTCAGCGCGTAACAGAAAGTATCAGGCTATTCTTCCGCTTAGAGGTAAGATTCTGAACGTTGAGAAGGTTCCTGTAACCAAGGTTCTGGATAATGCTGAGATCAAGGCCATGATAAATGCATTTGGATGCGGCTTCTCACAGGGATTTGGTAATGACTTTGATATAACAAAGCTCAATTATGATAAGATCATAATCATGACAGATGCCGACGTAGATGGCGCTCATATTGCGACACTTCTGCTGACATTTTTCTATAGATTCTATCCGGAACTGATTACAGAAGGTCATATATATATTGCTATCCCTCCTCTTTACAGAGTAGGAGAAGGAAAGAAAGCTAAATATCTGTATTCAGATGATGAGCTGGAAAAATACAGAAGAGACCACAAGGGCAAGTTCCTGATTCAGAGATACAAAGGACTTGGAGAGATGGATGCCAACCAGCTGTTCGAGACAACCATGGATCCTGAACACAGAGTTCTGAAACAGGTTATGATATCAAGCCGTGCAGAGGCTTCATCCATAACAAGTACACTTATGGGAACAGAAGTTGCACCTCGTAGAAAATACATCGAAGAGAACTCGGCCGACGCCAGAGTCGATTCATAAAAAGATGACAGTTGAAATCAGATTTCAACTGTCATAAGGATGCGTCTCGGCGCGATAAGTAAATAGTTGCCTTTGGCAACACGCGCCTCGCGCGGAGAGTGTCGCAAGCGACACTCTTTATTCTATCTCGACCACTAAAAAGATGTACGTATTTAGTCCATCTTATATAGCTGCGAATGCGTTTTTGATGTCGTCGATAATGTCATCTACATTCTCAAGTCCAACTGAGAATCTGATCATACCGCCTTCGATTCCGGCAGCGACGAGCTGCTCGTCTGTAAGCTGTCTGTGTGTCTCACTTGCTGGGTGAAGTACACATGTTCTGATATCAGCAACGTGAACTTCGTTACAAGCAAGTTTAAGAGAATCCATGAACTTCATAGCTGTATTTCTTCCGCCCTTGATAACGAATGAGATAACGCCGCAAGATTTACCTCCAAGATATTTCTTGCAGAGATCGTAGTTCTTATCTCCTTCAAGTGCAGGATATGTAACTGATTCAATCTTATCACTCTGCTCGAGGAACTTAGCAACCTTGATAGCATTCTGATAGTACTGCTCCATACGAACAGCAAGTGTTTCAAGTCCAAGGTTGAGCAGGAATGCTGAGTGAGCTGCAGGATAGCAACCGAAGTCTCTCATCAGCTGCATACGAGCCTTAAGGATGTATGCCATCTTACCATACTTCTCAACATATGATATTCCGTGGTAGCTTTCATCCGGTTCAACAAGTTCTGGGAACTTTCCATTTGTCCAGTCGAATTTACCGCTGTCTACGATGATTCCACCGCCCTGAACAGCATGACCGTCCATGTATTTTGTAGTTGAGTGAACAACGATATCTGCACCAAAATCAAATGGTTTACATAAGATTGGCGTGGCAAATGTATTATCCACGATAAGTGGAACACCCTCCTCATGAGCAAGTCTTGCAAATCTTTCTATATCAAATACATTAAGTGCTGGATTAGCGATTGTTTCACCAAATACAGCCTTAGTGTTAGGCTTGAATGCAGCTCTGATCTCATCATCTGATGAATCCTGACTTACAAATATACATTCTATACCAAGTTTCTTAAGTGTAAATGCAAAGAGGTTTACAGTTCCTCCATATATTTCAGGAACAGAAACGATACTGTCACCAGCCTGTGCAATATTAAGGATTGAAAGAAGAGAAGCAGCCTGTCCTGATGAAGTAGCCATAGCTCCAACACCGCCCTCAAGCTGGTTGATCTTTTCTTCAACAGCCATTACTGTAGGGTTTGCAAATCTTGAATAGATAAGAGCTTTTGTAGGATCGTCAAATACATCAGCGATATCCTGTGTCTTATCAAATCTGTATGTTGTACTCTGTACGATAGGTAAAGCGCCCGGTTCTGAATTACCAGGAGTATAACCTGCATGCAGGCATAATGTTTCGTCTTTCATTCTAAATAACCTCCTAAAAATGTTTTCCTTTATAAATAACCAAAATGTCCTGCCGTGACATTGGTTATCAATATATCATAATTGTTTTAATTTATGAAGTAATAGCATGATAGTAATTACCTATACTTAGTTATAGATTCAGCCTATAACAAAAATATTTATATTTTTATTTATGTTTTTTTATATTTGTTGTATAGTATAAATGTATGAAAAAATACGCAAAAAGCCTGCAATGGATGCAAAAAGGATGTAATCATAATGTATGTTTTTTGTGGTGAATATTTTAGCGAAACAGGGGTACAAAGATATGATTAGAATTCTTGCCGTAGATGATGAGAAACCGATTGCAAATCTTATCCGCATAAGTCTTAAAAATGTTGGGTATGTTTGTGATGTAGCTTATGACGGAAATACAGCTTTAGATATGATAGACGAAAATGTCTATGATCTGATACTTCTGGATATAATGCTTCCTGAAGTAGATGGTTTTGAGTTGATGGAGTACATACGACCACTTGGGGTACCAGTTATCTTCCTTACAGCTAAGGATGCTCTTAACGATAGAGTAAAGGGACTCAGGATGGGTGCTGAAGATTATATGGTTAAGCCTTTTGAAGTTGCTGAGCTGATAGCACGTGTCGAAGTTGTACTTAGAAGATATAAAAAGACAGAAGATTCATTTGAGCTTAACGGACTGACTGTTGATGCTGTATCAATGGTTGTTAAGCGTGGAGATAAAGAGATCAATCTTACACCAAAGGAATTTGAGCTTCTTTTGTTATTCCTCAGGACTCCAAATACAGCTCTTTACAGAGAGACAATCTATGAAAAGGTTTGGGGAGGAGAACTGGAATACGGAAGTAAAACCGTTGATCTTCATGTTCAGAGACTTCGTAAGAAAGCGGGGCTCAATAAGGAGCTCAAATCAGTTAGTAAAGTTGGATACAGACTGGATGTATAATTAATAATGAGTTTTAGAGTAAAAATCACAATTATTATGACGATTCTGCTTGCTCTAATGTTTGGTGCAGGAGGTACGGTGCTTATACATCGTACCTATATGAAGTCGCTTGATAATGAGGAAGCAGAGGCGGTTGATAAGATGTCATGGTTAATGGGTATGCTTAAGCTCTCTTTAGAGAGTGAAAAAAGTTCAGACTATGACATCCTGATTCAAAAAAAACTTAGAACACTTAACTATAATCAGGCATCTTCGGATGTCTTTTTGGTATTTAACCAAAATGATGAACTTATATTCGGAAGTGAAAGAAAGAAAAAAGATGTAAATATTGATATTGAGTCTGTAAGAAAGAAATTTAATAATTCAAATAATTCTAATGAGTTAGAGAGCTCAAGCTCTATATATGTTATATATATTAACGGTGAAAAGGGAATGAGATATATGGTGAGTGCCTATTGTTTGGTATTAGGCGATCAACCGTTTATTTTTTGTGTTTGTCACGATACGAAAACTATTGTTGAAACTCGTGCAGAACTGGTTACTTTCTTCCGGAAAGTATTCTTGGTTCTTCTCTGTTTCACAGCACTTGTATCATACATGACTGCGTCATATATCGTGTGGCCGCTTTCCAGACTTACAAGAGCTACAAGAAAGATAGCAGAGGGAGACTTATCCACTAGAACACACATTCGTTCTGATGATGAGATAGGAGAGCTATCTAAACACTTTGACCGAATGACCGAGAAGCTTGAGGAAAATGTAAATCAGCTTGAAGAGGCAGCTGAGGAAAAGGATAGGTTCATGGGAGCATTTACTCATGAACTTAAGACTCCGATGACTTCTATCATCGGTTATGCGGAGCTTCTTAGAACGCAGGAACTTGAAGAAGAAGATCGAGAAGATGCTCTTAACTATATATATTCAGAAGCAAAACGACTCGAAAATATGGCACTTAAGCTGCTTCAGATATTTGTTTCAGGAAAGGAAGATATATCACTAAAGGTTGTTGAGCCTAAGGAAATGGTAGAGGATATAGTAACACATCTTACCCCTACACTTGAGGCACAGAATATTAAGATTATCTGCAGAACAACTGAGGGACTTGCAAAGCTGGAACCTGATCTTATAAGAACTCTAATACTGAATATTATCGATAATGCCCGTAAAGCTATGGATAAAAAAGGCCGAATCAGGGTTGATCAGAAGTTTACTGAAGATAATGAAGGTGTTATCTTCGTTATTACCGATAATGGTAAAGGTATGCCGCCAGAAGCTATAAAACATGTAACTGAGGCGTTCTATAGAGTAGATAAGGCCAGATCAAGACGACAGGGTGGTGCCGGACTTGGACTTGCGCTTGTTAAAAAAATAGTTGAACTTCATAATGGAACGATAGAGTTTTCCAGTGAGCTTGATGTAGGTACAGTTGTTACAGTTACACTTAGAGGGGGCAATGCTAATGAATAAAAAAGATTATATTGTAAAACATTGTATAATATTGCTCCTAGCTGTAAGTGCGTTGGTTTTTGCATTTTATATGCCTATGTTAGCTTTTTCTTATGAGGATTATAAACTGAACAATTATACAAAGCCTCATAATATAAAGAAACCGTATGAAGTTGAGAGTGCACATTATAATCTGGTTGAAAAGCTTGAAGCTGCCAGGGATAATATGATGATATCTGCCATTCCCATTCCTGATGAGGTTTCGTTAGAACAGTATAATGATAATCGTGTAGCCAACCTGGATAATGATTCGGCTTGGGATACTGCAAAAGATATATTGATAAATCAATTTGCAGGGCAGAGTTTATTTCAGATAAAAGAGCTTGATGCATACAAAGAAAAGATCAACTCTTTACCAGATTATTATGAAGTTCCTGATGAAGACTGTGAAACGACTTCATGGAAGTTGGTCAGTCCATATCTTTTAGTTGCTAAAAACTCTTCTACAATCCTTTTCTGGCAGGTATATATTTACGAAGCCAGAGAAGATGATGAAAGTGGAAATATATTGACATTAAATATAGATGACGAAACAGGCTTACTTCTTAATATGTACGGAAATAAGAAATCATTTGGAGTCGATATTACCACTTGCTGTAAACATGCAAATGTAGAAAGAGTAATAGGCGATTATTATGGGCTTCAATTTAATGGAAAATCTATCCGTCAGATAAAAGCAAACAGAAAAGATATGCCTTTTGATAATCCAGAAGAATATTGGAGAGAAGATAATCTGAATTTTCTCGTATACAGTTATGATCTGTATGATGATAATGATATGGATAGAGTGACCGTAGATTTTGTAGTTCCTGAAGAAGCAAACGGTATGTTTTTATTTAACGGAATATCGTTGGATGAAATGGTAAATATTGAGGATGATAATGATCTGACAGACATGCCGGCTTCTGAACTGGATGATATTTTATATGAGGATTATAGCAGTTCTACGGACGCAGAGGAGTAATTATGCCATATTGATGGCATATTACTGCATTAATGATGAGGCTTCATCATATAATAAAAACATAGAAAATAGTTAGGTTGAAAAATGAGTAAAAAAAAGTTAGATGCTGAGCTGATAAAGGATAGGTTAAAAAAGAAAGCTTGGTATAAGTATCGTATGGTTTTATTCCTTGCCATATTTTTTATAGGTATGGTTGGGATGACATTTCTTATATATACACAATCAAAGAAGATGTCAGAAGCATCTAGTAATGACAGTCTCCAGCCACTAGCTACAGAGATGAATGCATTAATAGATGAATATCAGGATGGTATGAGCCAGACTGACAGTGATGCGCCAGTCTATACACATGAATTATCATCCGAAATGGTAGATGAAAAGATCAAACAATTCGTCAGTGAACATGATGGTATATCCGAAAAGGATTATACCAAGCAATTAAGAAAACTGATGATGAAACATCATGAAACAGAGGATTTTGTATTACATTATCCGTTAGTAGTAAAAGGCTTAGAACAGCCTAATACACGTGGAAATGGCAATATTAATTTCAAAGATTCAGTGCCGGAGTTATATCAGTGGGATTCCAGGTGGGGATACCAAGAATATAGTTCCGACGTACTCGGGTTCACAGGTTGTGGACCAACATCCCTCTCCATGGTAGCTATTTACCTGCTGCAGGACGAGTCCAAAACGCCCTCCTGGATGGCTGAATTTGCCAAAAGTGAAGGTTATGCTGTAGCAGGTAATGGCTCCAGTTGGGAGTTGATGTCTAAGGGAGCTGAAAAACTAGGGCTTCGAGTTGAAGAGATAGCTTTAAATGAAGCATCTATAGCTGAGGCTCTTCAAGAAGGTAAGCCGGTTATATGTATTATGGGTCCGGGACATTTTACGGAACGTGGACATTTCGTTGTTCTTACCGAATATATCGGTGGAAAGAAAACGGATGGAAACCTAAAAGGCGGATCTTTTATTATGCATGATTCTAACTGTGTGCAGAATACAGGAAGATTGTGGAAGTATACAGAACTTCAGGATCAGATAGAGAATCTTTGGGCATACAGTTTGCCTAAGAGCTATAAGTTTAGAAGTGAGAAGCTTCTTAAACAGCATTATCAGAAGCATGGAAAAGATATGGGCTTCGCAACTCCTGAAGAATATGAGGCAGCTGCATCTGCAGTTGTTAATAGTTCATCAAGTCTTCATAAGACAGAAGCGGAAGACGGAGATGATGTATATTATATTGAAGAAACGAATGAATTCGTAGTTGTTTCGACTGATGGTTTTATCAGAACCTATTTCAATCCTGATGGTGGTAAAAAATACTACGATAATCAATAGATGATTTTTGACTTAATAGAATAATTATAGTAAGATGGGTCAGGGGATTTCCCTGACCTATCTTATTGTACATACGAAGTAAAAGGTATTAAAAGGAGACAGAGTAGTAATGGACATAATCAGTAAAATTAGTGAAGAATTGGAAGTAAAGAATTCACAGGTACAGGCAGCGGTTGACCTTCTTGATGAAGGCTGTACAGTACCATTTATCGCAAGATACAGAAAGGAGAAAACGGGAGCTCTGAATGATGAACAGCTTCGTAAGCTTTTCGAGAGACTTCAGTATCTTAGAAATCTCGAAGAGAAGAAGCAGACAGTTATCTCCAGCATCGAAGAGCAGGAGAAAATGACACCCGAACTCCGAGCAGAAATCGAAGCTGCCGAGACTATGGTAGTTCTGGAGGATCTCTATAGACCATACAGGCCAAAGAGAAGAACACGAGCAACTATCGCGAAGGAAGCAGGTCTTGAACCGCTTGCCAACATCATCCTTCTCCAGAATACAGATAAGGATATGGCGACAGAAGCTTCAGCATATATAGATGAAGAAAAAGGAATAAAGAGTGTTGAGGATGCTATTCAGGGAGCCTCCGACATTATAGCTGAGCAGATAAGTGATTCTGCTGAATATAGAACATGGATAAGAGAGAAGACATTTAAGGCGGGAACGATAAAGTCCGTAGCTAAGGATCCGGAAGCAAAGTCTGTATATGAGAATTATTATGACTTTGAAGAACCTATATCCAAGATGACAGGATACAGAACTCTAGCTGTTAACAGAGGAGAGAAGGAGAAGTTCCTCACAGTTAAGATTGAGGTTCCTGAACTTCTTATTGTGAATTATCTTGAGAAGCAGCTCATATCTAAAGATGTCATAAGAGGTATCGGCAAAGGATCTGATGAACTTCTTATAGATGCTGTTCCTACAGCAAAGCTTGCTGCTACCGAATTCAGTATTCCATGGACAGCTCAGGTTATAGCAAACGCAGCTATAGATTCATATGAAAGACTTATAGCTCCATCAATAGAGCGTGAGTTAAGAAATGAACTCACAGAGAATGCAGAAGACGGAGCAATCGAAGTGTTTGGAAAGAACCTTACTCAGCTTCTTATGCAGCCACCTATCGCAGGACAGACAGTTCTTGGATGGGATCCTGCTTTCAGAACAGGATGTAAGCTTGCTGTAGTTGACCCTACAGGAAAGGTTCTTGATACAGCTGTCATATATCCGACAGCACCTACAAATGAGAAAAAGATTGCTGATGCTAAAGCTGTACTTAAGAGATTTATCAAGAAATACGGAATTACGCTTATTTCATGCGGTAACGGAACTGCATCAAGAGAATCAGAGCAGATAATAGTAGAACTTCTCCACGAGATTCCAGAGCAGGTCAGCTATGTTATAACAAATGAAGCTGGAGCTTCTGTATACAGTGCCAGCCAGCTGGCAACCGAAGAGTTCCCGGAATTCGATGTTGGACAACGTTCTGCTGCATCTATAGCAAGACGTGTACAGGATCCGCTTGCTGAGCTGGTTAAGATAGATCCGAAGTCAATCGGTGTCGGTCAGTATCAGCATGATATGAATCAGAAGAAACTTGGAGAAGCACTTGGCGGTGTAGTAGAGACTGCAGTTAATAAAGTAGGTGTAGATCTTAATACAGCATCAGCTCCACTTCTTGAGTATGTATCCGGAATATCCAAGGCTATAGCCAAGAACATCGTTACATATCGTGAAGAGAACGGTACATTTAAAGATAGAAGCGAACTTCTGAAGGTTCCGAAGCTTGGAGCTAAGGCATATGAACAGTGCGCAGGATTCCTTAGGATCATAGGCGGAAAGAATCCGCTTGATGCTACGGCAGTGCATCCGGAAAGCTATGATGCAACACAGAAGATCCTCGATAAGCTCGAAATCAGACTTGGCAAAACTGGTGTAACATCTGCAGAAATGGATCTTGCTGCACAGGCTATGGGAAGAGATCCGGTGACAAAGCTTAAGTCTATGTCAAAGCAGGATATGAAGAAGCTTGCAGCTGAAGTTGGAGTAGGAGAACTTACTCTGAATGACATTATAAATGAGCTCCTTCGTCCGGGCCGAGACCCAAGAGAAGATATGCCTAAACCAATTCTCAGATCTGATGTTCTTGAGATGAAGGATCTGGAAGTTGGAATGGTCCTGAAGGGAACTGTCAGAAATGTTATCGACTTCGGAGCATTTGTTGATATCGGCGTTCATCAGGACGGTCTGGTGCACATTTCACAGCTCAAAAAAGGAAAGTTCGTAAAGCATCCTCTGGAAGTGGTCAGCGTTGGTGACATCGTTGAAGTGAAAATAATCAGCGTTGATATGGAAAAAGGCAGAATAGGTTTATCTATGATTTTGTAGAAAATTTAATGAAATAATCTAAAATTCTTATGAATAATACATAAATATGCTGATTTAACGGTGGTTAATTTAGTGAATGTGTAGAAAATTTCCTGCGAGTATTGCAAAAATGTCACAAAAAAGTTACAATAAAATTCGTAATTTTTAACCAAAACCCGAAAAATTCTTGGGCACAATACTAAATTGTATTTTTTCTATTTACGGAGGATTGAAAAATGGCAGTTAAGAAGGCAAGTGTTAAGGATCTCGCAGAAAAAGCAGCAGCTGCTAAGAAGACAGAGGCAGTTGTTGAGAAAAAAGCTGAAGTTAAGGTTGAGAAGAAAGTTGAGCCGGCAAAGGTAGCTGAACCGGTTAAGAAAGAAGTTGCAAAGAAAGAAGAGCCTGTTGTAAAGAAGGAAGTTGCTAAGAAGGAAGCTGCTAAAAAGGCTACCCCTCCTAAGAAAACTCCTGTAAAAAAGGATCCTGCTAAGAAGGAACCTGTAAAGAAGACTCCTGTTAAGAAGACAACTACTAAGAAGGCTGCAGCTAAGGCTGAACCAGCTAAGAAGGAGACTGCAAAGAAAGAGCCAGCAAAGAAAGAGACTGCTAAGACAACAACTACAAAGGCTGCTACTACAAAGACTGCAACAGCTAAGAAAGCTCCTGCTAAGAAGGCTGCTACAACTAAGAAAGCAACAACAGCTAAGAAGACACCTGCTAAGAAGACTACTGCAAAGACTGCTACTAAGGTTTCTGTAGAAGTTCAGTATCAGGGATTCAATACAAGTACAGATGATATAGTAAAGAAGGCACTTCAGGTTTCAGGTAAGAAGACAGTTAAGGAACTTAACGTATACTATCAGCCTGAGAACAATGTAGTATACTTCACAGCTGATGGACAGGAAGGTTCATTCAACATATAAAAACGTTTACTATTCACAGTTCATGAAATAAGTAATAAAAAAATGCATGCTCGCATGCATTTTTTTATTACTTATTTCATGTATACTGCGAAGCAGTAACTAAAAACATACTTTTATTCTACGCCACGCATTTTGATCACAGGTGCGCCGGTTTTCTTTACATAGTCACCGGTGATGATGACAGTACCGATATTGTCATCCTTTGGAACCTGATACATGATATCAAGTAGCAGATCTTCGATGATAGAGCGAAGCGCTCTGGCACCGGTCTTTCTTTCTGCAGCTATCTTAGCTATCTCTTTATAGGCTTCATCTTCAAACTTAAGCTCAACTTCATCTATTCTGAGAAGTTTCTGATATTGTTTGATTATAGAATTGCGAGGCTCCTTCAGGATTCTGATATACATTTCCTCTGACAAGTCTTCCAATGTGAATATAACAGGAAGTCTTCCTATAAATTCAGGAATCATTCCGAAGCTTCGGAGATCTTCGGTTGTTACCTTGGACAGAAGCTTAGGATCCTTCTCAAGTTCATCTCTGAGACTTGCTCCGAATCCGATAGAAGACTGAGCTGCGATTCTGGTTTTAATGATCTCTTCAAGGTCAGGGAATGCACCTCCACATATAAAGAGAATACCACTGGTATCCATCATAGTAGTAGGAGTCATGGCATTTTTACTTCCTGCTCCGATAGGTACTTCTACCTGTGAACCTTCAAGAATCTTCAGGAGTCCCTGCTGAACAGCTTCACCACTTACGTCACGGGAACGTGTTTCCTGTTTTTTGGCCAGCTTATCAATCTCATCGATAAAGACGATACCGTGCTCAGCTCGTTCAACATCATTATCAGCAGCTGCAAGTAGCTTTGAAAGCACACTCTCTACGTCGTCGCCGATATATCCTGCTTCTGTGAGAGAAGTAGCATCTGTGATAGCAAGTGGAACGTCAAGTATCTTGGCAATAGTCTTTACCATATATGTCTTACCGGAACCGGTAGGACCGATCATAAGCATATTTGACTTCTCTATCTCAACTTCATCAAGCATAGCTTCTGTGTTGTTCTCTGATGAAAGATTAGCCTGTTCTTTAGCGCTGAGTTTCTTATGAGGATTTTCAGCCTCATCACGCATAGCTTCCTCTTCAGAAAGTACACGCTTATAGTGGTTATATACAGCTACTGACATAACCTTCTTAGCATATTCCTGACCTACAACATCTCTGTCCAGAAGCTTCTTGATCTGGTGGGGTGCAGGGATATCTTCAAGTTTAAGTACATATTCTTCTTCATCTTCGATATCTGAATCAGTTTCAGGATTCTCTGCGGGTGCAGGATTACCTCCGAATACCGAACTGAATATATTGCCTACAGACTGACCTGAAGTCTGTTTATTCTTGCGTTTCTTCACTTTCTGTGAATTTGGAATATCCATGTTTGGGGTAAACATATTCATATTGTTAAAGCCGGGCATATTTGATATATCGATCAGAGGACTGTTCTGAATCTGGTCAAGTGTCTTCTGAAGACAATCAGGACAAATATATACTCCCTGTGTAAAGTTGATCAGTTTTCCAGTGTCTGATTCTGGTCTGCGGCACATATAACAATACTTTTCGTATTCGTCATCTTTATTGCTCAAAATTTTTTCCTCCGGTTTGCGTTATATGTCTTGTAATCTAATATTAAAAAGAGTTAGAATGATTATACAAGATATATATAAGGGTGTAAAGAGAGGGTTAGGAGAATGGTTAAGATTATAGCGCACAGAGGTGCATCTGGACTAGTTGAACACGAGAATACTCTCGAATCATTTGAAAAGGCTATAGAGATAGGGGCTGATATGGTCGAGTTTGATGTCAGACAGACCAAAGACGGTATTCTTGTTGTGAGCCATGATAAAAACTTCGCAGACACTCCGGTAAGCTGGCAGACCTATGAGGATATGGAGAAAGAAGCAAAAATCAGGGGATTTCATATACCTCAGTTAAAAGAAGTTCTGAAAATGTGTCACGGCAATATCTTTATGGACATAGAAGTGAAGGAACATGGATTTGAGAAAAAGCTTCTCAAGACGCTGGCAAAATACGCCGATAAGGATGAATACTCGATCAAGTCATTTAATGATAAGGTTCCATATACTATAAAAACACGAGATCCGGAAATCGTTGTTGGACTTCTGATAGGGACTTCGAAAGCGAATATCAAAAGAAGGGTAAATGAGCTCTTTCCTGTAAGAAGACTGAAGAAATGTAAGGCGGATTTCATTTCGCCGCATTACGAACTTCTTCATTTCGGTTTTATCAGGAGAATGAAGAAGGCGGGATATCCAGTCTTTGTTTGGACGGTAAATGAAGAGAAGCAGATCAAAAAGCTTCTGAAAAAAGATATAGATGGCCTTATAACAGACCGGCCCGATATAGCAATAGAATATTCGAAACAGATATTTAAACTTTAAAGGTTTTTTAAAGATTAAAAGTAAAAAGACATGCTACAATCTCTCCAGAAAATAAAGAGAGGTTGTGGCATGTTTTTTAAAATGTTAAAAAATGACCTGAAACAACATAAGGGTCTGAATATCATCTTATTTATCTTTATAGTATGCTCATCGGTTATATCCGTTGTTGCTGCAAATCTTATGTATATGGAGATGCAAGGCAGAAAACAGACTGATGAGATAACGAATGTTGCGAATGTAACAGTCGATGCATCTGTAGGAATGGGACATTTTGAAGAGAAAAAAGATGATCTTAATAATTGGATACAAAGTTCTGATCTGGTCCAAGATGGAGAGATTAAAGAATATATCCGTTTGATTGACGATGAAGTCTCTATTAATGGAAGATATACTTCGGAAGATGGTTTCCCTGAGCATAAGACATTTAATCTTTCTACGATGTCAAAGAAGATAAATCTTATCTACAATGACAGTGACAATCCGTTCAGGCTGGATACCGGAGAAATAGCTATCAGCATGGACATGGCTAAGATGGCCTGTGTTAAGCGTGGGGACACGATCAGGATAACAACTCAGATGGGAAGTGTTTATGAGTTTAAGATAGCTGAAATCTATAAGCGACCTTCGGTTGACCAAAATGAAGAACTGCTTATATCTGATGTGGATTTTGAGATGCTAAAAAGCGAATATCCATATAGATTTTACAGGCTCCTTCTGAATGTTCAGAATATTAATTTTAAAAATAGAATAGGAGATGAATTACGTGATCAGAATATGGTAAAGAGTTGTAATTCATGGGCATACACTCCGGGAATTGATGGAAATTATACTGTAGTTGTAGCGATATCATATTTCCTTGTAATAATGAGTGTTGTAGTAATCCTGATAATGCTGATAACAATCCGTTTTATGATGCTGGCAGCGATAAAACAGGAAGAAAAAGAAATCGGTATGATGCGGGCAATCGGTGTTGATTCCTGGCGTTACAGATGGATGTTTGCGGCAACGTATCTTGTATTTGCGATAGTAGGTGGAATCATCGGTATCGTCGCAGGTGTTCCTTTATCGAGATATGCTATATGTCAGTTCTGCCAGGATCTTATTGTTAAAGACCATAATATGGTCATATATATAGCACTGGCGGTTTCAATATTCCTGATAATAATGATCATTCTTTTTGCAGCGTTGATGATGAGAAGAATCAATAAGATATCTGTTATTGAAACAATTCATGGCTATTGCGGTGGTGAAAGATTTGGAAAGCTTACCAGGATCAATCTGTATAATTCTAAGAAGCAGAAGGTCCCGACATTTCTTGCCTTTGGAAATGTCATAAATGAGTTTAAGAAATACATATTCCTGATAATCACATATATGCTTGCTGTCATCGTGCTTCTAACAGCTTTTTATGTAAAGAGTTCGCTGCTCAGCAAGGACTATAGTAAGAACTTCCTGATGTTAAATTATGATTTTGAATTCGAGATGTATGGAGATCTGGCAGATTATTATTTCCAGAAGGGCGGATACTATGAAGGTGCCTACAAATTAATGGTAGAAGATGCCAATAAAGCAGGAGTTCCGGTTAAGTTCAGGTATATGAAAATTACATATGCAGACATAATAAGAGGTGATAAAGATGATATCCCGATTAATTTCTTAAGCGGTGATACTTACAATAAACTGATCCCATTAAGAAAAGGTGGAACACTTCCTGTTAAGAGTAATGAAGCGATAATGAGTTATTTCACAGCGAAGAATGAAGGTATAAAACTCGGAGACACTATTACAATAGAACTCAAAGAATATGATGATGATAGCATCGGTACACACAAAGTACAGCGTGATTTTATAATAACAGGGTTCTTCGACATTATGGAAAACAACTCTGCTGCGGTAATAGTAGGAAAGGAGTATCAGGGCGCAGAACATAACAATACATATATAACTGATCTGTGGCTGGACGCTCCGGAATCTGAAAAGGCTGCTTATATAGATAAACTAAGGGACTTATTCGGTGATGAATATATAAAAGACTTTGATGAGACGGTAAAAGATGGATTTTCATACATAAATGTTTATATAGATGCTTTAAAAGTATTTCTGTCCGTGATGATCGCATTTATCTTGTATTTGAATACGCTTCTTTATTCAACAGTGGATCTGGCCAGGGAGACGCCTTCTGTAGCGGTACTTAAATGTGTCGGATTCTCCGATAAGGATATAAGAAAATGGCATATGATACGAATGCTTATAATACTGATCTTAGGTTTTATAGCAGCATATATATTAGAAGAAACAGTCATAAATCTGGTAGCGTCCAAGGCATTTGAAATATTCGGAATAACCGGATTCCATTTTGTTCCGGCTGCTATCGATAAATACGTGATCATTCCGGTCATCATATTCACGATAGTGTTAGTAGCACTTCGTATATGTTTGAGAAAAGTTAAACATATCAATATCTGGAATATCAGAGAAGAATAAAGAATCAGAAAAGAGGAAATAGAATGGAAACTGTAATAGATGTAAAAGGACTTTGTAAAACATATATAGTAAATAAATACAGCAATAATGTACTCAGAAATATTGACTTCTCCCTGAAGGAAGGTGAGTTTGTCAGTATTATGGGGCCATCCGGCAGCGGCAAATCAACTATGCTTTATACGGTGAGCGGAATGGATAGAGCAACTTCCGGGGAGATATCATTTCTTGGAAAGAGCTATGCGGAAATGAATGACAAGGATATGGCTAAAGAAAGACTTCTAAGTATGGGATTCATCTTCCAACAGATGTATATGATGAGAAAACTCTGTATTCTCGACAACATACTGCTTCCGGCATTTCATGCAGGATTAAAGGATAGAAAACAGGTCAGAGAAGAGGCAGAGATATTGATGCGTCGACTGGGAATCATAGAGATAGCTGATAATGAGATAACTGAGGTGTCGGGAGGTCAGCTGCAGAGAGCATGTCTCTGTAGAGCACTTATCAATCATCCAAAGGTTCTTTTTGCAGATGAACCGACAGGCGCGCTTAATTCTAAGTCGGCCTGCGAAGTTATGAATGAGCTTGTAGATGTAAATAGAGACGGAACTTCTATTCTGATGGTAACTCATAGTTCCAGGGTGGCTGCAGCAAGTGACAAAGTTATCTATCTTGTGGATGGACATATCGAAGGAGAGATAGAACTAGGGAAGCTGGAAAACGAAGCTGACCTTGGCTCCAGAGAGAGAAAACTGAATAAATGGCTGATGGAACAGGGATGGTAGAAATATGATTAGAAAGAATAAAAAGATAAGATTCATGGGTGCGGTTATGGCAGTAACCGTAGTCACTTCTCTAACCGGATGTTCGAATACGATCATGTCATATGAAGATTTTGTCAGAGAGGTATCTGATGTCAGTATTCTGGAACCTGTAGATACAGTTCTGAATACCGTAAGTTATGCCGGAGAGGATGCAAACATAGAGGATAGCGTTGCGACTTATTGCTCAAAGGATGGTTTATGTGTGATAGATAAGAAACCTTCATACTATGAAGTCTATCTGGATTATACAGGTGGTGACTATTATGCGGTTGGAAGTTCTTATGCTGAAACGATCAAGTCTATAGATTTTGACTTTGCCGGTGCTCTTGAACCTTTTCTATATGAGAATATCAAGATGGCATTTCCAAATCTGAATGGTGATTATGGTCCGCTTATAGACAGGATAAATATTCTGAAGGCATCACTTCCAGAGAATTATAAAAATGAGATGGAAGGCTTTGCCCAGACCATGGGAGGAAATGATAAGGGATTTGAAGCGGACGGGAAGCTGAGCTATGAGGAAGCTTTGCTCATGCATATGATCCCGGACTGTTTGAGAGGGACAAACTGTAACGCACTGTCTGTCTGGGGAGATAAGACTGAGAGTGGACAGAGGATAACAAGCAGAACTCTTGAATGGACGCTTGGAAGTGAAAATCAGATGTGTATGGCTCATGCAGTGACACATTTTAAGATGGATAAGAAAGACGGAAATAATGATTATACGACATTCTCTGTATTGGGACTTCTGGATGTCCTGACAGGGATAAATGAAAAAGGCGTTTTTGTCGGAATTCTTGATGTTGGTTCTGATAATAATTATGTATGCGAAGGCAAAAAGTGTTATACTTATGAATTGAGATATGCACTTGAGCATATGAATGATGCCAGGACGTTTGGCGAATATATGGTAAGCCATAGTACAGATTATACATTTTCCCATAATCTGATCATTACGGATAAGAATGATGCATTCTGCGCAGAAGATTGTGTGGATCCGGGATTCGTAAATGAAGATGGTGAAGCAGAGGGATTAGCGGTTCTTAGAGATAAGGATACTCCTCTGATCGATGGCATAACCTGGGATAATCCGGACAGTCTTTGTGTTATTAATTCTTTTATATCTGAAGGAAATAAGGATATCTTTACCGGTAACGGTGCGAATTTTGTCAGATTTGAGAAGTTTAATAACTGGGTAAAAGAGAAGGATAAGCTCTCTATGTCAGATGTAAAGGATATAGTCACAAGAGAAAGTGAAGAAAGGGAATCCGGTTATCAGAAGCTCCATTCGGAAGATGTATTTCAGACTATCATTTATGACTATAGTACAGGTGAACTGAATGTATGTTTTACCGGTACGGAGGGGGTTGTTGATCACCCTGCCTTTACTAAGATTTCGCTGGATTGATATAAAATGATGATACACCGGGAGATACATGTATGATAGATATACTAATAATAGAAGATGATCCGGAATTAAGATGTCTTTTGTCGGATTTTATGAGCGCTGAAGGTTTTTCTGTAAAGGAAGTTGAAAACGCTGAAGCAGGAATAGAATTCCTGAATGATAATCTTGCAAGGATCATACTTCTGGATCTGATGCTCCCGGGAATAGACGGATTTACAGCTTGTACCAGTATAAGAAATCATAAGGATATTCCAATCATCATAATGAGTGCAAGAGGTGATGATGAGAGTAAGCTCATGGGATATAAGCTGGGAGCTGATGATTATATAGAGAAACCGGTTTCGATTCCTATCTTAACGGCAAAGATCAAGGCGCTTCTTCACAGAAGTGAGACGACAGTTGAGATGAAAGAACAGCTGAAATATGAGGATATCACGATAGATACCGGAAAAAGAGCAGTCTATAAAAATGGTAAAGAGTGCGATATAAGAGGGAAAATGTATGACCTTCTATTATATATGATGCAGAATCAGGGAAGACTTCTTGATAAAGACGAACTATATGATGCCATATGGGGAGATGCATTTGTCGAACAGTCTACCCTGAACGTTCATGTGAGATGGCTTAGAGAGAGGCTGGAGGAAGAACCCAATTCCCCAAGGATTATAAAAACAGTCTGGAGAAAGGGCTATATATTTGGTGGTGACAATTGAAGAGATTAGTAAAACAATTAGGCTTTGTTACGCTGGTTTTTATAATTCTTATAGTAGCTTCTTATCTGATCATTTCGAGGCATTTTAATAAAGAAGACGGAATGAGAAGTGTTGTCATGAATCGTATAGCAAAAGATTATGAGAGTGGTGACATTTCTAATGATGTATTAGATAATCTGGATATATATAGAAATGAGTATTCAGCCAGATATATTCCGGCTGAAGTCAGTGTTATAGAATATAGCCCGGATCTAAAAGATTCAGACTTTTTGGACTCGGAACAGTTCCCGGAGCGGGAATATATAAAAACCATAAGGGGCAGTGATGGCACTGTAAAAAGTTTTCTGAAATTTGAATACAAATGTAAAGATACCAGATTCACGATGGAGGTGGCAGTTGTTGCACTGTGCATCTCTTATTTTGCTATTATGACGATCCTGATCGTGAGTTATAACAGAATGCTTAAACCATTCAATCTGTTGTCGGAGTATCCGGAGAAACTTGCAGAAGGCAGACTTGTTGAAGGGCTTCCGGAAACGAAGTCTAAGATGTTTGGAAAGTATATCTGGGGAATGAATATGCTGAAGGACGAGATGCAGCATAAGAATAATCAGATGAATGTCATGGAGAAGGAGAAGCAGACTCTTATAATCTCTATAGCACATGGAATAAAAACTCCACTGTCGAATATAAGGCTTTATGCAGAGGCTATTGAGAGAGGAATATATCACGAAGATAAGAAACCGAATCTGAAGGATGCGGATACAGCTTCGAAGATCAGACAGAACGTTGATAAGGTGGAGCTTCTGGTCAAAGAGATTATGGATAAGAGTGCCAGGGTTGAGAACATTTATAAGCCGGAGATCAGTTCGTTTTATCTGAATGAGCTGGCGGATCTGGTGATGAAGGAATACACTGGAAGGACGGGCCTTCTTCATATTCCATTTAAGGTGAAATGTGAGAATAATCCGCTTGTAAATAGTGACAAAAATGGTATCTATACTATCATTTCCCAGTTTGTCGAGAATGCTATAAAGTATGGCTCCGGACAGGGAATAAGCGTCACCATGGGAAGGCAGGATGAGGATATATATTTTACTGTTAAGAATAAGGGAAATGTCCTCTCAGAAGAAGAGACTGCATATGTTTTTAAGAGCTTCTGGAGGGGGTCTAATTCCAAGAATGTTGAAGGCCAGGGAATAGGTCTCTATGTCTCCAAAACCATGGCAGAG
>JAFYHN010000010.1 GCA_017539165.1 Eubacterium sp.
AAACCATCTTAAGAAGATCCCTATACACTGGCTTTGGAGCATCAATATATCTGTTAAAATAAATATGTCTCGCCCACCAGGCCCAGCGTATTTCTTCGCTCGGAAACGGATAGAAACCACCTGAATACATATCTCTTATTCCATATCTTTTGGCAAAGTCATAGAAGTATTTTTCAAAACGCTTGCCACTATACGTCAATCCGGCAGATGTAGAAAGTCCAGCACCTGCACCAATAACAATTGCGTCTGCCTCATTAATCTCTTTTTTTAGTCTGTTAATCTGCTCTTCTTTGCTTCCCTTACCACAGGACATGCTTGTAGTAAAGTATCTCACAGCATTCATTCCTTTCTCTATAGTTTCCTGATAACCATTAGGCATATCATCATATAAGTTTTTCATAAATGGCCTTATCTTCATCTTTGAAAACATTGAATATCACCCTTTCTACCTTACCAGGATTTTCACGAAGCCATTCTGATACAGTCTTAACCGCAATCTCAGCTGCTTTTTTGTTAGGAAAATGAAATACCCCTGTCGAAATACAGCAAAAAGCAACACTCTTCAGGCCATTTTCAGCACACATATCCAAAGCGTTTCTATAGCAGTTCTCCAAATCCTTTTCCAATTCAGGAGTAAGTTTGTACTGAACAATTGGTCCTACTATATGAATTACTTTCTTTGCCGGAAGATTATACGCTTCAGTGAGCATTGGAACGGCAGTAGGCTGTTCATAATCTCTTCCATATCTGATTCGAAATTCATTCATCTGCCTATTGCACTCAGCTCTTAATTGCACACCGGCGAAAGTATGTATACAGTTATCTATGCAGGTATGCATCGGAACAAAACAACCAAGCATCTTCGAATTAGCGGCATTAACAATAGCATCCACCGAAAGTCTTGTGATATCCCCTTGCCAGATAGAAAGTCCATCCCTGATAACTGGGATGTCTGATAGATTCACCACACCCTTTTCAGCTGCTCTCTCTAATAAATATTCATCCTGTACTTTCATTACATCAGAGGACAATTCTTTCGGCATACGGATATTCATAAGTGACCTTAAGATCCGTCTTTTATCTTCCGTACTATTTGGAGTCTGTAATTCCTTATATTCAGCAGAATCTGCCTTGAACTCTTCTACAAGATAATCAAGACGTTCTTCCTGTGTGGTATTCTTTGACATAGCCTTCATCTCCTAACTACTGCCCCAGCAGGACAGGTATTCAAACAATTACCACAGTGCAGACAATGTTCCTGCTCTATGACATACGGAATCCTGGTAGTAATGATACAGCTCTGGGGACAAACAGATAAACAGCTTCCGCATCCGATACAATTATCTGTGACAAAATATCCTTCTCGCTTAATTTCTACTTTTCCAAAGTTAAAGGATGCCCTTTCTATAGACTTCTTTGAGAGATCGAACCACTCACCAGTTCCCTCATATATCTGAAATACTGTTAGTGCCTTCATGGATTCTTCCGTCGGATAAATCTGATGCATGTATGGATTTTTCTTAAATAACTCCGGTATCTTGCCATGTCCAATGTCTCTTACTTTACCACGGATGGATACTGCAACACTTGACATGGTATCCTCACCTTTCATCGCCGTAAGCGCAAGAAACTGTCTTTTTGTCAGTCTGTCATAGAATCCTTTTCCTTTCGCTGTAAGGAAATATAAACTGTCATTATCATAATCCATCATATCTATGGCAGCTGTAACAGGTAGTCCTTCATCATCTACCGTTGCCACAATAGTTGTATGAATTTCTTCCACTATGTATTTAAGAAATTCCTTAGTTTCCATATTCCATATCCTTCTAAAAAAAGACTCTGAAGTAAACACCTCAGAGTCTCATTGTTAAGCTTCTTTTGCCAACAGTTCCTGCATTCCGGATCTTAAATCATTAAGAGTGTATTTTTTCATCTCTGATTCCATCGCTTCCTGGATGCTTTTCAACTTATCATCCAAAAGTAAATGGATATTCCTACCAACAGGGCACTCTGGATTTGGTGATTCATGAAATCTAAATAAATCTCCATCCTCCAAAGGCTCAATTGCCTGATACACATCATAAAAAGTTATATCTTTAAGATCTCTTGTAAGCTCTATTCCGCCTGTTCCTCTGATAACATTTATTAGCCCTGCGTTCTTAAGCTGAGTAAGTATCTTTCTAATGATGACAGGATTCGTATTTATACTGGCTGCAAGAAAATCGCTCGTTACCTTGTGTTCATCCTTAAATGTATCCACACATGTAAAAATATGAAGTGCAACCGTAAATCTGCTTGATATCTGCATTTTTAATTCCTCCTGCCATCATTTTACTTCGTGACAGATGTAGTTGCAATGGTTACATTAAAACTTTCCGTTTTCATTAGCCCATGTAGACTTATCAGCTAATGTCTCCATTACATCCCAGTGCTCTGCGATAAATCCGTTCTCAACACGGAACAGATCATAGTAGGTTGTAGGTACACCACCAAAGGTTCCTTCCGAGCAGGCAAGTGCATAATCTCCATCTGCAAGAACCATATGTGTCTTGTTGTAAACCATCGAGATACCTTGCTTACCCATAGCTTCAAGTGCAGCTCCAAGACCTGAAAGACCATCTGCAATTGAAGTATTATGCTGAATATATTTATCTCCGTCGTAGTATGAAGTGAGCTTGTCAGGATTCTCCCCACGAAGTACATCGCCTACAAATCCGGCAACAACCTTACGTGTCTCTTCCTTATCTACATCTTTCTTCTCAAGAGTTCCATCAATCTGAGTATGTCCTGAAGGATTAGGAGCTGCCTTGTCTGCCAGATTATCCCAGTGCTCTGCAATCTTACCGTCTTCATCGAATCTGAAAACATCGAATCCGACCTGCTCTCCTGCTCCTGCAAAATTATATACTGTCTGAAGGAAAACCTTATCTCCATCCTCAAATGCGCGAATGTTATTAACTGTTGTTTTTACAGGTGCCTGTGCAAGTCCTTCAACTGCTGCTACAAATGCATCTGCTCCTGTACCAAATGCCAGGTTATGCTGAATATAGCCAGGCGCCAAAAGTTCTTTTGCCTTTGCTGTATCTCCTGATACGAATGTTCCGATGAGTGCTAATGCTTTTTCCTTATTTGTCATGATTATTTTCCTTTCTGGGCTCTGCCCTGCGAGGTAATTATCCTCGAATGTTAAAAAGTCCATTGATGTAACCGTAGCGGTTTCATCTGATGGTGTTAATATAGCACCGTTTTGATGTAATGTCAATGGTTACATCTATAATTTTTCAAAAAAATTTCCAGGTGTAGATAAACACCTGGATTTAAAGCAAAACAACTATTCAATAATTGGTAAATCATTATATTCCAATAGAACTTACTATCGCATCATCCCGGCATACTTGGATTCAACTGTCTATAAAGAACTGTTTTTCTTCTGCTTTCTCCGAATCAGGAATACAATACATGCGCCAATTACTACACCGATCGTGTTTAAGATCAAATCATCAACATCCGTATGTCTTCCGAGGAAAAAGAGCTGAGTCACTTCGATAAGCAGAGTAAACCCGGCACCTGCTAATATAGTCTTTTTAATCGTATCAAGTTTTCTGAAGCAAATTGGCCATACGATCCCAACCGGTATGAACATTGCAATATTCGCAATAATATTCATCTGCCAACCATGATACCGGTCAACAAGAAAGTAAAATGGAATGATATTGATCATATCACGTATATCATCTTCAAAGCCTACCCTTAATGTCTGTATCTTTCCATTCTCAAGATGGAATTCGAAGCATACAAATCTGCAAATAACAACGATACACACATACACCAAAAGCAGCTGGATTTCACGCTTTACTGAAAATGTCTTCAATCTTATCGCTATGATACATCGAGTAATAATCCATATTATCGTTATAAATAGAAAAAGTTGAAAGTACGTGATCTCAATCATTATCTCCGTGGTTCCTTAAAAACTCCGATTTAGCCTTATCATTTACACCAATATACTCTCAACTACAGGAGCAAGACTTTCAAAATCCACAAAAC
>JAFYHN010000011.1 GCA_017539165.1 Eubacterium sp.
GCAATACTTCTTAAGCTCAAGTCTTTCAGTAGTATTCTTCTTATTCTTATATGTCTGATAATTTCTTCTCTTGCACTCTTCGCATGCGAGTGTGAGCTTATCTCTGACATCAGCCTTAGCCATATACTAGCTCCTCCGTTTTTCTACACAATAAAAAAAGACCTTACGGCTTTTTTGCTCGACAATTGTATCACGGCCTATTTACTTGTGTCAACGAGAAAAAACATTAATTTTCTTGGTAACAATTTATATCAATCATTATTATAGGTTACACTTCGTTGAGCCTAAATCAGTTCTACAAATCAGGAAACTTTAGAACAACTAAACTGCAGTTCATCGTAAGAGTAATAGTATTCACAAAACTCACGATATTTATCATCCAAGACCTGTTCATCATGGCTATATGGGCCATCATTGACTATTAGATATCGTAATTGATCCATCTCAACAAAAACGCTGAAATCATCAATAACGACATTGGAAGGAACCCCTATGTATCTGAAATCATAGCCCTCAAAAATCGATGTATCAAAAATTATACTGTGATTAATATCAATACAATCTACTGAAGGACCAACCTCAGAGGCAAAGCTAACATCATAGTTTCCAACTCTTGAGGAATACCCCAGGCTATCCCTATCGTCCTCATTCGGTTTTCCCTGATATATTTCAATAGATAAACCAATATGATCTCGAAGAAGAACAGACTCTTCATTCTCAGATAACCAGTTATTACAAATACCAACTATCTCCAACGCATCAGCAGCACTATCGGATCCATATAACTCTATCAGAACACCATTGTCACTATATAAAGTATCATTAAGTTCTATGTTGTCATTTGTTACATTCTGAATTATGTAATCTGACATACACTCTGCATCAATCCCAATTTCCGACTTTCCGGGGTGTCCGCAAGAAACACATAGGAATGCAAAGGCAAGAATTACAGTAATTTCTCTTATTCTATACATACACATTCACTCCTCAAAATAAATCATTGCATTTCCGGGATTTACTGTCGAAGGGAAAACTACTCCATGATTCTCCACGTAACTTACATATTCAGAAAAAATGATATATTGGTTGTAATCTCATAGGAGAGGTTGGGTTGAACGGAATAGTAAGAGGGTACATTAAAAACATCAGCCATCACCTTAGATGGAAGTCCTCCTAAGGCGATAACTGAAACAACAATTAAACTTATGAGTTTATAGAGCCTGCCCTGATGATGCATGTGCGGGCATCAGCCTCTTCTGCCTCTAAGCTCCTTCTCGATATCATCAGGTGTGATGCCCATATCTACCATGAGAACCAACATATGGTAGATAACGTCAGAGATCTCCTCAACAGCCTCTGTCTTGGATCTCTTTGCAGCTGCGATAGCAGTCTCGACTGCCTCTTCGCCAAGCTTCTTGGCAATCTTCTCTGTGCCTGCTTCGAGCAGATAATTAGTATAAGAACCCTCCTGAGGATCCTTCTGTCTGTTTAATACAACATTGTAAAGCTCGCTAATGATGTCCATCCTATCTCTCCTTATATTGTTATTCTTTTTTATCAAGATCCCAGTCTTCGAGAGCTGTGTAGAAGCAGGTCCTGTTTCCTGTGTGACA
>JAFYHN010000012.1 GCA_017539165.1 Eubacterium sp.
CACCTCGGCTTACTACGGATTAACCATGATCTGGTTAATCCTAATGCGCAAGGTGATAAATCACCTTGCTCTGTGGCGCTAAGCTTTCTAAAGCTTTCCAAAGTTTATATCTCCTAAATGTATAAACCGAGTGTTATTATACCATATGTAGTACATCAAAAGCAAATTACACACAAAAACCGTCTCTTCACATTGACAAAAAGATAATATCATTCGCGTATACGAAATGTTCCATTGACACACAATCATAGTTACACTATAATATGCTAGCTGCAGCTAAATATGACAAAATTTTATAGTGTGAGTGTAAATGTATTTGTACACTCACACTATTTTAAATTAACACTCATAACTTTTTAAAATGTGAGGATAATAACTTGAATAAGAAAACAACAATTACAGTATCTCTCCTTACAATTCTTTTTAGCACTTTCCTGTTTATTCACCTCAACGAATATATGGTTGATAAACAATTGTTGGATAAAACAGCCGTATCTTTTTATTTTTATGTCAACGATAATATAAATACAGACTCTTTTACATCCTTCTTAAAAAGAATAGAAGATTTTTCTATAAGAAATGATGTAGAAATTTCGCAATATAGTTATCTAACAGCTGATAATATAGATATTTATACTACGCAAAAAAACATCTACTCCAAATCATTTCAACTCCCTCAAAGATTATATAATTATCATCTGATAATTCATGATTTTGATGAGCTGGAGAATGTAGGTTTTAATGGTAATCTATATATTAATACCACTGATATTCATATGATCAATAATCTGGAAAACGAGCTCAAAGACATATGTAACATCAGCTATCGAGAATCTCCTTATAAAGGACATCTTTTCCTAGCAAATTCAAAAAATAGTCTCGTTAGTATAAGTTTATTTCCATACTTTTTGATTTTTATTTTTTGTTTTGGCATTATTCTGTATTTTTTCTACTCTCAAAGTGAATGTGAATATAACATATATCGATTATGGGGATATCCTAATATACATATACACTGGATATTAAGTAGATCTATTATTGGAACTTTAGTAGGGATTAATATATTCTATTGCCTGATCATTTGGTGTGGAATTTATAGTTTTTCTGTATCTGGTTCTGTTCTTGAATTAATGATTTCCCTATTGATTCTTAACTCCATTGCTTTATTGGTAATATTGTTTTTGTCATATATCATCTATTCTATAACACTTAATAATAGATTTAAAAATCGCAACAGACAATTATCATTAACTCTAATAGTATCATACATTTTAAAAGTATTGCTTATTATGATTCTGAGCATTTTTATAGAAACTCTAATAACACAAAAGGAAGAATTAACTTACAAACGCAATAATTTATCTATATGGGATAGTACTGAAAATCTATATATAATAAACGAATCATATCTTCCATTTAATGACAAAAGTCTGGAAGATGAGAACATACATAATGAGAAAGTATATGACCTCTATAAGGAATTAAGTGATCAAGATAAAGTATTCATAATGAACACTTTAAACTATGAACATTCAAATCGAGAAAACTTCTCTACCGACAATGAGGATGATCTCAACTATTATTTTAACATAACTAATGAAAATGATTATTATTCGCCATATGGAAAATGTATCGTAGTAGACAAAAACTACTTAAAACATCATCTGATCAAATCAATAGATCAAGATAACACAATAAATCTTATAGATGATAATCCCAATGTTTTAAACGTTTTAGTTCCACTCAAATACAAAGAAAAAGAAAACATAATCAATAGTTCATTTTCCGAATGGTTTTACCTTCAAAAAGTTGAAGTACCAAATATATATAGAGAAGGAAGCAATCTTCCTTTATTATATCAAAATCCGGACGAACTCCATATTAACATCATTTATATAGAGGATAACCATCAATATTTCACCTATTGCACGTTCAGCGGAAATAGCCTGAATATGATAGAGGACCCTATCATTATAGTATACACGGAAAATATCGATAATTCTTATATCGCATCTTGTGTAAGCTGTTATATGTTTATGAAATCTAATAACCAATATAGTGCCTTACAGGAACTGAGTCCGATTACAAAACAATACAATATCCCTGAATTAAATTCAGTAACATCTGTATATAACAGAAAAGGGAAAGAAATAAAACAAGTTGAAGAAAGCATAAAAAAAACTGACCAAAATATAATGATCATATCCTTACTTATGCTTCTACTATTGATTGTAATTACATACTCATACTATTTAAAATTTTCTACTGAAATAATAATTCATACATTATTTGGGCATTGCTTCATCAAGGCATACATGAAAATGTTTTGTATTAACATATGTTCGGATTTAATTATCCTACTTATTATGTTACTAATTTGCGAGCATTCATCATTACCTATATTGGTTTTAACAATACTATTGATAGGCACAGAATTTATCACTGCTTTTATATGTCATACTTATCTGAACAGCAGTAGACATCAACTAAATAAAGAGGTATTGCTATGATAGACTTATTAAACATCTATAAATCCTATGATGAGAAAAAAATCATAACTGATTTTTCTTTACATATAGATAAAAATGAATTTGTTTGTATCACCGGAGAAAGCGGATCCGGAAAAACGACACTATTAAATATTATCGGATTACTCGATAAACCGGATCAAGGTAGTGTAAGTATAAACGGCATTAATAGCTATCCACAAAAAGAAATTCTTAAATTACGTAGAACTTTTTATGGATATATCTTTCAAGATTACTTACTCATGAAGGATAAAACTGTCATAAAAAATCTTAAGGTGTCCGAATACGGAAAAAACAAATTATCAAAAGATCATCTAAACCATGTATTATCTATGGTTGGTTTAGATAAAACATATTTAAACAAAAAAGTATGCCAATTGAGCGGTGGCGAGCAACAGAAACTAGCTATTGCACGAATGATGTTAAAACCATATGAACTTGTTCTTGCTGATGAACCTACCGGAAATCTGGACTATAAAAACAAATTAGAAATAATCAACTTATTTAAACAAATAAAAGCAGAAGGAAAAACTATTATCTGCGTTACTCACGACAAAATTGTCGCTGATGCCGCAGATAGAATAATAAATCTTACTAAAGAAAAATAAACTAAGCGAGGTACAACAATGAATAAACTCAAGACAAAAATACTAATTGCAATTCTTTTATTACTTATAATATCTGCCGTAGTACTTTTAAAAATCTACGGATTTCAGCATCTAACAATAATCTTCCGAAGATTTTTACATATCTAATGCATAAATGTCTTCTATAAAAAAACTCGCAATATGCCACATGACATATTGTGAGTTTTTTTATCTTTATATTCCAATTATTTTATTTTAACTGTCTTAGCCTGACCTTTTCCCTTAAGGAGCTTGGTATAGGCTTTCTTCTTTGCCTTAGGAACTTTTATAGTTGCCTTCTTGTTGATGCCTTTTAATGCATTTGCACCAACTTTCTTCAGTTTCTTGCTCTTAATCTCAATAGTCTTGAGTTTCTTACATCCATTAAATGCATTCTTACCAATATTTGTAATGTTGGATCCCAAAACTACTTTTGTGAGATTCTTGCAATTCTTAGCACAGTTGTTTCCAATACTTGTAACTGTAAATGTTACTCCCGCAAGTTTAACCTTTCCTGTAGCTGAGATCAACTTACAGTTCTTGTTGTATGGAGCAGTATATTCAACATTACCGCCTGTAACCTTGCCTGTCTTCTTATCCTTAACAATCTTGGTAATCTTATATTTACCGCCTGACTTTTTGTCTGCAATCTTAAGATTCTTCCTTAGCTGATTATTCTTTAGTTTATCAGAAACCTGATATACAACACCACTTTCATCTTTGAGAGTAGTACCGTCTTTGGAAAATGTACCAACACCCGATTCCTTCTTTCCTTCTGATTTCTTGTCTGATCCTGGCTGTGATTCCGGATTTGTTTCATCCTTCTTATTGATCTTAAAAGTTTTTGAAATGCTTCCCTTATACGAACCGATTCCAATAATGGATACTTTTGCCTCACCAACTTCAGTATTGTTTTTGTACTCAACCTTATAATCAATATTTTCTTTAAGCTCTTTATCTTCTAATTTCACAGTTAATTTCTGTGTAATTTCTTTTCCCGTATAAGACTTATCTTCAATTCCGGAAACTGTTGCTTTTGACATATCTATCTTTTCGCAGATTCCAACTTCAAAGATATAATCCTCTTTAAGATCTTTCCAAGTACCTATATTCTTTCCATTTACATAGATAGCAGCTTCAGGAATGATACCACAATGCATATTTCCGAAAACTTTATTCCCACCATATGTAGATATCTCGTTTATTATCTCTTTCTTGATAAAACCTACAGCACTTGTTGCATAGTATCTGCCACCTTCAAACTTATCTGAACCCACCTTTTTCCAGGTCTTGTTATCATCTGAAACTAACCACTTATCGCTAAGTCCGGTCATCTCATATGATCCACCACGCTTATACATAGCCATAAACTTATCTGTCAGAATTCTATTTCCACTATCAATCATATAGAATCTGACGGAATCATCAAGTTTCTCTGTAGCTTTTAGTTCTTCCGGAATAGTGAAATATATTGCTGTTATAGCCGGTATCGGATGGAAACATGCTTTAAGCTCAATTTCTTTTTCATCATATTTAACAAACTTTATTCTATCCGCACCAACAACAGATGTCATCATTTGTTCCATAAAATACGAATCTGTAGGAAATACTCCCTTACTATTTGAAGGCTCAATAATATAATCTACCCAATATTCTCTGCTTTCAAAAACATCAGCTTCTGTCAATGTTGTTTTATTCGTGTCGTCGTACGAATATGACCAACTCCATTCTATTCCATTTTTCCTAGTTTCACTATCATATTTTGTTGTGAACTTATATAAGCTATTACCAACTGTAGCTTTATATGACACTTTTTCTCCTACAACCGGAGCATTTTGATTGATAACAATATCTGTAACACTTGGAGCCTTATATATATATCTTATTATCTTTTCTGATTTATAGTTAGTCACCACTATATTTTTCTTTGGCAGATCAATTCCATCTAATGAAACAGACAAATCGTCCTTAATAACATATCCTTCACCAGCTTTTAGATTAATACTAAGTTCTATTTCATCACCTGCTGTTATAGTATCACCTACATCGAGTCTTTTCTTGGCAGTCTTATCATAGAACGAAATTCCATTTTTCCATATATGATCCGTAATGGAATTATAATCATTATTTCGATAATATTTCTTTGTTCCATTCGGACCGGTTGCATCGGATTCAAGGACATTTATCTTTTCCCAATTAGTTGCAGCCAGAGTCTCTCCGCCCTTTGGAAGTCCCCAGTTACCTGTTGTAAGAGATATGTAATCTATCTCATTTCCCAGAAGTCCAGTATCCCAGTATCCATCGCTCTTTATATTGCTATATAATACCTCTTTTTTGAACGTTCCTTCAGGATCACGTTTTTTATCAAAGGTAATCATCAAATTATCAGAAAGTACTTTTTTATATCCGTTCCACTTATTATTATTGTAGTAAAGCTTACTAGTACTATGATTTCCATTATATTCAAAAGTAGTTTTAAAATACTCGGTCATTCTTTCTAATGCATTCGTTCTGTAATAATATCCTTCCTGAAAAATCTCATCTCTTTTTACCATTTCCCAGTTGTCTGGATATATTGCTGTAGCATTTGTTGAGCGATACCAAACCACTCCCGTTCTTCCAATATTAACTACGTTGTCAATCGCATCTTTAGTTAAACCACAGTCATTTGAAATTGTTATATCATAATCATATACTTTTTCACCTACTGTGATATTATCTATTTTAAAATCTAATTTCGATACAGCTGATGCTATCGTATTAAGTTTTATAGTTACGATAATATCATTACCGACTTTTTCTGCAGCTACTACTTCGCCAAGACTGCAGTTAGTTACATCTCTGAAGAATGCCGAATACTTATTAACATCAGTACTAAAACTTAAATCTTTTCCTGTTATGGCAATTCCAAGATATAACGCATTAGGTTCATCATCAGGATCATATAAATATCCATCGTTGAATACATAGCTTTCATCAAGTTCCGAAAGCTTTATTCGTCCATTAACCCACGATGCCTTTCTCCAGCAAATACCATTTTTGAATCCCTCAAAATAATCAAAATTTTTATCAATCTCTAATAATTTTGCATTGGTACCACCTAATCTGAATTCTTTAGTGTCATAATACGGATGTTGTCCCTGTACAGGTCCCTTCGTATATATTTTGACTTCTCCAGCCTGAAATGTCATCGCATGCGAAACAAAAGAACTGTTCCCTATAGTCCCGAAGAACATCGCAAAAACAGTCAGATAAACAATGACATTTTTTATTAATTTTACATACCTCTCACTCATTGCCACTCTTCCTTTCTTTAATACCATCTTTTCATAAAAACTATGACTCTTATATCGTATACCTATATCAATATAATTCCAATAGGAAAACGCCTCAAAAATCAAAAGTATCCAATGGATACCACACCCCGCAAAGCCTCTATTTTAGCCATTTTTTGAAAAAGTCAAAAAAACACCCAGGATTTCATCCTGAGTGTCTCCGAAATATGTTTTTAGTTTTGTTGTTTTATAATGACAGCTCCATCGGAACGTATGCTTTGATAAATATTCCTTCATCCGTATATTCTTCTTTAAGTATCTCTCCAAGTCGTTTGATTTCAGAGATCTTTGCCATCTCAGAATATGAAAATGTCTTTTCTATCAGAAGACGGTCTTCACGAAGTACTTCATCAAGAGCAAGACATATCTTGTCCACGCCTGTTCCTTCTCTTGCAGATATAGGGAGGCTCATGATTGCTCTCTTGTCATTAAGGCCTAGTAGATCATCTGGATTCTCAAGTTTATCTATCTTATTGAATAGCGTGATCACTTTCTTGCCGGTTATATTCAGCATATCAAGCGTTTCATATACCACTTTAATCTCGGCATCTCTGTCCGGACTGGATGCATCCACAACATGGATTATATAATCGGCATAGACAACCTCTTCCAATGTACTTCGGAATGCATCTATAAGATTATGCGGAAGCTTTCTTATAAAACCAACAGTATCTGTAAGAAGAACCTTTTGTTTTCCTGTTCCGCTTTTATACTCAAAACTTCTGGTAGTTGTATCAAGTGTTGCGAAGAGTTTATTCTCCGCAAGTATATCTGTATTACAAAGCTTGTTTAGAAGTGTCGACTTACCTACATTTGTGTAGCCAACTATTGCAAAAACAGGAATACATCCTGCATTTCTGTCTCTTCTTATAAGTTCTCTATGTGTGACAACATCCCTAAGTTCTCTTTTGAGAAGTGCCACTCTGCTTCGGATCACACGACGGTCCTGTTCCAATTTCTTTTCCCCAGGACCCCTGGTTCCGATACCACCTCCGAGTCGTGACATCGATATACCCTTACCGGTAAGTCTGGATAATCTGTACTGAAGCTGTGCCAGTTCTACCTGAAGCTTACCTTCTGAGGTTCTGGCATGAGCAGCAAATATATCAAGAATGACCATCGTTCTGTCCATAACCTTGATGTCAAGTTCGCGTCCCAGGTTATGCATCTGAACATTGCTGAGCTCGTCATCTGTTATGATTCCGGTAGCGTCACGTTCGAATAACATTTCCCTAAGCTCTTCGACCTTACCGCTTCCAATATAGGTAGCTGTATTGAAATGAGGAAGATTCTGAACCATTCTTCCTACCACTTCTGCTCCGGCTGTTTCTGCCAGTTCTGCCAGTTCATCAAGAGAATTAGCTACATCCTGTTCATCCATACCGTCCGTACAGACTGCAACAAGAATAACTTTTTCTATTTTTTCTTTATTCTCATATAACATATATCTAAAAACCTCTAAGCTGATAAAAGACAGAAGCAAAAAGCGCTATTACAAGCAGTATCGACAGAATGATTATTCCAATATAAATTCTCATCACAATCTTTGCAAATCTATTGCTCGGGTATTTTATTCTGGTCACTATTATGAATGCAAATGCTATCATAGTTGATAGATAAAATAAAGCCGGTCCGCCCAAAAGATTAATATTGCCTGTACCCCATGCGAAGTACAGGATCCCAACTTTAAAAAGGATGCCTATTATGATTGGGACACCAAAAAAGAAAAATAATGAAATAATACAAAGCACTGTTGCTGTAGTATTTTTCGTTTCCAGATCCTTCTGTGACGGAACATTATTCCGCTGATAATACTGATTATCCATGCATTTACTCCCCCTTTAGATACATTTACTTTTAACCTTATTCAGTTTAGCATACTTCCTAATAAATTAAAAGATGCACCGTCTCCAGTGCATCTTTTGTCACGACATTTCTTAGGTTATTTCTTTTATTTCTTTAGAAGGTATAAAACTAACTGGCAAAATCAGTTGTTATATTAATCATTAAAAAGTGCTGTGGAATAATATCTGTCTCCACTATCAGGAAGAAGTGCTACTATCACTTTTCCTTTGTTCTCAGGTTTCTTAGCATACTGGATTGCTCCGAAGAGTGCAGCTCCTGATGAGATGCCTACAGAGATACCCTCTTTCTTTGCAAGAAGCTTAGCTGTTGCAAATGCATCATCATTAGTTGCCTTGAATACTTCATCGTATAATTCTGTCTTCAGAACATCAGGAACAAAACCTGCTCCAATACCCTGAATCTTGTGTGCTCCGGCCTTGCCTTCTGACAGAACCGGTGAATCAGCTGGCTCAAGAGCTACTACCTTGACATTTGGATTTTGCTCCTTGAGATACTCTCCTGTTCCTGTAACAGTACCACCTGTACCTACTCCAGCTATAAATATATCAACCTTTCCATCTGTATCATTCCAGATCTCAGGACCTGTAGTTGCTTTATGAATAGCAGGGTTTGCTGGATTCACAAACTGTCCCGGGATAAAGCTGTTAGGAATCTCCTTTGCAAGCTCATCAGCCTTTGCGATAGCTCCATTCATACCCTTTGCGCCCTCTGTAAGAACGATTTCTGCACCATAAGCTTTGAGGATATTTCTACGCTCAACGCTCATAGTCTCAGGCATTGTAAGGATTGTTCTATACCCCTTAGATGCTGCAATAGCTGCAAGTCCGATACCTGTGTTACCACTTGTAGGCTCAATGATAACAGAATCAGGCTTAAGAAGCCCCTTGTTCTCAGCATCCTCGATCATTGCTTTTGCGATACGATCCTTTACGCTTCCAGCAGGATTGAAGTACTCAAGCTTAACAAGAACTGTAGCTTCAAGTCCAAGTTCCTTTTCAATATTTACCACTTCAACAAGTGGTGTATTTCCAACAAGATCCAGAGTTCCTTTATAAATCTTTGACATTTTTATTATCCTTCTTTCTTTTTATCTTTTTTCTGTCCGAAAATGTATTACGCGATTGCAGAAAATCCATTTTCAAGATCAGCAATAATATCATCAATATGTTCCGTTCCGATTGAGAGACGAATAGTATTCTGCTTGATTCCCTGATCAAGAAGCTCTTCTTCGGAAAGCTGTGAATGTGTAGTTGAAGCAGGATGGATGACAAGGCTCTTAACATCTGCTACATTTGCCAGGAGGGAGAAGATCTTAAGATTATCTATAAATTTCCAAGCCTCATCTTTGCCACCCTTAATCTCGAATGTGAAGATAGATCCTCCTCCATTCGGGAAGTACTTCTTATAAAGAGCATTCTGTGGATGATCTGAAAGAGATGGGTGATTAACCTTCTCAACCAGTGGATGGTTGCTAAGATATTCAACTACCTTCTTTGTGTTCTCTGCATGTCTCTCAAGACGAAGGGATAAAGTCTCAACACCCTGAAGAAGAAGGAATGCATTGAATGGTGAAAGTGTAGCTCCCGTATCTCTAAGGAGTATAGCACGGATGTAAGTAACAAATGCTGCAGGTCCCACAACATCATAGAATGATACTCCATGATAACTTGGGTTAGGAGCTGCGATATTAGGATACTTTCCGCTTGCACTCCAGTCAAACTTTCCTGACTCGACTATTATACCACCTAGAGTTGTTCCGTGACCACCTATAAATTTTGTAGCTGAGTGAACCACGATATCAGCTCCGTGCTCAATAGGTCTTATAAGATATGGTGTTCCGAATGTGTTATCGATAACAAGTGGAATACCATGCTTGTGAGCTATCTCAGAAAGTGCATCGATATCAGGAATATCACTGTTTGGATTTCCAAGTGTTTCAAGATACAGTGCTCTAGTGTTATCATTGATAGCAGCTTCTACTTCACTCAGATTGTGAATGTCAACAAATGAAGTTGTTATTCCGTACTGAGGAAGTGTATGTGAAAGAAGATTGTAACTTCCTCCATATATTGTTTTTTGAGCTACGATGTGACCACCGTTTGCTGCAAGCGCTTGTATGGTGTATGAGATAGCTGCTGCTCCAGAAGCAACTGCAAGTGCTGCGCTTCCGCCTTCAAGAGCTGCAAGTCTTCTCTCAAGAACATCCTGTGTTGAATTAGTAAGTCTTCCATATATATTTCCTGCATCTGCAAGTCCGAAACGATCTGCTGCATGCTGACTGTTATGGAATACATAAGAAGTTGTCTGATATATAGGAACAGCTCTTGAATCAGTAGCTGGATCAGCCTCTTCCTGTCCTACATGTAATTGTAATGTTTCAAATCTGTAATCGCTCATAGTTGTTTCCTCCCATAATTCTAAAGTATTTTTCCTTTTTATTTTTCTTTGTGATCTCTCGTATCACTTAACATGTGCAAATAATAACGCATTTACTCCGCTATGTCCAATTCCTAATGTTTATATTTGGTTATAGCTTACACTTATAACCAATTTTACCGATGAAATATATGAAGAAATAGGTTATAATCTATTTCGTGTGCAGCTACATTTAAGGTACAGATATAAAAGGAGATCAGTTATTAATGGGAAGACGTTCTACAAAAGAAAACAAGAATATATACTTTACCAGCCGTGAAGAGGCAGGACTTACCCGTGCGCAGGCAAGCGAACTTATGGAATACGTTTCCGAAAGCAGAATCGACAAGATTGAAAATGACCGAACAATCGTTCAACCTTCTGACATAACCGCGATGGCCAAGGCGTATAAGAAGCCCGGCTTATGCAACTACTATTGCACACACGAATGCAGTATAGGTAAAGACACCGTTGCTGAACTTCAGCCTTCTAATTTTTCTGAACTCACTCTTAGTATATTCAACACATTAAATCAGTTGAACTCCCAGAAAGAGAGACTTCTTGAGATTGCAGAAGACGGAACAGTAAGAGAAGACGAAGCAGAAGACTTTGTCGCTATCCAGGATAATCTGAATAAAATGTCTGCAACTATTGAGTCCTTGAAACTATGGGTAGATCAAGCCATAGCTGATGGAAAGATAGATAAAGAATATCTAGAAGAAGCGCACGAAAAAATCAACTAAAATATGACAGTTGAAATCAGATTTCAACTGTCATAAGATTTCAACTGTCATATGTAAATAGTTGCCTTGGGCAACTCGCGTCTCGCGCGGAGAGTGTCGCAAGCGACACTCTTTGTTCTATTACAGACGTTTTGATACTTCAGCACAAGCTTCCATAGCGTCTATAAGACTAGCTCTGAAGCCTGCCTCTTCAAGTACCTGTACAGCCTCAATAGTTGTACCAGCTGGTGAGCATACCATATCTTTCAGCTCTCCAGGATGTTTTCCGGTTTCAAGTACCATCTTAGCACTTCCGAGAACTGCCTGTGCAGCAAACTTATAAGCTTTATCTCTTGGCATCCCAAGTTTAACTGCTCCATCAGCCATAGCTTCGATCATCATGAAAACATAAGCTGGTGAACTTCCCGATACAGCAACTACTGCATCCATAAGCTTCTCCGGAACTATCTCCGCATTTCCAAAAGATGAAAGAATCTTAAGTGCCGTCTGAAGATCATCTTCAGATACATGCTCACTTGGGCTGACTCCAGTCATACCCTCTCCGACAAGTGCAGGTGTGTTAGGCATAGTTCTTACAATCTTCAGATTTCTTCCAAATGCCTCGTTATACCATGCGATAGTCTTGCCTGCAACAATAGAAATGATCAGCTGATCATCACTAACAACATCTTTTATCTCTTCAACAACGATTGGAACAACCTGAGGCTTTACTGCCAGAAGGATTACCTCTGATTGTTTAACTACATCGATATTGCTATCAGTAGAATTTATACCAAAGTTTTCCTGCGCTTTCTTTCTCTCTGCCTCAACAGGTGTTGAACATATTATCTCCTTAGCAGGGATAATGTCTTTCTTAATAATTCCGCCGATTATGGCGCTTGCCATATTTCCGGCACCTATGATTCCTAGTTTCACTTTAGTCCTCCAAGTTATATGAATTTAATTCATTTAAAATATTAGTTTTTTCTAAGTGCAGCTCTGACGGATCCCTTTGGATCAGTTATAAGAAGTCTGACAACCCATATAACAAGTCCAAGTGCAACTACTGCAAGTCCGAGAAATGTATCATTCAACATATCTTCAAGTGCAGGAGTAAAGTACTCTGCCTGAAGCTCCACATATTCGAATATTGCATCAACGAGCCACATTATAGATGCTCCCCAGTATAAAAAGAGAAGTATCCCAAGTCTCATATTATCATCTTTACGATTATACCACTTAACAGTTGCTATAACTGCAGCAAATACAGTGATAAGTAATGTCATTACACTAACCTCCTATACTGTTTCAACTGATGTATCCTCTGTTTCACTTCTCTTCATGATAGAATCTGCAGCAAAACATATACCAACCCATACAAGTGTGATAAGCACTGCCATACAAACTCCGACAGTAGCCATCTCATGAAGCATTTCCGCTGTATCACCCGGATCTGACATCGCCGTCAGGAATGGGAACCATGCCACTACTTCACCATGCCATATATGTTCAAAAAGAAGCAGAACTGATCCGCCCCAAAGCATATTTGAAAGCCATTTCAGTTTTCTGCTGAGTGGAACCTTTGAGTTTTTAGTTTCTTTCTTTTCTTCAACTTTTTCTTCAACTTTCTCTACTGCTGTAACTACTGCAGCTTCAACAGCTGATACTATAAAACAAGCCATACTTTACCTCCTTAGAATATGACACTAAAATTACTATAATATTTTAGCTTCAATATATCTATACGTCAAATAAATATTACCATGTTTATCTTACTAATCATAATCAACCTAAAGAATATTGATGTATATTAATATTGTGATATAATTAGCTCGATCTGTTATTAGCATTCGGGAAAAAAGGAGTATTAAAATGATATCTACAAAAGGACGTTACGCACTACGCGTAATGATAGATCTTGCAGAAAACACGAACAAAGGTTATATCCCATTAAAGGATATCGCAGCCAGGCAGGAAATCTCAAAAAAATATCTCGAAAGTATTGTCAAAAAGCTGGTAAATGACAAACTAATCATCGGCGCCAGTGGAAAAAACGGCGGATATATGCTGTCTCGTGCTCCTAAGGAATACGCTATACTTGAAATACTTCTTAGTGCAGAAGGAACTCTCTCTTCCGTAGCCTGCCTTGCAGATCCAGATTATAAATGTCCCAGAAAAAAGAAATGCAAAACCCTTCCACTATGGACCGAGTATAACGAATTAGTATATTCATTCTGGAAAAACAAAAGATTAAGCGAACTTATCAATTCCTGATCATGATCTACATTCAAAACGGTGCCTGCAATAATGCAAACACCGTTTTTCTATAACCCCGCATAACCAAGATATAACATCTTCATATCTTCCTCATTCTGAACATAAGTAAATTCGTGCTGTGTACCCGTATGAATCAGTTCTCCGTCTTTATAGACCAGAAGCTGATTCTGAGGAAGTTCTTCCCATCCTTCATCACTGAGAGGATGTGTCGAAAACATGACCGAACCCGGTCTTTCACTTTTAAAAAGTGTTCCCGCCTCATTCTTGTGAACGTAGAAATAATCTCCATCATATAACAGGATATTTAACTTATTACCCTGTGCAAGCGTCCTTATGATCTGTTCAAGAAGACGAACTCTTTCATTAACATCAAAAGAGTTAAGTTCTCTCAAGAACACTCTGTTAACATGATCTATGATATAGAGCAGTATTCTCTCACTATCGGTATCTCCATGCTGCTTGTATTGATACGGACTTAGTACAGGTGCATTGAATATAGTTCCGTTATGAACCAGTACCCATGTTCTCCCCGACTCATCTCTTGCAGTAAAAGGATGCGTATTGTCAAAACAGATATCTCCGACAGTTGCCCTTCTTATATGAGCCATCATTCTTCCCGATTCAAGTCGGCCAGTCAATCTATTTTTCAGATATAGACTGTCTCTTGCACGAACCGGTTCCTTCTCGATGGATATATTATAATCATCAAGAAATGCCATTCCCCATCCGTTCGGATGTTCGGAACTATGTTCAAAAAAATGTTTGAGTAGTTTATTTAGTTTTACCTTTCTATTCGCTGATATTCCGAACAGCTCGCACATTTTCCAAGTACTCCTTATCGTTTTCGGATAGTTCGTGACGCGCAATATCTATAAGATGTTCAGCCCACTGATATGCTGTCAACCCATCATAGATTTCTGCATCGAATCCAAATCTTTCAATCTCCTCAACAGCTTTCTGAATCTCTTCGATAGAATCAACGTCTGACAATTCAGAATCCAGAAGTTCAAGATTAGTATCAGAATAAACAATACCTTTAATAAGAGCAACATATCCAAGTGCCTTATCAATCGAAACACTGTCAGCAACCCTTATTTCAATATATTTTTTAACTCTGAAGTGGAAGAATCCCATAGACATGAAATGTTCTATCAGTTTTTTTCTTCTATCCTCTCCGAGTTCATTTGTATAAAAAACCTCTTCCTTTACAAGATCATCAGCACTTTTATGTCCCACACCAACAGTATTACCGTTATCTGTAAGTAAAATAAGTGGCGTCTGGCTTACAACATCTGCCATACGGTCATAACCAAAATCTTCATCAAATGAATATGGGACAAAACCTGTTCTTTCTGGATCAAGATCATCCCACTCCTGCGTTCTTAGAAGATGTGTCTTTCCCTCTTTTCCGGGAAGAGTCGAATCCTCTAGCGTTTTATTCTCCATCAGTATCATAAGAATAGGTGATATCTTCTGTAGAATTCGAAGTTTCCTCACCATATCACTTTCAGAACTGTAATCAATTGAAACCTGTGCAGATGCAGAAGCACGCATCATGTATTTACCATACTTTCCACTCTCTTCAAAGTAATCATTCATATACTTATATCTCTTCTTCGGAGAAAGCGGAATATCATCTGGTGTAATCTCTCCCAACTCTACATTTGGAAGATTCCCTTTTGTCTCTAAGTGGTATCCTCTTCCTGCAAATACAGGATCCCAGATTTCTCTGAACTCTTCATATATAGATCTAATTTCTTTCAGGTCAGAATATGGATTGATACTTATCTCAAACTGACACGAAGGCTCAAGACTGGTAGAATACTCACCAGTATAATATCCAACTGGAAAACCATCCATATAGATAATATCTGCACCAAGATCACGTCCAACTCGATCTATGAGCTGCGAGATCTCATGAAAATCTATCTGTGTTCCCTGATCATCTACAACAAAATGTTCTATCTCAAGACCAAGATTCTGATCTTCGGATTCGCCACTTCTTATATATTTTGATATATCTTCTCGTAAACTCATAGTATATTCCTTTCTGAAAGTATATTCCTATCATCTCAGTAGGTTTATATCATTTATTTACCCATCTTGTCAATAGGTGATAAGGGTGCAAAAGAGTTTCTCTATAACCCCCATGATATATGAGTTATATTAAATGATGTCAACGAAGAAGTTTCTTCGTTGACATCAGAATTGATTAGTTAAGAGGTACTACTGCACCATCATATGTAGCATTGATATAATCACTGATTTCCTTGCTCTGAAGTACTGAAACGAGTGCCTTGAGTGCAGGATCATCTTTCTTCTCAGCAGATGTTGCAACTATATTTCCATATGTCTGAGCTGCAAGTCCATCATTTGCCTCAACTGCAAGTGCATCCTTTACACTAAGTCCTCCTTCAATAGCATAGTTACCATTGATAACTGCTACATCTACATCTGGAAGTGAAAGTGCAAGCTGTTCTGTTGCAAGTTCCTTAATCTCTATGTTCTTTGGATTCTCAACAATATCAGCTACTGTAGCATTGATTCCTGCATCTTCCTTAAGTTTGAGGATTCCTTCCTGCTCAAGAAGCAGAAGTGCTCTGGCTTCATTTGTTACATCATTTGGAACTGCTACTATAGCACCTTCCTTAAGATCAGCAAGACTTGATGTCTTTCCTGCATATACACCAAATGGCTCATAATGAACTGCTCCGATAGATACGATGTCTGAACCATTCTCTGAATTAAACTGTTCCAGATAAGGGGTATGCTGGAAGTAGTTTGCATCAAGGCTTCCTTCGATAACACCGGTATTAGGTGTGATGTAATCTTCAAGCTGAACTATCTCAAGTGTAATTCCCTGTTTTTCAAGGATTGGCTTAGCTTGTTCAAGAATCTCCGAATGAGGAGTGATGCTTGCTCCGACCTTGATTGTAACAGGATTTCCCGTATAAACATATCCCGGATCACTTGCGGTAGCTTTTTCAGCTTCAGTCACGGAAGCCTGTTTAAGGACATCTGAATCAGCAACTTCGGTATTTACTTCTTCGCTACTCTCAGTTGTTACTTCTTCAGTTGTAGCAACAGCAGCCTCAGTTGTTGTCTCTGTCTCACCGGCAGATGAGCCGCATCCGACAAGTCCAAGTGCAAGTACAATAGATAATCCCAGTGTTGTAAGTGTTTTCTTTTTCATAGTTTTTCCTCTCTTTCCGATGATACTCTTGTATCATCCCTCTCTTTTTTTTGAGTATTTGTTTTATGCGATAAATATAATACCTAAATCAGTTAAAATCAAATCCTTGATTTCTATACTTGGTTATAGGATATTCCTATCAAGCTTTTCTCGACTTCTTTGACAGTTGAACTCCTGCTTCCTGAACAAGCATCACCATAGCAATAAGGATTGCAACTGTTACCCAGAGCACCGTCTTTTCATATCTATAGTATCCATACTGAAGAGCTATAGCTCCGAGTCCACCACCACCAATAACACCTGCCATTGCCGAGTAACCCAGCACAGTTGCAACATTTATCGCTCCTCCAAGAAGAAGAGACGGAAATGCCTCTGGCAATATAAAATGTACTATTATAAAAAGCGGACTGGCGCCCATGGAGTTTGCAGCTTCAATTATCCCTGTCGGAACCTCATTAAGAGAGGACTCCACCATTCTTGCAACTATTGGTATTGCGCCTATTGTAAGAGGTACAATTGTTGCTGTAGTTCCTATTGATGAACCAACTATAAATCTTGTAACCGGGATAAAAAGAACAAGAAGTATAAGGAACGGAAGCGATCTAAATATATTTACTATCAGTCCTACAACCGTATTTACTATCCTGTTCTCATATAGTCTTCCTTTTGAAGTAACATATAGAATAACTCCCAAAGGTAATCCCACAATATACGCAAACAGTGCCGAGAAAAATGTCATCTGAAAAGTCTCAAATATTCCTTTTATTATTGCATCTCTTATATAATCAGTCATTGTTACAGTCTCCTATCTAATCCCTTCTATTTAAATCTCAAACACGCTTAATCCGTATTTCTTAAAGTAATCAAGCACGATATCCTGGTCATCCACCTCTTTAGGTAGTTCAAGTACCATCTGTCCGTATGCAGCACCTCTGACGCTTCTGGTATTTGCACTAAGAATGTTAACCTTTTTTCCTGTATCCTCTACCAGATCTGAGATAAATGTTTTATTAGCTGATTGTCCATCAAATGCTATTCTTACTACACGGCTGTCCTTCCGAGACGGTTCAAACTGATTGATACCATCCTGAGCATCAGTGACGATTGACTCATCTTTAGGAAGCACGAGGTTTTTCGCCGCCTTAGACTGCGGATTTGTAAATATCTCTCTAACCTCTCCTACTTCAGCTAGATTTCCTTCATCTATTATTGCTACTCTGTCACATATTTTCTCTACAACCGACATCTCATGTGTGATGATTATGACAGTAAGTCCCCTTGTTCTGTTTATCTCCTGAAGAAGTTCCAGTATTCCTTCTGTGATTCTGGGATCAAGTGCCGATGTTGCCTCATCACAGAGAAGTACCTTCGGATTATTTGTAAGAGCTCTGGCTATTGCCACTCTCTGTCTCTGACCACCGGATAACTGTGCAGGATACGAATTCTTCTTCTCTTCCAGCCCTACAACCTTAAGCATCTCCAATGCGGTCTTTTTTCTCTCAGCTCTTCCTACCCCTGCAATTCGAAGCGGAAGCATTACATTCTCCAAAACTGTCTTCTGCATCAAAAGGTTAAAACTCTGAAATATCATCGAAATACTTTGTCTTACTTTTCGGAGTTCACCCGCTTTCAGTTTTCCTATATCTTCTCCATAGAATCTGACTTCTCCCGAGGTAACTTCTTCAAGTCTGTTAAGTGTTCTGACCAGCGTCGACTTACCAGCACCACTCATTCCTATGATGCCGAAGATTTCTCCTTCGTATATATCCAGACTTACACCCTTCAAGGCCTCAAATTCTTTTCCTTCATTACTAAAGACCTTTGTAACATTATCCAGTTCAAAGACCTTATTCTTTCCAACATTTGAATCTACCATAGTGTTTTCTCCTTTTACGTTCCTTTTATAGCTTCTGACTTACGAAACGTGTCTGTAATAATATAATTCTTATAGCCATTTGAAACAAATATGCCTTTCTTATACATAGATATAGGCCCCACCTATAACAGATGAGGCCTATACCATATATTATAAAGGAAAAACACTGGCTATTTAATTCATATGATCATTAAATTGATCATATGTTTTAATGATAGTCTAAGTCATACTGGAAGTTTTGTAAAATACGTAAAATGTGTAATCAGTTATAAACACATCCTATTTGAAGAATCACATTTACATACTGGCTTGTCTCACCGGTTGCTATAACCGCATACGCCTTTCTTACAACATATTTCCTATCTCTGGTAACGGGCTCAGATCATTAAACCCATAAAAATCGGTGGCATTTCCACCTAAAAATGCCTCTTTATCATGTCGACTAAGCCACCTGTTTTCAAGTATGAATCTTAATGCACTTCGATATGTGATATCAGTCATTGTCCGTGGATAATCACTTCCCCACATCAGTTTTCTTATCCCACATATAGAAGCCGCTTCAAGGATAGCCTCGATAGCTGATGGATATGGATAAAACTCTTTATGGAAAAGCCAGGTAAGTCCTCCGCTTTCAATATATACATTAGGATTTTTTGCAAGTTCTATCTGCTTTTCCCACCCCTTTGTAGTGACCATACCGAAATGACCTATGGCAATTCTGAGATTCGGACATTCTTCAATAACTCTCCTCAATCCTTCAACCTGAGCATCTCCATCTGCCATATCGATAGATATGAATTTACCTGCTTTTTCAACATTCTTAAATACATGCAGGATTTTTCTAAGATCCTGATCAGCCAATCTTCCTGCACATATCTTTAGTCCGTCAAATCCTTCCAGATTATAATTATCATTCTCCTCATAAAGGGCACATATTCTGAATCTCTCCGGATACTTTCCCTTCACGGATCTAAGATAAACATCCTGATTTCCATCCATATATTCCTGAGTAACAACACATGCATTCACACCTGCATAATCCATATTGGCAATAAGACGTTCAGCCGTATTCTTACCATCATCCATATATGGCGGCATCATCTGTCTTATCTCTCCACAGAAGAGACTCTTACCATTCTCTACATGCGATACAGCCTGTCCATTTATGAGCCCCTGTTGTTTCTCCCACAGATGTACATGTGCATCTATCACAATAAAATCACTCATAGTGTAACCCCGTCTTTAAAGATTGCGATCTCCCTGTAACCATTCTTTTCATTGCAGGTCATCTTCCCCTCTGCTACCTGCAATACAAAATCAATAAAGTTTTCCTTCAGTTCTTCTCCTTCCAGCATTGGACCGGAATCAAAATCTATCCAGTTCTTCTTTCTTTCTGCAAGATCCGAATTAGTTGCAACCTTGATAGTTGGAACAGGTGCTCCAAGCGGTGTTCCACGACCTGTTGAAAAAAGGATCATATGACAACCAGCTGCAGTTAGATTCGTAACAGCTACCATATCATTTCCCGGACCATCCAAAAGCTGAAGACCGTGTCTTGAAATGTTATCTCCATAATCAAGTACATCAACAACTTGGGCTCGTCCACCTTTCTGAGTACAGCCTAGTGATTTTTCTTCCAGTGTACTGATCCCGCCAGCTTTATTACCCGGCGAAGGATTCTCATATATCACCTGTCCATGCTGCGTAAAATAATCCTTGAAATGATTTATAAGATTTACAGTTTTATCAAATACATCTTTATCCAGACATCTGTCCATAAGAATAGTTTCGGCTCCAAACATTTCCGGCACCTCAGTCAGGATTGTGCTTCCACCTGCAGCAACAAGATAGTCAGAAAACTGACCTATCAAAGGATTTGCAGTAATCCCGGAAAAACCGTCAGATCCGCCGCATTTAAGTCCGACTTTCAACTTTGAAACAGGAACTGACTCACGTTTAAAAGTCGATGCATATTCCTGGAGCTCTCTTATGAGTCTTACCCCGTCTTCTATTTCATCCTCACATTCCTGAACATTTAAGAATCTAACCCTGTCAAGATTAATCTGTCCGAGACATTCCTGAAATGAAGCCATATAATTGTTCTCACATCCAAGTCCCAAAACCAGAACTCCCGCAGCATTTGGATGACGCACCAGGCCACGGAGGATTTTTCTTGTGATCTGATGATCATCTCCAAGCTGAGAACAGCCGTAAGGATGAGGAAAACAGAATGCCCCAGTAAGTTCACTCAGTTTCTGAGCAATCTTATTTACACATCCAACTGTATTTACGATCCAGACTTCATTTCTGATACCAATTTCTTCGCCTTCTCTGACATAGGCCATAATCTCTCCGGTGCTGACTTCCTCTTCCGGATAAAACTTAGGATTATATTCATAAGTCAGCTTTTCACTCAGATTAGTTTTCAGGTTATGTGTATGTACATGCTCGCCCTTTCTGATCAGATGCGTTGCATGCCCTATAGGGAAGCCGTACTTGATAACATTTTCACCTTCAGCTATATCACATAGTGCGATTTTATGACCGGTGGAAACATCTACTGCCACATTGTCAGCTGGATGAATCTTGATTTCTTTCATCCAAGCACCTCCTCGATAGCCTGTTTCATTCCTTTATTAATTATGGAATCATAATATCTTTCAATATCTTCCTTCATAAAACTCAAGTCCTGTCCCCAATATTCTTCCTTCTTAAGAATATCCCCGACAGAGGCCACCTTCATGAAAGCCATAATATCTTCATTATCATTTGCCTCATCTGTTCTATAGAATGCTATAAGAGCTGCAAGCGAAAATGTAAGACATGGCGGAAGGGAATTCCTCTGCTCTCTATATTCCAAAATAGTAGGCAGGACTCTTGCTTTAAACTTACTTACCGAATTTAGTGCAATACTTAGGAGCTGATGCTTCACAAAAGGATTAGCAAAGCGTTCCAGTACCGACCTTCCAAATGGTATATCCTCCTGCTCACGTCCCAGAGTAGGAATGATCTCGTCAAAGATAGTTTGGTTAAGGAACGTGTTGATCAGAGGATCATCCAGACATTCTTTTACCGTAGAAAGTCCGTATAATCTTGCTGCTAAAACCATAGATGTGTGGCCTCCATTCAGGATACGTACTTTTCTCTTCTTATAAGGCTTCACATCATCTGTCCAGATGACATTTATCCCAGCTTTCTTAAGTGGGAATTCATCTTCGAAGTCGCCTTCAATAACCCAGAGATGGAATACCTCAGCGGTATTCATAAGTCTGTCTTCCACACCAAGACGCTTCGTAAGTGCTTCAACCTCATCCTTCGGATATCCGGTACAGATTCTATCAACCAGGGTGTTGCAAAAATGATTATCACTAAGAATCCAATCTGAGAAATCTTTTGGTAACTTCCAAAGCTCTGCATATTTTAAGACGCAATTCAGTAGTTCTTTTCCGTTATTATCTATCAGTTCACATGAAAAAATAACAAAACCCGGAAGCTTCGCCTTAAAACGTTCATATAAAAGAACCGTCAATTTCGCCGGAAAGGACTTCGGCGGTGCATCATTCAGTTCTTCTGTTCCCAGATACTCTATACCCGCTTCAGTTGTATTCGAGATGATAAAACGCATATCCGGATTCTGAGCCAGTTTCAGATATTCGTCATAATCTGTGTAAGGATCAATACCTCTGGAAATCGATGTAACTTCAATACATTGATCCTCTACTATCCCATCTTCTACACCTCTTAGAAACTGATGATATATACCCCCCTGCTCATTTATTACCGGGATCAATCCTTTAGAGATGGGCTGAATGACAACAACTTTTCCATCGTATAAACCCTGTTCGTTCATCTTATGAATGAATACATCTACAAATCCTCTTAAGAATCCGCCTTCTCCAAATTGAATAATCGTTTCTTTCATGACTAGTGCCCCCTCTTACTAAACTTCTTCAGCTCCGATAGCTATAAGTACTTTTGCAAGACTTCCATCATTCTCGGCAAGAGCCTTGAATGCCAGGTCAGCTTTATCAATAGGATAAATATCACTTACCATATCCATCACATTTACCTTTCCAGAAGCTATCAGATCGATGACTTCTTTAAAATCCGCTGGATAAGAATTACGACTTCCGAATACATTTAACTCCTTCTTAAGAAGAATAGAATGAAGAAATGTAGTTTCTTTCTTTCCATTTCCTATCAGAATAATATTTGCCGCAAATGCTGCACAGTTTATGCATGCAAGGAATGTCACAGACTGACCACAAGCTTCAACACAGACATCAAATCCATTTCCATCAGTAACCTTCATAGTCTCTTCGACTATATCTGTTTTAGCAGAATTTATCACCCCTGATGCCCCGAAATGCATAGCCTTTTCCAGACGTCCATCAAGTATATCTGCCACATAAACCTCTGCTCCCTGTGCCTTTGCTGCTATAAGAGCAAAGAGGCCGATAGGACCGGCTCCTACTACCAGAACCTTATCTCCCGACTTAACCGGAGCACGATGTAATGCATGGTAACTGATTGTAAAAGGTTCTACCAATGCCAGCTCTTTTGCAGATAGTCCTTTTCCATCATATATCCTTTCAACCGGCATAACAATATATTCTCTAAACGCACCATCTCGCTGAACTCCCATAGTCTGATTATCAGTGCAGCAGTTTACAAATCCACGCTGACATGAATAACATGTGCCACAATTAAAATACGGATTAGCAGTAACTATATCTCCCGCTTTCAGATTACGATCATTTTCCGGTATGGATATAATCTCAGCACTAAACTCATGTCCCGGAATCCTCGGGTATGTTGTAAAAGGCTGATTGCCTGTGTAACTTGCAACATCAGCTCCGCAGATACCTCCGTATAAAACCTTAAGAAGTGCCTCGCCCTCCTTTGGCTCAGGCATCTGAGTATCTGTTACCTTAATCTCAAATGGTTTATCTATTAATACTGTCTTCATTTTTTATTCCCTCTTTAAAAATCTGTTTCGATTAATTATCTTTCTATATATTTTTCATTCCATATTACTGCGGTCTTCAGCGGAGCATTTTTACTATATATTTTATTCTTATAAGCTCCGATAGGATCACTTATGAATTCCTCTTTATCGATAAGTTCCACAATCTTGTCATATGAACTCTCAGCCAGCATTTTTATCGCCTGTTCCATATGATCCTGACGAAAATTGATAGAGCCCATAATCAGATGATTTTCAAAACCAAAAGGCATGGTATCAAATGTAATCTTAGGTCCCAGTGAAAAACTGTTATAGATTCCATTACAGCCAAGCACTTTCTTATCAAATGCTATTCTATGTTCAACCTGACTTCCGCTGACGCCTATAAAAACTGTAGCTCTTCCTTCAAGTTTATCTATGATTGCCTTAGCCAGTTCATCTTCCGAATCAAATGTATTCCTGAGATATTCTCCTCCAGTCTGTTCCAAAGCAAATCTCACCTTCTGAGATTCTTCACTGCTTCTTGCAACAAAAATGATATTTGCATTCTTATATTTTCTCTTTATCAGATCACCAATAAACATTCCTGTTGTTCCAAGACCAAATATAACTGTCCTATCAAAGATTTCCTCTCTTGCTATATCTCTTGCCTTCACTTCATCACATTTATACTTCTTCATTGCCACTCTAAAGTTATGGGCACTTCCCAAATCTTCCATTCGCTCAAGCTGGAAAAGCATGCAGGCAAATGGATCAGGAAAAACCATTTTCTTGGCAAACTCAAGTTTCAGTTTTCCATCTTCCACAAATCCATCTGGGATAGGCAGAAGCATATCCGGATTGAAATACTGTTTATCTGCAAAAAGTCCATCCGCCTGATCACAACCATATTCAAAATATGTTTCATCCTCCGTATAACGAGTTGGATCATAGCTGTCACCACCACGGATAAGTACTATTGCAAAACGATTCTCTGATGGGACCCATACGATTCCTTCATGACCATTGACCAATCTGTTCTTTCCCTCTGGAAACTTAGCAGATAATAGTCCTTCGCTGCCCATTCTCATCAATTCATTGTCCGTCCCACAGAATCCCACCATTACCGGTTCGCAGAGAACACCCTCTTTACACTCCTCACCACGAAGCCGCTGACGTTTTACATTTGTGATCTCCACATCACCATATACCAATGGCTTATCTGGATCATTCTGAAAATATGTTCCTTTGACAATCATATTTATAACCCGTCTTTCCGCGAAAGACACCGATGGGGTCATGAAACCCTCTTTTCTTTCGCTATCTAATCTATTTTCCTTCTGTTATTATCTTCTTATAAGACTGACACACTACAGAACACGTGGAGGTGAGTGGC
>JAFYHN010000013.1 GCA_017539165.1 Eubacterium sp.
CGAGTGAAAAACTGATATATTTTAGCAAAAACTGTTGACGAACGCCGAAAAATAGATATAATATTCTATGTGTATTTACACAAATAACCTGAATCAGTGATAAACTTATGCAGGACCGAAGGGAGGTCAAGTCAGGTGTCAAGTGTTATCGTAAAAGAGAATGAAACTTTAGATAGCGCATTACGTCGTTTCAAGAGAAGCTGCGCAAAGGCAGGTATCCAGCAGGAGATCAGAAAGCGTGAGCATTACGAGAAGCCCAGCGTAAAGCGTAAGAAAAAATCTGAAGCTGCAAGAAAGCGTAAGTATAACTAAGATGATTTAATAAAGCCCTCGGATATGTCCGGGGGCTTTTAAAAACTGCCATGATAATATACTGGATCATATTGATCGCTGCTATATTGACTGTTGTCATAAGCAGCATCATTGACAACAACAGGTTCATAACAACTGAATATAAGGTCGTATCAGACAAGGTTTTAAAGAAATGCCGTATAGCTTTTCTTTCAGACCTTCATTGTAATTCTTTTGGGACTGACAATGAAAGGCTTATTGATGCTGTTAAAAAAGCCGGGCCGGATATTATCGTTATGGGCGGTGATATGGTTACTTCTCGCGCCGGTGAGATAAATGAGCATAGGCTCGATATCCCTGTTAAGCTTGTTGAGGCTCTTAAGGAATATAAGGTATTCTACGGGATCGGAAATCACGAATACCGTATGTATCTTTACAGGGAGGATTTCGAGGACAGTTTTGATTTACTCATGGATAAGCTTACATCCAAGGGCGTAAACATCATGAGAAATAATTCTGAGTACCTTGATGAGTATAATATCGATATACAGGGGCTAGAGATCGAGAGAGATTATTATAAGCGCGGCACTAAGGTGAATATGGCACCGGAATATGTAAGAAAACTGACCGGTGAAAGGGATGAGTCTCATTTCAGGATACTTATGGCACACAATCCGGAATACTTTGATATATACAGTAAAGAAGCAGATCTTGTGCTCTCGGGTCATTATCACGGCGGTATCGGAAGATTACCGGTACTAGGCGGTGCGGTCTCACCAAGATTAAGACTTTTCCCTGTATATGACGGCGGAAAGTACGAAAAGAACGGTTCTGTAATGATAGTCAGCAAGGGACTTGGCAGCCATACCATTCCTATAAGAGTCTTCAATCCCTGTGAACTGTGCATTATTGACGTAGAACATTCATAAACTTAAGTTTTTCTTGCAAATGACCACTATATTTTGTATACTTTATAAGTGTGGGCGCTAAAGAGACCACAATATATTGTTGCAGAGGTTGTTATGGCGATTGAAGTTAAACTTGAAGTGTTTGAAGGTCCGCTGGATCTGTTGCTTCATCTGATCGAAAAGAATAAAGTTGATATATATGATATCCCGATCGTTACCATCACGGAGCAGTATCTCGAATATATCCGCAAGATGGAGACAGAGGATATGAATATCATGAGTGAATTCTTACTCATGGCAGCTACTCTTCTTGATATAAAGTGCAAGATGTTACTTCCAAAAGAGGTCAATGAAGAAGGCGAAGAGGAAGATCCCAGAGCAGAACTTGTTCAGAAACTTCTTGAGTACAAGATGTACAAGTTTATGTCTTATGAGCTTAAGGATATGCATATGGGTGCTGAGAGATTCATCTATAAGCATGAGACACTTCCTGAGGAAGTAAAGATGTATCAGCCTCCGATAGATTATGATTATCTTATCGGTGAGATAAATCTTCAGAGCCTGCATAGGATATTCAGAG
>JAFYHN010000014.1 GCA_017539165.1 Eubacterium sp.
CTTGATATAAATATGCCTGACAAAGATGGCATACAGATACTAGAATTTATCAGAAAGAAAAAGATCAAATCTAAAGTCATTATTGTGACAACACATAATGAGATAGAATTTCTCGTAAAGGCAGTTGATCTTAGAACTAACGGTTATCTTTTAAAATCTGTTCATTATGAAGAACTTTATAGAGCAATCTATGAAGTTAACGCAGGTAAAGATTATATCCAGCCAGAACTTTTGCCATATCTTAATAACTATCTTATAAACAGAGATAATGATAAAGATAAAATAAAGTTACTGACAAGCAGAGAATTGGAACTGCTTGGTATGGTTTCTTCAGGAATGAAGAATATGGATATAGCAAGAGCGATCAATATCAGTGAGAGAACAGTTAAAAATCATCTCTCCCATATATTTGAAAAGCTGGAAGTAAATGACCGAACACAGGCTGCGGTCTTTGCGATCAAGAATAATATAACCAGGATCTAGACGTATGTTTCACGTGAAACATGATCTGAAACCCGTTGTAGTTACACAATATAATGTTTCACATGAAACATTGGACCACAATATTTTGGTCAATAGTCTGTGAAACATTTTTATATAGAAAAATAGAGAAATTGTGAAACATTTTTTGGTTATTATTTCACACTCTACTTTATAGATTATAAAAAAATATAATGTTATAATCAGTGACATAGCATAATAGAATGGAGATCATAAATAAATGGGTAGAGTTATAGCGATCGCCAATCAAAAAGGCGGAGTCGGAAAGACCACAACTTCAATAAATCTGTCCGCTTCCCTTGCTGAACTTGGCAAAAAGGTTCTTGTGATCGACATGGATCCTCAGGGAAATACTACCAGTGGACTCGGTGTTGACAAGAATAATATAGAAAATACGGTATATGAACTGATCCTCGGTGAATGCTCAGTTGGTGAATGCATTATAAAAGATGTGATCGAGAATGTATCTGTCATACCGTCAAATGTAAATCTGGCTGCAGCCGAGATAGAACTTATCGGTGTAGATAAGAAAGAATACATACTTAAGAATGAGATAGACTGGGTCATCGACAAATATGATTACATATTTATTGACTGTCCTCCGTCACTCAGCATGCTCACAGTCAATGCCATGACTACAGCAAATACTGTACTTGTACCGATCCAGTGTGAATATTACGCACTTGAGGGTCTCAGTCAGTTGATACATACAGTTAATCTTGTAAAAGAAAGACTTAATCCCAGACTTGCCATGGAAGGTGTTGTGTTCACAATGTATGATTCAAGAACAAACCTTTCGGCACAGGTCGTTGATAATGTAAAACAGAATTTCCATCAGAAAGTGTTTGATACACTTATTCCGAGAAATATAAGACTTGCCGAAGCACCCAGTTACGGGATGCCTATATGCATGTACGATCCAAAATCTTCCGGAGCAGAAAGCTACAGAAGCTTGGCAAAAGAGATCATCAACAATCAATAGTTCAAGAAAGGGACTTTAAAAATGGCAGCTAAGAAGGGATTAGGAAAAGGACTTGATAGTTTAATACCGAGTAATGTACTCGACACTCCTGACAATAAACAGAAAAAAGATAAGGCTCAGACACCTGATTCAGTAGTTGATATCAATCTTGTTGAGCCAAACAGGGATCAGCCTAGAAAGGTATTTGATGAAGATGCTTTGATAGAACTTGCTGATTCTATCAAACAGGTTGGACTTTTACAGCCTATCCTTGTTCAGGACAGAGACGGATACTATGAGATAATAGCAGGTGAGAGAAGATGGAGAGCCTGCAAACTTGCCGGTCTTAAAGAGATTCCTGTTATAATAAGAAAATTCACTGAACAGGAAATCGTCGAGATCTCAATAATAGAGAATATTCAGCGTGAAGATCTTAATCCCATAGAAGAAGCCATGGCATATAAGAGACTTCTTGATGAATTCAATTTAAAGCAGGATGAGGTTGCCGAGAAGGTTTCAAAGAACAGAACAACCATTACAAATTCACTCAGACTGCTCAAGCTTACTGAAGAAGTTCAGCAGATGATCGTGGACGGAAAGCTTTCAACAGGACATGCAAGAGCCATAATCTCTATAGAAAACCCTGCTGAACAGGTTGAGATCGCTGAAAAGATCTTTGACAATAAGATGAGTGTAAGAGATGTTGAGAAATACATCAAGAGTCTTGGTAAGCCTCCGAAACAGAAAAGGAAGATCAACGACTCACTTCAGGTGGTATATTCAAACCTTGAAGAACAGTTAAAACTCATACTTGGAACAAAAGTATCGATACTGTCAAAAGGCGGCGAAGGTTCCGGTAAGGTTGAGATCGAGTTCTACAGTCATGATGACCTAGACAGGATCGTGGAGTTAATAAAGAGATAGCAGGTAAATTATAATGACCAGTGATGTATTGACGAGAATGGGGTTGGGTGTAGATATAGGCTACCTGATAATAACCCTGTTCGTTATTGTAATAGTTTTGATAATATTGTTGGGCATATTCATATACAGGGAAATACGACTTCAGAAGAAATATGCCAAATTCATGAAGGGAAGCAGTGCGGAAAGTCTTGAAGATGCCATAGCCAAGCTTTTTGAGGATAACAATAAGATCAAAAAGGTGGTAAATGCAAACCGTTCCGATATAAGACAGATATTCAGAGTGCTTACAAGAACCTTCCAAAAGATAGGTATCGTTAAATATGATGCATATCAGCAGATGGGCGGAATGTTAAGCTTCTCTCTTGCTCTTCTTGATGAGGAAAACAACGGATTCATCCTGAATTCGGTACATACTTCTGACGGATGCTATACATATACAAAAGAGATATATGAAGGCAGATGTGAACTGGAACTGGGCAGTGAAGAAAGAATTGCCCTTGAAAAAGCTATTGGTACACAAGAGTGAGATTAGTAAAGATTGATCAATTAACAGGAAGTGAGATACTGGCAAGATCTATAGTTACCCCTGATTATAAGGAGATACTAGCAGAGGGTACCTTACTTAAAGTCGCTTATATCCCAAGACTTGAAGAACTTGGGATCAAAGAGGTTTTTGTCAGGGATAATGAGTTAGATGCCCAGACAAAACTGATAATCCGGGAAGAAGTCGGAAAGAGATGTAAAGAAAAAGTAAAAGATATCATATCCAAGCATATGTATAACAAAAGCCAGGATATGACAGAGATCGCAGAAGTAGCAAAAAAAAAAAGAGAGAAAATAACTCTTCACCTAATAATAATATTAAAAGATTTATTAAAAAACAATTATATTAAATAC
>JAFYHN010000015.1 GCA_017539165.1 Eubacterium sp.
GACTGTTCTGATAAACAAGTTTAACTGCCGAGATGCTGAAAAACTGAGGGAGATAGAAGCGCTATCTACCGGTGGTAACTTGGCATATCTTCAACTTCATCCAATTAAGAGATTGTATGATCTGTGGTGGACTTTATGGTAAATAGCAATCGACTCGATATATACGCTTGCGTATATATACGAAAAAGTATATAATATGATCATAAGGTGGTCATATGTATATAAAACAGTATCTGGAAGACAATAGAATATCGATCTATAAGGTGGCCAACAACGCGGTCGTAGCATATCCTACTGTGTTTAATATAGTTAACGGAAAAGTGGATATACTTAATTGCGCACTTGGAGTTGTTAAAAAGATTGCAGATGCTCTTGGATTGACCATAGATGAGCTTCTTACACTTTGCGATAAGAATCGTACGTTTGAACTGTTCAGGGGAGAGCAGCGCCATCTTGTCAAAAGAATGGGCGAGATAGCTTATGTAATAGATCTGTTGGAGAACAAGAGAATAGATTATTACTGGAAACTTGATATGAAGACAGAGGCCTTCTATCTTCTTGCAATGCTTGATTATCTGAGCAGGAGAAATGATCTTCCCATATGCGAGGAATACAATGAGATCAGAAAGTATAAACTGGAAAGACCGGTATACCCTGCAGATACAGAACTCTCTGAAAAACTGTTGGGAAAGAATACTCATAAGGCCGCACTTGAAAAAGCCATACCCGAATTCATGGAGTTCAATATTGTTGAATGTGAGGTTTTATGATGGATAAAGTCCTGTTTACCAAGGAAAATATAGATAATTTGCTGTTTCAGCTTGCGAAAGAGTTCAGGAGACTGAACGGCAGGAAGACTCCTGCAGAGATAGTCATCATTGGAGGAGCTGCGATCGTCACACAGTATGGCTTTCGGGCATCAACTACGGATATTGATGCGATCATAGTAGCGTCTTCTGTTATGAAAGATGCAATAAATATTGTCGGAGACCGTAATGGTCTACCTACTGGGTGGATTAATCAGGATTTTAAGAAGACAGATTCGTATTCACCATGGATCTCGGAATACTCGAAGCACTACAAAACATTTGCCAATATCCTGGAGGTAAGAATACTGCCGCCTGAGTATAATGTTGCGATGAAACTGGCTTCGTTAAGAGAGTACAAATACGATATGTCAGATGTTGTGGGGATCATTCATTCGGAGAAAGTAACCAGAGACAGTATAGACAAAGCAGTAAATGATCTGTATGGAGGATATGACAAACTGCCTCATAATAATGACGCGGGGAAACTTCTGGATAGTATTTTTGCATCAGAGAATCTTGATGAATTGTATGATGTCACCAGATCGGAAGAAGCCGGCAATCATGTTATCCTTAAACAATTGGATAAAGAGAATCCGCAGATGCTTAAGCAGGATAATATAGCCAGCGTGTTGGAAACAGCCAGAAAGAAGCTGAATAACGGGAAAAAAAATAAAGGATGAAGATGTACGACCTAATATAGTTTTATCTTTAATATACGAGACTAAGCTGTAAGTACACCTGATCATCATCCGGACAATAAATTCTGTATGGGAAATTGATCTGCGTTATCAAGACTGGAAACAAATAACTTTGTATCATAGGAAAAGGTGAACCAATCATGGATATTGA